>CAZPVG010000001.1:0-141814 GCA_964589945.1 uncultured bacterium
GCGCCGCACCGCGCGGGCGGCGCGGACCCGCTTGTACGCGACGTCGGCGGACATGTGCAGCCGGTCCACGCAGTAGCGGTACATGGAAGAGCAGCCGTGCTCGAGGTAGAGCCGGCGGCGCTGGACCTCGGCGATGTGGGCAAGCAGCCGGGCGTTGGTGATCCGGTCGTCGGAGGCGAGGCCGGCGAGGGCCTCGAGCAAGGCGGCATCCGACAGGTGCTTCAGCGAGAAGTCGTGCATCGCGAGACTCCGCTTCGGGGGCGGGTCTGGCGGGGACGGCGCGCGCATCTTCGCATGCGGGATTCCGGGCGCCGTGCGTGGCCGCCGGCGCGCGGCGTCACCCGGGCGCGCGAGTTGTCGAACCGTGGTCGCGCTTGTCCGCGTGCGCCCGCTCACGGCACTCAGGAGCCCGCTGCCGGAACGTCCGCCCGACCTGGGCGCGCCCGCGCCGCACGACGCGTCAAGTCAGGTCTTCGTGTCCCCTCGCGATGCCATTGGGCGGGCACGGGCCGGCCTCCGGCCGGGCCGCGGCACGCTCGCGGGATGCGGTCCGGGCGCCGCGCATCGCGTGCCCTTCCGCTGGACTGGCCACCGGCGCGCGGCGCTTCCGCCAGATCGACCGGCGGCTGCTCGTCCGGGAGGTCGCGCCACCTCCTTCCGCCCCCTACCTCAACCGCCGCCGCACCTCCGCCGCCCTTCGCTCGCTGGCCTCCACGCGCGTGCCGTCCTTGAGGCGCAGCACGAGCACCCCGTCCTCGGCGCCGTAGCTCTCGATCGCGTTCACGTTGACGAGCGCGCCACGGTGGACGCGCACGAACTGGCCGACCGGGAGCCGGGTCTCGAGCTCCTGCAGCGTGTAGTCCACGAGGTATTCCTTGCCCTCGCTGCGCGCGAGCACGAGCCGGTCGCGCGAGACGACGAGCGGCACCTCGTCGAGGTCGAGCAGCTTCACCTCGCGGCGGTGGCGCACGGGCAGGCGGTTCAGCGGCTGGACGGCCTGCTGCATCGGCTCGCTCGCCAGGACCTCGCGCACCGCGGTCGCGCTGCCGCGACGCACGCCGCTCGCGGCCTCGGTCTGCACGCGCTTCACGGTCTCGGCCAGGCGCTCGCGGCGGATCGGCTTGAGGACGTAGTCGAGCGCGGCGATCTCGAACGCCTCGACGGCGTGCTGGTCATAGGCGGTCACGAACACGATCGTCGGGCTGCCCTCGCCCTTCAGGTGGCGCGCGACCTCGAGGCCCGACAGGTCGGGCATGTGGATGTCGAGGAACGCCACGTCGGGCTTCGTCTTCGAGATCACGGCCAGCGCCTCGGCGCCGTTCTTCGCCACGCCTACGACCTCGATGCCCTCGTGCTCGCCGAGCAGCTTCTCGAGGTACTGCCGGGCGCGCGGCTCGTCGTCGGCGATCATCACCCGCAGCGTCTCGGTCTTCGTCGTCACGCAACCTCCTCCTGCTCGCGGGCCAGCCAGCGCATGCGCACGGCGTAGCCCTTCACGGTCCCGTCCGCTTCGCGCCGGGCGCCGGCGCTGATGCTCGCTTCGTTTCCGGCGAAGCGTCGGATCCGCTGTTCGAGGTTCTCCAACCCGGTCCCCAGGCTCGGCCCGCCGTTGCCGAGGGGGGCCCCGTCGTCGGCGAATTCCAGCTGGAACCACCCGTTCTCCCGCGCGGCGGACAGCGTCAGGTGCAGCGGCGTTCCGGCGGGGTGAATGCCGTGCTTGAGGCTGTTCTCGACGAGCGGCTGCAGCAGCAGCGGCGGCACGGCGGTCGAGAGCAGCGCGGGGTCGCCCACGTAGCGGAACTCGAGCGGGTTCTCGTATCGCTCGCGCGCGACGCCGAGGTAGTCCTCGACGAACGCGATCTCGTCCGACAGCAGCGCCGCCGGCCGCTTCCCGGCCTCGACCGTGTAGCGCAGCATGTCGGCGAGCCGCTCGCTGAAGCGCTGCGCCGCGGCGGGGTCGGTCTCGATGAGGTAGGCGAGCGTGTTGAGGGCGTTGAAGAGGAAGTGCGGCTGCACCTGCGCCTGCAGCGCGCGCAGCTCGGCGCTCGTCGCCGCGGCGCGCAGCTCGACAGCGGCGCGCTCGGCGGCGGCCCGGGCCGCTGCGAGCCGCAGGTTCTCGAGCCGGATGCCCGCCTGGCGCAGCAGCGCGCGCAGCTCGGCGCGGGCGTGGTCGGGCGCCTCCTCGGGATCCGCGAGCCGCGGCGGGCCCTCCGCCGGCCACTCGATCGGGACCGTCCGGCGCAGCCCGCGCGCGATGCCGCCCTCGACGGCGAGGCGCACCTCGTCGCGGTCGAGGGCCGAGAGCAGCGAGCGCCCGGCGTCGTCGAACGCGCGCCGCACGCGCTCGGGGTCGCGGCCGTAGAGCCGGTCGATGCCCCGCTGCACCCGCGTCCACAGCGGCGCGAACGCGAACGCCAGCACCAGCGCCGCGACGAGGCTGAACACGAGCGTCTGCTCGCCGGTCACGCGTGCGAAGAGGCGCTGGCCGAGCAGCACGAGGCCCAGGTAGACGGCCGCGAGCACCGTCGAGAGCAGCGCGTAGGGCAGCGTGTCGGCGATGAGCCGCCGCGGGTCGAACAGCGGGTCGTCGGCGATGAGGTAGGCGAACACGAACGGCGCCGTCAGCCAGGCCACGAGCACGCTCGTGAAGATCGTCGGCTGGAGCGGCCCGGGCAGGAGCATCAGGAAGCGCGGGTAGAGCGCGGCGACGTTGAGCGCGGCGCTCGACAGCACGGCAAACGCGGCGAGGAACGCCAGCACGCGCTGGTGCGTGGAGGGCTGCCAGCCGGGACCGGAGCGCGCGTAGCGCTCGACCAGCGAGACGATGCCGATCGCGAACCCGATGGCCTGGTAGGTGTTGTAGACCGCCTCCGACGGGCTCCTGCCGCCGTGCGACCAGCCGAGCCACAGCACGGCCGGCGTCACGTAGGCGGCCACGGTGATCCAGAACCACGTGCTCTTCCGGCGGCGGCGGGCCGTCCAGCGCGGGCGCGGGAAGACGCTCATGAAGTGCACGAAGCTCGCCGGGTAGAGCCACGCGATCCACTCGTACGCGCGCAGGTAGGCGCGGAACGCGGGCGTGATCTCGATCTGCGGGTACTGGTAGAGCGACCACATCACGCCGAGGCCCTGCAGCGCGGAGAACCACAGGAACACCCAGGCGGTCGGCAGGTCGGGCCGGCGCCACACGAGCAGGAACGCCACGAGCGGCGCGGCGATGACCGCGATGATGGGATACCAGTAGACGCGCAGGCGCTCCCACGCGTTGAGCTGCACGGGCGGCACCATGAGGGCGACTTCGCGGCCGCCGCGCTCGACGACGAGCCGGAAGGGTCCCGGAGGCATGCCGTGCGCCCGCAGCGTGTCGCCGGCGCCCTCCACCCGCAGGTCGAGCGAGTCCACCTTGACGATCACGTCGCCGGGCTTCAGCAGGTCCTTGGCGGGCGGGCCGACCACGCGCTCGACCACGCCCTTCGTGACGTAGGCGCCGAGGCGCTGGTAGGGCGTGTGGGTGAGGAAGCGGGGCAGCGCCAGCGCGACGGCGACGCAGACCGCCGCGACCGCCAGGAACCGCCTCGTCGGGGCATTGGGAATCACGCGGGGAACCTTCGCACAGGGGGGTTCGCAGGACACGGCCCGACCGCAGGGTCGCCGGGCCGCCCGGGCAACAGAGCATGCCCCACGCCGCGCGGCCGCCGTCCGCGGGCCGCGACGAACGCGGGGCCACGCCTGCTGAGCGCGATGTTCAAGAAGCGCAAAGGTACGGAGGCCCGCGGGAATGCGGCGCCGGGCGGGGGGCTATTTGGGTTCGCCCTGCCGGGTGGAGTGGCTATACTGCGCGCCGCCTGCGACTGCCCGCGTTGGCTGGTCCCATCCGGTCGCGGCTCGATCGATCCGCGGCGCTCCGGACGTTCCCCCGGGCGCCAGTTTTTCCACGGAGGTTTCCCTTGAAGTTCGCACGCCGCGCGGCCGCCCTGGCGATCGTTCTCGCGCTCGCCATCGCCGTCACCGCCACGGCCCGCTCGGCCGCCACGAAGTCCGCCACCACCAAGCCCCCCGCGCCCGCGAAGCCCGCGCCGGCGACTCCGGCCGCGGCCAAACCCGCGCCCCCGGCCGCGACCCCTTCCGGCGACGACCAGGCGCTCGACGCCATCGCGGCGATGGTCAACGACGACGCCGTGCTCGCGAGCGACGTCGAGGAGCAGCTCTACCTCTACCTGCAGCGGACGAACGCGCGGCCCGACCCGGCCGAGATCGACACGCTGCGGCACCAGATCCTGGAGCAGCTGATCGACGAGAAGGTCCTGCTGAGCGAGGCGAAGCGTCAGGGCATCACGGTGACCGACGCCGAGGTCAAGCAGCAGGTGGACAACGCGATCAACGACACGAAGCAGCGCATGGGCGGCGAGGCCGCCTTCCTGGAGCAGCTCGCGAAGGAGAACACGACCGAGCCCCAGCTGCGCGAGCGCTACCGGAGCGAGCTGCGCCGCCAGCTCATGGTGCGCCGCCTGGTCGAGAAGCACTTCCCCCGCAAGCCCATCCCGCAGAGCGAGGCCGAGGCGTACTTCAACGCGCACATGGACAAGTTCCCCAAGGTGCCCGCCGAGGTGCGGCTCTCGGTCATCCAGATCCCGCCCACGCCCGACTCGGCCGCGCTGGCCGCGGGCCGGGCGAAGATCCTCGCCGCGCGCAAGCGCATCCTCGCGGGCGAGAAGTTCGCCAAGGTGGCGAGCGAGGTCTCCGAGGACCCGGGCTCGAAGGACGCCGGCGGCGACCTCGGTTACTTCACCCGCGGGCGCATGGAGCGGTCGTTCGAGGACGCCGCGCTCAAGCAGCCGCTCAACGTGGTCGGCGAGCCGGTGCTCACGCCGTTCGGCTGGCACCTCATCCAGGTGCTCGACCGCGACACGCTGAAGACCGCGAGCGGGCGCGACTCGATCGGGCCCGACGGCCAGCCCGAGCTCGAGATCCACGCGCGGCACATCCTGATCCGCGTCACGCCCGACGACGCCGACATCGCCCGCGCGAAGGCGCTCGCCGAGCGGGTCCGCGACGAGGCCCGCAAGGGCACGAACTTCGTGACCCTCGTGCACCGCTACAGCCAGTACGATGGGCCGGCGTCGCCCGACGGCGACGTCGGGTTCGTGCCCGTCACGTCGCTGCAGCCCCAGATCCGGGCCGGGCTCGACACGCTCGAGATCGGCCAGGTGAGCGACGTCTTGCCGAACCAGGCCGGATTCAACATCTTCAAGGTCACCGACCGCCACCC
Source organism: uncultured bacterium (assembly GCA_964589945.1). Taxonomy (GTDB): domain Bacteria; phylum Eisenbacteria; class RBG-16-71-46; order RBG-16-71-46; family RBG-16-71-46; genus CAIXRL01. The sequence continues at coordinate 5,270 of CAZPVG010000001.1, forward strand.
GGAGCGTGACTACACGCTGGACGAGGTGAAGGACGACCTGCCCGACGCCGTCGCCCAGGTGCAGTTCCGCGACAAGTACGACGCGTGGGTGAAGGAGCTGCGGAGCAAGGCCCAGATCGAGTACCGGAACTTCTGAGTCCGACACCGCGGGGGCACGGACGCCCCGCGCGAAGCAGGGAGGCTCGATGATCTCGTTCGAGCACGTGACCAAGCGCTACGGAGAGCGCCTGGCCCTGGATGACGTGACCTGGCGCATGGACGAGGGGGAGCTCGTCTGCATCCTCGGCCACAGCGCCGCCGGCAAGACCACGCTGCTGCGACTCATCATGCACGAGACGCAGCCGACGTCCGGCAACGTCACGGTGGGCACGTTCCGCGGCCGGCTCTCGCGATCCCACCGCGCCCTGCTGCGGCGCAAGCTGGGGATCGTGTACGAGGACTTCCGGCTGCTGCCCGACCGCAGCGTGTTCGAGAACGTCGCCCTGGCCGTGCGCATCGATGGCCACTTCCACGACAGCGAGGTCATCCCGCGCACGCTGCGCGCGCTGCAGGAGGTCGGGCTGCACTCGAAGCAGACGCTGCTGCCCGGCGAGCTGTCGTTCGGCGAGCGCCAGCGCTGCGCGATCGCGCGCGCCATCGTGAACCGGCCGGCGCTCATCCTCGCCGACGAGCCCACCGGCGCGCTCGAGCCCCGCAGCGCCTCCGAGGTGCTCGAGCTGCTCAAGCGCGTGCACCGCGAGGGTGCCGCGCTCGTCGTCGGGACCACCCGGCCCGATGTCGCGGCCGTCGTCGGCGGCCGGCAGCTCCTGCTCGTCGAGGGGCGCCTGTCCGAGGCCGCTGACGCCGACACGGGCGACGCCGAGCCCTTCCTCTCGATCCCCGGCACGGCCCCGGAAGGAGCCTGAGCGTGCACCTGTTCCACTTCCGCGAAGCCTGGCGCTCGTTCACCGCCCACAGCGGGCTCTCCCTGACCGCCGTGTTCTCGCTCGCCGCCGCGCTCACGCTGTCGGCCCTGTTCCTGCTCGTGAGCTGGAACGCGAACCAGGCACTGCGCGCCATGGCGGATCGGCGCGAAATGGTCGTGTACCTGCAGGACGACGTGTCCGATTCCGACGTACAGGCGCTGCAGGAGAAGATCGGCGAGCTCTACGGCGAGACCACCTACGTGAGCCGCGACCAGGCGTGGGAGGAGTTCTCGCAGCAGATCGGCGACGCCGAACTGCTGCGCGCCGTGGACACGAACCCCCTGCCCGCCTCGCTGCGCGTCAAGCTCAAGCCCGAGCTGCAGAACTTCGTCTCGATGGAGGAGTCCGCGAACCAGATCGGCAAGATGCCGGGTGTCGAGACCGTGCGCTTCGGCGGCGAATGGGTGCGGCGCCTCGACGCGGTGGACGCCTCCGCGCGCCGCGCGGCCTTCGCGGTCGGGCTCGTCGTCGCCATCGCGATCGTGTTCGTCGTGCACAACACGATGCGGCTGACCGTGCTCGCCCGGCGCCACCAGGTCGAGATCATGATGCGCCTCGGCGCGAGCGACCGGTTCATCGCCATGCCCTACCTGATCGAGGCCATCCTGCAGGCGCTGGTCGCCGCGCTCATCGCCCTCGGGCTCGTCTTCGGGCTCCAGCGGCTGCTCTCCTCGCACATGGAGGGGCTCGTGTTCCTGCCGTGGACGTGGGCACTGGCGTTCGTCGGCGGCTCCATCCTGCTCGCATGGCTCGTCTCGTCCGTGGCCCTGACCCGCGTGCTGAGGTCGGCGGGGGCATGAGGCCCGGCCTCCGGGCAGTCGTCCTGCTCGCGGCGCTCGCGCTGTCGCTCGTGCCGGCGGTCCTTCCGGCGCAGGACAGCCTCGAGACGGCGAAGAAGCAGGAGCTCGAGGACATCCGCCGGCAGGCGGCCGAGAAGCGCAAGGCGGCCGCGGCGCTCAAGCCCAAGGAGACGCGGGCGATCGGCGACCTCCGGCGGACCGAGCGCGCGCTGTCGAACTCGCGCTCGCGGCTGCGTCGCCTGCAGCGGCAGCGGAAGAACCTCGGCGCGCAGCTCGAAGTGACCCGGGCGAACCTCGAGAAGAGCGTCGCCACGCTCGAGGCGCAGCGCGCGAAGCTGCGCGCTCGCCTGCGCGCGATGTACGAGCACGGGCCGGCGCGCGACCTCGAGTTTCTCCTGTCCACGAAGTCGTTCGCGCAGCTGCTCGCGCGCTGGGACTTCCTGAACATGGTCGCCGAGCAGGACCGGATCCTGCTCGAGAACGTGCGCGACCAGAAGGAGGAGGTCGAGGCCAACCAGCGCCAGCTCGAGAGCAAGGTGACCGAGGTGCAGGTCGTGCAGAAGCGCACGTCGGCCGAGTCGTCGCGGCTGGCGTCGCTGCGCAGGAAGCGGGCGGGCACCGTCACCAGCATCAAGAACGAGCGGCAGTCCTACGAGGAGGCCGCCGCCGAGCTCGAGCGCACCGCGAAGCGCATCCAGTCCCTGCTCGCCCAGCTCGAGCGCCGCCGCCGCGAGGAGGCCGACCGCGCGCGCGCCTCGGGGCGCAACCCGCAGCCCTACAGCGGCGACTTCCCGGCGGGCCGCGGCCGGCTCGACTGGCCGGTGAACGGCAAGGTGGTCGGCACCTTCGGCATCGAGACGCACCCGAAGTTCGGCACCCAGATCCGCAACGACGGGATCGACATCGCCGCGCCGATCGGCACGGCCGTGCGCGCGGTGGCGAAAGGTCGCGTGGACTTCGCGAACGACGACTACGAAGGCATGGGCGGCATGATCGTGCTGAACCACGGCGACGGCTACTTCACGCTCTACGGCCACCTCGACGCCGTGCTCGTGTCCAGCGGCCAGGAGGTCGAGCCCGGCGCGATCATCGGCCGCGTGGGGGACGCCGGCTCGCTGAAGGGCCCCATCCTGCACTTCGAGGTCCGCAAGGGCGCCGCCGCGCAGAACCCGCGGGACTGGCTGAGGTAGCCGCGGGCGGACCCGCTCAGTAGGTGAGCGTGCCCCGCACCTCGGTGAGGTCGAGCCGGGGGTTCAGCCCGTACGTGACCGCGCGCGCGCTGACCTCGACGTCCGGCCAGCCGCCGGGAATCACGGCGCGCAGGCCGAGCCCGGCGGCCATGCGCGACGCCCACCGGGTCTCGCCGGGCACGAGGCTCCGCTCGTCGCCGAAGAGGGTCGCGTCGTAATGGAGGTCTCCGGCGTGCATCCTCGCGACGCCGGCCTCGAGGTCCACGAACGGAGAGGGCCCGGCGGCAACCGGCTTCTGGAGGCGCACGAAAGCCGATAGGGAGGCGATCTTCGTGTCGTTCTCGGTGACGCGCTGCAGGAAGGGAATGGCCAGCACTCCGAGGGGGGTCAGCGTGGTCCAGGTCGCGTCGCCGCCGACGAGAATCGCGGGCCGGACGACGCGGGCCACCGAGACGTGCACGTTGTTGCCGCGCTGGAATCCCGTGCCTTCCGGCAAGTAGACGGCCCCGCCGCCCGCCTGCACGACCCAGCTTCGTTCCGCCCCCCGGGCGGCGCCGGTTCCGAACAGTCCCGCCGCGAGCAACGCGGCGACGATAGGAAGCGCTCGCATGTCCGTACCTCCTCCAGGCCCGGTCCCGTCTGCCGGATGTTACCCCCGAGGCCGGCCGCAGGCTCCCGTTTCCCGGGCCGCAGGCCCCCGCGGCAGAGAGCCCGCGAAACCCGTTGAGCCACCGCCGGCTCACGAGAAGCCCGGACACGGTCCGTCGCCGCACCCCGGGGCGCGTGGGGGCCCCGGTCCGGACAGGCCGGCCGGGCGATACGGCGCGTGGCGACTTGCGCCCGAGCCGCCCTCTCGCGAACCCTCTCGTCCGTCCGTGTCACCCACCGGGCGAGACCCCCGGTCGCGGGCACCCGGGCCGACCGCCCGTGCCGGCTTCACCGCGACGTCCGTCCGCCGACCCAGGAGCGAACCATGAAGACCATCGGCACCTACGCGTTCGAAGTCACCACCCGGCGCTCCTTCGACGACGCGATCGCGCGCATCACCGAGCTGCTCGCCGAGCAGGGCTTCGGGGTGCTCACCGAGATCGACGTCCAGGCGACGCTCAAGAAGAAGCTCGGGCAGGACACGCGTCCCTACCGGATCCTCGGCGCCTGCAACCCGCTGTTCGCGCACCGCGCGCTCGAGGCGATTCCGCACGTCGGCGTGCTGCTGCCGTGCAACGTCGTCGTGTGGGACGAGGGCGATCAGCGCGTCGTCGCGGCCATGGAGCCGCTCGTCATGGCGCAGGTCGTCGACCATCCCGACATGCGGACCATCGCGGACGAGGTCAGCGCGCGCCTGCACGCGGCTCTCGAAAAGCTGGGCTAGGCGGCGGAGCCGGCGCGCCCGCCTCGCGGCCTGCCCGGGGCTCCGGGACCTGTGGCATTCTCATGGGGCGAAGTTCGCGTTCGCCGGTGGAGGTCGAGAACTCCATGCATGCCCCGGCCGCCCTGTTCCTGGCTGCCATCCTGGCGCTGCCCGTCATCCGGGCGGCCCCCGTGCAGGGCGCCCGCGCCCTGCTGCCGCTGCCGGCGGGTGACTCGGCGCGCCTTGCGCACGCCGATTCCCTGATGCGCGCGGGCCGCCTGCCCGAGATGTTCCAGGCGCTCGAGCAGGTGGCCCGGGACGCCGACCGCGAGGGAAACCGGCTGCTGGCGATGCGGGCCCGCCTGGCGCGCGGAGTGCGGCTGGCGTTCGGCGGACGGGACCGCGAGGCGGAGCCGGTTCTCCGGCAGGCGATCGCGGGAGCGATCGCGACGAACGACTCCGTCGCGGAGGTGCACGCCCACAGCTGGCTGGCGGCCGCGCTGCAGGGCGAGGGCCGGCTTGCCGAGTCCCGCCGCGAGAACGAGCGGACCCTGTCGCTCGCGCTCGTCCTGGGCGAGCACTCGCGCGAGGCCTACGCGCTCGTCGGCCTGGGCTACTGCGACGTGCAGGCAGGCGACTTCCCGCGTGCGCGCGAACGCTACTCCACCGCCGTGCTGCTCATGCGCGCGATGCGAGACAGCCACGGCGAGTGCACGGCGCTGATCGGGCTCGGTCGGTCGGCCTCCGGGCTCGGCGATGTCCCGGCCGCCCGCGCGTGGTTCCTCGCCGCCGACTCGCTGGCCCGGATGGCCGGGCTCCCGGGCCAGCGGGCGCACGCGCTCAACAACCTGGCGACGCTCGAGGTCGACGACGGCCGGTTCACGAGCGGGGCTGCCGCCTACCGGCGCTCCATCGAGCTGCATCGGGCCGCGGGTAACCTGCGCGAAGCCGTCACGCCGGCCGGCAACCTGGCCAGCCTCCTCTCGCTCCTGGGCCGGACCGACGAGGCCTGCGCGATGCTCGACTCCCTGCGCTCGGACTGCGTGGCGCGCGGCGCCCGCGACCTCGAGGTGATGGTGCTCGTCGATCTGGCCTACGCCCATCTGCAGGCCCGCCGGCCCCACGAGGCAATCGCGAGCCTGGAGCCGATTCTCCGCTCCTCGGGTGAAGTGCCGTTGCAGGCGCGAGCCAACGCGACCGGGGAGTTCGGCGCCGCCTGCATCCAGCTCGACAGCCTGCCGGCCGGGATCCTGGCCATCCGGCAGTTCCTGCGGGAGCACCGCAAGTCTCTCGGCGCGGGCCAGGAAGAGACTCTCCGGGAGCGGCTCTGCGAGCTCCTCCTGGCGGGCGGCCGGTACGACGAGCTCCGGCATGAATCGGGCCGCACCCTCCGGCTCGCGCGTTCACGCGGCAGCCCGATCGGTATCGCGAACGCCCTGACGCTCTCCGGTTGCGCCTGGCTCCATCTCGGCCGGCCCCTGCACGCGCGACGGGACCTGAGCGAAGCGTCGCCGCTCTGGACGCGCGGGCGCGCCGGGCCGCTCGTCGAGGGCTCGATGCTCGGAATCGTGGGACCGGCGACCTGCGCTGTCGCGCTGGCCCTCGCGGAGCTGTCGCTTCCCTCGCACGACGGCAGGGACTCGCTCGAACGGGCGTTTGCCGCCCTCCAGGGCTATCGCTCGCGCGCCCTGTTGCGCCGGGTCCGCCTGGGCCCGGGCCGCGGCGACCGCGACCGCGCCCTCAGCCTGCGCGAGCTCCAGGCGCACGTGCTCGAACCCGGCGAGCTGCTCCTGGACTGCTACGTGAGCCCCGACAGCACGCTGCTTTTCGCGATCCGGCGGGAGGACGTCCGGGTCCTTCGACTTCCACGACGGGATGCCCTCCGCAGGGCCCTGTCCCCGCTGCACGACCTCCTCACGATCCCGGCCCGGCTGTCCGGCGTGAGCGAGGCGGATCTCGACGCGGCGCGATTGCCCGTCGAGCGCCTCGTGCTCGCTCCCCTGAGCGCGGCGATCGAGGCGGCGCGGAGCGTGACGTTCTGCCCCGACGACGCGATGCACGATCTCCCGCTGGAGGCGCTGCGTGGGCCGGACGGACGGCCGCTCGGGCTTACGACGCCGATCAGCCGGGCGCCTTCCGCGGCGATCCTCGCGGAGCTGCGCAGGCGCCCGGATCCGGCGGACCGCGAACTGCGCGTGGCGGTCGTGGACCTGCCGATGGCCCGAGGCGAGACGCAGCTTCCCGGGGTCGAGCGAGAGATCGACCGGTTGGTCCGCTCGTTCCAGGGAACGCGCCGCATACGCACCGACCGCGTCTCCGACGTCGTCGGCGCGTTTCGGATCTGCGACGTCCTCCACCTGACCGGACACGCCGACGTCGACACCCAACGCCCCTGGCGATCCGGGCTGCGCCTCGGCCGCGCGGCGGGACCGGACCTGTCGCTCACCGCCGCCGCGGTGGCGGGCACGCACTCCGCGGCCCGGCTCGTCGTTCTGTCCGGCTGCGGAACGGCGGAGGGGCGGAGGGTCCTGGGCGAGGGCGTCGACGGCCTCGCGTCGGCGTTCCTGATCGCCGGGGCGCCGACCGTCGTCGCGACCCACTGGCCCGTGGACGATGCCGCCTCGGCCGAGCTGGTCTCCGGCTTCTACGACGGACTCGCCCGCGGGGAGAGCGTGGCCCATGCGCTGGTCAGTGGGAGGAACCGCGTGGCCGCGCGCCCCGAGACCCGTCCCCCGTTCTACTGGGCGGGCTTCGTCGCCGAGGGGGACGGCAGCCGGGGCGTGCCCCTGCGCGTGCGGGGGCGGCTGTGGTGAACCGCCGGGGCCCGGGGCCGCCCGACAGGGGCACGGCGCCTGTGACGCCCGCCCCCCCGAAAGGGACCAAGGATCGGAGTGCCTCCACGGCACCGGCCGGGGAAGCGTCCGACGAGGAACTGGTCCGCCGCATCCAGCGCCACCCGCTGGGCGCGGAGGAGCGGGAAGCCGCTTCACTCCTCTTCGGTCGCTACCTCGACCCGGTGTTCGGGTGGTGCTACCGCTGGGTGCGCGACCGGGAACGGGCCATGGACCTGTCGCAGGACGTGCTCTCGGCGGCGTGGGAGTCGCTCCCGGGGTTCAAGGGGGAGTCGCGCTTCGGCACCTGGCTGTACGCCATCGCGCGGCACAAGTGCTGGAACGCCCTGCGGCCCACTCGACGCGAGTGGGTGCGCGACCTGGAGGAAGACGTGCTCGTGGACGGTGGTCCGTCCCCGGAGGAACTCGTGTCGCTGCTCGAGGAAGAAGATCGCGCCCGCAGGCTCTTCCAGGACGCGCTGTCGCCGCTCGAGGGAACGGCGATGTGGCTGCGCTGTTTCGAGGGCCTGGGGGTCGACGAGATCAACCGGCTGCTCCAGTGTCGCGGCGCCTCGGGCGCCCGAGGCGTGCTGCAGACGGCGCGCCGCCGCCTGCGGGCGGCGCTCACCCGCCGCGCAGGAGAATCGGCATGACGACGGGCGATCGTTGCATCCCGGTCGAGTTGCTGGAGGAGGCGTCGCAGCGTCCCTCCGACGATCCGGGCCGCCGGCACCTCGAGACGTGCCCGCGATGCCGCGCGCGCCTGGCCGAGCTCGAGGACTTCCTGCGGCGTACGCCGGCGCCTCCCGAGGCGCGGCCCGGGGAGGCGCGGCTCGAACTGCAGCAATGGCTCGACACGCAGCTGCTCGCGCCGGCACCGGTGCGCGCGCGGCCGCTGCCGGTGGCGCGGCGCCGGTGGCAGCCCTGGGCCGCTTCCCCCGGCTGGCGGCTGGCGGCCGTGGCCGCGGCGGTCGTCGTCGCCGCCGGCACGTGGGCCTTGCTGCGGCCGCAGGCGCCCGTTCCCGGCGCGGCCGTGCGCGGCGAAGGCGGCGCGCCGCGCGGCGGCATGTCGCGCGAGATCTTCGCGCTCTCGCTCGAGCCGGAGAGCGGCGCGGGCGTCCGCGTCCGGTGGGCGCCGGTGGTCGGCGCCGATCGCTACGAGGTCACGGTGCACGCGCCCGACCTCTCGGTCCTGGCGCGCTTCGACGCCGGCGATCGCACCGTGGCGACCGTTCCAGACTCCCTCCTGGGTGGGCTGCCGGGGCGCCCCGCGACGCTGCTCCGCGTGCACGCGCTGCGGCTCGGTGACGAGCTGGCGCGCTCGGGCTTCGTGCGCCTGCCCCGCCGCGCGAGCCCGTGACCGCGGGCGGTTCCCCGGCGCCAATTCCACCGAGGCTTACGCGCAGGTCGGGGGACGGTCCGGGAAACGGAGGCGCCACGTGCCGTCCCGCCGAAATGCGCGGGGCCCCGGGGCGGCGAAGCTCCGGGGCCCGCGTTTCCGCGCGCCGTCGATCAGGCCGGGCGCGGATGCCAGTTGACCCACGCGGGCTTGCCGCTGTCGTCGCGCAGGCGGATCTGCTGGGCGCCGTCCTCGATCGTGGCCGCGAGGACCACGCGGTGGTCTCCGAGCCGGACGTACGAGCCCGTCACCAGGACCTCGTCGCCGGGCTTGAGTTCGAGCTTCTGGGCCGCGAGCCACGCCGCGGGCGCCAGGTGCACCCACAGCAGCTCGCCGCGGCTCTCGATCTGGGTGCGCACGCCCTCGGCCATGCCGGGCATGGGCGTGAAGTTCTCGACCTTCTTCACGACTCCGGGAACCACGACCTCGAGATTCCGGTCGTACAGCTTGTCGTAGGCCTGTCCGCGCCCCCAGCCCGCGAGCCCGGGGTCGGGTGGCGGGGCGGCGGCGGCCGCCGCGAGTGCGAGAAGCGAGGCGACGAACAGGGTCTGAAACGTCCTCATGGGCGATCTCCTCGAAGAGACGGGGGGTGAGGTACCGGCCGCGCGGAGGAGCGCGCGGCACGACGGGGGATTGGTGCATCGCCCGGACCACCGCGAGGCGCGTCGCGCGGGCCCGGGTCCGCAGGACGCCCGCCACCGGGCAACGAGATAGCCGGACGGGATTGGACGATTCCCTGACGCGCGTCCCGTCCCGGTGGAGCCGGCTGACAGTGTTTCACCCCCTCCTGACGGGTTGACACCGGCGCGCCGCGCGCGGCGTCTGCTAGGCTGCGCCCCGCGTCCCGTTCAGGTTTTCAGCAGTCTCCCCGCCCCGAGGTCCATGCCCGCGATCCCGCTCTCCGGCCTCATCGGCCAGCCCGAAGTTGCCGCGTTCCTGCGCGGCATCGTCGCGCGCCAGCGTTACGGCAACGCCTACCTCTTCCAGGGGCCCGCCGGCGTCGGCAAGGGCACCGCCGCGCTCGCGTTCGCCCGCGCCGCCCTGTGCGATCGCGTGCCCGGCGCCGCCGCGTTCACGAAGCGGGCGGACGAGGAGCCCTCGCTGTTCGGTGACGCGCCGGCGACGGAGCCCGCCGCGGTGGCGATCGGCGACGACGCGTGCGGCGAGTGCCCGTCGTGCGCGAAGAGCGCCGCGCTCCAGCATCCGGACCTCAAGTTCCTCTTCCCCCTGTCGGGCGAGGAGCGCGAGGCGGAGAAGGGCGCAGCCGAGACGCTGGACGCGATGCGCGAGGACCCGTTCTTCACGTTCCGCTACGACCGCGCCGCGTCGATCCGCGTCGCGCAGACGCGCGAGCTGCAGCGCGAGCTCGCCTACCGGCCGTACGAGGCCGCGAGGCGCGTCGTGGTCGTGCGGGACTGCGACCGGATGCGCGAGGACCAGTACTCGACGCTGCTCAAGTCCATCGAGGAGCCGGGCGCGACGACCGTGTGGGTGCTCACGAGCGCGCGGCCCTCGCGCGTGCCCGCCACGATCCGCTCGCGCTGCCAGCGCGTGCGGTTCGCGCCGCTCTCCGAGCCGCTCGTGCGCGAGTTCCTCACCGGCACCGCCGGGGTGCCCGACCGCGAGGCCCGCGTGCTCGCCGCCCTCTCGGGCGGCTCGCTCGCCCGCGCGCTCTCGATGCGCGACGGCGACGCGCTGAAGGCCCGCGACGCCGCCATGGCGCTGCTCGCGCCGGCGCTCGAAGGGAACGCCCGCGCCATGTGGACGGGGGTGCAGAAGTTCATGAACTTCGGCCGCACGGGGCGCGAGGACCTGCGGCGCGCGATCGAGTACCACCAGCTCTGGCTGCGCGACGTGCTGCGCGCGCGCCATGGGGCGGGCCGCGAGTCGCTCGCGTTCGCCGACCGCGAGCGCGAGATCCGCGCGCTCGCCGCGCAGATCGACGCCACGGAGGTCCGCCGCCGCCTGCTGGTGCTCGAGGAGGCCCTGCGCTCCATCGACGGCAACGTCACGGCCGACCTCACGCTCTTCTCCACGCTGTCACGCGTCGCGGGCAGCCGCATGGGCGAGGGCCGGTGGCCCGCCCACGGAACGGCCCGCTGGGACTACTGATCGTGGGCTTCCTGCGCCGCTTCCCGGGACTGCGCCACCGCCTCACGCTGATCCTGCTGGTCGCGGGCGCGGGCTACGTCGGCCTGCACTCGTGGTTCGGCGTCCGGCTCGCGCTGCACCAGGCGCGCGAGAGCGAGCTGACGGCCGCCGTCATGGGCGCCGACCGCGCGGCGTGGACCCTCGCCGACCCGTGGTTCGCCCCCGACGAGCACGCGAAGCACTACCTGATCGAGCGGCGGGCGGCCCAGCGCAGCGCGCGCCTCACCGGGCTGCTCGACGGCTCGGGACGCCTCGTGGACGCCGAGCCGGACTCGCTGATCGGCGCGTCGCTCGACTCGCTGGTCGGGCTGCCGGGCGACCGCGTCGTCGAGCAACGCACGCTGCGTGGCGGCGCGGTGGCGGAGTTCCTGGAGGACCAGCGCGTGCTCGCGACGAGCGGGACGCTCCGCGGCGCGCACGAAGGGCTGCGCTTCGTGATCCTGATCGACCCGCGGGAGCGCTTCGCGGCGCTCGCGCGCGACGTACGCGCCCAGTCCACGCCGGGCGTCCTCGCCGGGTTGCTCATCGTCGCGATCATCGGCTGGCTGCTCGAGCGCTGGCTGAACGTTCCGTCGCGGCGCCTTCAGCAGGCGGCCGAGCGCTTCGCCGCCGGGGACCTGGCCGCCCGCGCGGGCCTGCCGGGCGACGACGAGATCGCGCGCGCCGGCCGCGCCTTCGACCGCATGGCCGACGCGGTCGAGCGGACGGAGCACGAGCTCATGGCGGCGCGGTCGCGTCTCGACACGATCCTGCACGCGCTGCCGGTCGGCGTGGGCGTGATCTCGCGCGAGGACCCGCGGCTGCTGTTCGTGAATCCGCGCCTGCGGGAGATCACCGGCGCCGAGGCGGGAAACCACGCGAGCTTCGAGCGCCTGATCGCCCGGCTCCACATCCGGCGCCCGGACGGGACGCCGGTGCGCTTCGGAGAGCTGGCCATCGCCCGCGCGCTCGAGACCGGCGCGCCCGCCCGCTCGGTGGACCTGCAGCTCCGGAGCCCGCACGGCGAGGAGATCCCGTTCGTCGCGCACGCGCTGCCCATCTCGCTGCTCGGTGGGAGCGACTTCGACGCGGTCGTCACGGTCGTCCAGGACCGCCGCGAGCTGCTGCGCCTGTCCGGGGAGGTCGAGAGCTGGCGCCACCGCTTCGAGCGCGTCGTCGCCGCGACCGGTCAGGTCGTCCACGAGTGGGACCTCCAGGCCGGCACGGTGACGAGCAGCGCCAACCACCGGGACGTGCTCGGCTGGTCGCCCGCCGAGGGGGGCGACGCGCTCGAGACCTGGGCCTCGCGGCTCCATCCGGACGACGCCGACCGCGTGCAGGCCCGGCTGGAGACGTGCCTGCGCACGGGCGAGCCCTTCGACGCCCAGTACCGGCTGCGCCACGGCGCCGACCGCTGGATCTCGGTCCGCGACCGGCGCTTCTTCGACCTCGGCCCCGACGGCCGTCCGGTGCGCATGCTCGGCACGCTGGCCGACGTCACGCAGCGCAAGGAGGTCGAGGAGCAGCTCGTGCAGGCCCAGAAGATGGAGACGATCGGCACGCTGGCGGGCGGCGTCGCGCACGACTTCAACAACCAGCTCACGGGCCTCATCGGGCACCTCGACCTGCTCCACGACACGATGCCGGCGGACGAGACGAGCCTCGAGCACCTGGGCATCGCGCGCGCCGCCGCGCAGCGCTGCGCGGACCTCACGCGCGGACTGCTCGCGTTCAGCCGCCGGGTCGAGAGCCGCCCGAAGCCGTCGTCGCTGAACGCGATCGTCGAGGAGGCCGCCCGGCTGCTCCGGCGGGCGCTGCCCGTGACCGTGAAGCTCGAGACGGCGCTGGCGCCGTCGCTGCCGCCCGCGCTCGTGGACGCAGGCCAGGTCCAGCAGGCCCTTCTCGACCTGTGCCTCAACGCGAGTGACGCGATGCCCGGGGGGGGCACCGTGACCGTGACGACGGGGCCGCCGGGCTCGGGGCGCGCCCCCGAGGGCTTCCTCGAGCTGGTCGTCGCGGACGAGGGGGCCGGCATCGCGCCCGACGTGCTGCCGCGCATCTTCGAGCCGTTCTTCACGACCAAGCCGCAGGGCAGGGGGACCGGGCTCGGGCTGTCACTCGTCTACGGCATCGTGTCGCAGCATGGCGGCCGCATCGACGTGGACTCGCGTCCCGGCGCCGGGACGCGCTTCCGCCTGCTGCTCCCGGCGGCCCCGGCCGCAGCCGCTCCGCCCGCGCTCGTGCCGCCCCCCGCGAGCGTCCGACCCGCTCGCCGGCGCGCGCCGCGGCTCGTGCTCGTCGTGGACGACGAGCCGGTCGTGCGCGCGATCGCGATGCGCTCGCTCGCGGGCGCCGGGTTCCACCCGCTCGAGGCCGGCGGCGCGGACGAGGCGGAGGCGCTGCTCCGCGCCGACCCGGCGGCCATCCGCGTCGTGCTGCTCGACGCCATGATGCCCGGCCGCACCGGCCTCGAGCTGCTGCCGGTCCTGCGCGACCGGCGGCCCGGACTGCCCGTGGTGCTGACCAGCGGCTTCTCGGGGGCTCCGGCGCCGCTCGACGACCCGTTCACGACGTTCCTGCCGAAGCCGTTCTCGCCGAAGGCCCTCGTGGCCGCGGTGCAGGCCGCGCTCGCGACCGAGGCCGCGCGGGCCTGAACGACGGCGCAGGCGACCGCGCGGGAAAGGCCTGCGGCCCGCGACCCGCTTGCGGTATCGTCGCCGGAGCGAGCCCCGTGCCGCGGGGCCTGATTCCATAGCCGCGAGCCGCCGGCCTCCAGCCGGCGCGCGCGGAGCCCCTTCGATGCCTTCCCCGCCGGCCCCGTCCGGCGTGTGCCGGCGGACCCCCGTCCGCCCTAGAGGTCGAACATGTCGGACATCCTCCAGGTTTCCCTGCGCGGGACGCGCAAGGAGTTCTTCCTCAACAGCCGCAGCATCTGGCTCAGGGTCGGCGACCGGGTGGTCGTCCAGGGCGAGCATGGCGAGAGCCTCGGACGCGTGTTCCTGAAGGACCCCACGCTCGTCGCGCTCAAGAAGCCGCAGAACGTCGTGCGCGAGATCATCCGCCGTGCCGAGGAGGAGGATCTCGACCAGGACGACAAGAACCGCCGGCTCGAGGAGGAGGCGTTCGAGTACGCGCGCAAGCGGATCGAGGCGCGCGAGCTGAAGATGGACCTCTCCGAGGTCGAGGTGACGTTCCGGCGCAACCGGATCACCTTCTACTTCACCGCCGAGCACCGCGTGGACTTCCGCGAGCTGGTGAAGGACCTCGCCTCGCGGTTCCAGACGCGCATCGAGCTGCGCCAGATCGGCGTCCGCGACCAGGCCAAGCGGCTCGACGGCTGCGGCCCCTGCGGGCGCCCGTTCTGCTGCTCGACCTGGATGAAGGGCTTCCACCCCGTCACGCTCAAGATGGCGCGCGAGCAGCAGCTCTCGCTCAACCCGACGAAGATCTCGGGCGCGTGCGGGCGGCTGATGTGCTGCCTGTCCTACGAGCTGGCGCAGTACCGCTCGACCGCCGCGAAGCTGCCGCCCGTGGGCACGAAGCTCAAGACCGGCCAGGGCGTCATGCTCGTCTTCCGCACCGAGCCCTACTCCGAGACCGTGTGGCTGCGCGACGACGAGGGCGGCGAGCACCGGATCGGCATGGACGACCTGCCGCCGGGCCCGTACCACAAGTGCGGCGACTGCAACTGCGGGAAGAAGAAGGGCGGAGAGGGCGACGGGGAGACGCCCGCGGACTGAGCGCCGGCCCCTCACAGCCCCCGCTTCGCGAACCCCCGCAGGCCCCAGGCGAGCACGACCACCGTCCAGCCGCCGGCCCACCACACCATCGCCGCGCTCGGAACCGCGGCGGGCGAGAACGGCGTCAGGTGGAGCTCCGCCATGAGCCGGGGCTGCATGAGGTGCGCGGCGAGCCTCCACAGGGCCTCCGTCGGCACGAGCAGGCTCGCGACCGTGCCGACGTTGCGCGCCGGCAGGTTGTTCGCGAACGCGGCGATCTGCTCGATCCAGCCGCCGATGAACGCGAGGCCGTAGAGCGCGAACGCGACGACGCCGTTCGTGACCGTGGTCAGCCGCGCGCCGCCGGCGATCGAGAGCGACACGAAGCCGGTCGCCTCGAGCAGCATGAGCGCGAGCCCCGCGACCGCGTTCGGCGGCACGAAGCCGCTGTGGAACCAGGCGATCCCCAGCACGCCGCCGGCGACGAGCGCGAGGTAGCCCGCGCACACGAGCCAGTAGGCGAACCACTTGCCGAGCAGGATCTCGGAGCGGCGCACCGGCTTCGCCGCCAGCGTCTGCATCACCCCCGAGGCGATGTCGCCCGAGAGCGTGTCGAGCGGCAGCAGCACCGCCGAGAGCACCACGAGGAAGTTCGTCGCGTAGAGCCCGGCGAGCGTGAAGAAGGTGAAGATGAGCCGCCGCTGGATCGCCGAGGCCACGTTGTGCGCCGCGGCCTCCTTCGCGACGAAGTGGAAGCCGATGCCGTAGAGGACCAGGAAGGCGAGCGCGCCGAGGAGCGCCGCGACGAGGATGCGGCGGCGCGCCGCCTCGTGCAGCGTCAGCACGACCAGGGTCCAGAAGCGCCTCATCGCGTCACCCCGGGCGCCCTTCGTCGCCCATCACTTCGAGGAACATCTCCTCGAGCGACGTGCGCCGGGCCGCGAGGTGATGGAGCTTCGCTCCGGCCGCGACGACGGCCCGCGCGATCTCCGGCACGGCGGCGGGCCCGGGCACGCGCACGAGCAGCCCGGCGCCGTGATCGCGGACCTCGCCGAGCCGCGCGAGCGCCTCGAGCCCCGCGGGCCCGAGCCCCTCGGCGCGCAGCTCCACGTCGAGCGCGAGGTCGCCGCCGCCGAGCACGTGCTCGCGGACGACGCGGCCGGCCTTCAGGAACACGACGCGGTCGCAGGTCTGCTCGACCTCGCCGAGCAGGTGGGAGTTCAGGAACACGGTGACGCCGCGGCCCTTGAGCTCGTGCATGAGGTCGCGCACGAGCCGCCGCCCGAGCGGGTCGAGGCCCGAGGTGGGCTCGTCGAGGAACACGACCTGCGGGTCGTTGAGCAGCGACGCCGCGAGCCCGGCGCGCTGCTGCATGCCCTTGCTGTAGTCGCGGAGCCGCACGTGCGCGGCGTCCAGCAGGTCCACGCGCGCGAGCAGCGACTCGGCGCGCGCCTCGAGGTCCGCGCCCCCGAGCCCGTAGAGCCGCCCGTGCGCGCGCAGCAACTCGCGGCCGGTGAGCCAGTCCTGGAAGCGGAAGTGCTCGGGCAGGAAGCCGACCTTCGCGCGCGCCGCGCGGTCGCCGATCGGCCGGCCGAGCAGCCGGCCCTCGCCCCCGCTCGGCTCGATCAGCCCGAGCAGCATCTTGAGCGAGGTGGTCTTGCCGGCGCCGTTCGGCCCGAGGAAGCCGAAGATCTCGCCCGGCGCGAGCGACAGCGAGAGGTCCGCGACCGCGAGCTTCGAGCCGAAGCGCTTGCGGAGCCCGTGCGTCTCGACGACGGCGGCGTTCGTGGACATGGGCGGGAGACTAGGACGTCCGCCCCGGTCCGGCACGCGCGCCGGGCCGGGGACGTCCCGTCAGTTCACCGACTCCGCCATCTGCACCATGTCCACCGTCTGGCGGAAGTTGCCGAGCAGCGCGAACACGCGGCCTCCGTGCGTCCAGAGCAGCGCCTGGCCGGGCCCGCGGTCGGAGCCGTCGGGCGTCGCCGTGCTGCTCGTCTCGAGCAGGACGCCGCGCGCGCCGTTCACGCTCACCTGCTGGAACCGCGTCGCCGAGGCCACGACCGGGACGAGCATGGTCGTGTTCCAGTCGATGACGCCCGCGAGCCGGTGCGCCTCGTCGCGGTCCACGCCGAGCAGTCGCAGGCCGATCTCGCCGAGCCGCGGCAGGTCCACGCCGGGCGGCATCGAGACCTCGGGGCTCTCGGCCTGGACGAGCGCCGCGCGCCGCTTGCCCTCGCCCCGGAACGTCTGCACCACCACGACCGGCAGGCGCGCCTCGATCGAGCGCCCGTCGAGCCCGGCGGGCAGGCTCAGGTCGCGAACGTCCATCGCGTCCATCAGCTCGCGCATCGGGCGCGTGTCGATCGTCACGCGCACGCGGCGCTCGCCCTCGACGAACACGCTGTCGGGCGAGAGCGTGCGCGCGAGGTGCGTCGGGCGCTGGACCGTGAAGCCCGCAGCCTGCTGGGCCGAGGCGAAGTCCGCGAAGCGCTTCGCCGGACCCGGGTCCTCGAGCGTCTCGACGGGACCGCCGAGGAACGCCTCGGGGTCGAGGTGCCGGGACTTGAGCTGCTCGATCCGGTTCTCGTCCACCTGCACCACGGCGAACTCGCGCACGCGGAACAGGTCGAGCACCTGCTGCGCGCCCGCTCGAACGGCCGGGAACGAGAACGCCACGGCGATCGCGGCCACCGCGAGGGCGCCCGCGAGCGCCGGGTGCAGTCGGAAGCCCGTGCGCTCCTCGGCGTCCGGCCCGGAGGCGCGCAGCCGCGCGCGCAGCGACCGGGCGAACTCGGGCCGCGGCTCGCGGCGATGCTCGTGAAGGAAGCGGTCGTCCATCTCTATCCCTCCTCGGTCCACGCGGCCCGCAGCCGCCCGACGGTGCGGTGCAGCACGGTGCCGACGTTGGACTCGCTGAGTCCCGTCGCTTTCGCGATCGCCCGGTTGGTCAGTCCCGCGCCGTACTTGAGCGCCACCAGCTCGCGCTCGCGGTCCGGCAGCTCCGCGAGCAGCCGGGCGAGCCGCTCGAAGTCCGAGCGCCGCTCGGCCAGCTCCTCGGGAGTGGGTCCCCCGGGCACTCCGGCCGCCTCCTCCAGCGGCGCGTGCGGGCGCCGCTGGCGGAAGTGGTCCACGGCCACGTTGCGCGCGATGGCGAACAGCCAGGTCCCGAAGCCCGCCAGGTCCCGCCGGTACTGGTGCCGGGCCCGCCACGCCTTCTCGAAGGTTCGCGAGGCGAGGTCCTCGGCGACCGCTCCGTCGCCGACCCGGTACCGGAAGAAGTTGTAGACGCGCGGCAGCTGCTCCGCGTACAGCGCGTCCCAGTCCTCCTCGGTCGCCGAGCCCAGGGCCCAGAGCCGCCCGAACACCGCGTCGTGCATGGCCATGCGAGAGATGATACGGGCCAGCCCGGCACCTATCACGCCCACACCGGATGGCACCCCGAAGCCCCCGAGGTCCGGCCGGGGGGCTGTTTCGCCGCCGGGGCCCCGTCGCTCCCTTCCCCTCCCGAGAGTCCCGTCCCCGCGCTCTCGCCCCAACGGCGAACGAGCCCTTCCCCCGGACCTCGAGTCGTCGCCGGCCGGGCGGATCGCCACGGCAACCCCGCTCGGGGCGGCCGTTTGGCCGCCACCCGGCCTCCGGGCGGGATGTCGCGTATACTCCGCCGCTGTTTGCTAACGACGGAGCCTCCAGTGACCCGCTTCTACATCACCACGGCCATCGACTACGTGAACGGCAGCCCGCACCTCGGGCATGCCTACGAGAAGGTGCTTGCCGATGCCATCGCCCGATGGCACCGGCAGCAGGGGCATGCCACGTGGTTCCTGACCGGGACGGACGAGCACGGCCAGAAGATCGTGAAGGCCGCCGCCGCCGCAGGACAGGACCCGCAGGCGTTCGTGGACGAGGTGTCCCAGCGGTTCGTCGCCGCATGGGCCGCGCTCGACGTGAAGTACGACCAGTTCTTCCGGACCACCGACCGGCGGCACGAGCTGGCCGTCCAGGAGCTGTTCCGGCGCCTGAACGACGCGCTGAGCCCGAAGACCGGGCAGCCCGTGCTCTACGAGGAATCGTACGAGGGGCTGTACTGCGAGGGCTGCGAGAGCTTCAAGACCGAGAAGGACCTCGACGAGAAGGGCCTGTGCCCCGAGCACAAGGTGAAGCCGAAGGAGGTCAAGGAGACCAACTTCTTCTTCCGGCTCTCGGAGTACGACGAGGCGCTGCTCCGGCACCTCGAGGCCCATCCCGATTTCGTGGCGCCCGACTACCGTCGCAACGAGGTCCTGAACGTCATCAAGGGCGGCCTGCAGGACATCTCCGTCTCGCGCCCCAACCTCACCTGGGGGATCCCTCTGCCGGATGAGATCGAGGGCGGCGAGGGACACGTCGCCTACGTCTGGGCGGACGCCCTGCTCAACTACCTGTCGGCGCTCGGCTGGCCCGAGCGCCGCTCGTCGCTCTGGTGGCTCGCGAAGGCGCAGGAGAGCGGCGGGCCCGGCGCCGCGCGGCAGGACGAGTTCCAGCACCTCGACGGGCAGGGCAAGCCCGGCGCGGCGTGGGCGGGCACCAAGGATCCCTACTTCACGAACGCGTTCCACCTGATCGGCAAGGACATCAGCCGCTTCCACTGCGTGCTGTGGCCCGCGCTGCTGCTCGCCGCCGGCGTGCCGCTGCCGCGGCAGATCTACGTGCACGGGTTCGTCTACGCGAAGGGCGAGAAGCTCGCGAAGGGCACCGGCAACGTGATCGATCCCGTGGCGCTCGCGCGCGCGCACGGACCCGACACCCTGCGCTTCTTCCTGCTCGACTCGTTCCCGACCGGGCGTGACGGCGAGTTCACCTACGAGCAGTTCGCCGAGCACTGCAACACGCACCTCTCGAACAAGTTCGGCAACCTCGCCAGCCGCACCACCACGCTCGTGCACAAGCACTTCGGCGGCCAGGTGCCGGGCGAGTGGGACCCGGCGTCCCTCGCGGAGCCCGCCGCGCGCGAGGCGCTCGAAGCGCTCGTCTCGGCGGCCGAGCGGGCCGCGGACGAGGTGCCGAAGGCGTGGGCGGACCTGCGGCTCAACGAGGCGCTCGAGGCGGCGTGGACCGTGATCGAGCGCGCGAACGAGTTCACCGACCGCGCGAAGCCCTGGGAAGCCGCGAAGTCGGAGGCGCGCCGGACGGAGCTGGGCACCGTGCTCTCGGCGCTGCTCGAGACGCTGCGGCTCCTGGCCTTCTGGACGTGGCCGGCGATCCCCGGGCGCTGCGAGGCGCTGTGGGGCGTGCTCGGCCTGCCGGGGAGCCCGGGCGAGGGACACGTCGGGGAGGCGCGGCCGGCGTTCGGCCCGCAGCCGCCGCGGCCGCTCGGCGAGCCGAAGATCCTGTTCCCGCGCATCGACCTCCAGCAGGCGGCCGGCGCGTGATCGTGCGCGGCGGGGCGCGGCCGCGCTCTGCGACCGGCGCTCCAGCCCGATGATCGACACCCACTGCCACCTCTGCGACAAGCGCTTCGACAAGGACCGCGCGAGCGTGCTGGACCGCGCGCGCCACGTGGGGGTCACGCATTTCGTCGAGATCGCCTACGGCCCGGGCCTCTGGGAGAAGGCGTTCGCCTTCGCGGCGGAGCACCCAAACGTCTTCCTGTGCGTCGGCGTCCACCCGAGCGAGTCGGCGAAGGTGCCGATGGACGCGCTCGCGACGCTCCGCGGACACACCGGGCACGCCCGCGTCGTCGCGATCGGCGAGACGGGCCTGGACTTCTACCGCGATTACGCCCCGCGCGAGGACCAGGAACGCTGGTTCCGCGCGCAGCTCGCACTCGCGGACGAGGCCGGCCTGCCGGTGGTGATCCACCAGCGGAGCGCGCTCGAGGACGTGCTCGCGATCCTCGAGGAGGCGCGCCCGAAGGCGGGAGGCGTGCTCCACTGCTTCGACCAGGACGCCGCGACCGTCGAGCGCGCCCGAGCGCTCGGCTTCAAGCTCGGCCTGGGCGGCGTACTCACCTACGGCCACGCGGAGCTGGACGAGGCCGTACGCACGGCGCCCGAGGACATGCTGATGCTCGAGACCGACGCGCCCTACCTCGAGCCCGAGCCGCGCTCGCTGAGGCGCAACGAGCCCTCGCTGCTCACGCGCGTCGCCGCCCGGCTCTGCGAGCTGCGCGGCTGGACGCCCGCGCGGGCGGTCGAGATCACCCGCCGCAACGCCCGCGAGCTGTTCCGCCTGCCGATCGGGTGAGGGGCCGGCCGGCGGCGCCGGGCGCCGCACTCAAGCCTCGCGCCGCCGGGCCGAAAACAGGAAGGCCATGAACGTGCCCGATCTCGGCCACCCCTTCGGCACGGCCCTCGCCGTCGCGCTGGTCGCCGCCGCCATCTTCGCGCTGTTCCTGATCGCTCGCGCGGTCCACCGCAACGCGGCGCGGGAGCAGAGGAGCCGGGCCGCGGAGCTGTTCCGGCTGCTCTCCGGCCGGCTGGCGGGCAACGTCCCGGTCCGCGAGCTGCGCGAGGCCGCGCGCGACTCGCAGAGCGAGCCGTTCTGGGGCGCGATCGAGGCGATCACGACGACCCTCCGGCCGCGCGAGCGCCGTGCGCTGGCGCACGCGCTCGAGCGCAGCCGCCACCTGGTCGTCGAGCGCGAGGTGCTGCGCCGCGACGACGCGCCGGCGCGGCGCGAGCTGGCGGCGAGGCGCCTGGGCATGCTGCCGGCCCGCCGCTCCCGCCGCCTGCTGCGGCGCGTGCTGGTGGCGGGACCCGAGCCGCTGCGCTTCGTCGCGGCCCGCTCGCTCGCGGCGCACCGGGACGTCGCCTCGCTGGGCTGGCTGCTCTCGCACCCCGAGTCGCTCGCGAGCCGCCCCGTGCGCGCGCTCTCGGGCCTCTTCCGCGCCTGGGGCCCGCGCGGCCGGGCGCTGCTGCTCGCCGCGCTCGAGCGCGGCGGCCTGCCGTCGCCGGTCGAGGCGGCGCTGCTCGACGCGCTGGGGGTCACGCGCTGCCTGTCGGCGCGCGGCGCGATCGAGGCGCGCCTGCACAGCGAGCGCGTGGACACGCGCGTCGCGGCGGCCCGCGCCCTGGGCCGGCTGGGCATGGGCGAGTCCATCCCGGGCCTGATGCTCGCGCTGGCCGACGACGCGTGGCCGGTGCGCGCGCAGGCGGCGAGCGCGCTTGGCCGGCTGCGCGCGGCGCCCGCGGTGGAGGCGCTCACGCAGCGCGTGACGGACCGCGCCTGGTGGGTCCGCCACCACGCCGCGTACGCGCTCGCCCTGCTGGGCGCGGAGGGCCGCGACGCCCTCTGCGAGCTGATCGCCCGCTCGCCCGACCCCTACGCCCGCGAGATGGCCCGCGAAGCCCTCGACCACGGCGGCGAGCGGCGGTCGGCCTGACCGCACGCCCTCGGCACGACCGGTCCGGACTCCCGGGTTTCGCGCGGCGCCATCACCCGCCTACACTGCGCCAATGAACAGGCGATCGGGGCTCGGGCAGCGGCATTCGAAGGCTTCGGAGTACATCCGGGAGAAGGCGGCGGCGGAGGGCAGCGAGGCGAGGCGCGTGAAGGAGGCGCTCGCGGCGCGCGGGCTCTCTCCGCGCAAGCGCTTCGGGCAGAACTTCCTCGTGCGCGAGGAGCTCGCCGAGCGGATCGTCGAGCACTGCCGGCTCCGGGACGACGACGTCGTCGTCGAGATCGGCCCCGGCGCCGGGGCGCTCACCCCCCGGCTCGCGCAGCGCGCGCGGGCGCTGATCGCCGTGGAGAAGGACGCCGGGCTGGCCGCGTTCCTGCGCGAGGACCTCGAGGGCTGGGCGCGCTTCGAGCTGGTCGAGGGCGATTTCCTCGAGTTCGACCTCGCCGCGGCGGCCGCGAAGCACGGTGTCGAGAAGCTGATCGTCGTGGGGAACATCCCCTACAACGTCACGACGCCCATCCTCGAGCGCGTGTTCGAGCAGCGGAGCGTCGTGCGGACCGCCGTCCTGCTCGTGCAGAAGGAGTACGCCGAGCGCCTGGCCGCCGCCGCCGGCAGCCCCCAGTACGGCTCGCTCACGCTGTTCGCCCGCTACCACGCGCTGCTCGAGCCGCTCATGAACATCCGCGCGCCGGCGTTCTGGCCGCGGCCCGACGTGGACTCGATGCTGGTCCGCGCGCACCTGCGCGAATCGCCGCCCGTCGAGGCGCCGGAGGCGTTGCTCTTCCGGATCATCCGGGGCGCGTTCCAGCAGCGGCGCAAGCAGCTCGCGAACACGCTCGAGAGCTCGCTCGGCCTGGGCCGCGACGGGGTCGAGCGGCTGGGCGCCGTCGCCGGCATCGACCTGCGCCGGCGCGGCGAGACGCTCACGCTGGAGGAGTTCGCGCGCCTCGCGCGCGCGGCCGAGGGCTGAGCGGCTCCGGCCGGCCGCTCAGGGCTTCGAGGCCGCGGCTTCCGTCGAGTCCCGGGGGGCCCGGCCCGGGCGGGCGCGCCGGGCCTTCACGTCCGGCCGAGCTTCCCACGCCCCCACCATCCGGCCCATCGCGGGCTCGTCACGGACGTCCGGCCCGAGCATGACCACCTCGCTGTCCCGCGACTCGATCCTGCCCGAGGCGTCGAGGTCCAGCTTCGTGACCCCGGCGAACTGCCCCTCCTCGCCGCCGAAAACGACCGTGGTGTGGTCCAGCAGCCGACTGCGCTGCATGAGCGGCACGTTGCGCCCCGCGATGGCCACGTCGATGCCCGGCACCGCGAGCACGAGGCTCTCGGTGTCCATCTTGCCGAGCGAGGAGAGCAGCACGATCACCTGCGCGCCGCGCTTGCGCATCTCCGTCACCGCGCTGCGGGCGGCCTCGGTCGGGTCGCTCACCTCGAGCGTGTCGGCCGCGGAGCCGAGCTGCGCCCGGGGCGAGATCAGGCCGAAGACGCCGACCTTGTACGGGCCCACCGGGCGGACGAAGAAGGGCTGGGCGAGCGTCCGGTGCGGCGCGCGGCGCCAGAGATTCGCGCACACGAGCGGCAGCGGGTACTCGTTCATCGTCGCCTCGAGGAACCCGAGGCCGAACAGGAACTCCTGGTCGCTCAGGCCCACCGCGTCGAGGCGCATCGCGTGCATGGCCTTGGTCACGAACGGCGCGTCGTCGCGCTCCGACGGGCCCGCGGGGAAGAAGCCGCCCGTGTCCACGACGAGCAGGTTCGGGTAGATCTTCCGCAGGCTGTCGTCGAACGCCGCGCGGCGGGCGAGGCCGCCCTTGGGGATGTGGCAGCCGCACGGGACCGTCTTGGCGTGCACGTCGCTCGTCGAGACGATGACGAGCGGGCTCGCCCCGGCGCCGGCGGCGGGCCCCGCGGCCCGGGCGGGCGCGGGCGCCGCGAGCGCGATCGCCGCGGCGGCCGCGAGCACGGCGGGAACGGTCCGGCGCCACGCGGCAGCCGGGGACATCGGGGCCAGCCTGGGGAACGGCATGGAAGCGCTCCTTCGTTTCGCGGGCACGGCGGGTGGAGGGGATACCGACCGGCAATTCTCCCGTGGCGCGCGGCGACCCTTCAAGGCCGGAACGCCCCGGGAACGTCAGGGGCTCGCAAGAACTGCGTGGGGCCCGGGCCGGAACGCGACGCACCCCGCGGGCGGTGCCGCCCGCGGGGTGCCGATACGACTCGACGCGGGGCGCCTCAGGGCTCGACGAACTTGTAGCCGACCTTGTGCACCGCGACGATGAACGGCTTCTCGAAGCCCTCGCCGAGCTTGCTGCGCAGGTTCGAGACGTGCGTGTCCACCGTGCGCGTGGTGACGCCGAGCTCCTCGTCCACGCCCCAGATCTCCTCGAGCAGCTCCTCGCGGCTCACGGTGCGGCCGCGGTGCTCGATGAGGTACTTGAGCAGCTCGAACTCCTTGAACGAGAGCGCGACCTGCTTGGTGGCCTTGTACACCTCGCGCGGCTCGAATCGCACCTCGACGTCGCCGAAGGTGTACGTGGTCGTGGCGGGCGTGCCCGTGTTCATCGGGCCGCGCGCCACCAGGCGCTTCACCCGCGCCATGAGCTCCTTGATGCTGAACGGCTTCGTCACGTAGTCGTCCGCGCCCAGGTCGAAGCCCTTGAGCACGTCCGCCTCGAAGTTGCGCGCGGTCATCACGAGCACCGGAATGTCGCGATGACGCTGCCGCAGCTCCTTGAGCACGGTGAAGCCGTCCTTCTCGGGAAGCATGATGTCGAGCAGCACGGCATCGGGCTTCTGCTTGAGGGCGAGGCGAAGGCCTTCCTGCCCGTTCTTGGCCGTGAGGACGTCGTAGCCGTCGTAACGGAAGTTGTGAGCCAGGCCGTCGAGCAGCCCCTCTTCGTCCTCGACGATGAGGATCTTCTTCTGCATTCGTATCCCTTCCCGGGGCTCGCGGCCCCCTTCGGTCCCGCGGGTCAGGCGGCTGGGGATCCGCCCTGCGACTCCTGCGGGGAGCCGTGGCCGCCCCGCCAGGTCGGGATCAGCATGGTGAAGATGCTGCCCTCGCCGGGGGTGCTGGCCACTTCGACGCGGCCATGATGCGCGCGGACGATCTGATCTACAAGGGAAAGCCCGAGGCCCGCCCCCTTCACCGTGTGCACCAGCCCTGTTTCGACGCGGACGAACTTGTCGAAGATTCGCCCCAGGTCCTCGGCGGCGATTCCGATGCCCCGATCACTCACCGCGATGCTGACCATGCCGTCACGCTCGCGGGCCACGACCTTGATCTCCTTGCGATCTCTTGAATACTTCACGGCGTTGTCCAGCAGGTTGAGGAGGCAGTGCTGGAGGGCGATGGCGTCGGCGTGGACCCGGGGCAGGCCCTGCGGGATGTCGAGGTGCCACTGGAAGCCCTCGTCCTCGAGCCGCAGCCGGTAGCTCTCGAACACGTTGCTGACGAGCTCCTCGACCGACACGGACGTCAGCCGGACCGGCTTCTGGCCGGACTCGAGGCGGGAGAAGTCGAGGATGTTGTCCACGAGCTGCGTGAGCCGGTCCGACTCCTTGAGGATCGTGCGGAGGTACTTCTCCTCCTCCCCGGGGTTCCGGAACCGCCCCATCTCGAGCGTCTCGACGGCGAGGCGGATGACCGCGATCGGCGTCTTGAGCTCGTGGGTGACGTTCGAGACGAAGCTGGACTTCACCTGCACGAGCTCGATCTGCCGCACGATGTAGCGCACGCCGACCCAGGTCGCGCCGAGCAGCACCGCGGTCATGACTCCGACGAACAGCATGAGCGCGAACAGGAAGCGCTGCGCGTCGGACGCCGGCGAGCTGGCGGTCGAGGTCACCCGCACGAGGTAGTGATCGAACGGCCCGGTGAGGTCGGCGCTGCGCGCGCTCGACGAGGGTCCGGGCTCGCGCACGCGCGCGACCTCGTGACCTTCGTCGTCGAACACCTGGACGCACAGGTTGCGCGTGGACTCGAGGCCGCCGTAGAGGCGGGGGCTCGAGCCGAGCCGGTCGCGCACGACGCTCGCGAGGTTCGTGGCGATGAACGCCCGCGGGTTGAACCACCAGCCGCCGGCCCCGACGACCTCGCCGTGGCGGCCCTTCAGGACGACGGCCGCGAACGGATGGTCGTGCCGGCCGCTCGGGTCCTCGCCGAAGAGCAGCATGTTCGTCTCGACCATCATCACGGACAGGTCGTCCATGTTGTCCACGGGGACGTAGTGCGGCGCCTCGAACTGCCGCGAGCGTGTCGCGAGCGCGGCGACGATGGCGGCCGGACCGCCGCCCGCGCGCGCCACGCCTTCGGCGGGGACGACGGCGTCGCGGAGCTGGAACAGCAGCTCCTGCTCGAACGCCTCGGAGACCTTCGCCGCGAGGTAGGCGTTGTAGCGCGCCGCGTCGGCCTGCACCTGGCGCACGACCCGCAGCGTGAGCAGCGTCGCCACGAACGAGAGCAGCAGCGCGGGCACGGCGACGGCACCCACGAGCAGGGCGAGCTTGCGCTGGCGGGACAGGTTGAAGGGCGGCATGGGTGGGACGTTCATGCGCGGCCGAGAGTAGTGGCGTCGCGCGCGTTGCGCCACGCGGCCGGGCGGCGCCCGCCGCGGGCGGTCCGCCGCGGCGGTGCGCCCCGGGAGAATCACAGCGGCCCGGCCCGCCGAGGCGGACCGGGCCGGAAACGCGGATCAGGTCAAAGGAGAGGTCAGCTGTGGGTGCGGGCCGCCACCTGCGCGTCGGTGGTCGCGTGCACCTGGCGGACGATCGAGCGGTCGCTCGAGGTGATGATCAGCTGGCACCCCCGCTCGACGTTGACGACCTGCCGCACGAGCTTGCCGCTCGCGAGCGCCCCGCGCAGCCGCTTGCACGACGTGCAGAGCTTCGCCTTGCTGCTCCTGAGCGCGGAGATGACCCGGTTGTTGTAGAGGGCCACCGCGGCCTGCAGCTCGCGGACGTTCTCGGGGTTGTCCGCCGTGTACAGGATCATCGTGCCGTTGCGCAGGCCGACGACCTGCTCGTGCGCGCCGATCTGGGTCAGGTCCTCGCCGCAGGCCGCCTCGTCGGTGCAGACGGCGCAGTCGCCGTGCGCCGCCGCCGAGTGCATCGTGCAGTTGCCCGCCGCGGCCGCCGTCGCGCCGTCGGCGTAGGGGCAGCCGCCCGAGGCCATCTTCGCCTTGCAGGCCTCGGCGCTCATCGGGCAGTTGCCCGCCGCCGATGCCGGGCAGCCGTTCTGGGCGGCGGCGGTGGCGGTCGCGCCGTGCGCGCTGCAGTTGCCCTGGGCGCTGGCGGTCTTCGTGGCCGATGCCTTCGATCCGCACGAAGAGGCGTTCGCGGATTTCGCGCCTGGGCACGCGAAGGCGGCGGCGGCGAGCCAGGCGGTTGCGGCGATGGAAAGGGCGAGGAGTCGCAACAGCTTCATGTCCAACCTCCCGGAAGGTGGCGCGGACCCGGACGGGCCTCGCGAACGTCGCCTGAAGCATCGGCCGGCGTAGGGGAAAGTCTGTTCGCGGTCCTTCCGGCCGGTGTCAGTGAAGTGCAAAAGCTCCCCGGATCGGCGGCCCGCGGGCCCCGTTCGCGCGAGATTTCACCTGCTCGTTGACGCGTTACGGGCCGCTCCCTAGTGTGCGCCGCGGACCGGAATCCCATGCCCAAACGACGCTCGTCCTCGAAGAAGGGCCGCGGCCCCCTGTGGCTCGGACTGCTCGCCGCGCTCGCGCTGCTGCTCTTCGCCGGCGGCGAGCTGTACGGGTTCCTGCGTTCCGACGGCGCCCGGATCTTCCTGTGGCGAAACCTCTATCTCGGCGACCGGGCGCACGCCGTCCGCATCGTCGGCCGTCACGCCCGCGAAGGGCTCGCCGCGCTGGGCGTGCCCGCATCCCGCGTCCGCGAGACGGTCATCGCCCGCGCCGGCCGGCCGCCCCTGCGCTGGACGGTGGACCTGCCGCGCGGCACCTCGCCGACGCAGGCCAACTACGCGGTGACGCAGGCGGTCCAGGCCGTGGGCGCGGAGGTGCTCGCCGCGCGCGAGGAGCCGGCGCCCGAAGGCGGACAGGTCGTCACGATGACCCTCGGGGTTCCCGGCCGGCCCACGCACGAGGTCGTGCTCGTGCGCCCGGGGGTGGATCCCGAATCGCCGGCGGCGACCGAGACGCGAGTCGCGATCGTGCTGTTCGGCCTCGCCGACGATCCGGCTTCGGCGAAAGCGCTGCTCGCACGGCCCGAGCCGTTCGCGGTGATCGCGCCCGCGATCGGCCAGGACAGCGACCCGCTGATCCGGCTCGCGCACGACTCGAAGCACCAGCTCGTGCTGCAGGTCCCGATGGAGCCCGAGGACTACCCGCGCGCGAACCCCGGCCCCGGCACGATGCTCGTCAACATGACCGCCGGCCGCATCGAGAAGATGACGCGCGACTACCTGGAGCACGCCGGCGGCGTGACCGCGGTGATGAACCTGCAGGGCTCCTTCGCGGCGCAGGACGAGCCGTTCATGACCGCGTTCTACACCGAACTCAAGCACGCGGGCCTCACGTTCCTGCACCTCTCTCCGCCGCCGCGCTCGGTGGCCCGTCCGCTCGCGGCGCGCCTCGGCGTCGGCTACGACGAGCCCGACGCCATCCTCGACGACGAGGCCCGCAGCCGCACGACGAAGTCGCTCGACCGCGCGTGGGCCGCCCTGCTCGAGCGCAGGAAGGGCGGCCACACCGCCATCGTGCTGCTGCGGGCGACCCCGACGAGCGTGAAGTGGGCGCAGGAGGCGCTCGTGCCGAAGAAGCTCGAGGGTGAGGCGCACATCGTGCCGCTCTCGGCCGTGCTGCCGAAGATCGCGAAGGGCTGAGCGGCGCGCCCGGGCGGGCGCGACCTGCTATCTTCCGCGCCGATGTTCGACGGATCGAACGCTCCTCACGATTTCGCGGCGGCCACCGCGC
Source organism: uncultured bacterium (assembly GCA_964589945.1). Taxonomy (GTDB): domain Bacteria; phylum Eisenbacteria; class RBG-16-71-46; order RBG-16-71-46; family RBG-16-71-46; genus CAIXRL01. The sequence goes on from CAZPVG010000001.1 coordinate 33,965, forward strand.
GCGAATGGCTGCTCTCGGACGGCCGCGGCGGGTACGCCGCGGGCACGGCCTCGGGTGCGCCCACGCGCCGTGCGCACGCGCTGCTCGCGGCCCAGGCCGCATGGGGGCAGCCCGTGGCGCTCGTGCTGCGCTTCGAGGAGAAGCTCACGACCGCCGCCGCGTCGCACGAGCTGTCGTCCTCGTGGTGGGCGCGGCCGGGCAGCGCGCCGGTGCCGCGCGCGGGGGCGTTCGAGCAGCTCGTCTCGTTCACCGCCGACCCGTGGCCGGTGTGGACCTGGCGCTTCGACGACGTCGTGATCGAGCGCGCGCTGCGGCTCGTGGACGGCCACTCGGCGCTCGTCGCGTCGTGGACGCTGCGCGAGGGCGGGCCGGTGCGGCTGAGCGTGGCGCCGCTGATCGCGGCCCGCGACCCGCTCTCGCTGCAGCGCGAGACGCCCGAGTTCCGCGGCGCGACGCAGGGCATCCCGGGGCGCGTGCTCGTCGAGACGCTGCCGGGCTGGCCGTCCGTGACGCTGTGGCACAACGGGGCGTACGTGCCCGCGCGCGGCTGGGCGAACGCGCTCGCCTACCCGCTCGACGCCGAGGACGCCGACGACGGCGACCCGGCCGCCGAGGGCGAGGACGCGTTCCGCCCCGGCTGGGTGCAGGCTTCGCTCGGCGCGCCCGGCGCGGCGCTGCACGTCGTGCTCTCCTCCGAGGAAGCGCTGTTCCGCTCGCTCGCCTCCGAGCTGCGGCTGGGCACGCCGCCCGCGCGCACGCTTCACGACTGCGTCGCGGCGCTGGATCGGGCGCAGCGCGGACGGCTCGGGGCCGAGCGCCGGGCGGCGCTCGAGGGGCTCGACTTCACCGCCCGGCAGGCGGCCGCGGCCCGCGGCAACGGCGCCGACCGCGTCGCACGCCGCCTCGAGCCGTTCGTGGACGCGGGCGATCCGCTCGCGGCGCCGCTCGCCGCCCAGGTGCGTGCGGCGCTGGTCACGCGCCACGGCCGGCTCACGCTGGTCGGCACCTGGCCCGAGATGGCCGAGCGCGGCTCCGACACGCTCCGCGCGGCGGCAGCGCTCGTCACGCTGCGCGACTTCGAGTCGGTGCGCGCGATCGCCCGCGGCTACCTCGACTACCTCGACGAGGGCCTCGCGCCCGAGTCGTTCGATCCCGGAGACGGCACGCCCCGCTACGGCGACCCCGAGCCCTCGCTCTGGCTCGTGAACCTCGTGGATCTGCTCGCGCGCCGCGCCGAGGGCACCCCGGGCCAGGCGGAGTTCCTCGAGCAGGCGTGGCCGGCGCTCGAGCAGGTGCTTCACCACCTGCGCTCGGGCTCGCGGTACGGCGTCCACTGCGACCGCGAGGGGTTCCTCTGGTGCGGCGAGGGCGACACGGCGCGGGCGCGCGCGGGCACGAACGCGCTCTGGTACCACGGGCTCGTCGCCATGGCGCAGGTCGCGAAGCTGCTCGGCCGGCGCGAGAACGCGGCCTTCTACCTCGCGTGGGCGCACGAGCTGCAGCGCGGCTTCGCCGAGCGCTTCTGGGATGAGGAGGCCGGCTGCCTGTTCGAGTCGCTCACGCCCACGGGCGTCGTGCGCGGGCTGTCGGCGCCGCAGATCTGGGCGGCGGGCCTGCCGCCGACGCTGCTGCCGCTGCCGCTCGCGCAGCGGCTGCTGCGCACGGTCGAGCGCGAGCTGTCGGCGCGGGGTGGGCTGCTGGACCGGCCCGGCGAGGGCGGGCCGCGCGGCGAGTGGCTGGGCACGTGGGTCGCGGCGATGCTGCGCGTGCTCGCGCGGGAGGAAGGCGCGCCGGCCCTCGTGTACGCGCGGCTCGAGCGGGTCGTCACGCAGGTCCGCGAGCTGGGCGTGCTGCCCGGCGGCGACGCGCGCCGGCGCTTCTCGGCGCTCGCGGCGGCGGTGCTGCTGCGGGCGTGGATCGAGGACGTGGACCGCGAGGCGGTCGCGTCGGGCGCCCCCGGCCGCTGACGCACGAGGCCGCGACGCCGCGAGAGCCCGCCGAAGACGCGCCGCCATTCGCATCTTTCTCGTCCCGGACCTGCCGCGCGTGTCGTCACAGGTGACACTTTGTGTCCACTCCGGTGACAGGGGTGACCACTTCGTTGGGAGTCGCCCGTTTCAGGACCGCAACGCTCCCGGGGAGCAGCTGCCCTTCCCGCAACGTGGTGCGGGCGCGGGAGCGTTCCAGCGCTCCGGCGTGCCATCGCAGGCACGTACCTTGCTGTCCCCCGAACAACGGACGTGAAGCCGCGCTGCATGGGCACGGCATTGACGGCACGTCCAGGGCTCGTACCCGTCTTCGCATCGCCGCCGCCGGGTGGCAGTCCGGCGGCGGCCGCGGAGATTCCAGGCACGTCAGAGAAGTGCGAAAAGCCGCGAGCGGGTCACCTCCCAGGCTCGCGGCTTTCGCGCGTCCGCGCGGCGGTCAGTGCGGTGACGTGTCGGCCGGCGCGGGCGCGGGCGGCGGCGCGCTCTTCTTCCCGAGCCCGCCGAAGAAGTTCTGCAGCGCCCCGCCGGCCGCCTTGCGCAGGCTGTCCTTCGCCGCCTCGACCTGCTGCCGGGGCGTGGCGCCCCCGGCGCTGTCGGCGGCGAGGCCGAGCCGCTGCTGCAGCGCGCTCGCAGCGGCCTGCTTCGCCTCCGCCTCGAGCTTCGCCTTCTGCTCGGCGATCGCCTGCGAGGCCCGGCCGGCCAGGCGGTCGCGCATCGCCTGCGTGTTCCACGCGACGCGCGGCGCTTTCGCCGTGCCGCCCACGTGCAGGTCGATGAGCGTGCGCCCCTGGTCGTCGGCCAGCGCGCCGGCCGCGAGCGCCGACTTCGCATTCAGCGCTTCGGTGACCTGCTGCGGCAGGGTGATGCTGACCGCGTAGTCGAGCGCGCCGTCGAAGCCGACCGCGCCGGACATCTTCCAGTCGCCGCTCGGCCCCGAGAGCGTCGCCTCGTCGGTGATGATGCGGCCGTTCTCGATCCGCATCGGCAGCTTGAAGTCCTTGAACTTCACCTCCCTGAGCTGCGGCACCTTCACGAGGTCGGCGATCGCCTGCAGGGTCGGCCCCGGCCCCAGCTGGCCGTCCGAGAGCGCGGCGAGCCCGACGAGCGTGAGCGTGCGCTTGAGGTCCGCGGGCTGGTCGCCCGCGCCCGAGAACGTGAGGTCGGTGCTGAGCGTGCCGCGCAGCAGGTTCTTCGCCGGCGTCCACACCGACAGGAGCGAGTCCGCGTTCACGTCGGTGACCTTCGTCCTGATCTCGTAGGCCGGCTTCGCCGTGTCGCGCAGGTCGAACTTCGCGCTGCCGGCGATGTCGCCACCGTAGCCCTGCAGCGAGAAGTTCTGCGCGTCGAGCGCCGCGGGCGCGAGCGCGACCGTGGCGCTCACGTTCTTCACGTCGAGCGCGCCCTGCCGGAGATGCGTGATGCTCACCTTGCCGCCGCCCTTCGCGTTCGGCAGGAACGGGGCGCCGGGCGTGGTGGGCAGCAGCTCGGCGAGGTCGAGGTTCGGCGAGCGGAAATCGAACGTGACGCCCGCGGGCGGCACCGAGTCCGGCTTCGCCATGAGCGCGAGCGGCCGCGTGACCGTGGCGTCGAGCGTGTAGGAGGACGCGCCCGCCTTCGCGGTGAGGCCCTTCACCTCGGCGCGCTGCGTCGAGAGCAGCACGGTGCCGTTCACGTCCTCGATCTTCTTCGGCAGGTCCTTCGCCTCGACGCTCACGTTCTTCAGCTGCGCGCGGCCGTCGAGCGCGATCGAGCCGGGATCCTTCGCGCGGCCGCTGCCGCGCACGTCGAGGTCGGCGCGGCCCCCGAGCTTCGTGCCCTGCTCGGCGACGAGCGGCGCCACCGCGGCGAGGTCCACGTTGCCCTTCACGGAGAAGTCCACGAGCGGATCCGCGAAGCGGCGCGCGAGCAGCCGCGCGCTCACCGGCTGGCCCGACACCGTGCAGGCGAGGTCGGGGATGCTCACCGTGTCGGGCGCGAAGCGCGCACGGAACGACAGGCCGTCCACGCCCACCGGCGCCCCCGCGTACCTGAACGAGGCGTCCTGGACGCCCAGCCAGCCCGTCACCGCGGGAATCGCCGGCGGCGCGCCGGGCGCGGGCGCCGCGCCGCGGGCGGCGAGGTCGAACGCCATCGAGCCGCGACCCGAGAGGCCCTGCACGGCCTTCGCGTCGGCGACCGAGACCCACCCGAGCACCTGGCCGAAGTCCACGCCGTCGCCCTTCGCGCGCAGGTCGAAGCGCGCGTGCGGGCCCGGGTCGTCCACGACGCCGCTCACGGCGAGCTGGGCCTTGCCGAGTTCGAGCGCGAGCCTGCCGAGCGCGAGCCGGTTCTGCTTCGCGTCGTACTTGCCGTCGTGGTCGAGCTTGAAGACGAGCTTCGAGAGGCCGTTGTCGAGGTCGCTCATGCGCGCCGCCGAGAGCGGCCCGAACGCGAGGCCGGTGATCTCGGTACGGCCCCTCGTGGCGATCCGCTGCCCGCCGCCCTCGGCCGAGAGCGAGGTCGTCGTCGCGAGCTCGAACGTCGTGCGCCGCCGGGCCTTGAGGTCGTCCACGAGGACGCGGCCGCCGCGGATCGCGAACGTGCGCACTTCGAGGTCCATCGCGGGCGGCGCCTTGGCGCCCGGCTGCGGCGGCGCGCCGAGGTTGTCCAGGTTCGTACTGCCGTCGGCGTTCAGCACCAGGTGCAGCGCCGGGTCCACGATCGCGAGCCGCGTCACGCGCACCCTGCGCCCGAGCAGCGCGAACACGTCGAGGTCGAGGTCCACGGACTTCGCCGAGAAGGCGGCGCCGTTGGCGAACCCGCCCGGCTCGGCGAGCTCGAGCTTGCGCACCGAGAGCCGCACCGGAGGCCAGAGTCCTACGGACGCGCCCTCGAAGCGCGCCTCGCGGCGGAGCGCGGTGTGGAGCTGGGTCTCGACGAGGGACTTGACGCGCGCCGGCGGCAGCAGGATCGCGAGCGCGATCCAGGCGCCCACGACGATCGCCACGACGACGATGGCGGCGAGGACGAGCGGGCGCGTGAGCGCGGACTTCTTCGCGGGTGCGTTCATGGGCGGGACTATAGCGCGGGCGCGCGCGGCGGCCAGCGGGCGTCACCCCGCGGGGCGCGCCGCCCGGAGCCGGCCCGGGAAGCGAACGCGGGCGGAACGGTACGCGCGGAAACGCCCGCGACGGAATGGACCCGCCACGGACCCCGCGCTACCCTGCGGCGCCATGGCGCCACTCTCCGAAAGCGTCTTCGCCGAGCTCGCCGAGCACCGGCTCGTCGCGGTCATCCGCGCCGCGCACCCGGACTGGGCGTTCGGGGCCGCGCAGGCCGTGATCCGCGGCGGCATCCGACTCGTGGAGGTGACCTACTCCGTGCCGGACGCGCCGTCGGTCATGCACCGGCTCCGCGGAGCGAATGCCGTGATCGGCGCGGGCACCGTGCTCACGCCCGACGAGGCGCGCGCGGCGCTCGAGGCCGGCGCCCAGTTCATCATCGCCCCGAACATGTCCCCCGCGATCGCGGCGATCGCCCGCGAGGCCGGCGTGCTCTACTGCCCGGGCGCCTACACGACCACCGAGATCGTGGCCGCGCGCGACCACGGCGCGCACGTCGTGAAGGTCTATCCGGTCGGCGTCGCCGGCGGGCCCGACTACATCAAGGTCATCCGCGACCCGCTGCCGAACATCCCGATGCTCGCCGCGGGCGGCACGAACCTCGGCAACGTCGGGCCGTTCCTCGACGCGGGCTGCGTCGGCGTGGGGCTCGGCGGCTCGCTCGCCGACCCGGCGCTCGCCGCCGCCGGCCGCTTCGACGAGATCGAAGCCCGCGCGCGCGCCTTCACCGACCTCATCGAGAAGCGCAGGGCCGGGGCCAGCGCGTGAAGGGCCGGCTCGCCGCCGCGCTCTCGCTGCTCGTGCTGCTCGCCCCCGTCGCGCGCGCGAGCGTGGAGGAATTCTCGACGTTCGACCTCGCCCCGCTGGAGCAGGACGACGAGAACTTCCTCGACCACTGGCTGACCCGCGTGCCGCTCCGGTGGGACGACGAGTACCGGGCGGCGACCGGCGCCTTCCGGACGAGCCAGGGCTGCTACACCTCCGGCGAGTGGTTCATGAAGAACGACTTCAAGGTGCGCGCCGCGCTCGGCCGGAAGACCTACCTCGACCTCGTCTACACGCGCATGGACGACGACGTGGCGACCTGGGAGTGGATGCGGTTCGACTTCCGCTTCGCCACCGACCACACCGGCACGTTCGGTTTCCGCTTCCAGCCCTCGCACGACAAGAGCCAGCACGACTTCGCGCTGCTCTGGGACGGGGGCGTGCCGAACGGCCCGCTCGAGGTGAACGCCACGTTCACGCTCGAGGACGCGTTCAACTCGCTCTGGGAGTTCCGGCAGGCGCGCGTCGGCGAGAGCTACTCGCCCTACCGCGCGCACCCCGTCGAGCCCGCGCTGCGGATCGCCTCGCACGGCGCGCACCACCGCTTCGAGCTGAACGGCAAGTGGCTCACGCCCCTGCGCCAGGACCATCTCCAGGACCCCGACACGACGCTGAACGGCACCCACACGCTGTGGGGCTCGAAGGGCTCGATGCTCGCGTCGGTGGACGTCGGCCGCTGGACGCTCGAGGGCCGCTTCGAGGACGAGCAGGTGCGCTCCTCCCACACCCGGCCGTCCCTGGCGGGCGACGACCGCCGTCTCCAGCGGCGGTGGCAGGCCGAGGCGGCGCTCCAGCGCTCGCTCGGCGGCACCTGGCGCTCCGAGCTGCGGTGGGCCTACCAGGACCGCATGGAGGACTGGCGTCCGCCACCCACCCTTGCCAACATGCGGGCGCTCGACCGCGGGCTCGCCTTCGAGATCTCGGGACAGCCGCGCGAGGACTGGCACCTCCGCGTGGGGTACCTCCACGACCGCATCCTGATCGCGGAACACGGCACGGTCCCGGCGTTCACCTGGGGCACCCGCAAGGAGTCGCGTGCCTACATCGGTCTCGAGGCGTTGTTCGGGCGCGTGCGCGTGCAGGGCATCGAGGGCATCGAGCTGGACCAGGAGCCCTACGACGTCACCTGGCATCACGACAAGGGATTCCTGCAGCTGCAGACCACCTTCTAGTCCCGGAGGGCCGTCATGAAGGGATTCATCGAGTTCCTGACCAAGACCAACGCTCTCGCGCTGGCCATCGCCGTGATCATCGGCGGTGCGATCGGCAAGGTTGTCAGCTCGCTCGCCGGCGACCTGCTCATGCCGCTCATCAGCCTGGTGATGCCCGCCGGCAACTGGCGCGAGGCGAAGATCGCCCTCACGCACGCGCCGGACGGCTCGGTGGGCAAGGCCCTCGGCATCGGCGCGTTCAGCGGCGCCGTCGTGGACTTCCTGATCATCGCCGCGGTCGTCTACTTCATCACCAGGGTGGCGATGAAGCCCGCCCCCGCGCCCCCGGCGCCGCCGACCAAGCAGTGCCCCGAGTGCCTCGAGACGATCCCCGCCGCCGCGAAGAAGTGCCGCGCCTGCGGCAGCACCGTCTAGGCGCCTTCCTTCGCGCGACGGGCCGGCGGCGGACGCTCCGCCGCCGGCCCGGCGTGTTCCGGCTCGCGACGGAGGAAGCGCCATCGCCTCCACGGGTGAGCCGGGGCCGGCGGGCGGGGACAGGACTGGTGCGGGTGAGCCGGGGCGGGGCGGGAGGCCGATCGACCGCCGGGGCCCCGGCGCTCTTCGCAGGAATCACCCCTCGACCTTAGAGTGCGCGGGAACGGCCCCTTGCACCCTACCGATCAGGAGGATTCCGCGATGCGTCGCGTGATGTTCGTCGTTTTCGCGCTCGCCCTCGCCGCGCCGGCGGCCCGCGCCGCGAAGGAGTCGCGGCCCACTTCGGCCGACGTCGTGGAGCTGCGCGGCGCCTCGTCGCTCGCGCTCTCGCCCGACGGCACCCGCGTCGCGTACGTTCTCACCACCACCACGCACGATTCGACCGCGAAGCCGAAGGACGGCGACACGAAGGCCGGCTGGAAGGTCGAGCGCCAGCTCTGGCTCGCCGACGTCGCGGCGAAGACGACCCGCCAGCTCACGTGGAACGAGGCCGGGGCCGGTGCGCCGTGCTGGTCGCCCGACGGGCGCACGCTCGCCTTCCTGCGCCGCACCGGCGGCAAGACCGGGCTGCAGCTGCTGGCGCTGGCCGGCGGCGAGGCGATGCCGCTCCCGACCGGCGACCTCGAGCCGCGGGATCCCGCGTTCTCTCCCGACGGGAAGTCCATCGCGTTCCTCGCCGACGCGCCGCTCTCCGCCGCCGAGAAGAAGGCGCGCTGGGAACGCGGCGGCGCGGAGCACTGGGGACACGAGTTCCCCGAGACGAAGCTGTGGATCGTGCCCGTCGCCGGCGGCGAGCCGCGGCAGGTGGACGCCGGCCCCGACGTCGTCGCGTTCGCGTGGTCGCCGGACGGCAGGCGGTTCGCGGTCGAGACCTGCGACAGCGGCGATCCCTACGTCGTCTCGAGCCTGACGCGCATCGCGATCGTGGACGCCGACGGCAAGGCGCCCGCGCGCGTCGTGGACCGGCCCGCGGGCTCGTTCGGCGCGCCGCTCTGGTCGCCCGACGGCCGGTGGGTCGTCGTCGCCGGCCTGAACGGCGGGCTCTCGAACCTGAACGCGCTCTACCTGTGCGATCCCGCGACCGGGAAGGTTCGCGACCTCGCGCCGGACCCCGACCGCACGTTCGGGAGCTGCGTCTGGGGCGCTGATTCGAAGTCGGTCGTCGCCGTCGTGCTCGCGCGGACCGCCACGAAGCTCGAGCGCTTCCCGCTCGAAGGCGCGCCCTCGGAGCTCCCGTTCGACCGCGTGATCACCGGCGGCCTCGCGCCCGACGGCGCGTCGCGGCGGTTCGCGTTCGAGTCGTCCACGGACCGCACGCCGTACGAGGTGACCGTGTACGACCCCGCCGCCGGCGCGACCACGGTGGTCACCGACCTCAATCCCGAGGTCGCCTCGTGGAAGACCGGCGCGACGCAGGTCGCGCGCTGGAAGGACGCGGAAGGCGTCGAGATCGAGGGCGTGCTCACGCTCGCGCCCGGCGCGAAGGCCGGCTCGCCCGCACCGCTCATCGTGTTGCCGCACGGCGGGCCGGACGGCGTCACGAACACCGGCTTCTCGTGGCTCACGCAGTACATGGCCTCGCGCGGCTACTCCGTGCTGCGCCCGAACTACCGGGGCTCGCTGGCCTACGGCTTCGCGTTCTACGCGGCGAACCGGAACCGCTTCGGCGAGGTCGAGCAGGCCGACGTCGAGAGCGGCGTGGACCAGCTGATCCGCGACGGCCTCGCGGACCCGAAGAAGCTCTACTTCGGCGGCTGGTCGTGGGGCGGCTACATCACCACCTGGATCGTCACGCACGTGCACCGGTACCGCGCCGCCGTGGCCGGGGCGGCCGTGTCGGACGTGTTCCATTCGTACTCGCTCAGCGACATCAACCACGGCGTCGCCGCGCAGTGGGAGTTCGAGGGCGATCCCTGGCGGCAGACGGAGCACTTCGACCGCGTGAACCCGATCCGCTACGTGACGAACGTGACCACGCCGCTGCTGCTCCTGCACGGCGAGGCCGACACGCGGGTGCCGTTCGCCGAGACCGTGCAGTTCTACCGGGCGCTCTCGGATCTCGGGAAGGAGGTCGAGTTCTGGGCATACCCGCGCGAGAACCACGGCTTCCACGAGCCGGCCCACCGCGTGGATTACATCCGGCGCTGGGTGGACTGGTACGACGCCCACTAGCGGGAACGGGGGAACGGCCCTTGCGCGCTCCCGCCCCGGACCGTAACCTGCCGTCCTTCGCGCCCTGAGGCGTTCCAAGTCCCTGTCGACCGGGGCTTTTGCCGTCCGTTCAAGGAGAACCTATGCGTGCTCGTCTCTGGCTCCTCCCGCTGGTGCTGGCCGCCCTCGTCGGGGCGGGTGCAGCCGCGGCCGAGCCCCTCGGAGCCCACTGGGAGCTGTCGCCGTTCGGCGGCTTCACCATCTTCGATCCCAAGCTGCGCTACCCGGGCAGCGACCTGCCCCTGGCCGACGACCTCTACATGGGCGGCCGGCTGAGCTACGAGTCGCGGTCGTGGATCGGGCTCGAAGCCGCGGCGGGAACGACGCCGACCGCGCAGGACATCCCGAGCGGGGCGCTCGAATACGACTTCTTCCACGCTTCCGGCAACCTGGTGATCTCGCCGGCGAAGAGCCGCTGGGGCACGCCGTACGCGTTCGTGGGCGGCGGCTACGTGCAGCTCAAGCCGTCCTCGGGCGAGAAACGCGAGACCGGCTCCATTGAGTTCGGCGGCGGCGTGAAGATGTGGATGACGGACGTGATCGGCCTGCGCTTCGAGGCGCGGGACATCTCGTTCAAGCCACTCGAGAACGTCGGGGGCCAGAGCCACTACCACAACGTCGTGCTCGGCGCCGGCCTGACGCTGGCGATCGGCGCGACGCCGCGCGACACCGACGGCGACGGCGTGCCCGACAAGAAGGACAAGTGCCCGGACACGCCGAAGGGCGCCGTGGTGGACGCGACCGGCTGCCCGATCGATTCCGACGGCGACGGCGTGTACGACGGGCTCGACAAGTGCCCGAACACGCCGAAGGGCGCCACCGTGGACGCGACCGGCTGCCCGAGCGACAGCGACGGCGACGGCGTCTTCGACGGCATCGACAAGTGCGCGGACACGCCGAAGGGCGCGACCGTGGACGCGACCGGCTGCCCGAAGGACTCCGACGGCGACGGCGTGCTCGACGGCCTCGACCAGTGCCCGAACACGCCGGTCGGCGCGAAGGTGGATTCCGCCGGCTGCCCGATCGACAGCGACGGCGACGGCGTGTACGACGGGCTCGACAAGTGCCCGGATACGCCCGCCGGCCTGAAGGTGGACGCCAACGGCTGCCCGATCGAGGTCATGGAGAAGGAGACGGAGCTGCTCGATACGGGCCTCATCCGCCTCGACAACGTGAACTTCGACACGGGCAAGGCGGACATCCTGCCGGAGTCCTACCCGACGCTCGATGCCGTCGGAGCGGTCATGCTCAAGTGGCCGCAGCTGCGCATCGAGGTCGGCGGCCACACGGACTCGCGCGGAAGTCGCGCGACGAACCTCAAGCTGTCCCAGGCCCGCGCCGACTCGGTGCTCGCTTACATCCTGCGGAAGTACCCGCAGCTGCCGCGCGACCAGTTCACGGTGAAGGGCTACGGCTCGAGCCGGCCGCTGGTGCCGAACACGAACGATCTCAACATGGCCAAGAACCGCCGCGTCGAGTTCGTCGTGCTCAACAAGGAAGTGCTGAAGAAGGAAGTCGAGAAGCGCCGCCTGCTGAAGGAAGGCGAGGGCGCCCCGAGCGACACCACGCAGGGCGCGCCGCCCGATTCCACGAAGCAGGACTAGGGCGCGACGCCAGGACGGGGGCCGGCGCGGGCGACCGCGCCGGCCCTTCGTGCGTCCGCGCGGGCCGCCGGGCGCGCGACCGCGCGACTCAGCCGCGGGGCTTCGCCTGCGGCGGGCGGGCCGTCGAGATACCGAACGGCAGGTAGAGCGGGCACCAGCGGACGGAGGCCGTGAGGAGCGGGACGAGCCCGATCGCGCCCCACCAGTTCTTCGCACCGAGGCCCCAGATCACCAGGGCGAGGCCCACGATGATGCGGACCGCGCGATCCGTCGTGCCCATGTTGCACTTCATGACGCTCCTCCTCGGGTGAGGGTCCGGCGGGCCGACGGATGCCCCCGCCGGCCACGGGGCCAGCATCGCTCGCCCGGTGGCCCCCGTCTGCGGGCGCGGTCACGCACGGGAGAATTCATTCCGGGTCATCGGCGCGCCCCTTGCGCGACGCGGCGTCCCGGGCGAGGCTGCCGCCATCACCGGGAGGAGCCATGTCGATCCAGGACGAAAGGGACCTCGAGGGCCTGCGCGCCGCCGGGCGGGCGGTGCGGGCGGCGCTCGAGGCGATGCGCGACGCGGTCGCGCCGGGCGTGACGACGGCGGAACTGGACGCGATCGGCGAGCGCGTGATGCGCGAGCACGGGGCGCGCTCCGCGCCACGCCTCGTCTACCGGTTCCCGGGCGTCAACTGCATCAGCGTGAACGACGAGGTCGTGCACGGCATCCCGTCGGCGAGGCGCCGCCTGGCCGAGGGCGACCTCGTGAAGCTCGACGTCACGTTCGAGAAGGGCGGCTACATGGCGGACGCCGCGATCACGGTGCCGGTGGGCCGCGTGTCCGACCGGGTGCTCGCGCTCGCGGCCTGCGCGGAGCGGGCCTTCGCCGAGGCGCTGCGCGAGGCGCGGCCGGGACGGCGCGCTCGCGACGTGGGCCGCGCGGTCGAGCGCGTCGTGCGGAGCCAGGGCTTCTCGGTGGTGCCGGCGCTGCAGGGCCACGGCATCGGGCGCACGATCCACGAGGACCCGATGATGCCGAACTGGGACGACCCGGCGGCGGACGGGGTCCTGACCGAGGGCCTTGTCCTCACCGTGGAGCCGATCCTCGCGATGGGCAGCGGCGACTCGTACGAGGACGCGGACGGCTGGACGATCCGCACCGCGGACGGCTCGCTCGCGGCGCACCACGAGCACACGCTCGTCGTGACGGCGTCGGGGCCGCTACTGCTGACGGCGGCGGCGTAGGGGCGCGACGGCTCGCGCGGGCGAGAAGCCCGGGGAGCGCCGCGGCTCAGGTGGTCTCCCACCTCCGTGCCAGCCTCCTCGCGATCGCGAAGAACAGGACGCCGAAGGCGGTGAGCATGGCGAGCTGCGGCCAGAGGGCGGCGAGGGACTGGTCGCGCCAGAAGACCTTGAGGTAGCCGTCGAGCGCCCACGAGTTGAAGCCGACGAGCGAGAGCTTCTGCATCGTCTCGCTCATGAGCGGGCGCGGGTACATGCTGCCGCCGACGCCCGACAGGGTGAGCACGACGAGGTTCGCGAGGCCCTGCAGCTGCTGGCGCGTGCGCGCGGCCGTCGCGATCACGAGACCGAAGGCGGCGCAGCAGCCGGCGGTGAAGACCGTCACGACGGCGAATCCGGCGAGGTGCGGGAGCAGCGGCAGCCGGAAGACGAGCGCCCCCCAGGCGAACATGACGGCGATCTGCAGCACGCCGAGCCGCGTGATGTGGAGCCACTTCGCGAACAGCAGCCGGCCCATGCCGACGCGGCTCGACAGCACGCGCTCGAGCGTGCCGCTCTCGTTCTCCTCGATCAGCGAGCCGCCGGAGTTGCTGGCGGTGAACATCAGGAACATCACGGCGATCGCCGCCGCGTAGAACGCCACGAAGCCGTTCGGGCGGTCCTCGCGCCTGCCGACGACCGGCACTTCGCGGGTGCGCGCGGGCATCAGGTCCTCGACGGGCGTCGCGGCCGACGCGGCCCCGAACTCCGCGGCCTCGGCCCGGCCGGCGTTCAGCACCGCGCGCTGGAGGAGCCCGGCAGCCATGCGGGGCGCCACGGGGTCCGAGGGGTCGGTCAGCAGGATCACGGCCTCGCCCCGGCCGTCGAAGCGCGAGAGCGAGGTGTCGATGCCGGCCGGCAGGACGATCGCCACCGAGCAGGCGCCCTCGCGCACGAGCGCCTCGGCCCGTGCACGGTCGAGGACGACCTGCGTCGTGTCGGCGGGACCACGGCGCCAGGTGGTGTGCACGCGCAGGCTCGGGTCCTCGGCGAGCGCGGTCACGACGCGGGCGCTCGTCTCGGTGCGGGACTCGTCCACGACGAGCACACTCACGCTGCGTGTCGCGACGTCCTGCTGCTGCCCGAAGATCATCGCGAAGATCGAGAAGAAGACGATGGGCACGACGAACACGAGCACCTGCACGGAGCGATCGCGCCACAGGTTCGTCCAGGCGACGCGCATCAGGGTCCGGATCATTCGCGGAGCTCCTTTCCGGTGAGCGCGAGGAAGACCTCGTGCAGGCTCGAGGCGCGCACCTCGAGATCGAGCACGGCGAGCCCGGCCTCGCGCACGCGCCCGAGCAGCGCGGGCAGCTCGCCCGCGACGTCCGCGATGCTGGCCGTCAGCTCACCGCCGCCGTCGGCCAGCGCGAGGCCGGCCGGCGCCGCGGCGGCGGGACGGTCGAGCCGCAGCCGGACCCGGCGATCCGCCAGGCCGGCCTGCGCGACGAGCTCGGGCAGCGTCCCCGACGCGAGCACGCGGCCGTGGTCCACGATCACGACCCGCTGGCTGCGGGCCTCGGCCTCGGCAAGATCGTGGGTCGTCAGGAGCAGCGATACGCCGGACGCCCGCAGCGCCGAGAGCATGTCGTGGATCCGCTCGCGGCTCTGCGGGTCCACGCCCACGGTGGGCTCGTCGAGCAGCAAGACCTTCGGCTCGTGCAGCACCCCGCAGGCGATGTTGAGACGGCGCTTCATTCCGCCGGAGAACGTACGGACCTGCGCCTTCGCGCGCTCGGCCAGCCCCGTCCACTCCAGCGCCCGGCGCACGCGCGCGGCGAGCGCTGGGCCTGCGACCCCGCCGAGCCGGCCGAAGGCCTCGAGGTTCTCGCGCGCCGTGAGCGAGGGGTACAGCGCGATCTCCTGCGGCACGATGCCCAGCTCGGGCCGGGGCGACTCGGGCGCGAGGTCGCGCCCGAACAGCGAGAGCCGCCCGCCGTCGAGACGCACGCGGCCCGCGAGCGCGCGCACCAGCGTGGTCTTGCCGGCGCCATTCGGACCCAGGAGCGCCAGCATCTCGCCCTGGCGCAGGTCGAGGGAGACACCCCGCAGCGCTTCGACGGCGCCGAAGCGCTTGCGGGCCCGATCGACCTCGAGTACCGCCATGACCGCCTCCTCCATTCGCCCCTCCGGGCCGGGCCGGCCGGGTCCGGGGCACGCGCGCAGGATCACCGCCGGGAGCCGGCGGGACGACGGTCATGCGCCGGACGGTCTCGGGAGGCGGACGAACGGTCGCCCGGGACGCCGGGAGGCTGGGAGGCCGTTCTTGCCGCCTTGCCGGGTCCGGCGCGTTCGTCCTATGTTCTGCCGCATTCGCACCGCGCATCCCGCTCGACATCGACGTCGCTTCTCTCGGCCCACAGGAGGTGGACCCCATGCGCTCACGTGTCGCTCTGTCGTCGCTGCTGCTCGCGGCCGCCGTCGCATTCGCGGCAGGCACCGCGAGCGCCGCGGCCCCGGAAGGGAGCCTCTTCTGGCTCACCCCCATGGCGGGCTACGGCTTCTTCTCGGACAAGCATCAATACCCGGTCGACCGTGCCCTGGCCGACGCGCCCGTATTCGGCGCCCGGCTCGGGGCGCGTCTCAACCCGTGGTGGGATCTCGAGGTCGCCGGTTCGTATTCGAAGCCGGACGAGATCGCAAATCCCGACCACAGCTACTCGGCCAAGGTCATGGACGTGTCGGGCAACCTGATGTTCACGCCCATCCAGTGGAACATCGGCGCGCCCTATTTCGCCGCGGGCGGCGGCTACGTGCGCTACGAAACCGACGTCACCGGCGTGGACGAGAGCCACTTCGGCACGTTCGAGGCGGCGATCGGGTGGCGCTCGTGGATGAGCAGCCACCTCGCGCTGCGGCTCGAGGCGCGCAACATCCTGTCGCTCCCGGACCGCCACTGGGGCACGGCGTCGAACAAGGCCGACCAGCAGGTGTGGGCCGGCCTCGACTTCGCCTGGGGCGGCAAGCCGAAGGACACCGACATGGACGGCGTGCCGGACAAGAAGGACAAATGCCCGGACACGCCGCAGGGCGCCACGGTGGATGCCAACGGGTGCCCGACCGATTCCGACGGTGACGGCGTCTGGGACGGCCTCGACAAGTGCCTCGGCACGCCGAAGGGCGCGACCGTGGATGCCAGCGGCTGCCCGAAGGACACCGACGGTGACGGCGTCTACGACGGCATCGACAAGTGTCCCGACACGCCGAAGGGCGCGACCGTGGACGCGACCGGGTGCCCGAAGGACTCCGACGGCGACGGCGTCTACGACGGTCTCGACAAATGCCCGAACACGCCCACCGGCGCGACGGTGGACGCCAGCGGCTGCCCGAAGGACTCCGACGGCGACGGCGTCTACGACGGCCTCGACCAGTGCCCCGACACGCCCGCCGGCCTCAAGGTGGACGCCGACGGCTGCCCGATCGAGGTGACCGAGAAGGAGACGGAACTGCTCGACACGGGCATGATTCGGCTCCAGGGCGTCAACTTCGCGACGGGCAAGGCCGACCTGGCGCCGGATTCGTATTCGGCCCTCGACGCGGTCGGCGCCGTGCTGCGCAAGTGGCCGCAGCTGCGCATCGAGATCGGCGGCCACACGGATTCGCGCGGCTCGGCGAGTTCGAACCAGAAGCTGTCCGAGGCCCGGGCGGAGTCGGTGCGGAACTACCTGCTCAACAAGTTCCCCGAGATCAAGCCCGAGCAGCTCACCGCGAAGGGCTACGGTGAGTCCCGGCCGATCGCCCCGAACAACAGCGCGCTCAACATGGCGAAGAACCGGCGCGTCGAGTTCGTGGTGCTCAACAAGGACGTCCTGAAGAAGGAAATCGAGAAGCGCAAGATGCTGAAGAAGTAGCGCTCTTCGATCCGGAATCGCGGGACGGGGCCGCGGCAGCGATGCCGCGGCCCCGTTCGCTTCCGGCGCGGTTTCCCGCAGCGGCTGCGGCACCCGCCCCAGACCGGGCGCCCCGGGTCCGGCGCGCGACGCACGACCACCGGCGCCGGCCTGCCCGCCGCCGCCGCAAGCCGGTGCCCCGCAGGAGCCCACGGGGCCCCCGGGGGGCGTGCGTCCCGCAAGGCCTCCGGGGCACGGCCGTTGCGCTGGAAGGGGTTATCGCGACGCCCGCCGCCTCCCCGGCCGGCGCTCGCGGGACCGACCCAGGAGGCAACCCCCGTGATCTCCCAGTCCATCCGCGGAGCCCTCTCGCTGGCCCTGGCCGCCGGCCTCTTCGTCGCCGGCTGCTCGGCCCTGCCCTCGTCCCGGAGCGCTTCCGGCGCCGAATCGCGGGCGACGGCCGCCCCCGGCCCGCCCTCCGGCCGGGCCGCGACCGCGACGGCCGCCGCCCAGGAGGCCGGGGCGTCGCGAACGGTCTACGTCCGGGCGATCTACGGCGGCACCGTGAGCGCCGGGAACTTCAGCGTCGTGATTCCGCCCGGCGCCCTGAAGGCCGACGGCATCGTCACCGTCCGCCAGGGTGATCTCTCACAGCCGGTCGTGGACGTGAGCATCACCCCCGAGGACCGCAACGACTTCCTGAAGCCCGTGCAGCTCGTGGCGGACGCCGCGCCGATGGACCGCGCGCTCCTCGCGAACGCATCCCTGAGCTGGTGGGACCCGGACTCGTCGAAGTGGACGCCCTGCCCGGGTTCGCACGTGAACGTGGCAGACGCCACCGTGCAGGCACCGCTCAGGCACTTCTCAAGGTACCGCGTCGAGAGCGCCGGCCGCTCGGGCTGGTAGGCGCGACCCCGGGCGACCCGGGCGGCGGGCCGGCCCCCGGCCCGCCGCGAGGCTTTGGTGGGCGGCTCCGGCGATGGCAAGATGCGGCGGACGCCGCCGTCCGCCCCCGGCCCCCAACGCAGAGGCCCGCCCATGAGCATCGCCACGCCCGTCTTCACGGGTCCCGAGATCGACGAGCTGATCGCCGTCCGTCGGGACCTTCACCAGCATCCCGAACTCGGCTTCGAGGAGGTCCGCACGTCGGGGCTGATCGCGACGAAGCTGCGCGCACTCGGCCTCGAGCCCCGGACCGGCGTCGGCCGCACCGGCGTCGTCGCGGTGCTGCAGGGCGGCCGGCCCGGCAAGACGGTGCTTCTGCGCGCCGACATGGATGCGCTGCCGATCCAGGAGGCGAACGACACGCCGTACTGTTCGCTCTCGGACGGGCGGATGCACGCGTGTGGGCACGACTGCCACGTCAGCATCCTGCTTGCGGTGGCGAAGCGCCTCGTCGCCGAGGGGAAGGACCTGCCGGGCCGGGTCGTGTTCGTCTTCCAGCCGGCCGAGGAGCTCGGGGGCCCGAAGGGCGGCGCCGAGGCGATGATCCAGGACGGGCTGCTCGACGACCCGAAGCCCGACGCCGCGTTCGGGCTGCACGTGTGGCAGGACCTGCCCGTCGGCACGGTCGGCGTGACGGCGGGGCCGTGGATGGCCGCCGTGGACGAGTTCACCGTCAAGGTGCGGGGGCGCGGCGCGCACGGCGCGATGCCGCAGGCGAGCCGCGACCCGGTCGTGTGCCTCGCGCACATGGTGACCGCGCTCCAGACGATCGTCTCGCGCAATGCCGACCCGTTCCACCAGGCCGTCGTGAGCGTGACCCGGCTGGGCGCCGGCACCGCGTTCAACATCATCCCCGAGACCGCGTGGATGAACGGAACGATCCGCGTCTTCGACCTCGACCTGCACGCCGCCATCCCCGGCATGTTCGAGCGGGTCGTGAAGGGCGTCGCGCAGGCCCTCGGGTGCGAGGCCGAGATCCTCTTCGAACGCGGCAACCTGCCCACGGTCAACGACGCCGCGATGTGTGCCTACCCGCGGGCCGCCGCCGTCGAGGTCGTCGGGGAGGCGAGGGTCCGCGACGACGTGCGCACGATGGGCGGCGAGGACTTCTCGGCCATCCTCGCCAGGGTCCCCGGCGTGTTCATCGCGATCGGCTCGCGCAACGAGCAGCGGGGGCTGGTCTGGGACCATCATCACCCGAGGTTCGACGTGGACGAGGAGTGCCTGCGCATCGGCGCCGAGGTGCTGCTCGGCACGGCGAAGAGGTTTCTCGCGTCATGAGGCCCCTCGCGACGGTCCACGCCCTCGCCCTGCTCCCCGCGCTCGCGCTGGTTCTCGCGGCCGCGCTTCCCGCGCGGGCCCAGGACGACTTCCCGCAGGACTGGCGCGAGGCGCAGACCCGGCTCCGCGACGCGGTCCGCGACACGGTCGGGCACGGCGACGACGCCGGGCGCCTCTCGACGCTCGGCCAGGCGCTCGTCCGGCTCGGCCGCTGGAACGACGCCACGAAGGTGCTCGACCGCGTCCTCGCGCTCCAGCCGAACGACCGCCCGTCGCTGGCGGCGCTCGGCAAGATCGCGCTCTACCACGAGCGGACCGGCGAGGCCGAGAGCCTGCTCGTCGCGGCCGGCGACGCCGAAGGCGCCGTGCGCGACCTCTACGCCGCGCGACTTCGGACCGGCGACTGGAAGGGCGCCGCCGCGCTCGCCGAGGAGGCGAACGACGAGGGACGCCTGCCGCTGCTCGAGCGGCTCCAGCAGCTCGACGCGTTCCAGGTGCTGAAGGGCCCCGCCACGGCGAAGCTCCGATTCGCCCGCGCGTACCCGGTCCCGCTCGTGAAGGCGAGCCTGAACGGCCACCAGGTGCTCGTCGCGCTCGACCCGGGCTGCCCGGGTGTCCTCGTGGACCCGACGAACGTGCGCGCCGCGCACCTCGAGGAGCTGCCCGGGGAGCGCGCGGTGTTCTGGATCGGCTCGCACGTGGCCGCCGGCAACGCGATCGCGCAGCAGGTCGAGCTCGGCGGCATCCAGATCGCCAACGTGCCGGTGGCGACCACCTCGCTCCACCGTTACAGCCTCGACGTGAACCCGCTTGGCCGGGACATCGGCATGGTCCTGGGGCTCGACCTGCTCGAGCGGCTGGGCGTGCGCATCGACTTCAAGAAGCAGTACCTCGAGCTTCGCCGCGAGCGGGCCGTGACGGACCGCTCCTCGGCCTCGATCGCGCCGCGCGTGCCGTTCGAGCGCTGGACCGAGAACCAGCTGGTCGTGTGGGGCAGCATCGGCGGCGGACGGCGGTTGTCGATGATCGTCGGCACGGGGCTCCCCGGGGCCGGCTTCGGCGGGCCGTACGACACGTTCGAGGAGCTGGGGCTGAAGCCCGGCAAGATGGCGAACCTCATGCGCGGCGTGGGCACCGCGCTGCAGGGCCGTCCCTGGGCCGCGGCCACGGTGCCGACCCTGTCGGTCGGAAGCGTCGTGGGGGACCGCGTGAACGGCTGGATGGGCGCGATGGACCCCGGCGAGGCCTGGCGGGAAGGCGTGCGGCTCGATGGGCTCCTCGGTCCCGACTGGTTCAGCCGCCGGCGCGTCACGTTCGACTGGGTCCGGCACGAGCTGATCTTCGAGTCGCGCTGACGCGGCCGGACGAAGGGCCCGGCGGCCGGATCGCGGCCGCCGGGCCTTCGCGCGCGCCGGGACTCAGTCCCCGTCGTGGTCGCGCTCCTCGTGCCCCCCGCCGCGCGCGGCGGGGCGGCCGGCCTCCGCGCCGCCCCCGCGCTCGGCCGTGCCCGGGTTCTTCACGAGCACGCCCCCCACCTTCACGTTCGCGCCGTAGTCGAAGACGAGGTCGCCGCCCCGGAACCCGGTGACGCCGACCAGCACGGCGGCCGCGAGCTGGAGCAGGAGCGCCACCATGCCGACCGCCGCGGCGGCGCCGCCCGAAAGGCGCGTCGTGGCCGCGTAGGCGACGACCGCCGCGCCCGCCGCCCAGAGCGTGTACTTCGCGAACTCGGCGTGTTCGTCGATCGCCTCCTCGGGAACACCCTGCTTTCGCTCCGGGACGTGGTGCGCGGCGTGTCCGGACTGGAACGCGAACCAGGCGCCGAGGAAGCCGAACACGAGCAGGAGCATGGAGGTCTTCCGCACCCACTCGCGGTCGAAGAGCCGGCCGACGAGGGCGAAGAACGCGCTGAAGACCAGCAGCGCGACGGGGGTGTGGACGATCATCGGGTGGTACGGGCCGAGGAACTGGAACATCGCTGCGCCTCCGGTGGGGGTGGCTCGAGCCGGCGACGCTAGTGCCGGCGCGCGGGGCCGGCAAGGTCGCCCCCGGGCCGCGGCGCGACGGCCCCGTCGGGGCGTGAACCCGGGGGCCGGTCTCGACTACCCTGCCCGCGTGACGCCCCCCCGCCCCCATCCGGTGCGCTCGGTGGTCTCGGCGCTCGTCGTGCTCGCGCTCGACGCCGCCCTGCTCGCGCTCGGCTTCGGCGACCCGCGAATGCTCCTGATCGACCCGCGCGCACTCGCGCTTCTCGTCGTGTGGGGCGTGGCCGGAGTCGCGCTGGCCCTGCTGCGGCCGGCGCGCGGCCAGGCCCCCGCGCGCGCCCGGCCGGATCCGTTCGTCATGGTGGCGCTCTTCCTGCTGCCGATGGCCGCCGCGCCGCTCGGGGCCTTCGGCGCGCGCCGGGCCCTGTTCACGCTGCCGTGGGCGAACACCGTGTCGTGGTGGGGAATCGTCGCGGTCGCCGCCGGGCTCGGCCTGCGCATCGCCGCGATGGTCCGCCTCGGGCGCCGCTTCGCGCCCGTGGTCGCGCTCCAGGACCGGCACGCGCTCGAGACCGGCGGGCCCTACGCGCTCGTCCGCCACCCCGGCTACCTCGGCGCGCTGCTCGCCTGCCTCGGTGCGTCCATCGCCTTCGGCAGCGGCTTCGCGCTGCCGGTGCCCGCGCTCATGCTCGTGGCGCAGCTCGTGCGCGTGCGGCGCGAGGAGCGGCTGCTCGCGGAGGCCTTCGGGGAGGAGTGGGCCCGGTACGCGTCGCGCACGGGGGCGCTGCTGCCGCGCCTCCTCCCGCGCGGCTGACGGCGCCCCCGCCGCCGGCGACGATCGCGGCTTGGCCGGGCCGCGGGGGCTGCACTAGACTGGCGCCCCATGCGCATTCTCTACCACGTGATGTCGGCGCCACCGCCCCTCGGGCTGCTGTTCCTCGCCGCCTCCGAGCGCGGGCTCCGCTACGTGGAGTTCATGGACAGGCGCAGCCTCAAGCGCACGATCGCCCTGCACGCCGCCGACGACCCGGACGCGGCGTGGGAGCCGTCCGTGCGCGAGCTGCGGCCGATCGCGGAGCAGCTCGATCGCTACTTCTGCGGCACGCAGAAGTCGTTCCACCTCCCGCTCGACCCGGTCGGCACCGAGCACCAGCACAAGGTCTGGGCCGCGCTCGGCGCGATTCCGTACGGCGAGACCCGCAGCTACGGCGAGGTCGCGAAGGCCATCGGGGAGCCGCGCAGCGCGCGAGCCGTCGGCCTCGCCGCCAACCAGAACCCGCTGGTCATCGTGGTGCCCTGCCACCGCGTGATCGGCGCGGACGGCCGGCTCGTCGGCTACAACGGCGGCATTCCGCGCAAGAAGGCGCTGCTGGCGCTCGAAGCGCGCTTCCGCGGCCTCCAGGACGTGGACGGCGACCGCGTGATCGAGCAGCTGCACGTGAAGGTCCGTCGTCCCGCCGATTCCCCGCGCCGCCGGCGCCCGGGCGGCCCCGCGAAGCCCGCGGCCCGGCGCCGCACCGCCCCGTCCGCCCGCGCGGCCGAGCGGGCGCCCGCGATGGTCGCCTCCGGAACGAAGGGTCGCCGGACCGCCACGGCCTCGTCGCGCAAGCCGACCCGCAGGACCTGATCCGGCCCTCCGGCCGGCCGCGCCCCCGCCGCCCCGTCAGCGGAAGTGGTCCCAGCCGTGGCCCGGCAGCGGCGTCTCCCCGCCGTCGGCGTGCTGCAGGACGATCCGGCCCGCGTCCGCCGTGAAGCGGCCGATCGCGTGCAGCGGCGCCCCTGCCTCGCGGGCCGCGTTCGCGCAGGCGTCGAACCGCTCGGGGTCGATGGCGAGCAGCAGCTCGTAGTCGTCCCCCGGTGCGAAGCGGAACTCCGCGAGCAGCGCCTTCGGATCCGCGGCGGCACCGCGGTCCTTGCGCAGCGCCGCGAGGTCGCGCGCCGCCTTCGCGAGCAGCGAGTCGTCCGGCAGCTTCGCCTCGCGGAGCACCGCGCCCGTGCCGCTCGCCTCGCAGACGTGCGCGAGGTCGCCCGCGAGGCCGTCGGAGAGATCCACCGCCGCCCGCACGCCGCCGGCGGCATCCATCGCGTGCGCCGCGCGCACGCGGCTCGGCGGGTTGGCGAAGGCCTCGGCGAGCCCGAGCGGCGCGTTGCCGAGCGCCGGCGGCTCGGTGGAGCCCGCGAGCGCGAGCGTCGCCGCGGCGCGCCCCGGGTGCCCGGTGACCGCGAGCACGTCGCCCGGGCGGGCCCCCTTGCGCGTCCAGTGCCCGCCGCGCGCCACGTCGCCGATGAGCGTGACGCTGAACCAGGCCGGCCCGTCGGTGGCGGCGAGGTTGCCGCCGACGACGGCCGCGCCGTCCATCTCGAAGACGGCCGCCATCGAGCGCTCGATCGCGCGCAGCCCGGCGGGATCGGCGGCGACCGGCGCGCCGATCGAGACGAGCGCCCAGCGCGGGATCGCCGCCATGGCCGCGAGGTCGCTCAGGTTCGCGACCGCGAGCCGGCGCCCCGTCGCCTCCGGGTCGAGCAGGTCCGGGCGCCAGTGCCGCCCCTCGACGAACGCGTCGGTCGTGACCACGAGGTCGCGGCCCACGCGCGGCCGCAGCACCGCCGCGTCGTCGCCCGGGCCCACGACCACGCCCTCGCCTCGCGGGAGCGCGGAGACGATGTCGCGGATGCGCTCGAACTCGCCCTGCGGCGCGCGCACGTCATCCGGCATGGCGTTCCTCCCACTCGCGGCCCGGCGGCAGCAGCACCGCGAGCAGCACGGCGGCGACGAGGGCGAGCGAGGCGCCCACCACGAACGGCGCCGACGCGCCGACGTGGTCCCACAGCTCGCCGGCCACGACGCTCGCGGGCAGCAGCGCCAGGCCGACGACCGTCGCGTGCACGCCGAACGCCGTCGCGCGCAGGTCGCGCGGAACCAGGTCGGCGATGAGGCTCTTCGCCTGCCCCTCGACGAGCGCGCTGTGCACCGCGAGCAGCAGGAAGGCCGCGACGACACCCCACTTCGAGGCGTCGAACGCGAGCAGCGCGTACGTGCCGGCGAACACGGCGTACGCCGCGAGCAGCAGCGGCCGGCGACCGACGCGGTCGGAAAGCCCGCCGAAGGGCAGCGCGAGCGCGGCGTAGACGAGGTTGAAGGCGAGGTAGACGAGCGAAACGTGGCTGGCGCTCCAGCCCGCTTTCTCGGTGCGGAGCAGCACGAACGCGTTGCTGCTGTTGCCGAGCTGGAAGACCGCGTCCACGACGAGGAAGCGCCGGAACGCCGGGCCCAGGGCCCCGGCCTGCTGCCGGAGCGTGCGGGCCACGCGCGGCGCGGCCGGCGAGGCCTTCACGAAGAGCACGATCGCGAGCACGCCGAGCGCGGCGGGGATGCCCGAGGCGAGGAAGACCCGCCGGTAGCCCTCGGCGCCGAGCGACTGCCAGCGCGAGAGCAGCCACCAGGCGACGAGGGGCCCGATCGCGGCGCCGATCGTGTCCATCGCCCGGTGCAGGCCGAACGCGCGGCCGAGGTAGGCCGGGGCCGTGCAGTCGGCGATGAGCGCGTCGCGGGGCGGCGTCCGCAGCGCCTTGCCCAGCCGGTCCGAGAAGCGCATCGCAAGCACGAACGTCCACGACGTGGCGACGGCCATGGTGGCCTTCGCGACGCCCGAGAACGCATACCCGAGAGCGGCGAACGGCTTGCGGCTTCCGAGGCGGTCCGAGAGCCAGCCCGAGGTGAGCCGCAGCACCGACGCCGTGGACTCGGCGATGCCCTCGATGATCCCGAGGCTCGCGACGGAAGCGCCGAGCGTGACCGTGACGAACATCGGCAGGATGGGCACCAGCATCTCGCTCGAGATGTCGGTGAAGAGCGACGTGAACCCGAGCGCCACGACGTTCGGGTGGACGCCGTCCGGCGGGTCGTGCGGGCGGGTCGCGGGCTCCGGGGGTTCGGACATGGCCGGCAGACTAGCAGCCGGCCGCGCGGCGCGCGCGGGCCGCACCGACGGCGGCCCCGCTCCACCCCGGGCCGGGGCGCGTGCTAGCTTGCGTGCGCTCCGGCCCGCGCTTCGCGCACGCGCGGCGCCCCGCTCCGACGAAAACGATGCGCGAAGGGGATCGCCATGCCGGTGACGTACACGAGCTACCTCAAGGTGGACGAGCTTCTGAAGCTGCAGCAGCCGCTCTCGGACGGCCCGCAGCACGACGAGATGCTGTTCATCGTCATCCACCAGGTGTACGAGCTGTGGTTCAAGGAGCTGTTGCACGAGCTCGACTGGCTGGTCGAGCAGTTCGACCGCCGCGACGCGCCGCGGGCCCTGGGCACGCTCAGGCGCACGCTGACGATCCTCAAGGTGGCCGTCGCGCAGGTGGACGTGCTCGAGACGATGACGCCGCTCGAGTTCCTTTCGTTCCGCGAGCGGCTCGAGTCCGGGAGCGGCTTCCAGTCGTACCAGTTCCGCGAGTTCGAGTTCCTGCTCGGGCACAAGCACCCGTCCGCGCTGAACCGCTACGCGCCGGACAGCGACGCGCGCAGGCGGCTGCAGGAGCGCTTCGACCGGCCGACGGTCTGGGACGCGTTCCTGCGCTTCCTGGCCGGGCGCGGCTACCGCGTGCCCGCCGAGCTGCTCGGGCGCGACGTGCGGGAGCCGATCGCGCCATCGCCGGCCCTGCAGGCGGTGCTCGTGGACGTCTACCGGCGCGACGTGGCGACCGCGAGCGTCTGCGAGCGGCTGCTCGACCTGGACGAGGGCCTGCAGGAGTGGCGCTACCGCCACGTGAAGATGGTCCAGCGCACGATCGGCTCGAAGCCGGGCACCGGCGGCTCGGCCGGCGCCGCGTACCTCATGAGCACGCTGAACCGGCCGCTCTTTCCCGACCTCTGGGAGATCCGGGCGCAGCTGTGAGCGCCGGGCCGTACACGCTCGAGGCGCTGCGCGCCGAGCCCAACGCGCTCGCGCCCTCCTACGCGCGCTTCCGCGTCTCGGAGCGCGTGCTGCTCACGGGACACTCGCACCAGGCGTGGCCCGACGCCGCCCGTGAGGGCCAGGTGGCCGCGTGGGACGACGCCGCGCGCGACGTGGACGACAAATGGGCGAACGCCTTCGCGCAGGCCGACCTCGTGCGCGAGGGGTTCGCGCGGCGGATCGGCGCGGCCACGGCCGAGGTGGCGCTCGGGCAGAACACGCACGAGCTGGTCACGCGGTTCCTCTCGGCGCTGCCGCTCGAGGCGCGGCCGCGGCTCGTGACGACGGACGGCGAGTTCCACACGGTGCGGCGCCAGCTCGACCGGCTCGCCGAGACCGGGCGGCTGGAGGTCGCGCGCGTCGCCGCGCGGCCCGTCGAGGGCCTCGCCGCGCGGCTCGCCGACGCGGTGGACGCGCGCACCGCCGCGGTGCTGGTCTCCTCGGTGCTGTTCGAGACCGCCGAGATCGTGCCCGGCCTCGGCGCGCTCGCGGCGGCGTGCCGGGCGGCCGGTGCGGAGCTGCTCGTGGACGCGTACCACCAGGTCAACGTGGTGCCGTGCGACATCGCGGCCGACGGCCTCGCGGACGCCTTCGTCGTGGGCGGCGGCTACAAGTACTGCCAGCTCGGCGAGGGCAACGCCTTCCTCCGCGTCCCGCCCGGGCGCGAGCGGCTGCGCCCCGTGCTCACCGGCTGGTTCGCCGAGTTCGCGCGCCTCGCCGACCGCCCGGCGGACGGCGTGCCCTACGGCGAGGGCCCCGCGCGCTGGGCCGGCTCGACGTGGGATCCCACCGCGCACTACCGCGCGGCGCGCGTGTTCGCTTTCTTCGACCGAGGCGCGCTGACGCCGCGGTTCCTCCGCGAGGTGAGCCGGCACCAGGTCGGGCGACTCGCGGCCGCGTTCGACGCCCTCGGCCTCGACCCGGGCGTGGTCGCGCGCGAGCGCGGGAGGCCGCTCGAGCGGCTCGGCGGATTCCTCGCGCTGCGATCGCCGCGCGCCGCGGAGCTGTGCGCCGCGCTGCGAACGCGCGGCGTGTGGACGGATCATCGCGGGCAGGTGCTGCGGCTCGGACCGGCCCCGTACCTCTCCGACGCCCAGCTCGACCGGGCCGTCGAAGTCCTCGGCCAGGCCGCCCGCTCCTGATTGCGGCCCCTCCAGGGGCTGCCGATTCCGGTCCCCGGCATGGGCCCACATCGGTCTATTCCACGGGACTGCGTCGACCGAGAACCCGATGCCGTTCAAGCGATCCGCTGCATTTCCTGAACAGGAACAAAACGTGTTTGCTCCCCGGGGACCGGGTGGCGTCGGCGTTCTCCATCCGTCAGACCTGACCGCCAAGTCGTTTGACCCAAGCACGAAACGGAAGGCAACTCTTGGCATCCGCCCGGAGAATGGCGTAGTTTCAGAGCATGTCCGGAGCCGAAACGCGCACAAAGCCGACGCCACGAGCGTCCGCCGACGACCCGGTCGCGAGCCGGATCCGGCTTCGACGGCTCGAGCTGGGCTGGTCGCTCAAGCGACTGAGTGAGGCGACCGGCGGCCTCGCGCCCTCGTTCCTGTTCAACATCGAGAACGGGCGCAAGGTGCCGAGCGAGGACGTCGCGGCGCGTATCGCGCACGCGCTCGAGGACGGGCAGTACGAAGCCACGTACCGGGCCTGGGCGCGCGCGAAGAGCCGGGGCCGCACGGGCCGCATCGACCACGACGCGATGCTGCGGGCGTGGGAGCAGCTCCGGAACCCGTTCGGCGGGTCTCCTTCGGAGACGCTCGAAGTTCCGGCTCCCCCGCCGACGAACGGCGCGCCTTCGCGCGACGGCAGCCGCCTGCGGGTGCCCGTGCTCGCCTCCCCGCGCGATCCCGGCGACACCGTGCGCCCCGTGCCCGAGATGATCATCAACACGCTGAGCCTGGACCCGAGCCTGTGGGGCCACGACGCGGCCCTCGCGCGGGAACGGTTCGAGAGGCTCCGCCGCCCCTTCGCCTATCCGCTCGACGACGAGCAGGCGGCCCGCGTTTCGATGCCCGGCGGCTACCTCGCGGTGGTCACCCGCGAGCCCGTCGAGGCGCCCGACCCGCGCGCGGCGTACGTGATGCACCACGACGACCGGCTCGAGGTGGTCGGCGGCGACGCGCTGGCGGGCGGCCCGATCCCGCCGGCGCTGCGGCGCGCGGGGCTCGACACCGCGGAGAAGCTGATCGCCGCCGTGATCGGCCGCATCGACCTGATCCTGCCCGACGTCCGCCAGTGACGCGGCGCGGGGTGGTCGGGCCGGGCCGTCGGGCGTGAGCCCGGCCGCGGCGCCCGGAAGTGGCGGGGGCCCCTTCCGCGTCGCCCCGATCGAGGCGCCGACGCGCGAGTCGGTGAAGCCGCGCGCCCCCGAGGAGCGTCCGCCGATCGAGCCCTACCGCGTGCTCTTCCCGCTCGGGGCGCTGATCGCGATCGCCGGGGTGCTGCCCTGGGTGCCCGCGGCGTTCGCCCGCGGGCCCTGGCCCGGGACGCTGCACGCGGACCTCATGATCCAGGGCTTCGAGCTCTGCTTCGTCGCCGGCTTCCTGCTCACCGCGATGCCGGCCTTCACGCACGGCGCGAAGTGCCGCACCTGGGAGCTGGCTTCGGCCGTCACGGGCGCCGCAGCCTTCGCCTCGCTGCGCGCGCTCGGGCTCGAGGTCGCGGCCGGCGCCGTGTTCGCCGGCACGCTGCTCCTCACGATGGTCGCGATCGCCCGCCGCGTGCGGCCCGGCGCGGCCGCGCCGCCCGAGGAGTTCCTGCTCGTCGGGACGGGCCTCGCGCTCGGCGTGCTCGGCGGCGTTCTGGAGTCGCTCGTCGCGGCGGGCGTGCTCGCCGAGCCCGTTCCACGATTCGCCTCGCGCCTCGTCTCGCGCGGCACGATGCCCGCCCTCGTGCTCGGGCTGGGCGGGCTCCTCGTCCCGACGTTCGCGATGATGAAGGACCCGCTCGCCATCGCGGGCGTCGCGCGCGCGGGCGAGCGGCTGCCGCGAAGGGCATTCGCGCTCTCGATCGCCGCGCTGCTCGTCGGCGCGCTCGCCTGCGAGGCGAGGGGCGCGCCGGCGCTCGGCGCCTGGGTGCGCGCGGCGGCGGGCCTCGCGAGCACGATGCTCGCCTGGAAGCTCTGGCGGCGGCCCGGCCGCAACGTTCGCCTGTCGTGGGCGCTGTGGGCGTCGGGATGGTGCGTTGCGCTCGGGCTCGTGGCCGCCGCGGCGTTCCCGGGGGCGGAGATCGCCGCCTGGCACGTCGTCTTCGTGGGCGGCTACGGGCTGCTCACGCTCGCCATCGCGACCCGCGTCGTCGTCTCGCACGGGGGACACGCGCTCGCCGAGGAGGGCCGGGTGCTCGGCGCCGGCGTGCTGGGCGGCGTCGCGCTCGCGCTGGTGCTGCGCGTCTCGTCCCCGGGGCTCGCGCCGGCCGACCTGGCGCGCGACGCCGTCGCCGCGCTCGCGTGGGCCGCCGCCTGGGCGGCCTGGCTCGTAGGGGCCTGGCCCCGGGTGCGGCGCCCGGCGCGGCCGGCACTGGTTCCCGCGCCCGCGCGGCCGTC
Source organism: uncultured bacterium (assembly GCA_964589945.1). Classification (GTDB taxonomy): domain Bacteria; phylum Eisenbacteria; class RBG-16-71-46; order RBG-16-71-46; family RBG-16-71-46; genus CAIXRL01. The sequence goes on from CAZPVG010000001.1 coordinate 63,152, forward strand.
ACGCCCGGACCGGCGCTGACGCGCCCGGATCAGCTGCGGCCGAACTCGTCCCCCGCCGGGGCTTCCTCGGCGTGATGCTTGATGACCCGCGCCTCGGCGATGAACACGACCTCCTCGGCGATGTTCGTCGCGAGGTCGCCGATCCGCTCGAGGTTGCGGCTCACGAGCACGAGCGTCATGGCGGGCTCGATGTCGCCCGGGTTCGCGACCATGCGCGCGAGCAGCTCGCCGAACAGGCGGCGGTTGAGGTGGTCCACCTCGTCGTCGCGCCGGCACAGCCGGCGGGCCGAGTCGGCGTCGCGCCGCACGAACGCGTCGAGCGCGTCGCGCAGCATCCCGATCGCCCCCTCGGTCATCTGCCCGAGGTCCGGCAGCGGGCGGAGGGCCGGCCACCTCACGAGCTCCTGCGCGCAGCCCGCGATGTTGACCCCGTGATCACCGACGCGCTCGAGGTCATTCGAGATCTTGATCGCCGACGTGATGAGCCGCAGGTCGCGCGCGAGCGGCTGCTGGAGCGCGAGCAGGCCGATGCAGCGCTCTTCGATCTCGATCTCGAGCCGGTCGATGGCCCGGTCGTCCGCGCGCACTTCGGCGGCCAGGGCGGCGTCGCGGCGCTGCAACGCCTCGACCGCCTTGCGCACGATGCGCTCGGAGAGGCCGCTCATCTGGAGGAGCTGGGTCTTCAGCTCGTCGATCTGCTGCTCGAAGTGCCGTTCCATCGTCCCCATCGGACTCGAGGGTTCCGACGCCGCGCGCCGGCTGTCGTCGTGCCCGGAGATCACCCGAACCGTCCCGTGATGTATTCCTCGGTGAGGTGCTCCCGGGGGTTCGTGAAGATCTGCCGCGTGTCGCCGGTTTCGACCAGGTGGCCCTGCATCAGGAACGCGGTGCGGTCCGAGACGCGCGCGGCCTGCTGCATGTTGTGGGTGACGATCACGATGGTATAGCGATCCTTGAGCCGGAGCACGAGTTCTTCGACGCGGGTGGTCGAGGCCGGGTCGAGCGCGGAGGCGGGCTCGTCCATGAGCAGGACCTCGGGCTCGACGGCGATGCAGCGCGCGATGCAGAGCCTCTGCTGTTGCCCCCCCGACAGCCGGTGCGCGGGCAGGCCCAGCCGGTCGTGGACTTCGTCCCAGAGCGCCGCGTCGCGCAGGCTGGACTCGACGCGCCGCTCGAGCTCGCCCCGGTTGCGAAGGCCGCCGAGGCGCAGTCCGTAGGCGACGTTGTCGAACACCGACATCGGGAAAGGATTCGGGCGCTGGAACACCATTCCGACCCGGCGACGCAGGTCCACGACGTTCGTCGCGGGCGAGAGCAGGTCGAGCGGGCCGAGCCGGATCTCGCCGCTCGTGCGCACGCCCGGGATGAGGTCGTTCATCCGGTTGTACGAACGCAGCAGCGTGCTCTTGCCGCAGCCGGAGGGACCGATGATGGCGGTCACGCTGTGCTCGAGGATGTCGAGCGTGATGCCCTTGAGCACCTCGTGCACGCCGTAGCTCAGGCGGAAGTCGCGCGTGACGAGGTGCGGCGCCCGCGTCGCCGGGGCGGCATCGCCCTCCCGGGACGCGGCCGCCACCGGCCGCGGCGGAAGCGCGGCCGGTCCGGGGGCCGGGGAAGCGGCCGGCCTGGTCGTCGGGGGGTTCTCGAGCATCGTCATGGGTTCCGCCGGGCCACCACGCGCATCGCCGCCGACAGCGCGGCCACCACGAGGATGAGCGTCAGCGCGCCGGTCCAGGCCTGGGCGTTCCAGTCCGGGTACGGGGCGCGAGCATAGTCGAAGATCATCACCGGCAGCGAGGCGATCGGCTGGTCGAGCCTCGTGGACCAGAAGCGGTTGCCGAGCGCCGTGAAGAGCAGCGGCGCGGTCTCGCCCGCGGCCCGGGCGATCGCGAGCAGGCAGGCGGTCGTGATGCCGCCACGGGCCGCGGGAAGGACGATCTGGTGGATCACCTTCCAGCGCGGGGCCCCGAGCGCGAGCGCCGCGTGGCGGTACGACTGGGGCACCAGGCGGACGACCTCCTCGGTCGCGCGCACGATCGTCGGCAGCATCAGGATGCCCAGCGCGATGCCGCCGGCGATCGCGGAGAACCGTCCCATGGGCACGACCACGAGCCCGAACACCGCGACGCCCACGACGATGGACGGCACGCCGGCGAGGACGTCGTTCACGAGGCGCACGAGCGTGGCCATGCGGCCCCGGCCGATCTCGGCGAGGTAGAGCCCGGCGCCGATGCCGAGCGGAACGGCGAACGCGGCGCCGATCGCGACCAGGACGAGGGTGCCCACGACCGCATTTGCCATGCCGCCGCCGGGCTCGCCCACGGGCTTCGGCAGGTGGGTGAAGAACTCCGGTCGCAGCCCGGCGCCGCCCGCGCGCACGAGGTGCGCGAGGATGAGCAGGAGCGGCGCGACGACGACGAGCGCCGCGAGCAGGCAGAGCGCGGTCACGCCGTGGTCCGCGAGCTGGCGCAGGCGCGTCCGGCGCGCCACCGCGTCAGGCCGCGCCGGCGACATCGCGCACCCCCTTCGTCATGCGGTGGAGCACGAGGCGCGCGATCCCGTTGAGCACGAACGTCACCACGAACAGCGCCAGGGCGATCTCGATGAGGGCCGCCGTGTGCAGCTTCTCGGTCGCCTCGGTGAACTCGTTGGCGATGACGCTCGCCATCGTCGCGCCGGGCGCGAGCAGCGAGGCCGTCAGGCGGTTCGAGTTCCCGATCACCATCGTGACGGCCATGGTCTCGCCGAGCGCGCGTCCCAGGCCGAGGACGATCGCCCCCATCAGGCCGGGACGGGCACCGGCGAGCACGACGCCGATCGCCTCGGCGCGGGTGGCCCCCAGCGCGAGCGCGGCCTCGCGGAACGCCGGCGGCATCGCGCGCAGCACCTCGCGCGCGAGTGACACGATGGTCGGCAGGACCATGATCGCGAGCACGATTCCCGCGTTCAGCACGCCGAGTCCGAAGGGAAAACCCTGGAAGAGCGGCAGGAAGCCGAAGTGCGCGATCAGCCACGGCTCGACGAGGCCGCGCAGCACCGGCGCGAGCACGAAGATGCCCCAGAGCCCGTAGACGATGCTGGGGATCGAGGCGAGCAACTCGATGAGGTACGAGAGCACCGTGTCCACTCGGCGCGGCGCCATCTCGGTCAGGTAGACCGCGGCCCCGAGACTCGCCGGTACGGCGAGGATCATCGCGAGCGCCGACGTCGTCAGCGTTCCCACCAGGTACGGCAGCGCGCCGAAGCGGCCCGCGACCGGGTCCCACTCCGTGCCGATGAAGAACCGCAGCCCGAAGGCCTGCAGCGACGGCAGCGCGCCCCGCCAGGTCTCGTAGACGAGCAGCAGGACGACCGCGAAGACCGAGCCCGCCGCGGCGGCGAGGAGCGCGGCGTGCGCGCCGTCCGCGAGGGGCGCGCGACGGGCGGCGCGCGCGGCGGCCGCACGGAGCGGGCTTCCGCCCGCCCCGCCGGTCGCCGCGCGGTCCGCGATGCCGCCGGTCGTCACGCTCACTTGGCCCCGAGCGGTTTGCCGGCCGCGAGGAGGGTCTTCAGCGAGTGCTCGTTCACCGCGACGAGCGAGGCGGGCAGCGGCGCGTAGTCGAGGTCCGCCGCGTACGACTGCCCGTCGTGCATCGCCCAGTTGATGAAGTTGGTGAGCTGGCGGGCGCGCGCGGGATCCTTCATGTCCTGGTAGACGAGCAGGAAGGTCAGCCCGCAGATCGGGTAGGCGCCCGGGTCGCCCGAGTTCACGATCGGCGTCCGCACGTCCTTCTGGAGCTCCTTCGACACGCCGTCCATCGCCGCCGTGACCGCGGCCATCGTCGGCTCGACGTACTTCCCGGCCTTGTTCTGCAGGCTCGCGTACGGGAGCCTGTTCTGCTTCGCGTACGCGAGCTCCACGTAGCCGATGGCGCCGGGCGTCTGCCGCACGACCCCCGAGACGCCGTCGTTGCCCTTGCCGCCGACGCCGGCCGGCCAGCTCACCGCCGTGCCGGACCCGACGCTCGACTTCCACCGGGGGCTCACCGCCGACAGGTACATCGTGAAGATGTTCGTCGTCCCGCTGCCGTCGGCGCGGTGCACCACGAGGATCGGCCCTTTCGGCAACGCAACGCCGGGATTCGCGGCGACGATGCGCCGGTCGTTCCACGCCTGGATGCGGCCGAGGTAGATGTCCGCCAGCACGTCGGGCGTGAGCTTCAGGCGACCCCTCAGCGTGGGCAGGTTGTACGCGAGCACGATCGCGCCGCCCACGGTCGGGAAGTGCACGACCCGCCTCGGCATCGCCTCGAGCGCGGCGTCGGACAACGCGGCGTCGCTCGCACCGAAGTCCACGGTCCCCGACTTCAGCTGCTGGATGCCGGCCCCGCTTCCGATGGACTGGTAGTTGATCGCGACGCCCGTCTTCTGGTGGTAGACGTCGAACCACTTCGAGTAGAGCGGGTACGGAAAGGTGGCGCCGGCCCCCGTGAGCTGCTGGGCGGCTCCGGGGCCCGCCAGGGCCGCGCCAGCGAGGAGGGCGAGCGCGGCGGCGATGCGAACGGGTCGGGTCATGGTCTTCGTTCCTTTCCTGCGGCTCAGGATTGGGGCCTGCTGAACTTGTAGTAGAAGGTCAGGCGCGCCTGCAGGTCGTGGTGCGGCGGCACGACGCCGGCGCCGACGCGGCGGTACTGCATCGCCTCGACGTTCGGCATGACGTGGACGTTCTTCGTCGGCTGCCAGTCCACGCCCGCGATCCAGAGCTGCTGCCGGACGCGGTTCGGGGCGTTCCGGTCCGGGTCCCACAGGTCGACCCGGGCGAAGCCCGCGAGGTCGGGCCGGGGCGCGATGCGCGCGAAGATCGAGTGCCCGACCTGGTCCACGTACGGGCCCGTGGCGGTGTGCTGCACGTACTGGACGAACTCGTACCCGACCGCGCCGTGCCGGGGCAGGTCGTAGCCGGCGAACAGCTTCCACGTCGCCCGGTCGCGGTGGCCGTACACGTTCTCGTAGTCGGCGTAGGGCTCGACGCGCAGGGCCTTCCAGCGGAGCGGCAGCGCGAGGCCGACGCGCTTCTGGCGGTTCGTCTCGCTCCGGTTGCCCGTTCCGTTGGCGACCATCACCGCGTAGCCGGCGTGCCGCCCGGGATCCACCGCGCCCTTGAGCACGAAGCCCTGGTCCGCCGACGGCCCGACTCCGCGGAAGTCGGCGATCGTCTTCTCGATCGCGCGATGGCCCCAGTAGCCCTCGGAGTTCTCGAACATCGGCGTCGTCACGATGCCGACGTAGAGGTCCGCGTGCGTGTAGAGGTTCTTCACGGCGAGGTAGGCGGCCTTCACGGCCACGCCGATCTTGCCGTCGGAGGTGAGCGACCTGCCGTCCGCCTCGAGGCGGAAGCGGGTCGCGTACTTCGCGCTGAGGTCGTTGTCGAGCTGGAAGTACGCCCGGCGCATCTGGAAGCCGTTCAGGTCGCGGGTGACGACCTTCTTGCCGTCGATGTTCGCCTGGCCGAGGTCGTTGCCGGCCGCGTCGTAGACGTGCGCGGGGTCTCCGGAAAGGTTGTCGTACCAGTCCCCGAAGATGTAGCCGCTGATCTTGCCGCGCGGGAAGTCCGATGGAGTCGGCGCCACGGCCGTGGGCGTGGCCGCCTGCTGGGCGTGCGCGAGCGTCGCAACCAGGAGGAGGCAGAGGGTCCAGCTGGCGACGGGTGCTCTCATGTTCCGGTCGGGTCCTCTCGTGGGCCGGTCACCGCGCGTCACGGGTGGCGGCCTGTGTCCGGTCGTCGCTCGAGGGCCTGAGGGAGCGATGCGGGGATGGGGCCGGCGAACCGGCCGGGGGAAACCGTGCCCGGGACCCGTCGGGACGGGCCGCTGTTCATCGCGCGTCGTCGTTCCTCCGCGTGCGCCGCGTGTCGAGCGAGCGGCGGCGCGCCGACTGGACGACCCGCTCGTAGTCGATTCCCGCGGCGGCGAGCGCCGCGCTCCAGCTGCCCCACATGCGGCGGGCGCGTGCGTAGAGTGCGGGCTGCTCGAGGTGCACGCGGAACATCCGGCCGTCCCGCGCCGCCTCGCGGATCAGGTCGAGCGCCCGGGCGCGTTCCATGAGCGGGGGTCGGCCGCGCCGGCGCCGGGCCGACGGCCGCAGTTCTTCCTCGTCGGCTTCCGAATGGGAGAGAGTCACGTGGCCTCACGACGGGTTGGGGCTCGCCCCGGGCGAAGAGCCCCGGGACCGGGCGGACGCCGGGCGGAGGTCGCCCGTGCGGGTTCGGCGGGGAATGTCCCCCACCCCCTGTTACCGCCCGATGAACACCGCATTACTTTTGCGGCAACCGTCGAAGAGCCGCCGAACCGGGGCCTAACGCGGGGCGGTCGCCGCGGCGGGGAGCTCGAAACGGAAGGCGCTTCCCCGTCCGGGGGCGCTCTCGACCGAGACGCTCCCTCCGTGGAGGCCGACGATGTGCTTCACGATCGACAGCCCCAGCCCGGTCCCCCCCTGCTCCCGTGAGCGCGCCTTGTCCAGGCGATAGAAGCGCTCGAAGACGCGCGCCTGGTCCTCGGCCGGGATGCCGGGCCCGGTGTCGCGCACCTCACACCAGGCGTGCCCCGCGTCGGCCCCGGCGGAGACGGTGACCCCGCCGCGCTCGGTGTACTTGACCGCGTTGTCCACGAGGTTCGCCACGACCTGCGCGAGCCGCGCGCGATCGGCCTCCACGTCGACCGGCGGCCCGGGCAGCAGCTCCAGCGCCAGCCCGGCGCGGTGCGCGGCCTCGCGGAAGCTCGCGACGTGCTCCGCGAGCAGCTCGCGGAGGTCGAAGCGCGTGCGCCGGAGCGGCGCGCCCTCGCGCTCGAGCTCGGCGAGCGACAGCAGGTCGTCCACGAGCGCCTGCAGCCGCACGGCCTGGTCGCGGATCACGCGCACGAAGTGCTCGCGGTGCTCGGCGTCCTCGAGCCCGCCGTCGAGCAGCGTCTCGGCGTAGCCGCGCAGCGAGGTGAGCGGCGTGCGCAGCTCGTGCGAGACGTTGGCCACGAAATCCTGGCGCATGCGCGTCACGCGCTCGGCCTCGGTGAGGTCGTGCAGCACCAGCAGGACCGCGCCGCCGCCGGCCTCGCCGAGCGGCGTCGCGCCCGCGCGCAGGACGCGCGACTCGGGCGACCAGATGCGCAGGTCCTCGACGAGGCCGCTGCCCCGCGCGCGGGCGCGGGCGACGAGGTCGCCGATCTCGGGCACGCGCGCGAACTCGAGCAGCGGCGTCCCGGAGGCGGCGGGCCGGGGTGCGCCGAGCAGCACCGCGAGGCTGTGGTTGCAGTGGAGCAGCCGCCCCTCGGAATCCACGAGCGCGACGCCGTCGGACATGTGCGCGAGCACGTACTCGCGCTCGTCGCGTTCGCGGCGCAGCGCGTCGAGCCGTTCCCGCAGCTCGCGCGCCATCACGTTGAGCGCCGTGCCGAGCCGCCCCAGCTCGTCCTCGGGCCGCTCGAGGGCGCGGGCGCCCGAGTCTCCCGACCCGATGCGCCGGGCGACGGCCTCGAGCTCGATGACGCGGCCGACCTGCCGCCGCGAGAGCGTGAACGCGACGAGGAGCGAGGCCGCGATCGCGAACAGGGCGGCGAACAGGAGCCCGCGCCACTGCAGCCGGCCGAGGTCGCGCAGGAAGCCCAGCGATTCGGCGACGCGCACGACCGCGAACGGCGCGCCGGGCCACGCCGGGACCGCGACGTACTGCAGATCGATCCCCAGCGACACGCTCCTGCGCACCGCGCTCTTCGCGTGGCCCGCGAGGGCGCCCCTCACCTCGGGCCGGTTCGCGTGGTTCTCGAGGTAGGCCGTGTCGGCCCGCGAGTCGGCGAACACGCGCCCGTCGGCACGGATCAGCGTCACGCGCAGGCCGGTCCGCCGGTCCACGTCCTGCACCGCCGCCAGCCAGCCCGCGCGGTGCAGCGCCGGCGCGTCCCGGAGGCGTCGCGCGACCAGCGGGGCCTCGCGCTCGAGCACGCGGGCATTGCGGGAGAGCAGGTCGCGGCGCTCGATCTGCAGCTCGATCGCGACCAGCGTGGCGAGCGCGGCGACGACGGAGAGCGCGAGCGCGAGGAAGAGGCGCAGCCGGATCGAGCGCACGCGCGCTCCGGTCAGGCGCCCACCGCCCCCGCGGGAGCGACGAACTTGTACCCCGCGCCGGTCACGGTCTCGATGAAGGCGTGGTCCGCCCCGAGCTTCTGGCGCAGGCGGCGAACGTGCACGTCCACGGTGCGCGTCTCGCCGAGGTAGTCGTAGCCCCAGACCTTGCGCAGCAGCTCCTCGCGCGAGACGACCCGTCCGGGGTGGCGCATCAGGAACGCGAGCAGCTCGAACTCCCGCGGCGTGAGGGCGAGCCGCCGCCCCGCGACCGAGGCCTCGCGGGCCGCCGGGTCCACGCGCAGCGCGCCCTGCTCGAGCGCGTGCCCCGCCTGCGAGGGCTTCGCCCGCCGCAGCAGCGCGCGCAGCCGCGCGATCAGCTCGCGCGGGCTGAAGGGCTTGGTGAGGTAGTCGTCCGCGCCGTGCTCGAAGCCGAGCAGTTTGTCCATCTCGGCGCCACGCGCCGTCAGCACGATCACCGGGACGTCCGCGGTCGCGGGCTCGCCGCGCACCTCGCGGAGGATCTCGAGGCCGTTCAGGCCCGGCAGCATCAGGTCGAGGACGACGGCGTCCGGGCGCGAGGCGAACAGCTGCTCGAGCCCCTCTTCGCCGTCCGCGAACGCCGCGACGCGGAAGCCGGACCGCTCGAGGTTGTAGCGCAGGAGATCGCGGATCTCCTTCTCGTCCTCGATCACCATCACGAGCTCGCTCATGGGACCTCCGTCGGGCGGGGATGCTACGGGGCCCCCGCGCGCGCGGTCAAAAGCGATGGCGCGGGCCCGCGGGCCGCGGCGCCCCGCCCCGCGCCCGTGCCGCCCTCGGCGCTGGTGGAACCGCTGGCCCCGCGGTTTCCGGCAGCGTAGAGTCCCGGACCCCGCGGCTGCGGGGCCTTCATGACCCTGTACGACGAGACCCGTACCTTCGCGCTCGACCGGCTCGAGCCCCCCGACGTTCCCGAGGCGCTGTCGTTCCTCGACGACGACCCCGTGGCGAACGTGTACCTCGTCGCGCTCGTGCTCCGCGATGCGTTCGCGCGGCCGCGCGACGAGTTCTGGGCGGCCCGCCGGGCGGGACGGATCACGGCCCTCCTCTACCTCGGCGGCCACTCGGGCGCCGTGCTGCCGCTCGGCGACGACCGGGACGCGCTGCGCGCGCTCGGCGCGATGGCCTGCGCGCGCGTGCCGGAGCTGCCCGTCCGATTCCAGGTGACCGGGCCGTACGAGGCCGTTGCGGCGATGCTCGCGACGTTCCCCGGACCCGACCTCCCGCCGCGGCTGCGCCGGCGGCAGATCTACATGTCGCTCCCCCCGGGCGCGCTGCCCATGGTCCCCCGGCTGCCGGAGCTGCGGCCCGCGCGCCGCGAGGACTACGCGCTCGTCTACGAGTCGGGCGCCCGGCTGCGCGCCGAGGAACTGCTCGAGGACCCGCGCGACATCGATCCCGCCGGTTACGCGCGAAGGACCGAGGAGGACTGCCGCGACGGGCACACGTGGGTGTGGCGCGACGCGCGCGGGCTGGTCTTCCGCGCGAGCGTGAGCGCGCTGACCGCCGACGCCGCGCAGGTCTCCGGCGTCTGGACGGCCCCGGCCTGGCGCAGCCAGGGCGTTGCGCGGCGCGCGCTGGCGGAGCTGTGCGCGCGCCTGCAGCAGCGCTCGCGGGAGGTGTGCCTGTTCGTCAACGATGGCAACGCGCCGGCCATCGCGCTCTACCACCGCCTCGGGTTCGCCGACCGGCTGGCCTGGGGATCGGCCTTCTTCGTCCGCCCGGAATGAGGCGCCGCCGGGCTTGACCGCGGCGCGCGGGGTTGGCAGGTTCGGCGCGACGCTCCCCGCGCGTTCACGGACGAACCGATTCGAAGGGAGACTTCCACCGATGAAGCGTCTTCTGGTCCTCGCCGCCCTCCTCGCAGGGACGCTGGCGGCGAACGCGGCTTGCGCGCAGGTGTTCGGACAGTTCACGGGCGCCGAGCCGCTCAACATGAACGCCCGGCTCTTCGGCGCCTACGCCGGCTTCTCGAAGAGCGAATCCGAGCTGCTCGCCCAGCTCCGCCTGAGCTTCTACCCCGGCGTGGACTTCGGCTTCCAGGGCGGCCTCTCGCGCGTGAGCATCGGCGACAACAACCGCACCACGGTCAAGCTCGGGGGCGACTTCAAGGCGATCGCCGCGAGGCGGTCCGAAACGATGCCGTTCGACCTGTCGCTCGGCGCGGCGATCGGCGTGAGCTCGGCCGACAACTTCAACCTGCTCAGCGTCGGGCCCGAGATCGTCGGCAGCCGCCGGTTCGCGACCGGCTCGGGCTCGGACCTGACGACGTACGCGGGCCTGCTCGTGCTCTTCACGCGCAGCGACCTCGGCAGCACGAACACCACCGACGTCTCCGTCCCTCTGCGCTTCGGCCTCTCGTTCGCGCCGAACGCCGACCTCAGCCTGCTGGCCGAGCTCCAGGTGGCGCTCAGCGACCAGATCAACGACGACCTCAAGCTGACGGTGGGGGCCAACTTCCCGTTCTGAGCCGGCCGGCCCTCCCGGGACCGCTCCGCGACGGCCTCCGGCTGTCACCACAACCGCCGGGACGGCAACGCGATACGACGGTGCCTTTCGGGGCTTGTGGCCCCATGGGGCGGATGCTAGCCTCTCGCCCCTCGCAGACGAAGCCCTCCAGGGCCGACGCGCGAGACTCTCTGGCAAAGACCACAAGATATTCGTAGCAAACGCCTTAGGTGCGCTATGCGCGGCGGTCGCCCGTGGCCGCTTCCGCCCGTGCATCGCCGCCCCACCCCCGCTGTGGACAACCTGTGGAGGAAGTGCTTCGAGCCACCAGTTACCGCATTGTTTGGCTTGGCTTTCCAGCGTTTCACCTAATTGTGGATATTCACGGCTTCACATTTCCACAAACTGCCCCCACCGCCGGGCCCGGGGCCGCGATTGAGCACTGTTCTCGCCGCCCCGAACCCTGTGGACAAAGCTCGAAACCATCACCTGCAAGGATCGTGGACATGGCCGTCCAACCCGTTCAGCCGGAGGACCAATCGCGCCTCTGGGAGCAGGTCCTGCTGTCCGTCATGGGCCGCCTCGGCAGCCGTCAGGCCTACGACACCTGGTTCAAGCCGATCGTGCCCCGCGAGCTGAGTTCGCGGCTCGTCGACCTCGAAGTCCCCAACGCCTTCTTCGTGGACTGGATCCACGAGCACCACCTCTCGACCCTGCGGCTGGCCCTGCACGACGTCATGGGCGTGACGCCCGAGGTGCGGTTCACGCCGCGCGAGCCCGCCGCAGCGCCGCCGCTGCGGGCCGCCGGCCTGAACGCCGCGCCCCGGGGCGGGCCCGCCCCGCCGCCGTCCGTGACGCGCGCGAACCGGCTGTGGCTGGAGACGCCGCTCAACCCGCGGCACACGTTCGAGACCTTCGTCGTCGGCCCCAGCAACCGCTTCACGCACGCCGCCAGCCGGGGCGTCGCCGAGCGTCCGGGCGCCCTGTACAACCCGCTCTTCATCCACGGCGGCTCGGGTCTGGGCAAGACGCACCTGCTCCACGCGATCGGGCACGAGGTCAAGCGCGTGCGCCCGGAGGCGCGGGTCCAATACGTGCCGGCCGAGCGATTCACGAACGAGCTGATCTACGCGATCCAGCACGGGGAGACGCTCCCGTTCCGGAACCGCTACCGCGGCGTGGACGTGCTGCTGATCGACGACGTGCAGTTCCTGGCCGGCAAGGAGAGCACGCAGGAGGAGTTCTTCTACACGTTCAACGCCCTCCGCGACGTGCACAAGCAGGTCGTCGTGACCGCCGACGAGCCCCCGAAGGACATCGAGGGGCTCGAGGATCGCCTGATTTCGCGTTTCAACCAGGGGCTCGTGGCCGACCTCAAGCAGCCCGACCTGGAGACGCGCATCGCGATCCTGCGCAACCGGTGCGAGCAGGAGGGCGCGGGCCTCATGCTGCAGGACGACGTCCTGCTGCTGCTGGCCGACCGCATCCGGGGCAACGTCCGCGACCTCGAGGGATGCCTCGTGCGGCTCCTCGCGTGGGCGTCGCTGGCCCAGCGCGAGATCACGCTCGAGCTCGCCGAGGAGGTCCTGGGCCAGTACGTCGGCGTGGAGCCGGACCAGCTCACGCCGGAGCGCATCCTCGCGGCCGTCGGGGAGCGTTTCGGCGTGAAGGGCGAGGCTCTCGTGGGCAAGCGGCGGACGCAGGTCATCGCGCTGCCCCGCCAGGTGGCGATGTACCTCCTGCGCCAGCTCACGGACCTCTCGCTCGCCGAGATCGGCCGCATCTTCGGCGGCCGGGATCACACGACGGTGCTCTATGCGTGCGAGAAGATCGCGCGCCTGGTCAACACCGAGGACGCGCTGCGGGAGAAGATCAACGGGCTCATTTCCACGCTCGCCTCTGGATGAGGTGTGAATAACCTGTGGATGGGTGGGGAGATCGCCCCCTCGAACGTCACGGTGTCGAAATGCCGTGGACAAGCGGGCGGTACTCCCCAGCCACCGCGGCGCGTCCAAACCCTTGCGCCGAACCTGTTTGAAGCCCAGTTCGTGACGTTTCGCACACCTTCCACAGCCCCTACTACGACTGTCTTCTTTACTTATTGAAAGACAATAAGTTAGAAGGCCTTAAAGGGGTGCGAAATCGCTTGCAGCCCGCAGGGGGGCTGCCTATGATGCTGCCGCCTTCCCCCACCCCCCCAGCGCGGCCCGACTCGCGACGGCGGAAGCTGCAGAAAGACATGAAGTTCCCAATCGTCAGGGAGTGACCGTATGGACCTCACCATCCAGCAGGGCGATCTGGTCTTTGCCGTCGGTCGGGCCCTCGGATCGGTACAGCAGCGCAGCACCCAGCCCATCCTGAACTGCGTGCTCCTGGAGGCGGACAAGAACGGCCTCCGGGTGACCGGTACGGACATGGACGTGACCACCTCCGTCCTCGTGCCCTGCACGGTGCGCACGCCCGGGCGCTCGGCCGTGGTGGCCCGCCACTTCCACGAGGTGGTGCGGAAGATGCCCAAGGGTGCGGTTTCGCTGGCGCTTTCGGGCAACCAGTGCGAAGTGCGCTATGGCGACGGCAAGGGGTGGTCGCGTTTCCCCGTCCAGTCCGCGGACGAGTTCCCGCGCGTGCCCGAGCTCAAGGGCGGCACGACGATCTCGCTCGAAGGCGACTCGCTCGCGCGTATGGTCGAGCGCTCGGCCTACGCGACGTCCGAGGAGCCGGCCAGGCCGCAGCTGAACGGCGTGTTCGTGCACGGCAACGACAAGCACATCGCGTTCGTGGCGACCGACGGCCACCGGCTCGCGCGGAGCACGCGCGACGGCTCGTTCGGCGACCTCGCGAAGGAAGGCGTCATCGTGCCCGGCCGCGTGTTCTCGACCGTGAGCAAGTTCGCCCAGGAGGCCACGAGCCCGGTCGAGATCCGCATCGCCGACGGCCGCAATCACGCGGGCTTCACGACGCAGGTGGGCGAGTACCGCGTCCAGGTCTTCGCCCGGCTCATCGAGGGCCCGTACCCCAACTACGAGCAGGTGATCCCGAAGGACAACCCGCGCGAGCTGATCGTGGCCCGCACGGACCTGATCGAGGCCGTGGACATCGTGGCCTCGCACGCGGACACGAGCACCCAGCAGATCCGGTTCTCGCTCCGCGGCGGGAAGTTCTCGGTGTCGTCGGCCACGGCGGACTTCGGGGCCGGCGAGCAGACGGTCGAGGCCGAGTACGACGGCGAGGACATGGAGATCGGGTACAACGCGAAGTACCTGCTCCAGATCCTGCGCAGCATCCCGACGGAGCGGGTCGTGGTCCGCCTGAAGACCGCGCTGTCGGCCGGCATCGTCGAGCCCGTGGGGGCGCCGCCCCAGGCCGACGAAAAGCTGTTGTGCCTGATCATGCCGCTGCGGCTGCCGGACGCGGTGGGATGAGCATGAAGCCCCTCGCGGCCATCCTCCCGGAAGTCCTGAGGGACCTCCGGCTCGAAGCTGCCGCATCCGGCTGGCGCGCCGTGACGGAATGGCCGGCGCTGGCGGGGGAGAGGATCGCGAAGCGAACGCACGCCGTCTCGTTCCGGGACGGCGTGATGACGATCGAGGTCGAGGGATCGGCCTGGATGCACGAGCTCGGGTTTCTCCGGCGCGAGCTCGTGAGGCGGGCGAACGAGCACGTGGGCGCGAAGGTCGTGCGCGACGTGCGCTTCGTCCCGGCACGGGGAGGGAACCCGCGGTGATGACACGAGAAGGAGATGCGACGTTGACGGAAGACCGCAAGGGCCATCACTACGACGCCACCAGCATCACCGTCCTCGAGGGACTCGAGGCGGTCCGCAAGCGTCCGGCGATGTACATCGGCGACACCGGCGTGCGCGGACTCCACCACCTCATCTGGGAGGTCGTGGACAACGCGGTGGACGAGGCCCTCGCCGGCTACTGCACCGAGATCAGCGTGACCGTGGAGAAGGACGGCGCCCTGACCGTCCGCGACAACGGCCGCGGCATCCCGACCGGCATTCACGCGACCACGAAGCGCCCGGCGCTCGAGGTCGTCATGACAACGCTGCACGCCGGCGGCAAGTTCGACAGCAACTCGTACAAGGTCTCCGGCGGTCTCCACGGCGTCGGCGTCTCGTGCGTCAACGCGCTCGCGGAATGGTGCCTGGTGGATGTCCTGCGCGACGGCCAGGTCTACACGCAGGAGTACGAGCGCGGCCTTCCGAAGTACGACATGAAGACGCGCCCCGCCGAGAAGCGCGAAAAGGGCTCCGGCACCACGGTGAGCTTCCGGCCGGACCCGAAGATCTTCGAGGTCACGGACTTCCACTACGACACAATCGCCGCGCGGCTGCGCGAGCTGGCCTTCCTCAACAGCGGCCTGCAGATCACGCTGAACGACGATCGCACCGGGAAGACGGCCGGCTACCAGTACAAGGGCGGCATCGTCGAGTTCGTGAAGTACCTCAACCAGAACAAGGAGACGCTCCACGCGAAGCCGGTGTTCTTCTCGCGCGAGCGCGACAACGTCTCGGTCGAGGTCGCGTTCCAGTACAACGACGCCTACGCCGAGACCCTGCTGTCGTTCGTGAACAACATCAACACGATCGAGGGCGGCACCCACGTGTTCGGCTTCCGATCGGCGCTCACCCGCACGCTCACGAACTACGCGAGCCGCGAGGGGCTCACGAAGAACGTGAAGGCCAGCATCGCGGGCGAGGACGTGCGGGAAGGACTCACCGCGGTCATCTCGATCAAGATGCAGGACCCGCAGTTCGAGGGCCAGACCAAGACCAAACTCGGCAACAACGAGATCAAGGGCGCGGTCGAGAGCGTCGTGGGCGAGGGGCTCCGCGAGTACTTCGACGAGAACCCCTCCATCGCGCGCAAGATCGTGGACAAGATGGTGGCCGCCGCGCGGGCGCGCGAGGCCGCACGCAAGGCCCGCGACCTGGCGAGGCGCAAGACGATCCTCGACGGGGGCTCGCTGCCCGGGAAGCTCGCCGACTGCGCCTGGGACAACCCCGAGGAATGTGAGCTCTACATCGTCGAGGGCGACTCGGCCGGCGGCAGCGCGAAGCAGGGGCGCGACCGACGCTTCCAGGCGATCCTGCCGATCCGCGGCAAGATCCTGAACGTCGAGAAGGCGCGCATCGACAAGATCCTCGCGAACGAGGAGATCCGCAGCATCATCACGGCCCTCGGCGCCGGCGTGAAGGACGAGTTCGACATCGGCAAGCTGCGCTACCACAAGATCATCCTGATGGCCGACGCCGACGTGGACGGCGCCCACATCCGGACGCTGCTGCTGACGTTCCTGTTCCGCGAGCTCAAGGAGCTCGTGGACGCGGGGCACGTCTACATCGCGCAGCCTCCGCTCTTCCTGGTGAAGTCGGGCAAGGAGGAGATCTACTGCTTCGACGAGCGCGAGCGGGACGAGGCGGTCAAGCGCATCGACAAGAAGCACGTGCTCGTCCAGCGCTACAAGGGACTCGGCGAGATGAACCCCGAGCAGCTCTGGCGCACGACGATGAACCCCGAAACCCGGACCCTCGTGCGCGTGAACACCGAGGACGCCGTCGAGGCCGACCGCATCTTCACGATCCTCATGGGTGAGCAGGTCGAGCCGCGACGGCAGTTCATCGAGGAGAACGCGCTGTCGGTCAAGAACCTGGACATCTGATGCGACGCTTCCCGACGCTGTTCACCGCGCTGGCCCTCGCGGCCTGCGCCGGCGCGGCCCACGCGGGCCCCGCCATCCCGCCCCCCGACATCACCCTCTCGGCCGGCGCCACGTTCGGCGCCGACTCGAGCCCCTCGGGCGGCGGCGCCTCGGCCTCGCTCTCGGCTCTGTGGCCACTCGACGATCGCTGGCGCTTCGGCGTCGTGGGCTACGTGGACGACATCGGGACCTCCTACATCGAGCTCAGGGATCCCAACGACGGCACGCCGCTGGGGCCGGCCGCGAGCCTGCACCGCTGGACCTGGGGTGCCGCGTGGCGCGTCGAGGGCGACGCCTGGCAGCGCGGCCGCTGGACCGCGGGCGGGGCCGGCGCGCTGGGCTGGTGGCGCGTCGAGGACGACCGCCGCGGCCAGGTCCTCGCCGCCGCGAGCGCCGTGGGCTTCCGGCTGGGCGCGCAGGTGCGGCACGCGTTCGACCGCGGCCGCTCGCTGGGCCTCGAGATCGGCTATCACCAGCTGGCGAAGGACAAGCACACGAGTTGGGACCGCGTGACGCGCTACGCCACCGCCGCGCTCCAGTACCGGTGGGCGAGGCGCGACCTCCAGGATTGACGATCGCCCGCCGGCCCGGGCGCACAGGAGGTGCGCCGGGACACCGGGCCGTGGGAACCAGGAAAAGGAACGGGACATGGCGCTGAACGATCGGTCGAAAATCGTCGACATGAACATCGAAGACGAGATGAAGACCAGCTACATCAACTACTCGATGTCGGTCATCGTCTCGCGCGCGCTGCCGGACGTCCGCGACGGCCTGAAGCCCTCGCAGCGGCGCATCCTGGTCGCGATGAACGACCTCAACCTCTCGCCCGGCCGCGGCTACCGCAAATGCGCGAAGATCGCCGGCGACACGTCGGGCAACTACCACCCGCACGGCGAGGGGGTCGTCTACCCGACCCTCGTGCGCCTCGCGCAGGACTGGGTCATGCGCTACCCGCTGGTGGACGGGCAGGGTAACTTCGGCTCGATCGACGGCGACGCGCCGGCGGCCATGCGATACACCGAGGCGCGCCTGACGGCCCTGGCGATGGAGATGCTCGCCGACCTCGAGAAGAACACCGTCGATTTCCGGCCGAACTACGACGAGACGCGCGAGGAGCCGTCCGTCCTGCCGTCGGTCGTCCCGAACCTGATCGTGAACGGGTGCTCCGGCATCGCCGTCGGCATGGCGACCGAGGTCCCGCCGCACAACCTCCGCGAGATCTGCGACGCGATCGTCGCGGTCATCGACCGGCCCGACCTGCCGGAAGCCGAGTTGCTGCGCATCGTGAGCGGCCCTGACTTTCCCACGGGCGGCATCATCTACGGCACCCAGGGCATCCGCGACTGCTACCGCACCGGCCGCGGCATCATGAAGGTCCGCGCCAAGGTGCAGGTCGAGGAGGGCAAGGGCGGCCGCATGAGCCTGGTGGCCACCGAGATCCCATTCCAGGTGAACAAGGGCGGGCTGCTCGAGAAGATCGCCGACATGGTGCGGAGCGGCCGGGTCGCCGGCATCAGCGACCTGCGCGACGAGTCCGACCGCGACGGCATGCGGATCGTGATCGAGCTGAAGAAGGACGCGAACCCGAAGGTCGTGCTGAACAACCTCTTCGTGCACACGCCGCTGCAGACCTCGATCGGCGCGATCATGCTCGCGCTCGTGGACAACCGCCCCCAGGTGCTGACGCTGCGCGGCGTCCTCGACGAGTACGTGCGGCACCGCCGCGAGGTCGTGCGCCGGCGCACGGAGTTCGACCTCGCCGAGGCCGAGCGCCGCGCCCACATCCTCGAGGGGCTCAAGATCGCGCTCGACAACCTCGACGCGGTCATCGCGCTCATCCGCGGGTCCAAGGACATCGAGACAGCGCGCCAGGGCCTCATGAGCCGCTTCAAGCTCACGGAGATCCAGGCGAACGCGATCCTCGAGATGCGCCTGCAGCGCCTGACCGGCCTCGAGCGCGAGAAGATCGAGAAGGAGTACCTCGAGGTCATCCAGCTCATCGAGAAGCTGCGCTCCGTCCTGGCCAGCGAGAAGAAGATGCTGGGCATCATCCAGGACGAGGTCCGCCGGATCCGCGACCGGTTCGGCGACGAGCGGCGCACGCAGATCGTGGCCGAGGACGGCGAGATCAACTACGAGGACACCATCGAGCAGAAGGACATGGTGATCACGATCTCGCACGCCGGCTACATCAAGCGCCAGGAGGTCTCGGCCTACCGCGCCCAGCGGCGGGGCGGCAAGGGCGTGATCGGCGCGCGCACGAAGGACGACGACTACATCGAGCACCTGTTCATCGCGAACACGCACGCCTACCTGCTGTTCCTGACCGACAAGGGGCGCTGCTACTGGCTCAAGGTGCACGAGATCGAGCAGGCCGGCCGCATGGCGAAGGGCCGCCCGCTCGTGAACCACCTCGAGGGCCTCGGGCGCAACGAGAACGTGCAGGCGGTCGTCGCGGTGAAGACCTTCGACGACCAGCACTACCTGGTCTGCGCGACGCGCAAGGGCCTCATCAAGAAGACGGTGCTCTCGGCTTACGGCAACGTGCGCAAGACCGGCATCAACGCCGTCCTGCTCGAGGAGGGCGACGCCCTGTTCGAGGCGATGATCACGGACGGGACCCAGGACGTGATCCTCGCGAAGAAGAAGGGGCTCGCGGTCCGTTTCCACGAGAAGGAAGTGCGCGCGATGGGCCGCACCGCCCGCGGCGTGAAGGCGGTGACGCTCGACGACGCCTCCGACGAGGTCGTGAGCATGGTCGGCGTGAAGCGCCAGGCCACGCTCCTTGCCGTGACGGAGAACGGCTACGGCAAGCGCAGCGAGCTCTCCGAGTACCGTGTCTCCCACCGCGGCGGCAAGGGCATCATCACGATCAAGACGACGGAGCGGAACGGCAACGTCGTCGCGGTGAAGGAGGTCGTGGACGGCGACGAGCTCATGATCATCACGCGCCAGGGCCAGATGATCCGCATGCCGGTGAAGGGCATCTCGGTCCTCGGCCGCAACACGCAGGGCGTACGCCTGGTGAACCTGTCGGAGCCGTCCGAGGGCGAGCTGCTTCCCGACGTGGTCTCCGGCGTCACGCGGGTCGTCTCGGAGGACGAGGTGGCCGACGCCGGCGCGACCGACGCCGATGCGAACGGGGTCGGACCCGGCGAGGCCTGATCGTAACGACATGGCGAAGATCTCGGAGTCCACCGTCAGTCGCCTCTCGCACTACTACCGGGTGCTCGAGGAGGTGGCCGCCGAGGGCGGCAAGGTGATCTCGTCGCAGCTGCTGGCCGAGCGGGAGGGCATCACCTCGGCGCAGGTGCGCAAGGACCTGTCGTACTTCGGGTCCTTCGGCCGCCGCGGGCTCGGCTACAGCGTGGAGCACCTGCGCGCGCAGATCCGCGCGATCCTCGGCCTCGACCGGCGCTGGCGCGTCGCGGTGATCGGGGCGGGCCACATCGGCTCCGCGCTGCTCGCGTACCGCGGCTTCGCCTCGCAGGGGTTCGACATCGTGGCCGTCTTCGACGTGGATCCGGCCCGCGTGGGGCACCCTGACGGCGCGCTGAGCGTGCGCCACGTGTCGCAGCTCTCGGCGGAGGACGCCATCGACATCGGCGTCATCGCGACGCCCGTCCGGGCGGCCCAGGAGGTCGCGGACGCCCTCGTGGCCGCGGGCGTCCGCGGCCTCCTCAACTTCGCGCCCCGCAAGCTGCGCGTGCCCGACGACGTGTGGGTGCGCACGGTGGACATGACGACCGAGTTCGAGAGCCTGTCGTTCGCGCTCTCGCAGCCGCACGGGCCGCGCCGGAGGCGCCCGGCCGGGTGAGCGACCGCCGCGGCGAGCCCGCGGCCGTCGCGGCGATGGTGGTCGCGACGCTCCTGTGGGGCGGGACCTTCGTCGCGATCCGGGACACCGTGGAGGCGATCCCGCCCGCGACGCTCGTGTGCGGCCGCTTCGCGGTGGGGGCTGCCGTCTTCGCCGCGCTGCTCGCGCTGCGGGGCCGCCCGCCCGCGGCGCGCGACGTGTGGGCCGGCGTCGGCAGCGGCGCGCTGATGGTCGGCGGCTATTTCTTCCAGGCCGAGGGCCTGCTCTCGACGAGCGCGGGCAGCTCGGCGTTCCTGACCTGCGCCGGCACGCTGCTCGCGGCATTCTTCGCCTGGCCGATGCTCGGCCAGCGCCCGGGGCGGCTGCTCGTCGCCGGGATCGCGATCGCCATGGCCGGGTCGGCGCTGCTCTCGCTGCGCTCGGGCTTCCAGCTGGGCCGCGGCGAGCTGCTGACGCTGCTCGGGGCGGCGCTGTACGCGCTGCAGGTCGTCGCGCTCGGGCGCTGGGCGCCGGGCGCGGACCCGATCGTGCTCACCGGCGCGCAGGCGGCGACCGTCGCCCTGGTGCTCGCGCCGTTCACGGGCGACGCCGTGCGCACGTTCGAGGCGCTCGACGGCGCGGGATGGGCGCGATTCGCCTACCTCGCCGTGGCCGGCAGCACGATCGCGCCGCTCCTGCAGGTGCTCGCGCAGCGGCGCCTGCCGCCCGGCCGCGTCGGGCTGCTGTTCGCGCTCGAGCCGGTCTTCGCCCTGCTCTTCGCGCTGACGATCGGCGCCGAGCGTTTCGAGGCCAGGTGGTGGACCGGCGCGGGCCTCATTCTCCTCGCGGTCGTGACGGTGGAGTGGCGCGCGGCCGCTTCAGCTCGTCGCTGAGCCAGCCCGCGAAGCGCTCGCCCTCGGCGGGGCCGCCGCGGAAGAGCGCCGCGCCGTGCCCGGGCGCCCGCGCGTCGGCGACGCGCGTCTGTGCGGGGGGCAGAGCCGCGACGACGTGATCCACCGTGAGGTTCTCGAGAATGCCCTCCGGGCCGGTCTCGAAGAACGCGGGAACTCCCGAGGCCGCCAGCGAACCGCGCAGCCAGCCGGCGTCCTCGGGGGCGATCTCGGGCCCCGCGAGCAGCACGGCGCGCACGCGCGCGTCCCGGCCGGCCGCGAGCACCGCGGCCATCGCGTCGGGGCCGACGCCGACGAAGACGCCCCGCGGCGAGGTGACGCCGGCCGCCCGGGCCACCGCCGTCAGCACGGAGGCGTAGTCCGCCGCGAGCTGGCGCTGGGCCGCCTCCTGGCCGCTCGCGCGCAGGAGGGCCGGCTCGGCCGCGCCGCCGGAGCCGCGCACGCCGCGCGGCTCGAACAGCGCCACGGAGAGTCCACCCCGGTGGAGCTGCACGAGCAGGCTGTCGCACGCCGCGACGGCATCGTCGTCCGCCGGCGCGGCGACGACGGCGATCGGGGCGCCGCGCGGCCCGGTCGCGAGCCAGCCCGCCAGGGTCGCCCCGCCTTCGGCGCCCACGTCCACGCGCTTCGCGCCGAGGGTCCACATCGGGCCGAGCGCGAGGGTGTCGGCCTTCGCGCAGGCCGCGGCGATCCAGCGATCCCACGTCGTGCCGAGCGACAGGCGCGCCGCGACGCTGCCGGCGAGGCGCGCGATCCCGGGATCGCGACCGCGCGTCTCGATGGCGAGGGGCGCGAGGAGCCGCCAGGCGGCCTGGAGGTCCCCGGCGCCGACCGCGAGCGGCGCGATCCGGGATGCCCAGAGCGGACGATCCGCGAGGGTGGAGTAGGGGCGAAAGAGCGGGGAGCGGCGCAGGTCGAACAACGGGCGGGCCGCGGCCAGGTCGCCGCGCAACCCGCGCAGCCAGGCGTCCCGCAGCCGCAACGCCTCGGCGAAGCCCCCGGAGGCCGTCGGCAGGAGCGAGGCGGTCAGCGCCGCGGCGCTGTCGAGATCGCCGTCCGCCGACCGGGCGATCCGCGCGTCGATCGCCGCGATCGCCTCCTTGGCGTCGCCGCGCACCGCCCGGGCGCGAGCGAAGGCCACGAGCGCGCTGTCGATCTTCCCGCCCCTCACCAGGCTCACGCCGAGGTGGTACCAGGCCTCGCCGGCGTCGAGGCCCGGGCCTGCCGAGTCGGCGAAGGCGCGAAGCCGCGCGCGCAGGTCCGCCGGGTCGTGCGCCTGGAGCAGCAGGTGGCGCACGGGCGTCACGGGCTCGGCCCCGGCTGTCGCGGCGGCGAGGAGGGCGAAGGCGGTCAGGGCGAGGCGGAGGCGTGTCATCGGATCTCCCCGGTTCGGATCGTGTCGAGGAACGCGCGCTCGAGGACCGACAGGTCCTCGCCCGGCGCGCCCCATTCTTCCCTCGGCATCTCCCGCGCGACGCGGCCGGTGCTCAGCAGGACGACGCGGTCACACAGCCGTTCGACGGTCTCGGTGACGTGGCTGGAGAACAGGACCGCGGCGCCCGCGCGCGCGAGCGCGCGCAGCTCGGCCTTCGCCTCGAGCGCCGACGGCGCGTCGAAGCCCTCGAGCGCCTCGTCGCACAGCAGGGCCGCCGGCCGGTGGAGGATGGCCGCGAGGAACGACGTCTTCTTGCGCATCCCGTGGGAGTAGCCGCTCACGGGGTCGTCGAGCCGGTCGTCGAGGTCGAAGCGGCGCGCGAGGTCGTGGGCGCGCTCGCGGGCCGCGGACGGATCCAGCCCGCGCACCGCGGCCACGAACGCGAGGTGCTCGGCCGCCGAGAGCTCCTCGTGGAACGTCGGTTCCTCCGCCGCGTAGCCGAGCCCGGCCCGGGCCGCGAGCGGCTCCGCCCACACGTCGTGGCCGGCGATCGTCACGGAGCCCTCGTCGGGCGGCTGCAGGCCCGCGGCCGTCCTCAGCAGCGTGCTCTTGCCCGCGCCGTTCGCGCCGAGCAGGCCGACGATCTCGCCCCCGCGCACCTCCAGCGAGACGCCGTCGAGCGCGAGGCGGTCGCCGTAGGCGCGGCGAAGTCCACGGACCGCGATCATCGCGCCCACTCCGGCTCGCGCCAGCGGCCGAGCCGCATCGACGAATGGATGAGCCCCGCGAGCAGCACGGGCCAGCCGAGCAGCGGAATCATGAGGCTCGCCGCGACCGCCGCGCCGAGCCACGCCGCGTAGATCGCCTCGGCCGCGTCGGCGCGCGGCACCAGCGTGAGCCCGTAGTGGAGGCCGAGCAGCGCGACGGCGCCCCCCGAGAATGCCCACCTCGGCACGAGCGCGACGCGGGCCAGGTCCGGCAGGCCCTGGGCCAGGAGCGCGTTCAGGGCCACCACCGCGACCACGGCGGACGCGAGCGGCAGCGCCCGCGCGCGCCAGGCGGCACCGAGGCCGATCGGGAGCGGCCGGTGCAGGTCGGCCGGCTCCGCGCAGGCCCGGTGCGCCGCCCACGCGCCGAGCGAGGCGGCGACCGGCATGAAGAACACGAAAGCCTGCGCCCTCCGGAGCACCGGCTCGGCGCCGTCGAACCACACGGCCAGCCCGGCGAGTCCGAACGCGGCCGCGGTCGCGAGGCGTGCCCTCGCCGCGCCCCCGCGGAACGTCGCGAGGAGGTCGAGGCGGGTGAGCGCGGCGGCCGCGGAGCTCCGGCGCCAGGCCGCCGCGGGGCGTCGGGTGGCCGTGCGCCGCCGGGGCTCCGCCGCGAGCCAGGCCGCCGCGCGCGGCAACGCGCGCTCCGCGGCCCTCGAGGGCCGGACCACCGCGCGGGCCGTCGCGACGCCGGCGCCCGCGGCGAACCGCCACGCGAGCGCGAACGCGGCTGCGAGGGCGAGCAGCCAGGCGGCGGGGAGCAGCCCGAGGCCCGCGAGCAGCGCCGCGGAGGCGGGCGGCACGACCGCGAGCGCCGCGAGTCGTGCCTCGGCGCCGAGATGCGCACCGACGAGCGGGGGAGGGACGGGCAGCGCGAGCCATTCCGGGCCCGGGCGTCGCCGCTGCAGGGCGGTCGCGCGCGTACCCGCGAGAACCGCGCCGGCGAGCGCAAGGGCGCCCAGCACGCCCGCGAGCGCGATCAGGGCCGCGCCCTCGCCGTGGTTCCGACGCAGGCCGTCGAGCGGGACGCGCACCTGCCAGTACGCGAACGCGCTCACGATGACCGCGATGCCGATCGTCACGGCCCCGAGGCGCGCCCCGGTGGTGCGGAGCCGGCGGCGGGCGAGGGCGCGCCGCAGGTCGCGGAACGCGGCCGCGGAGCGGGAGCGGGCGTCGGGATTCATGGGCGCCCCCGAGTGTAGCGCAGCGCGCGCGGGCGTCCGCGGCCGTTGCGGCGCCGCCGCCCGGGCGGCATGCTGCGCGCATGAGCGCGCGCCCTGCGGTGGTGTGGTCCGCCGGCTACGAATGCGACATCGGGATGCACGTCTTCCCGACGGAGAAATACCGGCTCGTGCGCGACGCGCTCGAGGCCTCGGGTGACCTCGCGGCCGCCGACCTGCTCGAACCGCCTCCCGCGACGCGGGACCTGCTCGAGCTCGCGCACGACGGCGACTACCTCGACGACCTCGAAGCGCTGCGCTGGACGCCGCGCACGATGTACTCGGAGCTCCCGCTCGACCAGGCCATCATCGCGGCGTTCGCCCTGGGCGCGTCGGGCACGGCGCTTGCCGCGCGCGAGGCCCTCGAGCGCGGTGCGGTCGCGCACGTGGGCGGGGGGCTCCACCACGCGTACGCCGGGCACGCCGAGGGGTTCTGCTACCTCAACGACCTCGCGGTGGGCGTGCGCGCCGCGCGGCGCGAGGGGCGCGTCGGGCGCGCGGCCGTCGTGGATCTCGACGTCCACCAGGGCAACGGCACGGCGAACATCTTCCGCGACGAGCCGGAGGTGTTCACGCTGTCGCTCCACCAGGAGCGCAACTATCCCCAGCCCAAGGAGCGCGGGGACCTCGACGTCGGGCTGCCCGACGGCACGGACGACGAAGCCTACCTGCGCGCGCTCGCGCCGGCGCTCGAGCGCGTGTGGGCGCACCGCCCCGGGATCGTGCTCTACCAGGCCGGCGCCGACCCCTACCGGGAGGACCAGCTCGGTGGGCTCGCGCTCACGCTCGAAGGGCTCGAGGCGCGCGACGCGATGGTGATCGACGGCTGCGCGGCCCGCGGCATCCCGGTGGTCACGACGCTCGGCGGGGGCTATGCGCGCCGCCTCGAGGACACGGTCTGCATCCACGCGACGTCCTGCCGCCGGACGCTGCGCGCCGGGAGGCGCTGACACGCGTCGGTGGAAGGCGGGGATGTGTGGCCTGCGGAAGCGGTCCGGCGTGGAACCGCCGGCGGAAGATGGAGGGGGGGCCTCCGGCCCTGCTGCGCCCGAGAGGGCGCCATCCTGGGCGGATGACTCGGACGCGTGCAGCTCCTTCTCCGCGCGGCCCTCGCGGACCGGTGTGCGCGCCTCGCTCTGGCCACGCCCACCGGCGGTCGTTCGGGCGGGCGTCGTGCAGCGAACGACGCCCCGGATCGGGTCGAGAGCTCCCTGCCAAGGAGGTCTCTCTGCCCAGCTGCGCGTCAAGTGTCCGTCCGTGTTCCGCCGGGCGTCAAGGGCCGGCGGGACGAACGCCGTCAGCGCGTGCGCCCCTTGCCGGCGGAAGCGGCCCCGGGTTTCGCGTTCTTCGCGGGGTTGACGATCTCGAGCGAAGCGTCGTCCAGCCAGAGCGTTCCCGTCGCCGGGACGTTGAGCATCATCCACGCCCACATGAGATCGGCGTCCTCGGGGACGTCGAATTCCGTGTACGTGTAGGTCCAGTCGAACGTGCCCGAGAGCTGCTTCATGGTCCCGGACTGCGCCTTGTTCTCCGCCGTGTGCGACGAGACGAGGACGAACGCGCCGTTCGACAGGCTGTCGCCCTTGAACCAGCCGCTGATGCGCACGTGCTTCCCGCGGAGCGCGTCGGGCCGGATCGGCTGGGCCATGCCCGCGCGCGCCGTCACGACGCCGTCGTGCATGTGCGAGACCTTCATGCTCCAGTGCCCCGAGTGGAAGACCGTCGAGTCGCGGTCGATCCGGGCGCCTTCGAAGGGCGGGATCGCCCACTCCCACGCCAGCGCGCCGTCCTCGAAGCCCGGGTCGGCGAGCACGTTCGTGCCGGGCGCGACGGCCGCCATCCGCTGCGTCTTCTCCAGCGTCAGCGAGGCGTCGTCGAACAGCACCTGGCCCGTGCCCAGCAGCCCGCAGCGCACGTACAGCACGTTCGTTCCCGGCGCCACGACGATGCGCGCCTCGCGCTGCACCCAGCCGGTCTGGCGGTCCTCGAACTGGATGCGCTGCCAGCCGAGGTCCCGGGCCGGGTCGCGCATCGCGTTCAGGCCAAGGCGCGCGAGCGCCTCGTCACGGGGCACCCCCCAGATCACCGACATCTTCGAGACGGTGTCGGTGTAGGCCTGCGCGAGGATGTACGCGCGGCCGTCGAGGCCGTTCGAGCGGGTCCACACCGAGAAGACCGCGGTCTTTCCCCAGGTCTCGGGTCCGACGAGAACCGTCTGGCTCCAGTTGTGGCCCATCCAGTAGAGCGTGCTCGTGTTCGCGACGTTCACGCAGTAGCGGCCCGTGTGGACCATGAACGTGTCGCGTCCGAAGAAGACGGTCTCGAGCCCCGCGCTCGACGTGTCCCACGCCGCGGGCATCCACTCGGAGCCGGTCGCGACCTGCTCGAAGCCGGGGTTGGCGAGCAGGTTGCGGGGGGTCGAGCGGGCGGCTGCGGGGCCGGCCGGGACGTGCACCAGGGCGACCACGAAGAGCGTCGTCGCGATCGCGCGAAGCAGGGGCGTCGGGCGCATGGGATCTTCCGTGTGGGGAGGGTGGTGGTGGCCGGGAACGGGGGTGCGGAGCCACTTGGAACGAAAAGTATCCGGACCGCGCGCGCGGCGTTCAAGCGCAAACTCCCGAGTTTGAACAGTCCTGACGCGCTCCGCTAGCCTTTCGGGCCTACCCACCCGATTCCGCACGGAGCCTCCCGTGGCCGAATGGCTCTTCACCTCCGACCTGCACGGTCAGAGCGATTACTACGAGCAGTTGTTCGCCCTCGCCGCGGCGGAGCGGCCGCCGGTCCTCATCGTGGGCGGCGACCTCGGTCCGCACCCCTCCGGCGCCGAGGGCGTGCGGCGGCACCGCCTGTTCCTCGAGGGGTTCCTCGTCGAGTTCGCGCGCCGGCTGCGCGAGCGGACCCCCGGGACGCGGCTGGCACTGCTCATGGGGAACGACGACTGCCGCTCGAACCACGACGTGCTCGACCGGCACGACGGCGAGTTGTGGCTCCTGCTGCACGAGCGCGTACTCGAGCTCGACGGCGTGCGCGTCGCGGGTTGCTCGTGGGTGCCGATCACGCCGTTCCGCCTGAAGGACTGGGAGCGCTGGGACGACGGCGGCGAGGAGGCGCCTCCCCAGCTCGAGGGCTGGGTCAGCGAGCCGGGCGGGGCGCGGGCGTTCGCGTTCGACCCGGCGCACCGGAGCCCCACGATCGCGGATTCGCTTGCGCTCCTCGCCGGGGCCTGCGCGCCCGCGGAGACGCTGTTCGTCCTGCACTCCCCGGCCCGCGGAACGCGCTGCGACACCGTGCAGGGCGGGCACCACGTCGGCTCGCGGGCCATCCGGAGCTTCATCGAGGCGCACCAGCCTCCCCTGGTGCTGAGCGGCCACATCCACGAGTCGCCCCGGGTGAGCGGGGCGTGGCGGGACGCGGTCGGCCGCTCCATCGTGGTGAACCCCGGGCAGTTCGGAAGCCGGCGCGTAGCAGGCGTCTGGTTCGACCCCGGGCGCCCGGCGGCGTCGCTGCGACATACGACACTCGCATGACGCGCTCCGGCAGGGCGCATGCTAGGCTTTCCCGGCGAGACGCACCCCGAAGCGGCCCCCCGCCCATCCCTGCCGAGGTCTCCATGCGCAAGTCCGCGCTCCCGTTGCTCCTGGCCACCCTCACCGTCGCCCTCCTGGCGGGCGCGTCCCGCGCCGGCGAATGGAAGAGCTGGAACGCCGGCCTGTCGGCCGCCCAGGCCTCCAACCGGCCCGTGATCGTGGACGTGTACACGGACTGGTGCCGCTGGTGCCGGCAGATGGATCGCGACGTCTACGGGCGCCCGGACGTGCAGCAGTACCTCGGCACGCACTTCGTGACGGTGAAGCTCAACGCCGAGAGTTCCGAGTCGGTGACCTACCGCGGCCGGACGCTGAGCGCCCGCTCGCTCGCGTCGTCGTTCGACGTCTCCGGCTACCCGACCACGATCTTCCTCGCGTCGAACGGCGACCATCTCGTGAACGTGCCGGGCTACGTGGACGCCGACCGGTTCCTGCTCCTGCTGCGCTACATCGGCGACGGCGACATGACCCGCGGCGTGCGGTGGGACGAGTACGTGAAGAAGGCGGGCGAGAAGCCCTGACCCCCGTGGGACTGCTCTCGGGGCTCCGGCTGCTGGCGGTGGACACCGAGACGACGGGCATGTCGCCCGACTCGGGCCACCGGCTCGTGGAGGTCGCCCGGGTGGAGATCGCCGACGGCGCGCTCGGGGCGGACTGGTCGAGCCTCGTGCGGCCGGGACGGCCGATCCCTCCCGACGCGGCGCGCGTGCATGGCATCACCGACGCGATGGTCGCCGACGCGCCCGAGCCCGGCCCCGTGGCCCGAGAGCTGCGCGAGGCCTGCGGCGACCTGCCGCTCGTCTTCCACAACGCGCCGTTCGACCTGCCGTTCCTGATCCGGCTGTTCCGCGAGTCCGGGGCGCCGCCGCTGCTCAACCCGATCGTGGACACGCTCGGGCTGGCCCGCGGCCTGCCCGGCTCCGGCAGCAACTCGCTCGGGGCGCTCGCGTCCCGGCTCGGTCTGCCGCCCGAGCCCGCGCACCGCGCCCTCGGCGACGCGCGCACGACCGCCCGGCTCTTCCTCGCGCTGGCCGCGCGCTGGGAGCAGGAGAAAGGCGTCCGGGCGCTGGCCGAGCTCGCGGCCGCGAGCCAGGACGTCATGCGGGTCACCGCCCGCCGCTGAGCCCGTGGCCCTGCTGGCGGCAGCGGCGGCCCCCGGCTACGCTGTCGGGCCACCGCGGCCACCCATCCGGAGTCCCCATGACGTCCTCGAGCGTTCCCCAGATCGGCACCGAAGCACCCGACTTCCGCCTCCGCGGCCCCGGCGGCGTCTTCTATTCGCTGTCGGAGTTCCGCGGCGAGAAGCACGTGCTCGTCGCGTTCTACCCGCTGGCGTTCTCGCCCACGTGCTCCCACCAGCTGCCCGAGCTGGAGAGGGTCCTGCCGCGGCTCGAGGCCGCCGGCATCACCGTGCTCGGCGTGAGCGTGGACAGCCACTATTCGAACGCCGCGTTCGCGCGCGCGAGGCGCGTGTCGTTCCCGCTGCTCTCGGACTGGGATCGCGAGACGAGCCGGGCCTACGGCGTGTACAACCCGCGGACGGACACGAGCGGCCGGGCGCTGTTCCTCGTGGACCTCCAGGGCCGGATCGTGTGGAGCGAGGTGAGCGACGACCCCGGCGCGCTCGACCAGATCCCGAGCCCGGAGCGCGCCCTCGCGGCGCTCGAGGCCGCGCCGCGCGACTGACCGGGCCCCGCCGATGAACGCCCGCGCGCTCCCGGTCGTGCTGCTGGTGGCGCGCGAGACCCCGGACGCGCGCGCCCTGGCCGCCGCGCTGCGCCCGCGCGGGTTCGAGGTCGTGCGGGCGCACGACGGCGAGGGCGGCATCGGCGCGCTCGAGAAGGCCCGGCCGCAGGCGGTCGTCTGCGAGCTGCGCGCCCCCCGCATCGACGGGCTGGCGGTGCTCGCGCGCGCCTCGGAGGGCCGTCCCGCCCCCTGCGTCGTGCTCGTGAGCGACGGCCCGCGGCTCGACCTCGCCGTCGAGGCGATGCGTCGGGGCGCCTGGGACGTACAGTCGTGGCCGCTCCACCTCGACCGGCTCGTCGAGGCCCTGCGCCGCGGGCTCGCCCACCGGGAGCTGGCCGCCCGGGTCGTCCGGATGGAGGGCGAGCTGGACCGGCGCTTCGGGCTCGGCGCGCTCGCCGGCGTCTCGCGCGCGATCCGCCGCGTGCGCGACCAGGTCCGGCAGGTGGCGTCCTCGCGCGCGCCCGTCCTGATCGAGGGCGAGGACGGCGCGGGCAAGAGCGTGGTCGCCCGGGCGCTGCATCGCGCGAGCCCGCGCCGGGAGGGGCCGTTCGTCTGGATCGACTGCGCGGCGCTCCCCGCGGACCTGTTCGACGTCGAGCTGTTCGGCTCGGCGCCCCAGGGCGCGGCGCCGGCCCGCCGCGGGCGGCTCGAGCAGGCGGACGGCGGCACGCTGTTCTTCGACGGCGTGGAGGCGCTGCCGCCCCGCACGCAGGGCCGGCTCCTGCGCGCCGTCACGGAGCGGGTGTTCGAGCGCGCGGGCGACGCGGCGACGCGGCGCGCGGACGCGCGTTTCATCGCCGCGACCTCGCGCGACCTCGCCGCCGAGTCCCGGGCGGGGGCGTTCCGGGAGGATCTGCTGTTCGCCCTCGGCGTGGTGCGCATCGCGCTGCCTCCGCTGCGCGCGCGGCGCGAGGACATCCCCTCGCTCGCCGAGGAGCTGCTGCGCGAAGGGGCCCGCGCCCACGGGCGCCGCGCGCGCCGCCTCACGCGCGGCGCGCTCGAGCGTCTCGTGACGTACGACTGGCCCGGCAACGTGACCGAGCTCAAGAACGTGCTCGACGGCATGCTCGTCGCCGCCGGCGGCCGCGGGCCGCTCGACGTGTCGGCGCTGCCGGCGCGCCTGCGGCCGGCGGGACGGCCCGCGATGCCGCTGCGGGTCGAGGTGGGCATGACGCTGGCCGAGGCGGAACGCCAGCTCATCGAGGCGACGCTGCGCGAGACGGGCGGCAACAAGCCGCTCGCGGCGGCCATGCTCGGGATCGGCCTGCGCACGCTCTATCGCAAGCTCGACGCGTACGCGCGCCGCTGAGCGGGCGCCCGGGGCGCCCGGGGCCCGGCCCGCACGGCCTCAGGAGGGGCGCCGGCCGCGGATTCGCCTCTCAAGTCACCCGCCGCAGGCAGCCGATAAGGGGGGAGTTCGCGACTGCTTCTTCCTGGAGGACTCGGATGGGTCTGCCCGAACCGATCGAACCCCGGCCGGAGGACTCTGCGCCCCCGCCCGGGGGCGGGCGTGCCGACTGGCTGTGCGGTGCGGAGGAGGGTCTCGAGGCCGAGATCGAACGCACGCACGGCGGGTCGCGTGAGAGGCCGGCACCGAAGCTCTTCAAACCCGGCGCCGACGCGCCTACCGAGCTCGAGCCCGACGCCCCGCCGCCGCGCCGCGACGACTCGCCCCCGGTGCGGCTCGTGCTGCCCTCTTCACCCGACGAGCCGCGCCCGACGCCCCCGCCGGCGGCGCCGCGCCGCGAGCCGCCCCCGCCGCCCGAGGCCGTCGAGCCGCCCGAATTCACGACCGGCCCGTCCATGCTCTGGGAGCCCGGCGCGAACAGCGTGCCCGTGCTGCCCCGCAGCGGTGACTTCGCGGCGCCGCCCCCGCCTCCGCCCACGACCGCGGCCAGCGCCGCGGCCGAACCGGCCGCGTCGCCGCTCGACTTCCCCATGGACGACGCCGAGGAGCGCGCGCGCGCCACCGCCGAGGCCGCCGAGGCCGCGAGCGCGGCCGCCGAGCGCGCAGCCCGGCCGCACGCCGTCGTCACGCCCGACGCCTTCGACGTCCGCGACGCGCTCGTGCCGTGGTGGATGCGCCTGCCGCAGATGCTCCGCGAGGACCGCCGCATCCAGGTCGCCCTGGCCGTGTTGCTCGTGGCGGTGCTCGCCGTCGTGTTCTGGCCGCACGCGGAGAAGTCGCTCTCGATCGGCGCCATCCGCCGCGACCCGGGGCGCTTCGACGGGCAGGACGTGCGCGTCTCGGGCCGCGTCGGCGAAGTCTTCGACGTCGGCGCGGGGTACGCGTACTACCTGCACCAGGGCCGGGACACGCTCGTCGTCTTCACGCGCTCGCGCACACCCCGCCGCGGCGACCACCTGACGGTCGTCGGCATGGTGAGCACCGGCTACCTCAACGGTCAGTCCGGAACGGCGCTGTTCGAGTCGCCGCCCGGCGAGAAGTAGCGCCCGCGCGGGGCCGGCCCGCGCCCCCCCTCCTCCGCCGCGCGCCTCCCGCCCCGCCTCCCTCGCGCCTGGCTGCCCGCCCGTCTCGCGCGACAAACCCCGCCACCTGCCAGCGATGCCGTGTCAATATGGCAATCATGTTCCAATCTGCGACCAGTCCTGTCGTGAAAAGTACGCATAACTCGTTGTCATACAACAGCCAATAGACTTGGCAATTGTCCGACTTGAGACCTCGCGTCGCGCACATTAGGTTGCGATCTGTCGGACGCCGAGATCCGCCCTGGCGGGTTCGGCGTCCCGGGTTGCATCGAGAACCACACGGCCGCGCGCCCCAGGTGCCGCTCTCCGAGCGGACGCCGCGCGCTGCGCCGACAGTCCAACCGCACACGAGGAGGTTTCTGCGATGAACGTCCAGCCTCTGGCCGACCGGATCCTGGTCCGCCGCATCGAGGAGCAGGAGACGATCCGGGGCGGAATCATCATTCCGGACACCGCGAAGGAGAAGCCGCAGGAGGGCGAGGTCGTCGCCGTGGGCCCGGGCCGCCTGACCGACGACGGCAAGCGCATCACCCCCGAGGTGAAGAAGGGCGACCGCGTGCTGATCGGGAAGTACAGCGGCACCGACGTGAAGATCGAGGGCACCGAGTACGTGATCCTGCGCGAGGACGAGGTCCTCGGCGTCCTGAAGAAGTAATCCCACGGCGCCGCGCGCCCCCGGCGCGCCGCGCGCCTGAACCTTTTCGACCAGGAGGCATCATGGCTGCGAAGCAGTTGCTCTTCAGCGAGCAGGCCCGCCAGGAGATCCTGCGCGGCGTGGAGACGCTGGCGAAGGCCGTCAAGGTCACGCTCGGCCCGAAGGGCCGCAACGTCGTCCTCGACAAGAAGTGGGGCTCGCCGACCGTCACGAAGGACGGCGTCTCGGTCGCCAAGGAGATCGAGCTCGAGGAGCCCTACCAGAACATGGGCGCGCAGATGGTGCGCGAGGTCGCCTCGAAAACGTCGGACGTCGCGGGCGACGGCACCACGACCGCGACCGTGCTCGCCGAGTCGATCTTCCGCGAGGGCCTGAAGTCCGTCACCGCCGGCTCGGCGCCGATGAACATCAAGCGCGGCATCGACAGGGCCGTCGCGGCCGTCGTCGAGGAGCTCCGGAAGCAGAGCCACCCCGTGAAGGACAACAAGGAGATCGAGCAGGTCGCGACGATTTCCGCGAACGGCGACACCGAAATCGGCAAGATCATCGCCGAGTGCATGGACAAGGTCGGCAAGGACGGCACGATCACGGTCGAGGAAGCCCGGTCCATCGAGACCACGTACGACGTGGTCGAGGGCATGGAGTTCGACAAGGGCTACATCTCGCCGTACTTCGTGACCGAGAAGGACACGATGGAGGCCGTCCTCGAGGACGCCTACGTGCTCCTCTACGAGAAGAAGCTGTCGAACATGAAGGACCTGCTCCCGATCCTCGAGAAGATCGCGCAGCGCGCGAAGCCGCTCGTGATCGTGTCCGAGGACGTCGAGGGCGAGGCGCTGGCGACGCTCGTCGTGAACAAGCTGCGCGGCACGCTGAACGTGTGCGCGGTGAAGGCGCCCGGCTTCGGTGACCGCCGCAAGGCCATGATGGAGGACATCGCGATCCTCACCGGCGGCAAGGTCATCACCGAGGACCTCGGCATCAAGCTCGAGAACGCCCGCATCGAGGACCTCGGCCGCGCCAAGAAGGTGCGCGTCAACAAGGAGAACACCACGATCGTCGAGGGCGCCGGCAAGAAGGCCGACATCCAGGGCCGCATCGCGCAGATCAAGAAGGAGATCGAGGACACGACGTCCGACTACGACCGCGAGAAGCTGCAGGAGCGGCTCGCGAAGCTCGCCGGCGGCGTGGCCGAGATCAACGTCGGCGCGGCGACCGAGACGGAGATGAAGGAGAAGAAGGCCCGCGTCGAGGACGCGCTGCACGCGACCCGCGCGGCCGTCGAGGAGGGCATCGTGCCCGGAGGCGGCGTGGCCTACCTGCGCGCGCAGAAGGCGCTCGATGCGCTGGCCGGCGAGCTCGAGGGCGACCTCAAGATCGGCGTCCAGATCGTGAAGCGGGCGCTGGAGCAGCCGCTGCGCACGCTGTGCGAGAACGCCGGGCTCGAGGGCTCGGTGATCGTCGAGCACGTGAAGAAGGAGAAGAAGACGATGGGCTTCAACGTCGACACGGAGGAGTACGTCGACATGTTCGAGGCCGGCGTCATCGACCCGACCAAGGTGTCGCGCTCGGCGCTGCAGAACGCGGCGTCGGTGGCGAGCCTGCTGCTGACCACCGAGGCGCTGATCACGGAGATCCCGGACAAGAAGAAGCCGGCGGCTCCGGGAGGCGGCGCGGGCGGCTACGGCGGCGAGGACTTCTAGTCCGAAAGCAGCACGAAGAAAGCCCGCAGCAAGCGAACGGCCCCGGGGAAGGATCCCCGGGGCCGTTTCGCGTCCGGCGCCGAACTCCGCCACGCCCCTTTTCGCGGCGGGCCGTCGCCCCTGGTGCAGCCAGCGTCCGCCCTCCAATACCGCCGCCCGCCCCGGCCGGTTCCCGGATTCCGGGGGCCCGCGCTCCGGGTCAGGCCGTCCCGCCCGCTTCCCGGGCCATCTCGACCATCGTGTGGCGGAAGCCGAGCTTCTCGAACAGCTTCCGGGCGGGCCCGTTGCGGGCGGCGCTCATCAGCACGACCCGCGGGGCGCCCAGCGCCTCGAGGCGCGCGATCGCCTCGCGCACGAGCCTCTCGCCGAGGCCGCCCCGGCGCGCGGCCGGGTCCACGAACACGTCGTGCAGGTAGCCGCACGGCGCGCGCAGGTCCCTCCAGCTCATGGGCTCGAGCGCGGCGTACGCATAGCCGACGACCGACCCGGCGCGCTCGGCGACGATCAGGACCGTCTCGGGATCGCCGACCTGCGAGACGAGGAAGTCGCCGTAGCCCCGCTCGGGATCGTCCACGGTGACGAATCGCTGCGGGTCGAGCTCGTGGTGCTGGCGCATGAGACCGCCGCCGTAGCGGCCGAGCGCCGCCCGGTCGCCGGCGACGGCGGGCCGGACCGTGACGTCGTCCATCGTGCCTCCGGAGCGTGGGAACCGCGGCCAGCATGAGCGCGCGGGCGGCGCCGCGCCAGCGCGGCGGGCGCCCGCGCGGCGGGCGCGCTACATTGCGCGACCGGCAGCGCCCCGCGACGGACCCGGAGAGCCCATGCGCACGCACGCGATCGAACCGACGCTCGAAACCCTGCACGGCCACTTCTCGCGCGAGCTGCCGCCCGTGCTCACGATCCGTTCCGGTGACCGCGTTCGCTTCCGGACCCTCGACGTCGCCTGGGGCGCGTTCGAGATCCGGGACCCGTTCGCGGAGGCGCCGAAGTTCCCGGGCCGCGACCTCGAGCGCGATCCGGGGCACGCGATCTGCGGGCCCATCGCGATCGAGGGCGCGAAGAAGGGCGCGGCGCTCGAGGTGCGGATCGTCGAGCTGCGCCCCGGCGCCTGGGGCTGGACCTCCGCGGGTGGCCGCTCGACCGAGTGGCACGACCGCCTCGGTGTCGCGACCCTGCCCTCGCAC
Organism: uncultured bacterium; assembly: GCA_964589945.1. Lineage (GTDB taxonomy): Bacteria > Eisenbacteria > RBG-16-71-46 > RBG-16-71-46 > RBG-16-71-46 > CAIXRL01. Next base: position 98,873 of record CAZPVG010000001.1, read on the forward strand.
TTCCTGCGCTTCGCGCTCGACCCCGACGCCGGGACCGGGCGCACCCGCGACGGGCTCGTCGTGAAGCTGCGGCCCTTCCTCGGCATCCTCGGCATGCCGCCCGACGAGCCGGGACGTCATTCGACGGTTCCGCCGCGGGCCTGCGGCGGCAACATCGACTGCCGCGAGCTGGTCGAGGGCAGCACGCTCTTCCTGCCCATCCCGGTGGACGGCGCGCTCTTCTCGGCGGGCGACGGTCACGCGCTGCAGGGGGACGGCGAGGTCGCGGGGCCCGCGCTCGAGTGCCCGATGGAGCGCGCGGTGCTCGAGTTCCGCCTGCGGCCGGAACTGCGCCTCGAGCGCCCGCGCGCCGAGACGCCCGCCGGCTGGATCACGTTCGGGTTCGACCGCGACCTGAACGAGGCGACCCGGATCGCGCTCTCGGACATGCTCGACCTGCTCGTCGAGCTCGCCGGGGGCGACCGCGCGCTCGCGACCGCGTACGCGTCGCTGCTCGTCAGCCTGCGCGTGACGCAGATCGTGAACGGCGTGCGGGGCGTGCACGCGATCCTGCCGCGCGAGGCGCTCGCGGCGATCCGCGCGCGCGGGCGGGACGGTTAGCCGGCGATCGCGGCCTGGAGCGCGACGCCGATCATGGCGTCGAAGCTCGTGCGCCGCGCTTCCGAGGGCATGTGCTCGCCGCGACGGATGTGGTCCGACACGGTGAGGATCGTCCCCGCCCGGACGCCGTACTCGGCGGCCATGCCGTAGAGCCCGGCGGCCTCCATCTCGACGCCGAGGATCCCGAGCTTCTCGAGCCGATCGAACACCACGCCGTCGGGCGGGTAGAAGAAGTCGGTCGAGAAGACGTTGCCCACGCGCACGGGCACCTTCGCGGCGCGCGCGGCGGCGACGAGCCGCTCGACGAGGCCGAAGTCGGCGATCGCGGCGAGGTCGTGGTCGAGGAACCGCACGCGGTTCACCTTCGAGTCCGTCGAGGCGCCGAGCGCCACGATGACGTCGCCCAGCTTCACGTCGGGGGCGAGCGCGCCACAGCTGCCGACGCGGATCAGCGTCTTCACGCCGTACTCGCGCACGAGCTCCGCGGCGTAGAGGGTGCACGACGGAATGCCCATGCCGTGTGCCATGACCGAGACGGGGCGGTCCTGGAACTTGCCCGTATACCCCCAGGCGTTCCGCACGTCCGTGACGCGGCGCGCGTCCTTCAGGAACTGGTTCGCGATGTGCTCGGCCCGCTGCGGGTCGCCGGGCATGAGCACGACGTCGGCGAAGGCCCCGGCCGGGGCATTGATATGTGGTGTCGGCATGAGGCGGGGACTCTACCGCAACCGGCCGCGGCGTGCGGAGCCCGCGCCCCGGCGCGGCCCCCGCGTGCCGCCGCGCGGTCGGGCCCGCGTCCCCGCATGCTAAGGTGCGTGCCGTCCGGAACCGTCCTCCGTTCCCATCCGCGCGCTCACCGTGCCGGCGCCGGCCCTCGGCCGCGCGCTCCCGCGTGGCCGCGCCCGAGAAGCCGGGAGTGCCGAGCATGAAGACCGTCGTGCCGCGCGCCGCGTCCGCCCTGCTGATGTTCCTCGCCGTCGCGCCGTCCGGCGCGTCCGCGGCCCGCGTCGCGCACGCGAAGGATGCGTTCGCCGCGAGGACGAAGGGCCACGTGCGCCATGCCGGCCTGCTCGCGACCTGGCTCGACGCGAAGTCGGGCTCGCTGCTCGTGGAGCTGCCGGCCCCGCGAGGGCCGCGCGGCGAGTGCGGCCGGTTCCTCTACCTCGAGGGCATCCGCACCGGGCTGGGCTCGAACCCGGTCGGCCTCGACCGCGGCCAGCTCGGCAACGCGCGCGTCGTGGCGTTCCGCCGCGTCGGCGGGCGCGTGCTGCTCGAGGTCCCGAACCTGCGCTACCGCGCGCTCACCTCCGACAGCGCCGAGGTGCGCGCCACCGCGGAGTCGTTCGCGACGTCGGTGCTGTGGGCGGGACCCGTCGCGGCCGAGGCGCGCGACGGCCGCCTGCTCGTGGACTTCACCTCGTTCGTCGTGCGCGACGCGCACGGCTCGGCGCGCGCGCTGGCCGCCGCAGGGCAGGGGAGGTTCGCGCTCGATCCCGGGCGCAGCGCGCTGGATCCCTCGCAGCTCCGCAGCTTCCCCGACAACCTCGAGCTCGAGGCCGTCCTCACCTTCGGCGGCGACGCGCCGGGCCCGGAGGTCCAGGCCACCGCGCCGGTGCCGCAGGCCGTCACGATCGTCCAGCACCAGTCGCTCGTGCGCCTGCCGGACGACGGCTACCGGCCGCGCGTGTGGGACCCGCGCTCGGGCTCGTTCGGCGTCACGTTCGCCGACTACGCCCGGCCGGTCGCCGAGCCGCTCGAGGTGCGCTGGCTGGTCCGCCACCGGCTCGAGAAGACCGACCCGTCGGCGGCGCGCTCGCGCGTGAAGAAGCCCATCGTCTACTACGTGGACCCGGGCGCGCCGGAGCCGATCCGCAGCGCCCTGATCGAGGGCGCGTCGTGGTGGGCGAAGGCCTTCGACGCCGCGGGCTTGGTGGACGCCTTTCAGGTGAAGGTCCTGCCGCCGGGCGTGGACCCGATGGACGTGCGCTACAACGTCATCGACTGGGTGCACCGCGCGACGCGCGGCTGGTCGTACGGCGGCGGCATCGTGGACCCGCGCACGGGCGAGATGCTGAAGGGGCAGGTCACGCTCGGCTCGCTGCGCATCCGGCAGGACCGCACGATCTTCGAGGGGCTCGCCGGCACCGCGCACACGGGCACCGGCGATCCCGACGACCCGGTGCAGCTCTCGCTCGCGCGGATCCGCCAGCTCGCGGCGCACGAGGTGGGACACACGCTCGGCTTCGCGCACAACTTCGCGGCCAGCACGTACGCGGGCCGCGCCTCGGTCATGGACTACCCTGCGCCGCTCGTGGGCCTGCGGCCCGACGGCACGCTCGACTTCTCGAACGCCTACGCGATCGGCGTCGGGGTGTGGGACGTGCAGGCGGTGCGGTACGCCTATTCGGAGTTCGTGCCGGACACCGACGAGAAGGCGCAACTCGAGGCGATCCTGCGCGAGAACCGCGAGCACGGCTGGATCTACCTCTCCGACGCCGACACGCGCCCGGCGGGGGCCGCGCACCCGCTCGCGGCGATGTGGGACAACGGCCCGGACCCGGTCGCGGGGCTCGCGCACGAGATGGCCGTGCGGCGCGCGGCGCTCGCGCGCTTCGGCGCCGGGAACGTGCGCGAAGGCGCGCCGCTCGCCACGCTGCAGGCCGTGCTGGCGCCGCTCTACTTCCACCACCGCGACGCGCTCGAGGCCGCCGTGAAGTCGGTGGGCGGGCTCGACTACGACTACGCGGTTCGCGGCGACGGCTCGCCGCCCGCAGCACCCGTTCCCGCCGCGCGCCAGCGCGCGGCGCTCGACGCGGTGCTCGCCACGCTCGCTCCGGCCGGGCTGGACCTGCCCGATTCCGTGCTGGCGCTGCTGCCGCCGCCGCCCTGGGAGGTTCCGCCGCGCGTCGAGTTCCCCGGCACGCGCACCGCCCCGGCGTTCGATCCGCTCGGAGCCGCCGCGACGGCCGCCGACATGACGGTCGCGGCGCTGCTGCCGCCGGAGCGGCTCGGGAGGCTCGTGGACTTCCACCGCCGCGACCCCTCGATGCCGGGCGTGCGCGAGGTGCTCGGCGCGATCGTGCGGCGGGTGTTCGAGGCGCCCCCGCCACGGGAAGCGCGTCTGCGGGGCGTGGCGCGCGCGGTTCAGGCCGCGACGATGCGCCGGCTGCTGGTCGCCGCGGCGGACTCGGCGCAGGTCCCCGAGGCGCGCGCGGACCTCGAGGAGGCGCTGCGGGACGTCGCGGCCACGCTCTCGCGCAGGGGAGGGGGCGATCCGGAGGACGCGTCGCTGCGCGCGCTGCTCGCGCGCGACGTGCGCCGCTGGCTCGACCGGCCGGCGGGACAGCCCGCGGCGCGGCCGTCGGCCCCGCCGGCGGCGCCGCCCGGCCCGCCGATCGGCGGCTTCGACGACGGCGGATGCGACTGGACCCCGCCCGGCACGCGTTGAGCGCGCCGAAGCGGGGTCCGTCCCCGGAGGATTACCGGGGGGAGTTCTCGTCCATCACGCCGCCCGCCGGCTGGTCCGAGGGCCAGGTGGCCGGGCGCACGAGCACGCTCCTGACGATGGGGACGCCGCGCACCATGACGACGGAGAACGTGGCGACGCGGTCGAAGTAGGAGACGCCGGGCCGCACGAAGCCGACGCCGCTCTCGTAGATGCGGGCGTCGGGCGCGACATGGTAGGCGGTGCCGTTGACTGTGACCTCGCGCGCGATCGTTCCCGAGAGCCGACCCGAGATCGTGATCGCGGCCGACCGGGTCACGGGCCGCTCGGGTGCCCGGCGCAGGCGCTCTCCGGCGCGGGCCGACGGCGCGAGCGCCGCGGCGAGCGCGAGGGCGAGGACCAGGGATGTTCCGGTGCGCAGGCTCATGGCCGCTCCTTTCGTCAGTTCCACTTCTGGCGCCACGACTTGACGACCAGCTTGTGGAGGCCCGTGTTGACGTTCTGCGTGACGATGCCCGCGTTCGACGACTGCAGGATGATGTCCTCGTTCACGAGGTCCAACGACGGATCGGCGAGGATGCCGGCACCCTTGTCCTGCACGCGGCCGGCCACGGTGTTGTTCTCGGTGCCGTCCGGGTTCGTCGGCGCGGAGCCGTCCTTGTAGTCGAAGCTGTAGAGCCACGAGTTGCCGCCGCCGAGGCAGACCGCGGAGTTCGGGTGGAAGGACGGCACGTAGACCGTGCCGGCGATGAGCACCGGGCGGCGCGTGATGCGCTCGCCGACGTCCTGGACGAGGTTCACGAACCAACCTTTCTTGCCGGTCGTGAGGGCGTGATAGGCGGTGGTCTGGTCCACGAGGGTCGCGGTGGAGATCGCGTTGCCGGAGCCGTCGTCGATGAGGCCGTAGAAGGCCTGCGCGTCGGTGCTCGTGAGGTCCGAGGCGTCGAGGTAGCGCCCGGTGCCGAAGAACACCATCACGCGACCCAGCTCGTCGAGCGTCAGGACGGGCGCCGCCTGGATGGGCCGGCCGCTGTCGTACAGCAGCGTGGGCGTCCAGGAGCTCGCGCCGAGATCCACGCGCCACACGCGCCCGGCGAGGTCGGCGGCGTAGAGGACGTCGTCCCAGCCGTCGAAGTCCACGTCGATCGCGACGGCCTGCGTGAGCTTGTTGCCGGCGACCGCGGTCCCGAGCGCGTAGGTGTTCAACACGGAGCCGCTGGCGGGATCCAGGACGAGCAGGCTCGCCTGCGAGGCGCTCGCGTCGTAGCCGGTCCCCGTGACGAGCACGTCCCCGCCGTGCGCCTGCGAGTGGACCACGATCGGGGTGTTCCAGGAGCCCTTGATCTGCGGCAGCGTCACGTCCCACATCACCTGCACGGCGCTCGCGCTGGGGTCGGTCACGTCGAGCGCGAACAGGCCGTCGCCGCCGCGCTCCTGCCCGCCGATGAGGACCGTCCGCCACGCGCCGTTCAGGTACAGGTCGTACGCCGCCGGGGTCATGTTGAGGAAGTACTCGTGGCAGTAGTCGGGGCTCATGAGGTCCTGCAGCCGGGGCAGCACACTGTTCGGAACGTAGGCCCACTGCTCGCTGCCGTCGGCGGCGTCGAAGGCGTGGAGCATGCCGTCGTTCGACGCGACGTACACCATTTCCTCGCGGGACATGTTCGCGGTGCGGAAGTTGTTGTAGGAGACGTCCGAGCTGAAGCCGCTCGGAGCGCCCACGGCAACGGGTCCGGCGTCCACGATGTCGCCGAGCTTCCAGTTGCCCCGGTCGCGCGTGCCGGCGATGGCCGAGCCGCGGGTGTAGTCGATGATCTGCTGGGCCGCCGTGAGGTCGGCCGCGCCGAGGGCCGTCTGGAGCGCGGCGGCGTTCGTGGTCGTGAAGTCCGCGCGGTCCGTGCCCGTGAGGGACGTGTAGATCGTGCGGCCGCTCGCGCTGCGGGACTGAAGCTCCTGGCCCGCCTGCCACAGGGGCGAGTCGCCGTTGTGGTAGGGAAGGGCGTAGGCCTCGACGAAGCCGCGCCAGGTCTGGGACTCGAAGCGGGCGCGGTAGAGGCGGTTGTTCGTGCGGCTCTCGGACGACACGACGGAAACCGCCGCCGACGCGGACATCTGCGCGGCGATCTGGCTGAACGTCGCGCTGAGCGCGTCCGCGAGCCCCGCGGGGTTCGAGACGCTGAAGTACAGGCCGCCGCCCTTGGTCGCGGTGGACTGCAGGATGGGGGCGTCGAGGTCGAACCCGATGACGTAGGTGCGTGCGTTCTGAACCCCGTCGAGGTCGGTGCGCAGGTCATTCTTGTAGAGGTAGGTCGCGACGTCGTCCACGTATCCCGAGCAGTCGAGGCTGTTCGCGTACGGGGCGCCGAGGCTGGTGCACGTGCCGGGGTCCTGCCCGTCCTGGTCGTAGTCCTGAAGGTAGGCGGGCACGTTCAGGTCGTGCGTCGGGTAGCCGTCGGTCACCATCACGATGAACGGCTTCTCGCAGCTCGCCTGCAGTGGCGCGCTCGCGCCGGTCTGCTGGAAGTAATTGAGCGCGCTGACCATCGTCTCGGCGAGCGGCGTGTAGGTGTTGGCCTGGATCGTCGCGATCTGGGACGAGATGGTGGCCGGGGCGGTCCCCATGGGGGAGATGAGCAGGCCGCCGTTGTCGCCGTTGAAGTCCATCACGCCGAACTGCGTGTTCGAGGCCGCGGTCGCGAGCACCGTGTTCACGGCCTGTTTCGCGAGCTGGATGCGCGTGATCGCGGGAATCGCCGCGCGCTGGGTGTCCGTGGCGTGGAAGTAGACCCAGTTGAGGTAGTTGCCGGGGTACTGGCCCGCCTCGCCCTGGTCGCTGTTCACGAGGTAGGCGCTCGGCGTCGTCGGCCACATCGAGTCGAAGTTGTACGGCGTGTAGTTCCCGTCGGTGCTGACGGTGTAGGTGTGGCTCGGGTCGAAGTTGCCCGTGTAGGTGACGCCGGGGTCGTACGCGTCGGCGTGGACGACCTCGTTCATGCTGGACGAGTTGTCGAGGATGAACAACACCTTGGCGGAACCGCCGCCCTGGCTGATGACGAGCGGCGGGTCACAGGTGGCGCCGGCCGTGGCGGCGAGCAGAACGGCGGCGAGGGCAGCGAGGCCCGCGGTGGCGGTGACGCGACGGGTTCGCATGATCAGTAACCCTCCCGGAAGAGCCGGCTGGCCCCCAACTCGACGGCCGCCTGCGCCTGCTGCACGCTCGCGCCGCTGGCCTCGACGACGTACTCGTAATCCTTGTATTCGGTGCTCCAGCCCGGACGGAACCGCTTGCGGACGAACTTGACGTCGTACTTGTAGCGGTGGTCGGGGCTCAGGTTCGTGTAGGCGGCCGAGACCGACACGTGGTTCTGCGCGTCCACGACCGAGGGCGGACTCGGCTGCACCCGGATCCAGGCGACCCCCGCCTCGCCGGCGGCATCGGCCGAGTAGAACGAACGGTTGTTCGCGTACTCGGTGAACTGCGTGCGCTTCTCCGCGACCGTCACTCCCATCACGACCAGCGCGAGGACCGCGAGCGTGGCGAGCACGCCGAGCACGAGGACCATCGCGGCGCCGCGTTCGTTGTTCACGGGGTTCGTCATGGGGGCAACCCTCCCGCGGGTGGCTTCGTGGGTCCGCATCATCGGTTCCGGAGCGTGACCCGGGTGTCGAGCGTGATCGGGTGCGAGTCGTGATCCTGCGCGGTCATCGCGAGCCCGATCGATTTCACGCGCGCGGCGTTCGCGGCCGAGAGCGGCAGCGGGCCGAGCGGCTGGTTGGCGGCGTCGAAGTAGGACAGGCGCATCGAGTTGACGTTGGTGACCAGCGCCGCGGCGCCGGTGCCCGGGTCGCGGGTCACGGCGCGCGTGGCGGCGTTCCAGGCGTACGTCACGTCCTCGGAGGGCTCGGCGGTCTGGATCGTCCCGTCGCCGTTGAGGTCGGCACGGATGTGGACCGAGGTCGAGTCGGCGCTGACGATGCCGACGACGCCGGCGGGCGGCGTGCGCGGGTCGGCGCCCGCCTGCCGCAGCTCGGCGGTCATGAGCGACAGGGCCTGCCGGCTCGAGGCCTGGACGCCGGCGCGGCGCACCGTGCGGGACTCGAGGCGGCCGGAGGAGACGAAGATCCCGGTCACGACGACCAGCACCGTCCCGAGGACCGCGGTCGTCACGAGCAGCTCGATCAGCGTCAGGCCGCGTTCGGCCGCGTGCGCACTTTTCGGGGAGCGGGTCATCGGCGGGCCAGGAGGTCGTAGAGCTGGGCGTCGGTCGACCGTCCGTGGTCGGTCCAGCTCACGGTGACGTGCACGCGACGCAGTCCCACGTTCGCGGAATCGACACGGGCCCACCAGGCGAACCCGTCGGTGGTGCCTGAATCCGAGACGGCGCTCGCGTAGCCGGCGGTCCGGGCGATCTCCATCCGGGCCTGCGCGAGCTGCATCGCGCGCTCGTGCCGTCCCGTCGAGTAGACGTCACGGGACGAGCGCGTCTGGACGGCCGAGAGCGCGAGCACGCCGATCGCGACGATGACCAGCACGATCATCAGCTCGACGAGCGTCACGCCCGCTTCCTCACGGCGTCGGAGGTCAGTCATGGGAAACGCTCCCGGTGGCGAGCAGGTTCACCGTGCTCGAGCGGCCAGCGTCGGACAGCGTGAACGTGGCGGCCTGCGTGAGGCCCCAGGGGAAGAACGAGGTCGTGTCCGGCGCGGCGACGGCGACGCCGTCGGGCAGGCGGCGCGTCAGCACGGTGGTCGGAGGGGAGACCCGGACGACCGAGTACGAGTCCGCCGCGAAGGCGACCGCGAACGTCGAGCGCTGCGAAGTGGCGAGCGAGCGGGCGTAGTGCAGGTCGGACGCGAGCGTCTGCGCGCTGCCCTGCAGCCGGGCGGAGCGAAGGTAGCCGGCGACGCCGGGCACCGCGATGGCCAGGAGGATGCCGAGGATCCCGACGGCCACGACGAGCTCGAGGAGCGTGAAGCCCTTCGCCTCGTGTCGGTTCGTTCTCATCGGTGGAGCCTCCGGTTGCTGTGTCGCCGCTCGGGTCCGGTGTGGGCCCGGTCGGCCTGCAGAACTCGCAGAGACTCCACCGCAATCCGGATGCCAGCGGGCTCCCTCTCGCGCCGGGATCCGATCCCCTAAGGCGTGCTTGGACTTGCGGGTGCGTGAAAGCGGGAACGACGTGAATCGCAATGCGTGGGATTGCGGGCGGCAATGCGGCCTTCCGGCGCGCATGGGGATTCCGCCCCCGCCGCGCGCCGACATGGGGCAGTCTTCCCACCGGACCCGGCCCGCGCCCGCGCGGGAGCCCCGTGAGACGCAACGACAAAGCGGCCCCGGGGCCGACCCCGGAGCCGCTCGCGAGACCCGCTCGCGTGCCTCCTCACCGGACGTCGTCCAGCGAGTCCGAGTTGTCCACCGGCGTCTCGGCGGCCTTCGCCGGGTCACCGCGATCCACGCTCAGGAACACCCAGACCCGCCGCCACCGGTTCGCCTCGTTGCGGGCCGTCACCGAGAGGCCGAGCCGGTCGTGCCGCGGCTCGAGCGGCATGCGGTAGGTCGCGTGCCACACGTTGGTGCCCGCCTCGTGCACGAAGGGCATCGGGTCGTCGCGGCCGTCCGAGAGGGCGATTTCGCTCACGTCGTCCGTGCCGGTGACCGTGAACTCCACCGCTTCGCCGGGCGCCACGAGTGTGTCGGCGACCGAGACCGTCAGGTCGGGCGGCAGGCCCTCGTGCACGGCGAGGTCCTGGGCCGTGAGGCCCTGCGCCGGCGCGGGCGGCTGCGCCGGCGTCACTGATGCCACCTGCGTCGCCGGCGTCTCGTTCGTGACCACCGCGGGGGCGTTGTCGCTCACCTGCTCCGACGCGCCGCTGCCGCCGCCGCTGCTCCCGCACCCCGCGAGCACCACGCCCGCGGCGACCGCGGCGAGGAACAGCACGACGAACATGCCGAACACCTTCATCAGCCGCTCCGACCGGGCCCGATCCATCACTTCACCCTGCCCGTCCGCGAACCGCTCGCGGACCTCCGTCACCTCGTTCCGGTTCCACATGGCTCCACGCTCCTCCGGCGCAAGGGTTCGCCGGTCGCTGCCGGTGTGCCGGTTCCGGCCTTCGACCGCCGGGGCGAGGACCGTGTCGCTCGCATCCGGGGGGCGGCGTCGCGCCGCCTTCGACCCTCCTCCATTCCAAGCTGCGTGCCGTGATCCCAACTGCCTGTGGCGCAGTCGATTGTAAGAATCGGCCTTTCCTGAAGTCCCCCCTCGTGTGTCAGGATGGACACGCCGAAAGGGAAGGAAAGGCCGCCGGGGGGGTACTCATCCACATGAACGCCATGGACCTGCGTCGGGTGTGTACGAACGGACACGGTGCGAAGCCGTGCCCGTGCCGCATCGGCCCGCGACGTCCGCGTCCGATGGTCGCGCTCCTCCTCGCGGCCGCCGCGCTCGCGACGGCGGGCCTTGCCGCCGCCGGCGACGAGGGCCCGCGGGTGCTCTGGGCTTCGGGCGGCCGGCTCTACGTCGCGGTCGCGGACTCGGGCGCGGTCGCGCCCGGCATGCTCGTCCGCTTCTTCGACCACGACCGCGAGGTCGGAAGCGGCGCGGTGGACGCGGTGCTCGACGGCGTGGTCGCGAGCGTGCGCCTCGAGGGCGCGCTCGATCCCCGCGTGCGACCCGACCGGCTCGACCGGCTCGACGTGACGCTCGAGCCGGCGCCGGTGCGGATCGTCCCGACGCTGCGCGTCGGCGTGCCCGCGCCCTCGCGTCGCGCGCTCGCACCGCCGTGCGACGACGCCTGGCTCGACAAGGCCGCGCTGCCGCGCGCGTACCTCGACGAGCCGCTCGGAAACGACGCAGTGCGGCTCGTGGCCGACACGTCGGCCGCCGGCGCGGCGTTCGTCGCGCCCGCGGCGATCGCCTGGCCCGAGACGCTGCTCGTCCGCTTCTACGCCGACCGCGCCGACGAGGAGATCGCGCTCGAGCGCGGCGAACTGGACGCGGCGGTCTTCTGGCCGGGCGAGCCCTCGGCGCGGCTGCGCGAGCGCGCGTCGGGCTTCGAACTGCTCCGCGGACTGCGCGCGCGCGGGGCGATCGTCGTGACGACCGGCCGCGCCGACACGACGGCGGTGCGTACGGCCGAGGCGAATCTCGCCGTGATGAACGGCGAGCTGTTCGCCGGGGACCTGCTTCCGTGGTCGGAGCGCCCGCTGGCGGCGCCGTCCGTGCCGGCCGGCGCGGGCCCGGGCGGCGGCCCGCTTCGCTACGAGGTCGTGGGCTTCCCGGGCGACCAGGCGATGACGCGATTCCTCAACCGGAACGTCGGCACGGCCCGGGGTTCCTTCGGGTCGGTGACCGTCTCGTACCGCGACGTGCGCACGGCCGCCCCCGACTCGATCGCGGCGGAGCGGTTCGCGGACGGCGCGACGCCGGTCTTCGCGCTCCGCTGCCCCGTGCTCTGCTCGGCCGCGCGCGCCCCCGACGTCCGCGCCCTCGGCGTGGACCGGTTCTCGAACCTCGTCGGGTGCGTCCCGCCGAAGGACCGCCCGTGAGATCGCTGCGCACCCGGCTCGTCCTGGGCTTCGCGCTCGTCGCGATCGTTCCCGTGACGCTCGCGATGGTGCTGATGGGCCAGCGCATCCAGTCGGAGGTGCGCGCGCAGTCGGCCGAGCGGCTCGCCTCGGCGCTGGGGTTCCTGCGCGCACGGCTCGCCGCGGACGCCGAGCGGCTGTCGGAGAAGCTCGTGCTGCTCGCGGGCGACGCACAGCTCAAGCGGCTCTATCTCGTCGAGTCGCCGACCGACGCGGAGCTGCGCGAGCAGCTCGCGACCCAGCAGTTCCTGCTCGACCTCGACTATCTCGCCGTGGTGGACACGTCCGGCGCGGTCGTCGCCGACGCCTCCACGGCGCCGCTCGTCCGCCCGCGCGCCGGCCGCGAGCCGCTCGGGCTCGACGCGCTGCCTGCGCGGCGCACCCCCGGCCTCGCGCTCGCGCCGGTCGCGGACGGCCGGGCCGTCTCGCTCGACGGCGCGGCCACGATCCTCTACCGCGGCGATCCCGTAGGGCTCGTGCGCGGCGGCGTCGTGCTGGACTCGCTGCGGCTCGCGGAGCTGCGCGAAACGAGCGGCGTGGACCTCGTGCTGTGGGACGCGCAGGGGCGCGTCGTCGCGAGCACGCTCGCGGGCGCCGGAGGCCTGTCGCCGGCGCTCGCGGGGGAGGGGCGCGTGACGATCGGCGGGCGGCCGTACCTCGCCCGCGTGGACACGCTGAGCGTGGCGTCGTCGAGCGGCGCGGCGCCGGTGCGCATCGCCGGGGTGGTCTCGACCGCGCAGGCCGATGCGACGCTCTCGGCCCTGCGCACGACGTCGCTCACGCTCGGGCTGATCGCGGCCGCGATCGCCGTGCTGCTCGGCCTGCTGTGGTCGCTGCAGGTGTCGCGGCCGGTCGAGCGGCTCGCCGAGTTCTCGCAGCGGATCTCGCGCGGCGAGTGGGACGAGCCGCTGGCCCTCGAGAGCGTGCGCGAGCTGCAGGCCCTCGTGGACGCCCTCGAGCGCATGCGCGGCGACCTGCGCGGCTACCGGGAGCGGCTCGTGGCGAGCGAGCGCCAGGCGGCGTACGGGCAGATGGCGCGCAAGGTCGCGCACGAGATCAAGAACCCGCTCACGCCCATCGCGGTCTCGGTCGCGGACCTCAAGCGCTCCTACGAGCAGCGGCGGCCGGACTTCCCACAGATCCTGGACCAGGCGGTGCGCACGATCGACGAGGAGGTGGGCGCGCTCAAGCGGCTGCTCAAGGAGTTCTCGGACTTCGGCCGCTTCCCGCACCCGGCGTTCGCACCCTGCGACGTCGGCGCGCTGCTCGACGACGTCGGCGCGCTGTTCGCCCACGAGGCGCGCGCGGGCCGGCTCGAAGTGGCCGGCCCGGGCGCGCCGCTCGTGGCCGAGGCGGACCGCGACCAGCTCAAGCAGGCGCTCGTCAACCTGGTTCAGAACGCGCTCGACGCGGCCGGCGAGGGCGGGAAGGTCCGCCTGCGCGCCCGCGCGGCGGGCGACGCCGCGGAGCTGGCGGTCGCCGACGACGGCCCGGGCCTGACGGAGGAGCAGCGCGCGCAGCTCTTCGTCCCGGGCTTCACGACCAAGGCGCACGGCAGCGGGCTGGGCCTCACCATCGTCGAGCGCATCGTGACCGAACACGGCGGGACCGTCGACGTGGACTCCGCGCCCGGTCGCGGCACGGCGTTCACGATCCGGCTGCCCCTGAAGCGAGGAACCTGATGCCCACCCTGCTCATCGTGGACGACGAAGCGAACATCCGCTCCAGCCTCGCGGGCGCGCTCGGGCGCGAGGGCTACCAGGTGGACGACGCCGGCTCGGTCGCCGAGGCGCGCGAGAAGCTGCACGACGCCTACGACGTCGTGCTGCTCGACGTGTGGATGCCGGGGGGCAGCGGCATGGACCTGCTCGCCGAGATCCGCGCGAACGCCCCCGACACGACCGTGGTCATGATGTCGGGCCACGCCACCATCGACGCGGCCGTGCAGGCGACGCGCCTCGGCGCGTTCGACTTCCTCGAGAAGCCCGTGGCGCTCGAGCGGCTGCTCGTGCTGCTGCGCAACGCGCTCGCGACCCGCTCGCTGCAGGCCGAGAACCGGCGGCTGCAGGAACCGTGGGCGGTGCCGCTCGTCGGCCGGTCGCCCGCCGTGCGGCGGCTGCTCGAGCAGATCGCGCTCGCCGGGCCTTCGCCCGCGCGCGTGCTCATCCGCGGCGAGCACGGCACGGGCAAGGAGCTGGTGGCGCGCGCCCTGCACGCCTCGAGCCCGCGCCGGGGGATGCCGTTCGTCGCCGTCAACTGCGCGGCGATCCCCGAGGAGCTGTTCGAGTCGGAGCTGTTCGGCCACGAGCGCGGCGCGTTCACCGGCGCGACGCAGGCGCGGCGCGGGCGATTCGAGGAGGCGCAGGGCGGCACGCTGATGCTCGACGAGGTCGGCGACCTGAGCGCGCGCGCGCAGACGAAGCTGCTGCGGGTGCTCCAGGAGAACGAGCTGACGCGCGTCGGCGGCAGCCGGGCGATCCAGGTGGACGTGCGCGTGGTGGCGGCGACGAACCGCGACCTGCAGGCCGCGGTGGCCTCGAGCGCGTTCCGCGAGGACCTCTACTTCCGACTCGCCGTGATCCCGATCGACGTGCCGCCGCTGCGCGAGCGCGCCGAGGACGTGCCGCTGCTCGTCGAGCACTTCGCGGCGCGGCTCGCGCAGGAGACCGGCCGCCGCCCGCAGGCGTTCACGGCGGGCGCGCTCGAGGCGCTTCGGCGCTACCCGTTCCCCGGCAACGTGCGCGAGCTGCGCAACCTGGTCGAGCGGCTCGTGATCATGAACCCCGGCGCCAGCCTCGGCGCCGCGGAGGTCCGCGCGGTGCTGCCGGGCGCCGCGGACGGCGCGGGCGTCGGCGAGGATTCCCCCGCGCCGCTCGCCGAGGCGGTGCGCGACTTCGAGCGCCGCCAGATCGAGGCCGCGCTCGCGGCCGAGGGCGGGCACATGACCCGCGCCGCGGCGCGGCTGGGCCTCGAACGCAGCCACCTCTACAAGAAGATGCGCCAGCTCGGCCTGCGCGCGGAGGAGTGAGCCGGGCGACGGGCGCGGGCCCCGCGTTTCGCCGCCTCCCTCGTGTCGCTTCGGGCCGCCGCGGGCGCGTTTTCGGCGGCTCGCCCCGCCTTGCCGGGGCTGCTAATTTCCCCCGGCTGCAACCGTCTCTTCGACCCGAACGACCCCCGGGGCGCCCCCGCGCGCCCCTGATCCCAGGACAGGAGCATCACCGTGACCGCGCTGCCGGTTCCCGATTCATTCGTTCCGCGCCACAACGGGCCTTCCGACGCCGACGTGAAGGACATGCTCGACGTGCTCGGCTACCCGTCGCTCGACGCGCTGATCGACGCCACCGTTCCCGCCAACATCCGCATGGACCGTCCGCTCGCGCTGCCGAAGCGGATGTCGGAGCCGGAGGCCCTCGCCGCGTTCCGCGAGATGGTCTCGCCCAACGAGGTCTGGCGCAGCTTCATCGGCCTCGGCTACTCGACCACGCACGTGCCCGCGGTGATCCAGCGCAACGTGCTCGAGAACCCGGGCTGGTACACCGCCTACACGCCCTACCAGGCCGAGATCGCCCAGGGCCGGCTCGAGGCCCTGCTCAACTACCAGACCGTCGTCAGCGACCTCACCGGCCTGCCGATCGCGAACGCCTCGCTGCTGGACGAGGGCACCGCGGCCGCCGAGGCCATGCAGCTCGTCCACGCGTCGGCGGGCAGGCGCGACGTGTTCCTCGTGGCCGACGACTGCCACCCGCAGACGATCGAGATCGTGCAGGCGCGCGGGCGGGCGCGCGGCATCACGGTGAAGGTGCAGCCGCCGTCGGCGTTCACGCTCGACGCCACCGTCTGCGGCGTGCTGGTCCAGTACCCGAACACCTGGGGCGAGGTGCAGGACCACCGCGCGCTCGCCGCGCAGGTGCACGCGGCCGGCGCGCTGGTCGTCGCCGCCACGGACCTGCTGGCGCTCACGCTGCTCGCGCCGCCTTCCGAGTGGGGCGCCGACGTCGCGGTGGGCAGCGCCCAGCGCTTCGGCGTGCCGTTCGGCTACGGCGGCCCGCACGCGGCGTTCTTCGCGACGAAGGACGAGTACAAGCGCCTGATGCCCGGCCGCATCATCGGCCTCTCGAAGGACGCGAACGGCCAGCCGGCGCTCCGCATGGCGCTCGGCACCCGCGAGCAGCACATCCGCCGCGAGAAGGCGACGAGCAACATCTGTACGGCGCAGGTGCTGCTGGCCGTCATGGCGGGGTTCTACGCTGCCTGGCACGGCCCCGAGGGGCTCGCGCGCATCGCCTCGCGCGTGCGCCAGCACGCGGCGGCGTTCGCGGCGGGCGTGAGGAAGCTCGGGCACGCGGTCGTGCACGACGAGTTCTTCGACACGGTCCGCGTGAGGCCCGCGAAGCCGGCGGCGAGGATCCGGAAGGCGGCCGAAGAGCTGAATCTCAACCTGCGCTACGCGGACGACGGCACGATCACGGTGTCGTTCGGCGAAACCGTGAGTGAAGCGGACGTCGCCGACCTGCTCGCCGCATTCAACGGCGGGACCGCGGCGCCGTTCACGCCGGCTTCGGTGGCCGACGCGAAGTCCGCGGCGTTCGGCCCGAAGTTCGCGCGCACGAGCCCGTACCTGACGCACCCGGTCTTCCACGCGTACCGCTCCGAGACCGAGATGATGCGCTACATGGCGAGGCTGCAGTCGCGCGACCTCTCGCTCACGCATTCGATGATCCCGCTCGGCAGCTGCACGATGAAGCTGAACGCCGCCGCCGAGATGTTCCCCGTGACCTGGCCGGAGATGGGCGGGATCCACCCGTTCGCCCCGGCGGAGCAGGCGAGGGGCTACCGGGCGCTGTTCGACCGGCTCGAGTCCGCGCTCGCCGAGATCACGGGCTTCCATGCCGCCTCGCTCCAGCCGAACGCCGGCTCGCAGGGCGAGTACACGGGGCTGCTCGTCATCCGCGCGTACCACGAAGCGCGCGGGGAGGGGCACCGCAACGTCTGCCTGATCCCGCAGTCGGCGCACGGCACGAACCCCGCGAGTGCGGTCATGGCGGGGATGCAGGTCGTGGTGGTGAAGACCGACCCGAACGGCAACATCGACGTGGCCGACCTCGAGGCGCGCGCGAAGCAGCACGCGCCGAAGCTCGCCGCGCTCATGGTGACCTACCCGAGCACGCACGGCGTGTTCGAGGAGGCGATCACCGACGTCACGCGGATCGTCCACGAGAACGGCGGCCAGGTGTATCTCGACGGCGCGAACATGAACGCCATGGTCGGGCTGTGCCGGCCCGGGGACATCGGCGCCGACGTGTGCCACCTGAACCTGCACAAGACGTTCTGCATCCCGCACGGCGGCGGCGGCCCGGGCATGGGCCCGATCGGCGTCGCGAAGCACCTCGCGCCGTTCCTGCCCGGCCACCCGGTCGTGAAGACCGGCGGCGAGAAAGCGATCGGCCCGGTGGCCGCGGCGCCGTGGGGGAGCGCGAGCATCCTGCCCATCTCAATGCTCTACATCATGATGATGGGCGCCGGCGGGCTCACCGAGGCGACGAAGATCGCGATCCTCAACGCGAACTACGTCGCGAAGCGGCTCGAGAAGAGCTACCCCGTGCTCTACAAGGGGCGGAACGGCACGATCGCCCACGAGTGCATCGTGGACCCGCGGGGCCTCAAGGCCGCCTCGGGCGTCGAGGTCGGGGACATCGCGAAGCGGCTCATGGACTACGGGTTCCACGCGCCCACGGTCTCGTTCCCCGTCGCGGGCACGCTGATGATCGAGCCCACCGAGAGCGAGTCGAAGGCCGAACTCGATCGCTTCGTCGAGGCGCTCGTCGCGATCCGCGGCGAGATCGACGAGATCGCGAGCGGCGCACTGTCGAAGACCGACAACCCGCTCAAGCACGCCCCGCACACGATGGAGGTGGTCGTGAGCGACGCGTGGACGCGCGGCTACCCTCGCGAGCGCGCGGCGTTCCCGCTGCCGTGGGTGCGCGAGCGGAAGTTCTGGCCCGCAGTCGGCCGCGTGGACGACGCCTACGGCGACCGCAATCTCGTCTGCGCCTGCCCGCCGATCGAGGAGTACGCGCAGGTTTAGCGGACGTTTCGACCCGACCCTGAAATTTGAGAGGTCCCGGGAATACTCCCGGGGCCTTTTCGTACTCCCTTCGGATCCCTGCCGTCCGGCAGCACGGGATGGGATGGTCCCGTCCCGCGATTCCTCCAGATCCCACCACGGGAAGGCCGACCATGAAGCTCCTTGCCGCTTCTTTCGTCCTGCTCCTCCTGCCCGCGCTCGCGCCGGCGGACGAGTTCGCCGAGTACCGAGTCCCGACCCATTCGTGGCGATCGGGAAGCGGAACGTTCTCGACGTATGGCTGGCGGTCGTATGGCTCGCCGACCCTCGAGTCGTGGTCGCGGCTGTCGCACGTCAACACGGCAGTGGCCGGGCTGCTCGACTCGGGCTTCGACTCCGATCGACTGCAGTACGGATGGGGCGCGCAGGCCGCGGCAGGCGCCACGGCCGACCACGGCCAGAGCGGCCACGAACCCGTCGCCGGACCGTTCAGGGACGCGACCGACTCGCGAGGGCAGGCGACGGGCCAGCAGGTCGTGATCTCGCCGTGGGCGCGGGTCTATCCGGAGCGCTTTCCCCTGGGCGTGGAGATCTCGGGCGTCCTCCAGGGCGGCTGGAGCCAGTCGTGGTCGCGGAGCGACGCCGAGGCGTCCGACGTCGCCCTCAACCACCGCGAGCTGCAACGTAGATCGGAGCAGCTGCACCTCTACGACTACACCCTCACCGCGGCGGTCGCGGTGGGCCAGGGAATCGTCCGTGACGCGACGGTGGTGGAGGACGCACACGTCCTCGAGTCCCGCCTGCTCGCCTGTGGCGCGATCACGAGGCCGCTGTCGTCGCAGGCGCGTGCCAGGATTGCCGGCATTCTCGCCGTTGCGCCCGAACTCGCGAACGCCCACGACCGGCCCGAGCGATTCGAGTGGCGGGAGCTGGAACGCGTGCTCCGGGAGGACGGCGCGCTGAAGGGCACGTCGCTCGATGCCTACGCGGTGCTGCGCGCGCGCGAGGGATACCGCCTGAGCGCGGTCCGGCGCTATCGCGGGCACTTCGTGGGGCTGACGCTCATACAGTCGCACTCGCACCACATCCTTCGGCACGAGGAACAGTTCGCCATGCGCACGTACGCGGCGGACACCCTGCAGGGCGCGTTGAGCCTGGAGTCGTCGGACCGGACGGTCAGGGACGCGGACCAGGTCGTCGGCGGCGTGCGGATCGAGTGGTTCCTGCCCGTCGGCTGGCGATGGCAGTTCGGCGTTCGCGGCCAGGCGGCCCGGCCGCTCAGGGGGAGCGAGCGCGGGCTGGACGCCACGTCGTCGATCCAGGCGTCCTGGCTCGTCGCCGACCGCTGGGAGATCACCGGGACTCTGGACCATGCGCGCTACTACCTGCGTTATCCGGCGTCCTCGGCCTACCGGAACCGCGACGACTGGAGCTTCGGGGCGGGCGCGACGTTGCGCTACCGGCTCGAGGACCGCACCTCGCTCTACGCGACCCTGGAAGACGGGCAGAGCCGGTCGCGCTACGAGATGCCGTCGGACCGCAGCTATTCCCGCTCGACGCGGCTCACCGCCGGCGTGTCCTACCGCTTCCTCGGCCGCGTCGAGGCGCCGGGGCTGTTCGATCCGATGTCGCTGCTGCGCTGACCTCACGGCCGGGGAACGCCGCCGGCCCCGGCCCGCGCGCTCCGGGGCCCCCGGCCCTCCGCCGGCGCCGCGCCCGCTACCACGCCACCGGCCGGTAGTCCTTGAGGAACTGCCCCCACACGTGCACGCCGGTGTTGGCGCCCGAGATGATCGGGTCCACGATGCGGGCGGCGCCGTCCACCGTGTCGAGCGGCGGCGTGAAGCGGTGCTCGACGGCCTTGCGCTCGGCGACCGCGGCCGGGTCCTCGTCGGTGACCCAGCCGGTGTCCACGCTGTTCATGTGGATGCCGTCGTGGTGGTAGTCCGCGGCGGAGGTGCGGGTCATCATGTTGAGTGCCGCCTTGGCCATGTTCGTGTGCGGGTGCCGCGTGGTCTTGGCCTTGCGATAGAACTGCCCCTCCATCGCCGACACGTTCACGACGTGCTTGTCGCGCTCCGGCGCGCGCGTCATCAGGGGCTTGAGCCGCGCGTTGAGCACGAACGGCGCGACCGCGTTCACGAGCTGCACCTCGAGCAGCTCGACCGAAGAGACCTCGTGCAGCAGCAGCCGCCACGAGTTCCGCTCCCGCAGGTCCACCTGCTGGAGGTCGGCGTCGAGCCTTCCTTCCGGGAACAGGTCCTTCTGCGCCCGCCGCTCCTCGGGCAGCAGCCGCACCTGCGAGAGCGCGGCGGCGTGCGTGAGCCCCGCGATTTCCGCCAGCGCCCGGTCCGTCGCCGCGGGCAACGCGGCACCGTTCCCGCCCTCGGGCAGCAGGTGGTAGCCGCGCAGGCCCTCGTACGTGCCGAGCAGCCGCCGCACCTCGGGCGGCGCGTCGTGCAGCACGGAGGTCTCGCCCGCCATCATGTGCTCGTAGTAATCCGGCGGCCGTCGCACGGTCTGGCAGGCGTTGTTGACGACGTAGTCGAGCCGGTCGCGCGTCGCGAGCAGGTGGCGGCAGAACGCCTCGACGCTCGGCGTGTGCCGCAGGTCGAGCCCGAAGATCTCGAGCCGGTCCTGCCACTCGCCGAAGTCCGGCTCGCGCGAATAGCGCGCCGCGGCGTCGCGGGGGAAGCGCGTCGTCACGATGAGCCGCGCGCCGCAGCGCAGGAGCTTGAGGCCCGCCTGGTAGCCGATCTTGACGCGCGCGCCGGTCACGAGCGCGACGCGCCCGCGCAGGTCGGCGAGCTCCGTCCGCTTGCGGTAGTTGAACTCCGCGCACTCGGGACAGAGCTGGTCGTAGAAGTCGTGGACCCGGGCGTAGTCGCGCTTGCAGACGTAGCAGTTCTGCTGCTCGTCCGGCACCGGCGTCGAGCCGGGCGCCTCCGGCGCCGGCGCGACCTCCGCGGGCGTCCCGTCCGCCGGCGGCAGGTAGTCGGGCGTCGTGTAGAGCGGGCGGCGGCGCAGCTCGCGGATGCCGGTGCGCTCCATCACGCGGTCGGCCCTGCGCGCGGCGGCCTCCTTGCGCGCGCGCGAGATCTCCTTGACGAGCGTGCGCCGAGCGGCGCGGTCGGGGTTGAAGACGTGCCCGGCCGCGACGATGAGCCGCCGGCGCTCCTCGCGCCCCAGCGCGGCAAGCAGCCGGCGGTTCGCCGCGAGGTGCTCGAGCGCGTCGATCGCCGCGCGGACCTCGGCGGGCGAGGGCGCGGGGCCTTCGGGAGCGGCGGGCGGCGGACCGGCTGCGTCCCCGGCGGGCGGGGCCTCCGGCGTGAGGTCTTCGGGTCCGGACATGGCGGGGAAGCTTAGACGAGCGGTGCCCGCCGGCCCAGCGGGCGGGTCGCGCCACTCGCACCCCCGGAGGGGGCCGCGTCCTACCTCGACAGCAGCCGCCTCCACCAGGGAAGGCCCGAGGCCTTCGCGGCGGCCTTCGCGGCCGCCTTCGCCGCCGCGCGCTCCTCGCGGCAACGGCACCGCTGGTCCTGGGGCACCCCGGCGAGCACGAGCTCGACGTGGGCCCCGCAGCCGGCCCACGATGGCCTGCCGCACCGGCGGCAGGTCACCCGGTGGCACATCAGGCGTGGCCTTCGGGGTGCCCGTTCGCCTTCGCCTCCTCGGCGATGGCCCTGCGAACCTCGTCCATGTCGAGCTCCTTGGCCTTCTCGACGATCTCGTCGAGCGCGGCCGCGGGCAGCAGGCCGGGCTGCGCCATGAGCAGCACGCCGTCGCGGATCACCGCCAGCGTCGGGATGCCCTGCACGTTGAACGCCGCCGCCAGCTCCGGCTGCTCCTCGGTGTCGATCTTCCCGAACACGACGTCCGGATGCCGCGTCGAGGCCGCCTCGAAGATGGGGGCGAAGGTCCGGCAGGGGCCGCACCAGGCGGCCCAGAAGTCGAGGAAGACGATTCCCTGCTTGACGGTGCCTTCGAAGTTTTCCTGCGTGACGTGAACGGTCGCCATGATGGCCCTCCTTACTGGCACTAGGAGTCGGCCCGGCGCCAAAGGATTCGTGCTGTTCCGGCGGGTGTTCAGGAATGCGCCCGCAGCAGGGGCCGGACCAGCTCCGCAAAGCGCTCGTAGGGGGCCGCCTCGACGAGGGTCCGGCGCAGGACGCCGTTGCGGTCGATGAGGTGGGTGACGGGCCGGGCGACCTGCCCGCGGACGTACAGGGAGGGGTTCGCGGTGGCCCCGTCCACGACACCCCGGACGACCTGCAGCCTCTCCCAGCCGGGCAGCTTCGCCTGCTGCTCGAGCGGCTCGTCGGAGAGCGCCACCACCACCAGGCCCTCGGGGCCGTACTCGCGCTGCAGCCGGTCGAGCCCGGGCAGCTCGGCCCGGCACGGCCCGCACCAGGTCGCCCACAGGTTCAGCACGACGACCTTGCCGCGGCGTTCGGCGCGGGCCGGATCGGGCATGCGCCGGCCCGGCTTCGCGGGTATCGTGACGGCCCGCCCGGAGGGCACCGCCATGTACGTCGTCTGCGTGAGCATCCACGTGAAGGAGGGGCGCGCCGACGCGTTCGCCGCCGCCTCGATCGAGAACGCCCGCGCCACGCGCGGGGAGCCCGGGAACCTGCGCTTCGACGTGCTCCGCCAGGAGGCGGACCCGGACCGGTTCACGTTCTACGAGGCCTACCGCACACCCGAGGACTTCGCCGCCCACCAGAAGACGCCGCACTACCTGCGATGGAGGGAGACGGTGGCCGACTGGATGGCCGGGCCCCGCGTGGGCGTGAAGCACCAGAGCCTCTTCCCCGACGAGGCCGGCTGGTGAGCGCGGCGCCGCGCTTCGAGTTCGCGACCGGTCCGCTCGCGGTGTTCGGCGAGGGTGCGATCGGGCGGCTCGGGGAGCTGGCGGCGCGATACGGCCGGCGCGCCTGGCTCGTGACGGGAACCGGTGCGCTCGAGCGCTCGGGGGTCGTGGCGGCCGCGATCGCGAACCTCGAGTCGGCGGGCGTCGCCCTGGCCGGGCGACAGAAGGTCGCGGGCGAGCCCGACACCGCGATCGTGGACGCGGGCGCGCGCGAGGCGCGCGGGGCCGGCAGCGACGTCGTCGTGGGCCTGGGCGGCGGCAGCGTGCTCGACACGGCGAAGGCGGTGGCCTGCCTGCTCGGCAACGGCGGTGAAGCGCTCGACTACCTCGAGGTCGTCGGGCGCGGGAAGCCGGTCACGAAGCCCTCGGCGCCGTTCGTCGCGGTGCCGACGACCGCGGGCACGGGCTCCGAGGCGACGCGCAACGCCGTGCTCGCGGACGCCGCGAGCGGCACCAAGGCGAGCATCCGGCACGAGTCGCTGCTGCCGCGCGTCGCGCTGCTCGACCCCGCGCTCACGCACGGGCTGCCGCCCGGGATCACGGCGCGCTCGGGGCTCGACGCGATCGTCCAGCTCATCGAGCCCTATGTCTCGAAGCGCGCGAACCCGATGGTGGACGCGCTCGCGCTCGAGGGCCTGCGGCGCGCGGCGCCCGCGCTGCCGCGCGCGTACGCCGACGGCGACGACGCGGAGGCGCGCGCCGACCTGCTGCTCGCGGCGTACTGGTCCGGCATCGCGCTTGCCCACTGCGGGCTCGGGGTCGCCCACGCGTTCGCGGGCCCGCTCGGCGGTTCCTTCCCGGTGCCCCACGGGCTCGCCTGCGCGGCCACGATCCCGTTCGCGATGGAAGCCAACCTGCACGCCGCGCGCCGCGCGGGCGACGCGGAAACCGTGCGCCGCTACGCCGACGTCGCACGCGCGATGGGCGCCGCGGGCGAAGAGGCCGACGACGAAGCGGCCGACGCCGGGGCGGAGCGGATGCGCGAGCTGTGCGAGTTGCTCAACGTGCCGAAGCTCTCCGTGTTCGGCGTGACGCGGGAGGCGACCGCCGACCTGGTTGCCCGCGCGCGGAAGACCTCGAGCATGAAGGCCAATCCCGCCGACCTCTCCGACGAGGAGCTGGCGGGCGTGCTCGAGGCCGCGATCGGATAGGAGGGAGCGGTGGCCGCGACGGTGACGATCAACCGCGCGCCCGTGCTGACGCTGTGGGCGGCCGTCGTCGCAGAGCGGCTCGGCCACGACCGCGACGAGGCGCTCACGCTCGGCAAGGCCGTGGCCGGCATGAACGCCGCCGCGAAGGCGCGCCGGCTGCACCTGCACGAGGGCGCGAAGGAACCCGGGAAGAAGAAGCCGGTCGCGAAGCCGGCCCCGAAGGACACGGTCGCGCTGCTCGGGCGCGAGGTGCCGGTGAAGCGGACCGCCGCAGGCCTGCGCGCGCTCGACCACGACAGGCCCGCCGATGCCGCGGCCGTCGAGCGCTACCTCGCGCAGAAGTTCGGCGACGCGCTCGAGGACGCGCGCGAGGCGTTCCGGACGCTCGCCCGCTCGCGCACGCCCGCGGCGCTCGCGGGCGAGGCGTTCGCGCTCTACGAGGCGTTCCGGCCTTCGATCCCCGCCGGCGTGCGCGGCTGGGGCGCGGCGGGCGTGCTCGACCTGGGCCTCGTGCGGAAGCTGGCCGGGAAGAAGAAGAGGTAGCGTCCGGGCGCTGCCGGATGCCCGGTCGCGGCGGGTCGGTTATGGTCCCGACCCTCCATGCCCCTGCAACCGTCCCCGTCCGCCTTCGCCGCGCTGCGTCACCGCAACTTCCGGCTCCTCTGGATGGGCCAGCTCGTGTCGCGGGCCGGCTCGATGATGCAGACGGCGGCGCTCCTGTGGCACGTCTCCCTGCTCGTCCGGCCGGACCAGCGCGGCCTCGCGCTCGGCATGGTCGGGCTCGTGCGCATCCTGCCCATCATCGGCTTCTCGCTCGTGAGCGGTGTTCTCGCCGACGCGCTCGACCGCCGCCGGCTGATGCTCGTCACGCAGTCCGGCATGGCCGTGGCGGCCGGCCTGCTCGCGTGGCACGGACTCTCGGGCTCGCACGCGCTGTGGCCGCTCTACGTGCTCTCGGCCGTCAGCGCGGCGTTCGGATCCTTCGACAGCCCGGCGCGCCAGTCGCTCATCCCGAACCTCGTGCCGCGCGAGACGCTGCCGAACGCGATCGCGCTCAACACGATCATGTTCCAGGCCGCGTCGGTGCTCGGGCCAGCGGTGGGCGGGCTGGTGATCGGCGCGCTCGGCGTGGGCTGGGCCTACCTGATCAACGCCCTTTCGTTCCTGTTCGTGATCGTCGCGCTGCTGATGATGCGCGACCTTCCGGCGCGCGAACCGGGCACGGCGCCGCGCATCGGCCTCGCGGCCGCGCGCGAAGGACTCGAGTTCGTGTTCCGCACGCCGCTCATCCGCTCGACGATGCTGCTCGACTTCGCGGCGACGTTCTTCGCGTCGGCCACCGCGCTGCTGCCGATCTTCGCGCAGGACGTCCTGCGCGTGGGCGCGCAGGGCTACGGCGTCCTGTCGGCGGCGCCGTCGGTCGGTGCCGTGCTCGCGAGCGTGGCGCTGGCGCCGCTGCTCGACCGGATCGACCGCCGCGGGCGGACGCTCCTGTGGGCGATCGCGCTCTACGGCCTCGCGACGGTCGTCTTCGGGGTTTCGCAGAGCTTCGCCCTGACGTTCACCTGCCTGGCCCTGACGGGCGCCGCGGACACCGTCGGCACGGTGATCCGCAACATTGTCCGGCAGCTCACGACCTCGGACGAGATGCGCGGGCGCATGACCAGCGTGAACATGATCTTCTTCATGGGCGGCCCGCAGCTCGGCGAGCTCGAAGCCGGGCTCGTCGCGCACGCGTTCAGCGCGCCGATCTCGGTCGTGACCGGCGGGATCGGCTGCCTGCTGGCCGTGGGGTGGATCGCCGCGCGTACGCCCGAGCTCCGCCGCTACCGGCGCGAGACCCCGGTCCTCGCGCGGTCGGACTGAGCCCGGCGGCGGCAGGGCGCGGCCTGCGTGCTAAGCTTCTCCACGCCCGCGGCGACCGGGAATCGCCCGACATCCCCGAGGAGACACCATCACCATGCGTCGCGCCCCGCGGCTCGTCCTTTCTCTTGCCGTCGCGCTCGGCCTCGCCGCCGCAACGGCTCCCGCGATCGCGAAGCCCGTCCTCTTCCCGCCGCTGCCGAACGGCGTGCGCGAAATACGGGACGAGCGCCAGGTCGCGCCCTACCTCGCGGCGTGGAAGATCGCGGCGATCCGGCGCGAGCGGGCGGTCGCGACGCCCGCGACGGCGAACCAGGAGTCCTGGGACGCGCGCTGGTACGACCTCGACCTCGCGTTCGATCCCGCCACCTCGACCGTGTCGGGCACCGTGCGGATGCGCGCCACGGTCACGGGCGGGCCCGTCTCCACCGCCGATCTCGACCTGTACTCGAACATCATCGTGGACGGCGCCACCTCGAACGCGGCGCCCGCGACCTTCTCGCGCGTCGGGAACGTGCTCACGCTGAACCTCGACCGTTCCTACGCGAACGGCGAGACGTTCGACGTCACGGTCACCTACCACGGCGTCCCGACGGCCGCGGGCTACTTCGGGTTCCAGGTCGTCAACGCGCGCCAGATCATCTGGAGCCTCTCCGAGGCCTACGGCGCGCGGACCTGGTGGCCGTGCAAGGACGCGCCCGAGGACAAGGCGGACTCGGTCGCGGTGCACTTCACGACGCCGTCGGGGATGACGACGGTCTCGAACGGCACGCTGGTCGGTACGGTGGACCATGGCTCGACGGTCACCTGGAACTGGAGCGAGCGCTACCCGATCGCCACCTACCTCGTCTCGATCGCGAGCTACCCCTACGCGATCACGCACGACTGGTACGTCCCGACGCCGGGCGATTCGATGCCGCTCGACTTCTACAACTACCCCGAGTCGGTGGCGGGCGTGTCGGCCGTGCAGGCGAAGGTGAAGGACATGATCGCCGCCTACGCCTCGCGCATGGGCGAGTACCCGTTCCTCGCCGAGAAGTACGGGCACGCCGAGTTCCCCTTCGGCGGCGGCATGGAGCACCAGACCTGCACGAGCATCGGCGCGTTCCCCGAGTACGTCGTCGCGCACGAGCTGATGCACCAGTGGTGGGGCGACATGGTCACGTGCCGTGACTTCCACCACATCTGGCTCAACGAGGGCTTCGCCACCTACGGCGAGGCGCTGTGGGCCGAGGCGAACGGAGGGCTGGCCGCCTACCACGCCGACCTCGACCTGAACCGCTACCTCGGGCCCGGCACGGTCTACGTGCCCGACGCGACGAACGAGGCCCGCGTGTTCGACTCGAACCTGTCGTACGACAAGGGCTCGTGGGTGCTGCACATGCTGCGGCACGTGCTCGGCGACTCCACGTTCTTCGCATCGCTGCGCGCCTACCGCGCGGCGTGGGCCTACAAGAGCGCCTCGACCGAGGACTTCCGCGACGTGTGCGAGGCGGTCTCGGGCCGCGACCTGCACCCGTTCTTCCAGCAGTGGATCTACGGCGAGTACTACCCGGCCTATCGCCTGTCGTGGTCGGGCGCGCCCGCAGCCGGCGGCTGGGACGTGACGGTGACGCTCGAGCAGACCCAGACGTGGCAGCTCTTCACAATGCCGGTGGATCTCGCGGTCGCCTCCACGGGCGGCAGCACGACGTTCACCGTGCCCGACTCGCTGGCGTCGCAGCAGTTCGTGCTGCACGTGACGGACGAGCCGACGGGGGTCGTGGTGGACCCGGACGGCTGGATCCTCCATACGATGGACCAGGTCGTGACGGACCCGGCGTTCGACCGCTCGGTACTGGTCGTGAACGGCGTGGACTGGGCGACCTACGGCAGCGAGATCACGAGCGCCTACCAGGACAGGGCGTTCTGGGGCTCCTACGGCATCGACTTCTGGGACGCGCTCGCGGCGCCGGCCGGCGGCTATCCGTCCACGCTGCCGTCCCCGCTCGGGCACGGCGCGGTGCCCGGCGAGGTGCTCGGCCACTACCGGAACGTCGTCTGGGTCGGCAACAACTACGCGGGCGACCTCTACGCGTGGCAGGCCTCGCCGATCCTCCCGTACCTGCGCGCGGGCGGGAACGTGATGCTGCTCGCGCGCCAGGGCGACGTGTTCCTCGGCGACTCGCTGCGCGACTACCTCGGCGCGACCTGGACGGCCACGGGCGTCACCCTTCCGGACGCGACGCCGACGCGGCCCGGGCTCGTGACGATGACGCGCACCGCCGGGCAGACGTCGTGCGCGGTCTTCGACACGTCGTCCACCGGGCCGGAGACCGTCACGCTGCTGCGCACGGCGTCGGGCTTCACGCCCGCGCGCGGCCTCGGCGCGATCCGCGTGCCCGCGGGCGGCATGGGGCTGCGCGCGAGGGGCGGGCGCTTCGCGTTCGTCTCGGGCCGGCCGTACCGCTGGACGCACGCGAACCTCGCGACGAACGTCCAGGCGATCCTCTCGGGCTGGTTCGGCGAGCCCGTGGACCTCGCCGGCGCGGACGACGGTCCCGCGGTCCCGCGGCTCGCGTTCGCGCCCGCCCGCCCGAACCCCTCGCGCGGGGCCACGACGCTGCGCTTCACGCTCCCGCGCGGCGGCCCCGTGCGCCTCGTGCTGGTGGACGTCGCCGGCCGGCGCGTGCGCACGCTGGTGGACGAGACGCTCGCGGCCGGTCCGCACGAGCTGGCCTGGGATGGACGTGACGCGGGCGGCGCGCCCGCGCCCGCGGGCCTCTACTGGGCGCGGCTCGACGCGGGCGGCGAGCACGCGACCCGGCGGCTGGTGCGGCTGCCCTGAAGCTCGCAGGAAAGCGAAACGGGCGGCGCCTCGCGGTACCGCCCGTTCGCGCTTCGCCGGCGGGCCGCGGGGCGGAGGCCGGGGCTGGAGGATCCCGGCGCCGCCCGCACGGCCGCGCCCGCACGGCTTCGGGTCAGATGCTGTGGCCGACCCGCGTCGTCCGGCCGGTGCCGCGCAGCTCGTGGAGCAGCTCGCGCAGCTCCGTGCGGGCCTTCCTCACCTCTTCGCGGTGACGCGCGGACAGCTCCCGCATCCGGTCCCGGAGTTCGCCCTGGCGCGCACGCACCGAGCCGCGCTCGCGGGACTTCATCTCGGCCCGCACGCGCTGCATCTCGGCTTCGAGGCGGTCGCGCTCGGCCTCGAGCCGCGCCCGCTCGCGGGCGTCGTCGTTCAGGCGCGCGTTCGCGAGCCGCGCCGCGACGCCGCCGAGCCGCCCGCCCAGCTCGCCGAGCCGTCCGCCGTAGCGGCCCATCTCGCCGCCGATCTCGCCCATCTCGCCGCCGACGCGGCCCATCTCGCGGCCGAGCTGCTCGAGCGGCGCGCAGATCTCGCGGGCGCGGGCGACCGCGGCGCGGTCGGTGGAGACGGTCTCGACGCCATTCTCGGAGAACCACAGCGTGGGGACGCGGGCCTCGTCGCGCAGCCGGTCGAGCGTGGCCGAGCCGTCCCGGTCGAAGACGACGCTCGAGCGGCCGCCGGGCTCGATCAGCGCGAAGGAGAAGCCGTTCCCGTCCTCGGAGTCGTTCGAAGCCGCGTAGACGCACCCCGTGCAGGACTCCTCGGCGAGGGTGGCGGCCTGCACGGGCGTGAGCGTCGCGGGCAGCGACTCGGTTCCCGAGGCGAGGAACGCCGCGTGGCGGACGACCGCGGCAAGGTTCGAGGCGAGGCCGCCGTGCGCGTGCACCCAGGCGGCGGCGCCGGCGAGCGACGCGACCGAGAGCGCGGGCAGCGCCACGGCGAGCGCGATCAGGCCACGGCGCGCGCGGCGGGAGAGGTTCAGGTGGGCCATGGGAGCCTCCGGGCGACCGGCGCGGGCCACCACGGCCCGCGCGACGAAAGCTCAGACGGCTCCCGGGCGCTGGAGGTTGGAACGGTTCCGGCCCTCCCGATGCAATCGCCGCGCCCGTCGGCCCCGGGGCCGCGCCCGTCCCCGGCGGTCACTTGCGGCGGAGGACCCGGTAGGCGTGCGACCACTGGCCGCGCTGGAAGCCCGGGGCGCACCAGAGGATGCACAACGGCTCGATCGCCCGGGCGCCCTCCGCGCCGCCGAGGTCCTCCCATTCCCAGCCGAACTTCGCGAGCACGCCCTCGACCTCGCGCTTCGCATGCTCGTCGTTGCCGCAGAGGAACATGGTGGGCTTCTCGCCGCCGAAGTCGGGGTTCACCATATGCGCGTTGCCGACGCACGAGAATGCCTTCACGAACTTCGCCCGGGGTGCGAGCCGCTGCAGCCGCTCCATGAGCGAGTCCTCGAGCGTCGTGAAGAAGTGCAGGATGCCGTTCGTGGGCGGCGCGTCCGAGATCGGATTCGTGGTGTCGATCACGGTCCGTCCCGCGAGCGCGTCCGGCCCGGCGAGCCGCACCACTTCCTCGGCGGCCGAGCCCCGGACGGCGAGCACGACGAGGTCGGCGCCCTTCACCGCCTCCGCGAAGGTCGCCGTCGAGGCCTTCGGGCCCGCCGCCGCCTTCCATTCCGCGAGCTTCCCGGGCGAGCGCGAGCCGCGCACCACCTCGTCGCCGTGCTTCAGGAAACCGTTCGCCAGCGTGGTCCCGACCACGCCGGAGCCCAGTACCGCCACTCTCGCCATGATGCCTCCCCGGACTCCCGCGAGGCGCGGCCCGATGCCGCCCGCGCGTCCTTCGATGCCGCGCAGAGAGGTCCGGTTCGGGCCAGGCGCGCCGCCCGGCGCGATTGCGCTGGCCTGCGCCGCCCGGTACGCGTAGTCTCGCGGCCCCATGGCCCTACGCCTCACGACCAACCTCAACGGCGAGAATCGCGCCTGGAACGTCGAGGACCTGCCGGCACGCATCGGCCGGTCGTCCTCGAACTTCGTCCAGGTGCTCGATTCCAGCGTCTCTCGGGAACACGCCGAGCTGGCGCGCGACGGCTCGCGCTACACGATCCACGACCTCGGCAGCCGCAACGGCACGCGCGTGAACGGCCAGGACGCCGCGATGCCGGTCGAGGTCAAGGCCGGCGACACGATCGAGGTCGGGCACGTAATCCTGCGAATCGGTTACGAGGAGGCCGCCACGCAGTGGGCGTCCTCGGCCTCCCATGCCAGCTCGCTGCGGATCAAGGTGGCGGACGTCCTCCAGCGGCCCACGGCCGACGCCCGCGACCCGAACAAGCTCGTGCGCCTGCTCGCGGAGATGGGCCAGCTGCTCGTGCTGCCCCGCCCTTTGCGCGAGACCTGCGAGGAGATCCTGCGGTTCGTCGAGCGCGCGATCGCCGCGAACCGCCTGATCGTCCTGCTGCGCGAGCGCGACGGGGCGGCGCTCGAGCAGATCGCCGCGCGCACGCGCGGCGCGAGCGCGAAGGATCCGCTCGCGCTGTCGCAGACCATCGTGAACATCGTGCTGAACGAGAACACGTCGGTCATCACCGCGGACGCGATGAACGACCCGCGGTTTGCCGGCGCGCAGAGCGTCGTGGGCAACCTCATCCATTCCGCGATGGCGGTGCCGCTCTACGACAACGCCCGCGTGCTCGGCATCCTGTACGCCGACAGCGCGAACCCGACCGTGCTCTACGGCGCGGAGCAGCTCGAGCTGCTCACGCTGCTCGCGAACATGGCGGCCGTGAAGATCAGCAACGGGCGGCTGCTCGAGGCCGAGCAGGCGCGAGAGCGGCTGCGCCAGGAGCTGGCGACCGCGACCCGCATCCAGCAGAACCTGCTCCCCGAGATTCCCGTGGACGTGCCGGGCTGGTCGCTCAACGCGCGCCTCGAGACGTGCTACGAGGTGGGGGGCGACCTCTACGACTTCTACCGGCGCGCGGACGGCCAGGTCGTGTTCCTCGTCGGCGACGTGTCGGGCAAGGGCATGGGGGCGGCGCTGCTCATGTCGTCCGCGATCTCGTCGTCGCGCGTGCTCTACGAAGCGTTCGACGATCCGCTCGCGCTGGTCAATCGCCTCAACGACGTGCTCTACCGGAGCACCGACGCGCGCAACTTCCTCACGCTCTTCATCGGCTACCTCGATCCCGCGACGGGGCGCCTGCGGTACGTGAACTGCGGGCACCCGGAGCCGATCCTGGTTCGCGGCTCGGGCCTGAGGTCGCTCGAGGCGACCGGCGTACCGGTGGGCATGATGCCTTCGTTCCCGTGGACGATGGGCGAGACGAATGTCGAGCCTGGCGAGACGATGGCGGTCTTCAGCGACGGCATCCCCGAGGCCCAGCGCGGCGAGGAATTCTTCGAGACCGAACGGGTCGAGGACGCAATGCGCGAGCTGGCGGGCGCGCCCGGCGTCGTGGAGGTGGCCGACGGGCTGATTCGCCGGATCGACGACTTCGCCGCGGGCGAGCACCGGAGCGACGACGTGACGCTCGTCGTGCTGAGAAGGGCCTGACGGCACCCGGCGCGACGGCCGCGACGACGGTGGAATTCCAGCGTTTTCCCATGACGTGGAGCCCCATGCGGGGCTAGGGTTACCGTCTCGTTCGCGCGGGAGAGCCCATGAGTCCATCGAACTCGCCAGATCCCGAACCCGAAGGTCTCGACGAGGTCGTTCCCCCGGCCCGCGTCCAGGCCGACGTCGGGGCGTTCAGCCACGTCGGTGCCGTCCGCGAGCAGAACGAGGACTCCTACGCGGTCTTCCGCATGGGTCGCTACCTCGAGCGCATCGATAGCAACGTTCCCGAAGACGCGCTCGGTTCGCACCGCGAGGACAGCGGCTGGCTCATGGCGGTCGCCGACGGCCTCGGCGGGCACTCCGCCGGCGAGGTCGCGAGCCGCACGGCGCTCGCCGCGATGATCCAGATGATCCTGCGCTCCCCGCGCTGGGCACTGCGCCTCGACGACCCGGCCACCCGGGAGGGCGACATCGAGGCGCTCCTCACTCGTGCGAAGGGCTACCTCGCCGGGATCCACGAGGCGGTGCGCGCCCGCGCCGCGACGGACGCGTCACTCGAAGGGATGGGCACGACGCTGACCACCGCCTACTCGGTGGGCAACGATCTCTTCGTCATCCACGTCGGCGACTCGCGCGCCTACCTCATGCGGGCCGGGAGGCTGCACCGGATCACGCGCGACCACACGCTCGCGCAGTCCTACGCCGACCAGGGCCTGATCCCGCAGGCCGAGGTCGAGTCGCACGAGCTGGGGCACGTCCTCACGCGGGCCATGGGCGCGGGGGAGAGCCACCCCGAGAGCGAGATCCACCACATGGACCTGCAGCACGACGACCGGCTGCTGCTCTGCTCCGACGGCCTGTCGCGCGCGGTGCCCGAGCACGAGATCGCCGCGCTGCTCGCGGCGTTCTCCGACAGCCCGGGCGCCTGCAAGGCGCTCGTGGACCGGGCGCTCGCGCGCGGCGGGAGCGACAACATCACCGCGATCGTCGTCCGCTACCGCATCCGATGACCGGCCGCGACGCGACCGGCCGCGCGCGGGGGGCCCCGCGATGAGCGCGTTCGGCCGCGCCCGGCTCTCCGAGTGGGCCCTCGACCCCGCGGTCACCTACCTGAACCACGGCACCGTGGGCGCACCGCCGCGGCGCGTGCTCGCCGCGCAGCAGGTACTCCGCGACGGGATCGAGCGGCAGCCGGCCCGCTTCCTCGTGCGCGAGCTGGCCGAGCTCGGGCAGTACGAGATGCGGCGCCCGGCGCGCCTGCGCGAAGCGGCGGACGCCGTGGGCGCCTTCCTCGGCGCGCGGGGCGCCGACCTCGCGTTCGTGGACAACGCCACGACCGGCGTGAACGCGGTGCTGCGTTCGCTGGCCTTCGAGCCGGGCGACGAGATCCTGGTCACGGACCACGGCTACGGCGCGATCGCGATCGGCGCGCAGTACGTGGGCGGACGCGCGGGCACGACGGTCCATACGATCGAGCTGCCGCACCCGCGCTGGGAATCGGACGCGATCGTCGAGGCGATCGCCGGCGCGATCACTTCACGCACGCGGCTGCTGATCGTGGATCACGTCACGTCCCCGACCGCGCTCGTGCTGCCCGTCGCCGAGATCGCCCGGCGCGCGCACGCCGCGGACGTGCCCGTGCTCGTGGACGGCGCGCACGCCCCGGGCGCGATCCCGCTCGACCTGCCGGCACTGGGCGTGGACTGGTACTCGGCCAACCTCCACAAGTGGGCGATGGCCCCGCGCAGCTGCGGAATCCTCTGGGCGTCGCCGGAGCGGCAGAAGAACCTTCACCCGACCGTGATCAGCTGGGGATTCGGGCTGGGCCTGGGCGCGGAGTTCGACTGGGTCGGCACCCGCGACCCGTCCCCGTGGCTGGCGGCGCCCGAGGGGATCGCGTTCATGCGCGACCTGGGTCTCGACGCGATGCGCGCGTGGAACCACGCGCTCGCCTGGGACTCGGCGCGTTCGCTCGCGGAGCGCTGGAACGTCGAGTTGCCGCAGGACGAATCGCTCGTCGGCTCGATGGTGTCGGTGCCGCTCCCGGAGCGCTTCGGCACGACGGCCGGGGACGCCCTGCGGCTCAAGGACGCGCTCCTTTACGAGGAGAACGTGGAGGCGCAGGTGCTCGCGCTGCGCGACCGCGTGCTGTGGCGGATCTCGGCCCAGGTCTACAACGAGGCCGCCGACGTCGAGCGCGCGGCGCGCGCGATCGAGAAGCACGCCGGCTGACGCGGCGGAAGGGCCGCGACCCTGTGGTACGGTCGCCGCCCGGCTGCGAGCCGGCCGCCCGAAGCCCCGAACCATCGAGGTGCCATGCCCCTGGCCGCCGGAACCAGACTGGGTTCGTACGAGATCGTCGCGCCGCTCGGCGCGGGCGGCATGGGCGAGGTGTACCGCGCGCGCGACCCGCGGCTCGGGCGCGACGTGGCGATCAAGCTGCTGCCCGAGGCGTTCGCGAGCGACCCCGAGCGGCTCGCGCGCTTCGAGCGCGAGGCGCGGCTGCTCGCGTCGCTCCAGCACGCCAACATCGCGGTGCTCCACGGCCTCGAGGAGTCCGGCGGCCGCCGCTACCTCGTCATGGAATGCGTCGAGGGCGAGTCGCTGGCGCAGCGGCTGAGGCGCGGCGCGCCGCCGCTCGAGGAGACGCTGGGGATCGCGCGCGCCGTGGCGGCCGCGCTCGAGGCCGCGCACGAGGGCGGCATCGTCCACCGCGACCTCAAGCCCGGGAACGTCATGGTGACACCGGGCGGCGACGTCAAGGTGCTCGATTTCGGGCTCGCGAAGGGCGGGGCCGCGAGCGCCTCCGACCCGAGCCTGTCGTCCTCGCCGACCATGACCTACCAGGGCACCGAGGCGGGCGTGGTCCTCGGCACGGCGGCGTACATGAGCCCCGAGCAGGCGCGCGGCAAGTCCGTGGACCGGCGCACCGACATCTGGTCGTTCGGCTGCGTGCTGTACGAGTGCCTCACGGGCCGGCAGGCGTTCGCGGGGGAGACCGTCTCGGACATCGTCGCGCGCATCCTGCAGACCGAGCCCGAGTGGGGCGCGCTGCCGGCGCGCACGCCGGAGCGGCTGCGCGCGCTCCTGCGCCGCTGCCTCGAGAAGGACGCGAAGCGCCGGCTGCGGGACATCGGCGAGGCGCGGATCGAGATCGAGGACCTGATCGCCGCGCGCTCGTCCGCGAGCAGCGCGGTTCCGGCGGCGGCCGCGCGCGCGCGGGCCGCCGGCCCCGGCTGGCCGGTCGTGGCCGTCGTGGCGCTGCTCGCTGCGGCGGCGGGCTGGGGCCTGCCGCGGCTCCTCGTCCGTCCGGCGCCGCCCGCGCCGGTGCGCTTCGAGGTGGACGGACCGCCGGGGCAGACGATCCCGGCGGACGGCATGGCGGCCTGCCTCTCGCCCGACGGCCGCATGCTCGCGTTCATCGCCACGGATTCCTCGGGCGTCAACCATGTCTGGGTCCGGCGCCTGGGCTCGCTCGAGCCGCGGGAGCTTCCGGGCGCGGACTACGCCGCCAACCTGTTCTGGTCGCCCGACAGCCGCTTCATCGGGTTCTTCGCGAACGACGAGTGGCTGATGAAGGTCGCCGCGGACGGCGCGACGCCGCCCGAGCGGGTCTGCGCCACGAAGGCGGCGCGCGGCGGGTCGTGGAACCGAGACGGCGTGATCCTGCTGGCCCCGTACTCGAACGGCGGCATCTACCGCACGACGGCGAGCGGCGGGCCTCTGGTCCGGCTGACCCGGCCCGATTCGGCGCACGGCGTGACCGGCCATCGCTATCCCTTGTTCCTGCCGGACGGGAAGCACTTCCTCTTCAGCACGATCCCCGCGGGGCCCGACGGCAAGGGCGGCCTCGAGCTGGGCTCGCTCGACGGCGGCCCGACTCGGGAACTCGCGCGAGTCGAGGTCGGACCGGCCTGGGCCGCCCCGGGCTGGCTGGTCTCGACGCGCAACCGGGTGCTCGTCGCCGACCGGTTCGACCGGCGGGGGTTCGCCGTCGCGGGCCAGCCCGTCACGCTCGGAGTCCATCCGCAACCGACCTCCTACAGCGGCGCGCCCGTCGTCAGCGCTTCGCGGAACGGCACGCTGGCCTGGGTGACCTCGTCGCCGGTGCCGCGGCGGCTGGCGTGGTTCGACCTCCAGGGGCGCGAGGTCGGGACGGTTCCGCTCCCGGCGGCGTTCTACAGCTCGCTGAGTCTCGCGCGCGACGGCCGTCACGCCCTGCTCCAGGTGGACGACGAGAACTTTCACGGCAGCATCGTGCTCGCCGACCTCGAGCGTGGCGTCACCACGCGCCTCTCGCAGCCGGACGAGGAGGCCACCGCGGGGATTCTTTCGCCCGACGGCACGCGGGCGGCCTACCTGGACGACCTGACCCAGCTCGTCCACCTCGTTTCGGTCGCCGACGGCTCGCGGACCACGCTGCTCGCCGGGGACCGGGCCTACAAGCAGCTCTACGGGTGGACGCCTGACGGCCGGAGCCTGCTGTACGGGCGACTCGACGCGGTGACGCGATGGGACGTCTGGCTCGCCCCGGTGGACGGCGGCGACCCGAAGCCGCTCGTCCGCACACCGGCCAACGAGGGAGGCGCCGGCATTTCGGCGAATGGCCGCTGGCTCGCCTACCAGTCCGACGCGAACTCGGGCACGACGGACGAGTACCTCCAGTCGCTCGTCTCGCCGGGGATGCCCTACCAGGTGACGGTCGGCGGCGGCGGCGGCGGGTGGCCCCACACGGGGAACCGCTTCTTCTTCGGCGACGCCCGCGCTCCGGGCGTCGTGCGCGCGGCGGAGGTGCGCGAGGGCGCGGGCCTCACGCTCGGGCCGTCGTCGGTCGTCGGGAGGGCTCCGGCCGATGCCGTGGCCATCAATCCGGCCCCGGACGACCGGCGGTTCCTCGCCATCGTCCCGGCCGGCCCGCCCCGCCCGCAGACCATCACCGTTCTCGAACACTGGACGAGCGCGATCCGGAAACCCTGAGCGGGGGCGGCCGCCTCCCCGGAGGCGAATGAACGTGGAATTGCGCACGAGCGCGCCGTACTCTCCCGCCGGTCCTCGTCCCCCGCGAAAGGAATTCGCATGAGAATGGGTCCGGCGCTCGGTGCGCTGCTCGCGCTTCTCCTGCCCTCAGCCGCCCTCGCCCAGGGGAACCTGATCCTCGACTGGAACGACTGCTCGACCGGCGGCGCGAAGGACCAGTTCTTCGCGTGCGACACCAACGACGGCGCCCCGTTCGTGGCCTACGCGTCCATCATCCTTCCGGACACCCTGCCTGGCGTGGTGACCGCCACGTTCTCGTTCGACCTGAACGTCGAAGGGGCCTGGCCGGTGCCGTGGTGGCAGGTGAGCTTCGGCTCCTGCCGGTCGCAGTCCCTCGACGTCCCGTTCGGCAGCTGGAAGCTCGAGACGAGCTGCCTGCCGCTCTGGAACGACGTCCAGACCGCCGGCACGTTCCAGATCCGCGACGCCGAGCGTCCGGGATTCGAGATGCAGGTCTACGGTGGCGCCGCGGGCTCGGCGTCGCACGCGCGGCCGGACGGCACGGAATACGTCGCGATCGAGATGCGGATCGACCGGGCGCACACCGTCGGTCCCGACGCGTGCGCGGGCTGTTCGCTGGGGGCCGAGATCGTGTTCGACCTCTGCGTCCTCGACCAGGGCGGCCACGGCCCGACCTACGTGCTCACGCAGCCGGCCTGGCCCGGGGCCAACCGCATCACCTGGAACGCGGGGCCGCCGGTCGCCGCCGCGAACCGCACCTGGGGCGCGATCAAGACGCTGTTCCGCTGAGCCCGGGGCCGCGCGCGGCCGATCCCGGCCGGGACCGCGAATTGGACGGGGCCCCGCCCGTCGGGCAGAATCACCGCCCGCCATCGCAGTGGGGGAGGCCCTCCGAGGGTCGTGTACCCGCTCCGGACGACCACCCGAATCGCCGAAGGAAGCGCCCGATGATCGCTGCCACCCAGATCCGCGTCGGCAACCTGATCCTGTACAACGGGAAGCCGCACCGCGTCGCGCAGATGGTGCACCGCACCCCGGGCAACCTGCGCGGCTTCGTGCAGGCCAAGCTCGTCAACATCGAGAGCGGCTCGAACCAGGAAGTGCGGTTCTCGTCGGAAGAGAAGGTCGAGAAGGCCCAGCTCGACGAACACACGCTCCAGTTCAGCTATAAGGCCGGCGACGACTACCACTTCATGAACACCGAGTCGTACGAGA
This sequence comes from uncultured bacterium, assembly GCA_964589945.1. GTDB lineage: Bacteria > Eisenbacteria > RBG-16-71-46 > RBG-16-71-46 > RBG-16-71-46 > CAIXRL01. The sequence goes on from CAZPVG010000001.1 coordinate 137,067, forward strand.
TGGTCGCGCTCGACAAGGACGTGCTGGGCGATGCAGCGGGCTACCTGACCGAGGGCATGCTCATCACCGCCAGCTACTGGGAGGGCAGGATCGTGGGTATCGAGCCGCCGATGTTCGTCGAGCTCGAGGTGGCCGAGACGACCCCCAACATCAAGGGCGCCGCGGTCCAGAACACGAGCAAGCCCGCGATCCTCACGACCGGTCTCGAGATCAAGGTTCCGCCCTACATCGAGTCGGGCAACCGCGTGAAGATCGATACGCGCACCGGCGAGTTCGTCGAGCGGGTCTGAGCCGCCGCCGCACCTTTCACGGCGCCGCGGGAGCGATCCCGCGGCGCCGTCTCTTTTGCCGCCGTCCGCGGTCGGCTACGGTGGGCGCGTGAACGTCTCGCCGGAATCCCGGGCGGCGCTGCTCGCCCGTATCGACGCCGACCCCGCCCTCACGGCGCTTCTGGCCGAGGCGCGGGCGCGTGACGCGGCGCAGCTGCCTCCCGACCCCTCGCACGACGCCGCCCACCTGCTGCGCGTGGCGGCCTGGACGCTGAGCCTCGGCGGTGACGAGGTGGACGGGCGCGAGGCGATCGCGGCCGCACTGCTCCACGATGCCGTGCGCGTGCCGAAGAGCTCGCCCGACCGCCCGCGGGCCAGCGAGTGGGCCGCCGCGCACGCGACGGAGCGGCTCACGGCGTTGCGGTTTCCCCCCGAGTCGGTCGCACGGATCGCCACGGCGGTTCGTGATCACAGCTTCTCGCGCGGCGCCGTGCCCGATTCCGCGCTCGGCCGGGCGCTGCAGGACGCCGACCGGCTCGAGGCGCTCGGCGCGCTCGGCCTGCTGCGCTGCGTCACGACCGGGGTGCGCATGGGCGGGGCGTGGTTCCATCCCGACGACCCGTTCGCCCGCAACCGGCCGCTCGACGACGCGCGCTGGTCGGTAGACCACTTCTTCACCAAGCTGCTCCGGTTGCCCGAAACGATGCGCACGGAGGCCGGTCGGGCGGAAGCCGGCCGTCGCGTCGCGCTCCTGCGGGCCTTCCTCGACGCGCTCGCCGGGGAGTTGGGCGAGACGAAGCCCTGACGACCGGCCGGGAGGCGCGACCCGCCGCCGCTCCGGGGGCCGCATGGGCCGCGCTCGTCACGGGGCCGGATCCGGCCGTTGACCGTCGTCGCCCCCCCATGACAGTGTTCCGCTCGCCATGCGGTTCGCCTCCCTGATGGGCTGGGGCGCCTCCCGCGCCTTCCACGCCCTGGTGCTGCTCGTCACGCTGCTCCTCGGCGCGACGTTCCACGAGTGGCACCATCTGCAGGATCCCGCCTGCACCGGCGGCCCGCACTGCGTCTGCTCGGTCCTGCACTCCTCGACGCTCGTCGCGGCCGAACAGTCTGCCCCGATGCCCGAGTGCCCGCTCGGCCCCGTGCCGGTCGTGCGCTCGATCGCGCCGCCGCGCTCCACGGCGCCGGTCGCCGCGTCCCCCCGCGGCCCTCCCGAGGCCTGAAGCACCGGTCCTCGCGGTCTTCCACCACACCTTCGCGCTTCGCCGCGCCAGGCTCGTCCCGGCGTCGTGGCGCGTGTCCCGACTCCACGCCGAAGCGGCGGGGACGGGACCCGGCGGTGGCTCGTCCGCTCTCCGGACGGACCGCAACGACTCCTTTCCCCAGCTCAACCGGGAGGTCCTTTCGCATGAGAGCCTTCAAGCTCCTATGCCTGTCGGCCGTACTCGCGTGCGTGCCGGCGATCTCGATCGCCCAGACGCGGTCGATCTATTCGAACCTGGCCAATCCGGCCATCGGGATGAACGCCCTCTTCTCGGGCACGGCGGCCCGGAATCTGGACCAGCCCTACGGGCTGCAGTTCGACGAGGCCGAGATCAGCCTGATCTCGGTCGTGGATCCGTACTGGACCTTCACCAGCAACATCGTGTTCGCCAGCGACGGCGTGGATCCGGAGGAGGTCTGGGCGCGCAGCACGAACATCCCCTCGATCCAGCTCAAGGTCGGCAAACTGCGCGGCACGTTCGGCAAGCACGGGCTGCTGCACACGCACGCGTTCCCGTTCATCCAGGCGCCGATCATCATGGGCAACACGATCGGCGAGGAGGGCTTCAAGGACGCGGGCCTCGAGGCCGCGTGGCTCACCCCGCTGCCCTGGTACTCCGAGCTGACGGCGGGCATGTACCAGGCCATGGAGGTGAGCGACGAGAACCCGCTCGACTTCGGCTCCATGCGCCACGACAACGTCCCGTTCCTGGTGCACTTCAAGAACCTGCTGGACCTGAACGACGAGACGACGCTCGACCTCGGGCAGTCGTACCTCCAGGGACGCGGAAGCGACGGCGGCATCCACTCCGCCGCCGGCGCGGACGTGACCGTGAGGAACGTCCCGCTGCGGAACTCCAACAGCCGCGGGTGGATCCTGCAGGGCGAGTACATCCAGAAGGGCGCGACGACCGGCGGCTCGTACCGGAAGGAGCAGAACGGCTGGTACGGCTCGTTCCAGTACCGGTTGTCCCAGCTCTGGTGGACCGGGATCCGGGTCGAACAGGCCCGGGACAGCTTCACGGACTTCCTCGTGGACGGGGCGGGCGACCCGATCGCCGGGAGGATCAACCGGGGCTCGGTCAACGTCGCCTGGGTGCCCTCGGAGTTCTCGTTCGTGAGGCTCGAGTACAGCCACGCGGTCGCGAAGGCCGCCGGCCTCGAGCCCGACGACGATCGGATCCTTCTCGAGATGAGCTACACGATCGGCTTCCACCCCGCCCATGCGTACTGATCCGTCCCCGCGCACCCGGACGATCACGGACTCACCCGCCAACGGAAACCGGGAGGTCTCCATGAAGTCGCTCATTCGCAGCCTGTCCGTGCTGGGGCTCTGCCTGCTCTGGGCCGCGCCGGCCTTCGCGGACCTGAACGTGGCCACGTCCCTGACGGACCTCGCGTCGGTCGCGCAGCTCGTCGGCGGCGGCCACGTCAAGGCCCAGAGCCTCTGCCGCGGGTACGAGGACCCGCACTTCGTTCCGGCCAAGCCGAGCCTGATGAAGGCCATCCAGCACGCCGACGTCTACGTCTCGTCGGGGCTGGAGCTGGACATCGGCTGGCTGCCGCTGGTCCTGCCCGGCAGCCGCAACCCGAAGATCCAGCCGGGCACGAAGGGCTTCGTGGACGCCTCGGAGGGCGTCAACGTGCTCGAGAAGCCCACGGGCACGGTGAATCGTGCCGAGGGCGACGTCCACCCGCTCGGCAATCCCCACTACTACGGCGACCCGAAGGCGCTCGAGGTCGTCGCCGACCATCTCGCCCGGGTGTTCTCGGACCTGGATCCTGCGAATGCGGCGGACTACGCGGCGAACGCGAAGGCGTTCGACGCGAAGATGGACGCCTCCCTCGCGAAGTGGGAGGCGATGCTGGCGCCCTACAAGGGCACGGCGATCGTTCCCTACCACAAGAACTTCATCTACTTCGCCGACCGCTTCGGCCTGAAACTCTTCGGCACGGTCGAGCCGAAGCCCGGCATCCCGCCGTCCCCCCGCCAGATCAACGACCTCGTCGAGTCGATGAAGAAGGCCGGCGTGAAGGTGGTCGTCTACCAGCCGTACTACAACGCCGAGGCCTGCCGACAGGTGGCGAAGCGCGCCGGAGGCGTGGCCGTGGAGGTCCCCCTCGAGGTGGGCGGCCTGCCGCACACCGACGACGTCTTCTCGAAGTTCGACGTGATGGTGTCATCCATCGCCGACGCGCTCGCCGGCACGACCGGAGGGAAGTGATGAGCTTCCTCTCGGTGATGGCGCTGCCGCTCCTGGCCTGCCTGCTCCTCGTGCTGATCCTCCCGGCCCTGGGCCGGCACGTCCTCGCCCGCGGGGTGATCTTCGTGGACCTCGCGCTGGCCCAGATCGCCGCGCTGGGCCAGAGCGTGGCCTTCCTGCTGGGCGCCGAGCCGCACGACCCGAGCATGTACTACTGGGCGTTCGGCTTCACCCTGCTGGGCGCCGCGCTCTTCAGCTTCCTGTGGGACCGGGAGCACTCGGTCCTGCAGGAGGCCTTCATCGGCATCTCGTTCGCACTGGCGACGGCCGCGACGCTCCTGCTGCTCGCGAACGCGCCGCACGGCGCCGAGCACGTGAGCGGGGCGCTGAGCGGGGAGGCGCTCGGGTGGGTGACCTGGAAGGACATCATCGTGATGGTCACGATCGACGCCCTCGCCGGGCTCTTCCTGTTCCTCAGCCGCCGCAAGCTCTCGCTCGCCTCCGAGGACCCGAAGGGCGCGAGGGCGCAGGGCCTCTCGGTCAAGAAGTGGGACTTCCTCTTCTACGCGGCGTTCGGCATGGTCGTCACGACTTCGGTCAAGGTCGCCGGCGTGCTCGCGGTCTTCTCCTACCTGATCGTCCCGGTGGTCTGCGCGACGCTGCTCGGTCGCCGGGGGCCGTCGCGGCTCTACTGGGCGTGGGCGATCGGCCTCGTGGTCTCGGTGCTGGGCGCGGGGCTCTCGTACTACCGGGACTGGCCCATGGGCGGCACCGTCGTGTGCCTGTTCGGCCTGACCGTGGCGATCATCTCGCTCTCGGTCCGCATGAAGTACGTGGACGACAGGGCGCCGGGCGAGGGATCCCCGAAGGAGGAGATCAGCTTCGCGAACGACCACTGAGCGGGTCCCGGGGCCGCCCGCGCGGGCGACCCCGGCCGCGGCGTCGCGGCCGGGTACTAGCTCTCGCCGACCCTCACGAGGTTGAAGAACTCCTGGTTCGTCTTCGTCTTGTT
>CAZPVG010000002.1:0-33571 GCA_964589945.1 uncultured bacterium
TGCAGCGAGAGCGAGGCAGGATGCCGAGCCGAGCGGGCCGCAGCCGGGCACTCCCCGCGACCGACCACGGAAATCGACCTTCAGGAGACGCCATGAGCGACACCAACCAGAACGGCATCGTCGGGCGCGGGAACCGCGAAGGGGCGCGGCTGTTCCGCCAGTGGTTCGACGGGCTCGGACGGGCCGCCGACGAGGATCGCGGCGGCGCGTACGTGTTCGTGATGGGGAGCCTCGGCGAACTGCTGGGCACGTTCGACCTGCCGCTCGTCTTCCCCGAGATCAATTCGCTGCAGACGGCCGTGCGCCATCAGGCGCACGACTACCTGAACGAGGCCGAGGACATCGGCTACTCGCCCGACATCTGCGGCTACGTGAAGGCCGACGTCGCGACCCAGCGGCGCGCCGGCGCGCTGCCGATGGGGCGCATCCCGAAGCCGTCCCTCGCGGTGCTCACGAACGCCTGCAACACCTACATCAAGTGGGCGGAGATCTGGGAGCGCATGTACGGGATGCCGGCGTACGTGATCGACGTGCCGGCCTCGCGGCAGGACGGCCAGACCGTCGTGCGGGGCGCCCCGGGGTTCGAGCGGGACCGCCGCTACGTCGCCGCGCAGCTCCGGGAGCTGATCGGCGTGCTCGAGGACGTGACGAAGAAGAAGTTCGACATCGACCGCCTGCGCGAGTCCATGCAGCACGCGAACACGATGAGCCGCGGCTGGAAGCGCGTCATCGAGCTGAACCGAAGCCGGCCGTCGCTCTTCAACGCGCTCTCGGACGGCACGATCTACCTGGGCGTCGCCAACGGCTTCCGCGGCAGCGAGGAAGGGGCGCGCTACTTCGACCAGCTCGTCGAAGAGATGGAGTACAAGCGCCAGAACGGCATCGGGACGCTCGTGGACGAGAAGTTCCGGCTCGTGTTCGTCGGCGTGCCCTGCTACCCGATCTTCCGCCGGTTCACGGAGCTGTTCTCCGAGCACGGCGGCACGTTCGTGAACTCGACGTACCTCTGGTTCGCCTCGGGCGGCACGAACCTCGGCTTCGAGTACGACCTGAAGGACCCGATCGAGAGCCTCGCCGAAGGCGTGCTTGTGAGCGTCAGCGACGCGATGGACAGCATGTTCTTCCAAACGCGCGCGCTCGCCTCGATCGTGGACGACTTCGCGGTGGATGGCGTCGTCTACCACCCGATCAAGAGCTGCCGCACGACCTCGACCGGGCTCGCCGACACCCGGCGCGCGCTGATGGAGATGCGTGACATCCCGAGCCTGTTCATCGAGTCCGACATGATGGACCGGCGGGTCGTCTCCGAGGCGCAGCTCAAGAACCGCATCGACGCCTTCTTCGAAGGCCTCCAGTCCCGCCGCCACCAGGCCGCGGCCGGCAAAGTCTGAGGGAGGAGCAGCGACATGGCTTACGCAGCGGGCGTGGACGTCGGGTCCACCCAGACCAAGGCGGTCGTGATCGACGAGCACGGCCGCATCGTCGGCCGCGCCCTGACGATGACCGGCGCCAACGTCACGCAGGCCGCCGAGCAGGCGTTCGGCGTCGCCCTGCAGGACGGCGACGTGCGCGAGGAGGAGGTCGAGTACGTCGTCGGCACCGGCTACGGCCGCTACAAGGTCACGTTCGGCAACACGCAGGTGACCGAGATCAGCTGCCACGGCCGCGGCGCCGTGCACATGTTCCCGAACACCCGCACGGTCGTGGACATGGGCGGCCAGGACACGAAGGCCATCCGGGTCTCGCCGCGCGGCGAGATCGTGGACTTCTGCATGAACGACAAGTGCGCGGCCGGCACCGGGCGCTTCCTCGGCGCCGCGTCGGCGGCGCTCGAGATCCCGCTCGAGCAGCTCGGCGACACGGCGCTCCGCGGCGAGCGGCCGGTCAAGATCTCGACGACGTGCACGGTGTTCGCCGAGTCCGAGGTGCTGAGCTGGCTCGGCAAGGGCAAGCGCATCGAGGACATCCTGCTCGGCGTGCACCAGAGCATCGCGGGCCGCTCGACCGGCCTGCTGTGGCGCGTCGGCATCGAGCCCGAGCTGACGTTCACCGGCGGCGTCGCGAAGAACATCGCGATGATCGAGTCGCTCGAGAGGGCCGCCGGCTGCAAGGTCAACGTCAGCCCCGAATCGCACTTCATGGGCGCGCTCGGCGCGGCGCTGTTCGCGCTGGATCACATCCGGGCGAGCCGCGCTCCGGCCGCCACGAGAGGGGGGACGCCGTCATGAGGATCACCGCCGGCATCGACGTGGGCTCGACCTACACCAAAGCCGTCGTGGTGGACGAGTACGGCGCCGTCCTCGGGCGCGCGCTCGAGCCGACCGGTTTCCGCCTCGCCGAAGTGGCGGGCCGCACGCTGGACGCGGCGCTCGCGAAGGCCGGGCGCCGCCGCGGCGACGAGGCCTACGTGGTCGCGACCGGGTTCGGCCGCCACCAGGCGGCGTTCGCCGACATCCACGTGACCGACCTGACGGCCGCCGCGCGCGGCTGCTCGAAGCTCTTCCCGAACACGCGCACAATCCTCGACGTGGGCGGCCAGACGATGAAGGCCACGCGGCTCACCCCGGAGGCCCGGGTCCACTCGTTCCGCCTGAACGACAAGTGCGCCGCGGGCACCGGGGCGTTCCTGGAGAAGACGGCACGCTACATGGGCTATACGACCGAGGAGATCGGCCCGCTCGTCGAGACCTCGCGCGGCACCACGAACATCTCGGGCGTCTGCGCCGTGTTTGCCGAGTCGGAGGTGATCAACCACCTCTCGCAGGGTGTCGCGCCGGCCGACATCATGCACGGTGCGATCGTCTCGCTGGTCGGCCGCTCGGTGCAGCTCATGAAGCGCGTGAAGCTCGAGCCGGAGTTCACGCTGATCGGCGGCATCCTGCGCTTCGAGGCCATGGGCCGCGTGGTGAAGGAGGCGCTCAAGGCCGACGTCAACGTTCCGCAGGGCGACCTCGTGCAGTTCGTGGCGGCCTACGGCGCCGCGCTGCTCGCGCATCGCCGGCTCGACGTGCTCGGCTCGGCCGCGCCGCGCGCGGCGAAGGTGTAGGAGGTGGCGATGGCCGAACAGCCCGGCAGGACGCGACCCGAAGCCACGGGCGAGACGCCGCCCGCGGCGCGCCCGCTCGCCTCGATCGTGCGCGGCGAGGCCGTGCGGGCCGACGCCGAGGAGCGCATCCGCCCCGACCCGGCGCGCCTCGCCGACGGCTGGACGTACCGCTTCGTCATCGAGCGCTCGCGCGTCGTCGACCTGCGGGCGCTCTACGAGGAGACCGGCTTCGAGGTCGCGGTGGACCCGGTGGCATCCGAGCGGCTGCAGGACGAGTGTTCCGACTGCAAGCTCGCCATGCAGCTCGACTACGTGCAGGTCTACACGCGCCGCCGCGGCTGACGCCGCACGTTCCGCCCTAGCGGTACATCCCCTTGATCTGGCCCCAGGAGCGGTTCTGCGCCGCGTCGGGCGGCTCGCACCAGCCGTTCCAGAAGGCCAGACTGCCGTACTTCCCCTCGCGGCCATAGCTCACGCTGTAGTCGCCGGCCCCGGCGGGTTGCTGCAGCTTGCTTTCCCTGTACTCGAGCTGGGCGCAGGTCGAGCAGCCGCCGCAGGCGTCCGTACCGATCGTCTTCGAACGGTAGAGGATGATCCGGCAGACGTTCAGCTCGGTGCCGTCCGCCGGGACGTGGATCTCCTGGCCGGCCGGAAGCGCCGCACCGCCGTTCAGCCGCAACATGTTCGGAACCGGCACGCCCAGCTGCGGCACGAACACCGACACGATCGCCCCTCCCTGCCAGAGATCCGGGCAGCCGGGCGTCGCCAGCGAAGACGGATCGAACGACATCACGATCGCGTTCTGGCGGCACTGGTCCGCCGCCGTCTGCCACCAGGGAGGAACGGGCGCGAAGTACCAGTACCAGACGTCCACGATCACGCTCGCTGCCGCGAACTGCGGCATGTCGGCGGGCACGACGATCGTCGCGTAGAGGACGAACGGCTCGCCGACGTTCGTGTCGCACGCGAACGTCTTGACCTGCTCGTGCGCATCGGCGGAGCAGCCGTCCCAGTAGAGTCCCACACCCGACTCCGCGACCGCCGGTGCCGCGCCGGCCAGCAGCCCCAGCGCCACCATCGTCACAATTCGCTTCATGCGGCCTCCTTCCGGGGGAGTTCCTCGCGCGTGGCTCGCGTCGCGCGTCCGCCGGCGGAGTCCGAATTCGACCGCGGGCGGGGCCGCCCCGCCCGCCCTATCCGTGCAGCTCCACCACGTCGCCGTCGTGCAGCGGATGGTGGCGGTCCACCTGCTGGCCGTCGAAGGCCGCGTGGCCCCAGATGCGGGCGAACTTGAGGTGCTCGGCCAGCTCGTGGTGGACGACGTGGGCGAGCTCCCCGACGGTGGCGCCGCGATCGAGCACGAACGGCCGGTCGTGCTCGGCCTTGTGCCCGGGCTCCTTGGCGTAGATGCGGATGCGGTCGAGGTCGAGCCAGAGCGCCTTGCGCAGCCCGTCGAGCCCGGCGCCGGTGGCCGCCGAGACCACGTGCACCGGCCACGACGGGTCGAGCGCCTCGCGGACCAGCTCGATCAGAATCCCATCCCCGTCGAGGTCGGCCTTGTTGAGGACGGCCCGCACGGGGTGGACGACCGCCCACGGGTGCGCGTCGCCGGGCGGCGGCGCCGACTTGGGCCACACCTTCGCCCGCTCGAGCAGGGCGCGCACGGCCGCGAGGTCGTCGTCGAACGCGTCGTCGTTCGGATCGAGCACGACCAGCACGCCGTCGGCGTTGCGCACGAGGTTCGTCAGCCACGGCTCGGTGTGCTGCGGGCTCGCGGGCGGCGTGTCCACGAGCTGCACGAGCAGGTCCTCGAACGCCATCATGCCCGGCTGCGCCACGCGCGTCGTGAACGGGTAGGGGGCGACCTCGGGGTGCGCGTGCGTGAGCGCGGCGAGCAGCGCGCTCTTGCCCGCGTTGGGCGGCCCGACGAGCGCCCACTGCCCCGCGCCCTCGCGCCGCACGTGCCCGGGGTCGTCGTGACGCGTCGCGCCGCGATGGGTGTGGGCGCCCTCCTCCTCGAGCTTCGCCAGCCGCTTCTTGAGGTCGGCATGGAGCTTCTCGGTGCCCTTGTGCTTGGGCAGCAGCGCCAGCATCTCGCGCAGGGCGTCGAGCTTCTCGTCGTGCGTGGCGGCGGCGCGGAACCGCTCCTCCGCCTGCTTGTACTGAGGCGTGAGGTTCGCTGGCATGCCGGGAGGATAGACCCGGACCCGGGGCCGCGGACACGGCGATCGCGCGGTTTGCCCGGCGGGAGGACGGAGGGTCAGCGGCCGCGCGGGCCGAGGTCGGCGGACAGGCTCACGATGCCCATGTCGCGCTCGCCGTCCGGCATCTCCGGCGCCGACGAGATGCGCAGCGCGAGGCCGGCCCGCAGGTTGCGGGCGAAGCGCGCCCCGAGCTCGAAGCCGCCCTGCCACACGGCGGGTCGCCCCCGGTTGCGCACGAGCACCGCCCCCGAAGCCCCGAGGTCCAGCTCGCCGACGGGGCCCGCGCGCCCGAGCAGCCGCCGGTGGGCGCCGAGGCCGAGCTTCGCCTCGTCGAGCCGGTGGGGCATCCGGTACTTCTCGGTCACCCGCCATCCGGCGTTGCCGACCCAGGTCGTCGCGCCCGGCCGCTCGGCGACGAGCGTGGCGACGTAGCGGTCGAGCCCGTAGCCGGTCGCGAAGTTGTCCGCGTCGAGCGCGAGCGCGAACACGGGCCGTCCCGGCCGCGATGCGGGCGGCCCGGCGAGGCGCACCTTGAGCTCGCTGGTGACGTGGTTGCCCGAGCGTTCGGCGTTCCCGGCGCGCCCGGCGCCGATGAACTGCAGCGGCCCGCCCACCGAGACGCGTGCGGCGAAGCGCGAAAGCGCGCCGCCGCGCTCCCCGGACCAGCCGTCTTCGCCTCCCGACCGGTGGAAGAGCTGCGAGAGCGCCGCGCCGCCGAGGCTCATCGTGACGGTGCGGTCATCCGGGCCCTCCTGCACGCGCTCGTCCCAGGCGAGCGCCGCCCTGCGCGGGAGGCCGGCGCGATCGAGGAGGTCCGGCGACGCGCTGTTCACCGAGGGCGCGCTCGGCTGCAGGCCGTCCGCCGGCGAGGTCGCGAGAGGAGGCATCCCGTGCGCCGTCCCGGGATCGCCCGCGAGCGCGGGCACGGCGCACGCCGGGACGCCGAGAACGAGGACGACCGCCGCGAGCCGCGCGGCCGTCCGGAGCGAAAGGGGGTTCGGGAGAGTCGGCATGGTTCGTCGGGTCCTCGCGGCGAGGCCGGAAGGGCGCCCGCGGGACGGGCCGGTCCCGAGTCTCGCGCAACGGCGGCCGCGCGTGTTCCCGCGCTGTCAGGAACCGGCCGCGGCGTGGCCCGCGGCGGCCCCGGGCGGTACATCTCGGGTCCCGGACTGGCGTCGCCGGGCCCGGGTTCACTAACCTGCCGCCGGACGATCGCCGACCTCCGCCCACTCCCGGAGATTCGCCTTGGCCAGGAAGCGCCCGCCCCAGCACCGACCCCACGGCGCGCGGTCCGTCGCCGGCCGCGCCGGCGGCCGGGGCCTGTCCCGCCCCGCGCCTTCCTGGCTCGCGCCCGCGCTCGTCTTCGGCGTGCCGGTGCTGGCCGCGCTCTGGGTGCACCGCGGCGCACTCGGGGCCTACTTCACGACCGACGACCTCATCCTGTTCGAGCGCGCGGGGGGGGTCGCGCCGTTTCCGGCGACGCTCTGGCGCTGGATCTCGGGCCACGCGTACTTCCGGATGCTCTGGCCGGTGTTCGGCATCGAGCCGTTCGGCTGGCACCTCGTCGGCTGGCTGCTCCACGGCGTGGCGACGCTGCTCGTGGCGGTCTGGGCGCGAAGGCTCGGCGCGAACCGCACGGCCGCGGCGCTGGCTGCGCTGCTCTTCGGCACGACGGCGCGCGCCCGCACCGTCGTGTGGCAGGTCACGGGCATCGGCGAGAGCCTGGGCGCGGTGTTCGCGTTGCTCGCGCTCGTGAGCCTCGCCGACGTCGCGCCCCGTTTCCGCCGCGCCGCCGCCGCGTGGCACGCCGCCGCGCTGCTCAGCATGGAGAGCGTCGCGCTCGCGCCGCTCGCGGCGCTGGCCGGCGCTCCGCCCGGGGCGAGCGTGCGGCTGCGGCTGCGCGAGGTGGGCCTCGCGCTCGGGCTCTCGGCCGCGCTGTGGATCTACCTCCTGCTCGCGCGCGGCTCTACGGGTTCGCTCGGCGGCGAGGCGTACGCATTCGGATTCGGTCCCCACGTGCTCGAGCATCTCTTCACCTACACGCTGTGGTCGGCGGACCCGGTGCACCTCGCGGACGCGATCCCGATCCCGCCGCCGCTGCCCTGGGCGGTGGTCGCGATCGCGATCCTCGCCGCGCTCGTCCTGTACGCGTACCACTCCCACTCGCGGCCGGCGCGCGCGGGGCTCGTGCTCTGGTTCGCGACGCTGCTGCCGGTGTTGCCGCTCGTCCACGCGGTTTACCCGCATTACCTCTACCTGCCGCGCGCGGGGTTCGCCGTCGCGCTCGCGGCGGTCGTGGCCGGCGGGAAGCGCCGCCGGGTCGCGTACGCGCTCGCCGGCTTCCTCGCCGTGGTGCACGGCATGACGGCGAACATGTACCTCGACGCGATGCGGGACGTGCGCGTGAGCGCCACCGACCTGCCGCGCGATCCGTTCCTGCGCGACATGGACCTGATCCGCAACGCGGCGGAGAGCGTGCAGGGCCGCTTCGGCACCCCGGTCAGGCTCGCGGTGTTCACCCCGCCCGGCTCCGAGCGCTCTTTCGACGCGCGCACCGGCGCCGCCGTCACGGACACCTCGCGGTACGCGTTCCGGCACGAGCTGGTCCAGGCGACGCTGGACGGCGGCCGCGGCCTGCGCGCCCTCGAGCCCGAGATCACCGCGGTGCGCTTCGCCCGCCACGCGAGCCCCGCCGACAGCGGCTGGGTGCTCGCGACCAACCTCGGCGACGGCCGGCTCGAGATCCACGGGCTCGCCCCGCGGGCCGAAGGCGAAATGGCGGAGTTCTGGGCGACGCACGGCTACCCGGCCCAGGCCGCCGCCTACCGGGCCGAAGTCGCGCGGCTCGACTCGCTGGCCGCCGCCCGGCGCTCCGCGGGCGTTCCCGCCGCCGGCCCCGGCGCGGGTAAGATGCGCCGGCGCTGAGCCCCCTCATCCCGAGCCCGGAGAGAAGCCATGCCCCTCGTCGAAACCGAACGCGAAGGCGCGCTGGCGCGCGTCTGGTTCAATCGCCCCGAGGTCCACAACGCGCTCTCGGCGGAGCTCGGCGCCGAGCTGGCGGCCGCGCTCCACGCGCTCGCCCACGACGACGCCGTGCGCTGCATCGTCCTGGGTGGCCGCGGCCCGTCGTTCTGCGCCGGCGCCGACATCGGCCGGATGAAGGCCAACGCGAACGCCACCTTCGAGCAGAACCTGGCCGAGGCCGAGAGGCTGGCCGGCATGTTCACCGCGCTCGGCGATTTCCCGAAGCCCGTTGTCGGCCGCATCCACGGCGGCTGCTACGGAGGCGGCATGGGATTCGCCTGCGCATGCGACATCGCCGTGGCGGGCGACGACGCGAAGTTCGGCCTCACCGAGGTGCGCCTCGGCATCCTGCCCGGGATCATCTCGCCCTACGTCCTGCGCCGCCTCGGCGACCGCGTGGCGCGCGAGCTGATGCTGACCGGCGAGCGCTTCGACGCCCCGACGGCGCTGCACCTCGGCCTCGTCCACCACGTCGTGCCCGCGGCGGAGCTGGACGCGAAGGTGAACGAGCGCGCCGGCGAGCTGCTCAAGGGCGGCCCGAACGCCCAGCGCCGCATCAAGACGATGCTCGAGCTGTGGGGCGAGTCCTCGTGGGAGGAGTACCGCTCCGCGCTCCCGCGCACGCTCGCCGAGGTCCGCAGCGGCGACGAGGCCCGCGACGGCCTGGCGGCGTTCTTCGAGAAGCGCAGGCCGAAGTGGATGGGGTAGGGGCCCGCGGGGCCCGGGTGGGGCGGCGCGCGGTTTTCGCGTAATCTGTCCGCGTCCATGTTCCGCAAGGTCCTGATCGCCAACCGCGGCGAGATCGCCTGCCGCATCGCCGCGACGCTGCACGAGATGGGCGTCCGCTCGGTGGCCGTGTTCTCGGAGGCCGACCGCGGGGCCATGCACACCCGCGTGTGCGACGAGGCCTTCCTCGTGGGCCCGGCCGAGGCGCGCGCCTCGTACCTCAACATCCCGGCGCTCCTCGAGGCCGCGAAGGCGAGCGGCGCGCAGGCCGTCCACCCGGGCTTCGGCTTCCTCGCCGAGAACGCCGCGTTCGCCGACGCGGTGGAGGCCGCCGGGCTCGTGTTCATCGGGCCCACCGGGGAGCAGATCCGGCAGATGGGCGACAAGCGCGCCGCACGCGCGCTGGCGGCGCAGGCGGGCGTGCCCGTCGTGCCCGGCGCCGAGGTCTCGGAGACCGCGGCGCTTGCGCAGGCAGCCCGCTCGATCGGCTATCCGGTCATGGTGAAGGCCGCGCTCGGCGGGGGCGGCAAGGGCATGCGCGCGGTCGCGAACGAGCCCGAGTTGCTCGAGGCGATCGAGTCCGCGCGTCGCGTCGCCGAGTCGGCGTTCGGCGACGCGAGCCTGTACCTCGAGAAACGGCTCGAGCACGCGCGGCACGTCGAGATGCAGGTCGTCGGCGACGGGAAGGGCAACGCGGTGCACCTCTTCGAGCGCGAGTGCTCGCTCCAGCGCCGGCACCAGAAGGTGATCGAGGAGGCCCCCTCTCCCGTGATCACGAGCAAGCAGCGCGCCGAGATGGCGGCCGCGGCCGTCCGCCTGGCCGAGGCCGTGAGCTACCGCGGCGCCGGCACGATCGAGATGCTGCTCACGCCCGAGGGCCGCTTCTACTTCCTCGAGATGAACACCCGGCTGCAGGTCGAGCATCCCGTGACCGAGCTCGTCACCGGCGTGGACCTCGTGCGCGCCCAGGTGCACGTGGCGGCCACCGGCACGCTGCCGTTCGGCCAGGACAAGCTGCGGCACCGCGGCCATGCGATCGAGGCGCGCGTCTACGCCGAGGACGCCGGGCGCGGGTTCCTGCCGCAGTCCGGCACCGCGCTGCGCGTGCGCTGGCCGCACGGCCCGTTCGCGCGCGTGGACCGCGGCATCGAGGCCGGCGACGAGGTCGCCGTCCATTACGATCCCATGCTCGCGAAGATCATCACCTACGGGCCCACGCGCGACGTCGCGCTCGCGCGGCTCGCCGGCGCGCTCGACGCGACGCGC
Organism: uncultured bacterium; assembly: GCA_964589945.1. Taxonomy (GTDB): domain Bacteria; phylum Eisenbacteria; class RBG-16-71-46; order RBG-16-71-46; family RBG-16-71-46; genus CAIXRL01. Next base: position 10,267 of record CAZPVG010000002.1, read on the forward strand.
GTCCACGGCGTCGTCACGAACCTGCCGTTCCTGCGCGCGCTCGTGCGCTCCGAGGGCGTCGCGAAGGCGCAGTACGACACCGAGTGGATCGAGCGCGAGTTCCTCGCGAGCTTCGAGCAGATGTCACGCGCCCCGGTGCCGGACATCGCCGTCGCGGCCGCGGCGATCGCCGAGGCGATGGGGATCGGGCGCGTCGTCGCGGGCAACGGAAACGGCCGGGCCGAGACGCCGCGCGACCCGTTCCTCACGCTGGGCCGCTGGCGCGCGCCGGGGAGCGAGGCGTGAAGAGCGCGTGGCGGGACGGCGACCGGCTGCGCTCGGTCGAGCTCGAGCCGCGGGGCGGTGCGATCTGGCGTGCGCGCGTGGACGGCGCCGAGTTCGACGTCGCCGCCGAGGCGCTCGCCGACGGGCGGATGCGACTGCGCACCGAGAGCGGCGACACGATCGCCGAGGTCACCGAGGTCGGCGCGCGGCGCTTCGTGCGCGTCGGGACGCTCGAGTTCGTGCTCGATCGCGACGTGGCCGTGCGCGGGGCGGGCGGCCGACTCCAGCAGGGCATGACCGCGCCCATGACCGGCGTCGTGACGCGCGTGCTCGTCTCGCCCGGCGACCCGGTGAAGAAGGGCCAGCCGCTCGTCGCGCTCGAGGCCATGAAGATGGAGCACATGATCCGCGCCCCTCGCGACGGGCGCGTGAAGGAGGTGCTCGCCGGCCCCGGCGACATGGTGCAGGGCGGCACGGAGCTGATCCGGCTGGATCCCGAGGACGGCGCCTGACCCCTCCCCGGCCCGACGCGCGGCACCGGCGCGAAGCCCGTCCGCCGCAATGCGCAGCGCCCCCGGGCTGTCCGTGCCCGTTCCGGACGCTGAAATCGCGGTCCGAACGCCGGGCGAACGAATGCTGCAAGCGCGGCGCCGCCTTGCCGATACCCCCCGTGCGCGAGGCGCGGACACGGCAGGAAGCAGTGGCACCGCGCAGGTCGCTTTGGTACGTTTTCGGCGCCGCAGGCAACACGTGGCGTCGAGACGCCCGCCCTCTCGAAGGAGGATGGCGTCCGTTGAGCAGAGACCCAGGGCAACCAGAGTTGGCCTATCGACTCGCCGTTACAAGCCCGCCGAGACTCGAGCTCTTGACCCGGCTCCCACGATGGGAGTCATACGGTCAGGAGTTTCGTGCTTTTGCGGGACGGAGATTCGCAGCGTGATCGTCCGCAAGTTCCCCATCGAGCATCTCGATCCCATCTCCCTGCTGGGGCAGAACGACTCCAACCTCCGCCAGATCGAACGTGCGATCCCGGTGCGCATCACCCTGCGCGACGGGACGCTCACCGTGGCCGGCGAGGAAGAGGACGTGACGCCCGCGGCTTCCGCGATCGGCGAGCTGGTCCAGCTCGTGGAGCGCGGGCGAGTCATCGAGGAGGCTGACGTGGCGACGGCTCTCGGACAGAAGCACCGCGACCGCGGCGAGGACAACGGCCGGCCGACGAACGGGCACTCGCGCCCGAGCCTGGTCGAGGCCTACGACGGCGCGCCGGGCTACACGTTCGACCGCAAGGCGGTCCGCCCGCGCACGCCAACCCAGGCCCTGTACCTCAAGGCGCTGGAGTCGAGCGACGTCGTGTTCGGCATCGGTCCCGCCGGCACCGGCAAGACCTACCTCGCCGTCGCGGCGGCCGTCGCGGCGCTGCGCAGCAAGAAGGCCGACCGCATCGTGCTGGTGCGCCCGGCGGTCGAGGCGGGCGAGAGCCTGGGCTTCCTGCCCGGAGACATGCAGGAGAAGGTGGATCCCTACCTGCGCCCGATGTACGACGCGCTCGCCGACCTCATGTCCTACGACAAGATGCGCCGCTTCCTCGAGATGGGCGTCATCGAGATCGCACCGCTCGCGTTCATGCGCGGGCGCACGCTCCACAACGCCTACGTCATCCTCGACGAGGCGCAGAACACGACCGTGCGCCAGATGAAGATGTTCCTGACGCGCATGGGCGTGAACTCGCGCGCGGTGATCACCGGCGACCTCACCCAGATCGACCTGCGCAATCCCGAGACCTCCGGTCTCGTGAAGATCCAGGCCATCCTCGGACACGTTCCCGAGATCAAGTTCGTCTACTTCCACCCCGAGGACGTCGTCCGGCACCGGCTCGTGCGCGACATCATCCACGCGTTCGACACCTGGCACGCGCGCTCCGGCGGCGACCCCGAGGACGGCGTCGGCACCAGCCTCGACCCCGACGCGCCGCCGGCGGCCACGCCCGCCGGGGTCCCGGAAGCCGCGGAGGCCGCTGGAACTGCGGAAAACGCGGGGGATGACGGGGCGGGGCCGAACGCCTAGAGTCCCCGCGAAGTCCCGCAACCGGGGGGTCACGACCTGAGTACACAGGATCTGGGGACGGTTCCTGCGCTGCCCGATCGCGCGCGGCCGTTCCGCTGGGGCTACTACGCGGCCCGCTTCGGGCTGCTGGCCGTGCTGCTCGCGGCGGCCGCCGCGTTGCCCACCGGGCGGGGCCAGTGGGACCGGCTGCGCCTGCGCGAGGGCGAGATCGCGCGCGAGCGCGTCGTGGCCCCCTACGACTTCCCCGTGCAGAAGGACGAGGCGACGCTGCGCCGCGAGCAGGAGGAGGCGGGCACCGCGGTCGCTCCCGTGCTGGTCGTGGACGCGCGCACCCAGGCCGAGGTCCTGCGCCGCTGGGCGACGTTCCAGGAGCGGGCGCTGGCGATGTTCCGGGACCCGCGCCTGCACGCCGAGGACCGGCTCGCGCGGCTCAAGGCGCTCGGCGTCACGCTCGACGGAGAGGCCGCCGACGCGTTCGCCTCGCCGACACGCGCCCGGAAGGTGCTCGACGAGCTCGGGCCGTGGATCACCGACGTCGTGCGCGCCGGCATCGTCGCCGAGAAGAAGGACGGCTACATCCTCGGCTACCGCACCGTGACGCTGCGCGAGGGCGAGACGGAGGCGCCGGCGGCGGCCGAGCGCTTCTTCGAGAAGAGCGAGGCGCTCGACCGCATCGGCGCGCGCGCCCGCTCGACGTTCGTCGGCGACCCGCGCGCCGTGACGCTGGCCGTCGCGATCGCGCAGCCGTTCCTCCAGCCGACGATCGTCTACGACCGGGCCGAGACCGACTGGCGGCGCACGCAGGCGCAGGCCGCGGTGCGCGGCGTGATCGGCACGGTCAAGAAGGACGAGCTGATCGTGGACGCGAACCAGCGCGTCACCCACGACGCGGTGCTCAAGCTGCGCTCGCTGCGCAACCTCGAGCTGGCGAAGAGCAACCAGAGCGAGTTCCTGTACCCGCCGGTCGCGCGCATGCTGCTCATGCTGCTGTTCATCGCAGCGTTCCTGACCTACCTGCGCATGGAGCTGCTGCACGTCTACCGCGACAACGGCATGCTCGCGATGTTCACGCTCCTCACGCTCACCGTGATGGCGTCCGTGGTCGCGCTCGTGAACTGGGGAGGGCAGTCCGAGTTCTCGGTACCGCTTGCGCTGGCGCCGCTCGTCGTGGCGTCGCTGCTCGAGAAGCGGCCGGCCCTCGTGTTCACGCTCATGCTCGCGGTGCTCATGACGGCGGTGGCGGAGCTGCGCGCGCCGTTCGTGCCCGTGGCGATGATGGGCGGCGTCACCGCGACGTACTCCGTGTCGCGCCTGCGCCACCGCTGGCACTTCGTGCGCGCCTTTTTCGCCATCGCGCTCGCGAACCTCGCGGCCATCCTGGCCTGGGACCTCGCGCGGCTCAGCCCCACGCAAACGCTGCTCGTGGACGGGCTCGCCGGCGCCATGAACGCGTTCGCCGCGACCCTGGTCGCGTTCCTCATGCTGCCGCTCGTCGAGACGCTCTTCCGCCTGACGAGCGACGTGACGCTGCTCGAGCTGTCCGACCTCAACCGCCCGCTGTTGCGGCGCATGCAGCTCGAGGCGCCCGGCACCTACCACCACAGCATGGTCGTCGGCTCGCTCGCCGAGGCCGCCGCCGAGGGGATCAACGCGAACTCCCTGCTCGCGCGGGTGTCGGCCTACTACCACGACATCGGCAAGCTCGCGAAGCCGGAATACTACGCCGAGAACGAGCCGGCCTCGTCGCGCTCGCGCCACGAGAAGCTCACGCCGAGCATGAGCGCGCTGGTCGTGAAGTCGCACATCACCGAGGGCCTGGAGCTGGCCCGCCGCCAGCGGCTGCCGCGCGCGGTGCGCGACGCCATCCCCGAGCACCACGGCACGATGGTGATGGCGTTCTTCTACCACAAGGCTCTCGAGCTGGACGACGGCGCGCGCCGGGAGGACTACAGCTATCCCGGGCCGCGGCCGCGCTCGAAGGAGACCGCGATCCTGATGCTGGCCGACGGCGTCGAGGGAGCCTCGCGCGCGCTGGCCGAGCCCACGCCGAGCCGCATCCGCGGGCTCGTGCAGCGGATCATCGACGAGCGCGTGCGCGACGGGCAGCTCGACGACTGCGGCCTGACGCTGCAGGACCTGGCCAAGATCCGCGAGGCGTTCATTCCCGTGCTCACGGCCATCTTCCACGTGCGCGCGCCGTACCCCGAGGTGGTGCGCCGCGGGCCGGCGCGCGAGGAGGCGCGGCGGGAAGGCTAGAAAGGGGGCCTCACCGGCGGGAGCCGGGAGGGCCACGGACGATTTCGTGCGCGTCGCCGGAGGCCGGATGCGAAGGCGTTCCTCCCGGTGGCGGGTTGGGGCCTCCACGAACGGGGAGGGTGCGATGAGACCGGTCTCCTGCGCCGTCGGCCTGCTGCTCGGCCTGCTCGCGTTCCCCGCGGCGCCGGCACGCGCGCGTGTGGACGATCTGCTCGACTGCCGCGACCGGGACCGCCCGATCGCGCTCGAGCTCTCGCTGGCGAGGGGCGACACCCCGAACGACCTGGTGCTCACCGTGAACGTCTCGGCCGGGCGCGGCACGCGAGGCTACGCTTCGTGGGCCGTCGAGCCGGGCGACGGGCTGGACGTCGTGGGCGGCGAGACCGGCGACAGCGGCTCGCCTTCGGACCTCTCGGGGCGCCACATGCTCGAGCTCGGCTGCGACCACTGGGGGAACTTCTCGCTGCTCGTCCGGGCGCTGCAGCGCTCCGACTCCCTGAACTCGGGCCTGGTCGCGCGCGAGCTGAGGTTCCGGGTCACGGCCGACAGCCTGGTCGTGGACCCGGACGAGCCGACGACCGAGCAGGAATGGCTCGTGAGCGGCGCCTACTACCGGGTCGTGGACTGCTGGTGGCTGCCGCTCGATCCGGGCGAGTCCGCGTCGTTCGATCCGGACGAGCGGCTCGTGAGCCGACCGAAGGCCGTCCGCGCCGTGCCCGGCAGCGGCGCCGACCTCGGCGCCCGCAGCGGCTCGAACGAGGCGCGCGTGATCGTGGCCGTGGACCGCAGGGGGCACGTGAAGGCATCGCGCTACATGGACCTCTGGCCCGGCGACGCCACGCCCGAGGCGGTCCGTTCCGCCCTCGACGCCGCCGAGCAGTGGACGTTCCCGCCGGCGGTCGTGGACGGGCAGGCGGTTTCGGCCGTCTACGAGATCTTCGTCCCGCTGACCGCGCCCTGACGCCGCGGCGCGTTGCGCGGGCACCCGGCGCGCCCGCACAATGGGCCGCATGCCCGTCTCGCTCACCGCACCCGCCCCGTTCGCGAAGCTCGACGCCCCCCTGCGCGCCGTCGTGCGCGCCGTGCTCGCGCGCGAGGAGCGCCGCGCCGGCGAGATCGCGATCGTGCTGGCCGGCGACGCCGAGCTTCGCGAGCTGAACCGCGCGTGGCGCGGGATCGATCGCGCCACGGACGTCATCAGCTTCGCGTACGACGAGGACGAGCCCGACGCCGGGACGCGCCCCGTGGGGGGCGACCTCGTCATCTCGATGGAGCGGGTTGCCGAACAGGCGAAGCGCTACCGGGTGACGCCCGGCGCGGAGCTGGCGCGCCTCGTCGTGCACGGCACGCTCCACCTGTGCGGACACGACCACGTCGGGGCCGGCGAGCGAACGGTCATGCGCGAGCGCGAGGCGGGCGCGGTACGCGCGGTGCGCGCGATGGCGAAGCGGCTCGACGCGGCGTGGTCGAGGCCCAGGCGGGCCGCGAAGCCGAAGCGCGCCCCGGCATCGGCCCGACGTGCCGGACCGAAGCGGACGGCGACGAGCCGACGCACGGCGGTTGCCCCGGCCGCGAAGCGCAGCTCGGCGACGAAGCGCACGGCGAAGAAGCGGGCCGCACCGGCACGCGCGCGTTCGGGACGCCGCGGCCCGCACGGCTCCGCGTGACGCCCCGTGCCGCAGCGGCTAGAGTCGTCGCCGTTCCCGTGACGACCCCGACCCGGAGCACCACGCCCGCATGACCCCCAGCTCCCCGGCCAATCCCCCGACGCCGCTCGGCCGCCTGCGCACCTACTTCATCACCGGCCTGCTCGTGATCGCTCCCACGGCGGTCACGGTGTTCGTGCTGTTCCGGCTCCTGAACTGGGTGGACAACCTGCTCGGGCGCTACCTGCGGTTCGCGTTCTACGACTACCACCGCATCCCGGGCCTGGGGCTGGTCGCGACGCTCGTGCTGCTCGTGATCGTCGGTTTCGTCGCCTCGCTCATCGGCCAGGGGCCGCTCTCGCGCCTGTGGGACCAGATGTTGAACCGCATCCCGGGCGTCGGGCTCGTCTACGGCTCGACCAAGTCGCTGGGCGAGGCGTTCCTCACGCAGCGCGAGGGCCAGGCGTTCCGCAAGGTCGTGCTCATGCAGTGGCCCCTGCCGGGCGTGTGGCGGATCGGATTCGTGACCGGCCACGTGGACCCGAAGCTCAAGGAGCGGCTCGGGGAGGACATCGCGTGCGTGTTCGTGCCGCACACGCCGAACCCGGCGTCGGGATTCGTCCACTACGTGCCCAAGCGCGAGCTGATCTATCTCGACTGGGCGGTCGAGGACGGGCTCAAGGTCGTCGTTTCCGGAGGCGTCGTGCAGCCCGGCGGCCACGTTCCGCTGGAGGCGCCCCAGGTGGCGGCGGTGCCGCCCCCGCCGCAGGCGCCCGGGACGCCGAAGGTCTGATCGCACCGGCCGCGCGTCGCCCGCGGAAGGCGCGGGCACGGCGCTCCGGCTGCGCTACACTCGCCGGCGCATGGCCATCGTCACCACCGAAGGCGTCGTCCTGAAGGTCCACGCGCTGGGCGACACGAGCCGCATCGTGACCGCCTACACGCTCGATTTCGGGCTGCGCAAGTTCGTCGCGAAGGGCGCGCGCAGGCAGCCGAGCCGGTTCGGCTTCGCGCTCGAGCCGCTGTCACGCTCGCGTTTCACCTGGTACGAGAAACCGGACCGCGACCTGCACCTGCTCTCGAGGGCGGAGATCCTCGATCCCTTCGGCGGGCGGCTGGCCGACCTCACGCGGCTCTCGCACGCGCAGGCCGCGCTCGAGCTGGTGGACCGGCTCGTCTGGGGCGAGGAGCCGCACGGCGAGCTCTACGACCTGTTGCTCGCGGCCCTCGACGGCTGCGCGCGCGCGCCGGTCGCGTCGCTCCCCGCGGTGACGCTGGCGTTCCAGCTCCAGCTCGCGAGCGAGCTGGGCTATCGCCCGCGCCTCGACGCGTGCGCGGTGGACGGCCGGCCCGTCTCGCAGCGCCGGCTCTTCTCGCCCGGCCGCGGCGGGCTCGTGTGCGAGGGCTGCGCGGGACGTGAAGGCGGCGTGGTCGCGCTCTCGGCCGAGGCGCTCGCGAGCTTCGCGCTGCTGCTCGGCAGGCCCGTGAGCGAGGCGGGGGAGTATCTCGAGGTGCCGCGCAGCGCCGAGCTGCTGCGCGTCGTCGAGGACTTCCTGCGTGCGCACTTCCAGCGCTTCCAGGGCCTGCGCTCGCTCGAGGTCCTGCGCACGCTGCAGGAGCCGGGCGCGAAGCAGTAGGCGCGGGGGACGCCGCTCAGAGGCGCCGGCGCTTCCGGCCGGCGAGGATCACGTGCCGGAGCACGCTGCGCGTGCGCTCGGGATCCGCAGGCTCCGGGCCGCCCCGGACCGCCCACGTGCCCAGGATGACGCGCGCGGCCGCCGTGCGGTTCTCGACCCCGAGCTTGAGCAGGATCTTCTCGACGTGCTTCTCGACCGTGCGCGGCTTCGCGGCGAGGATCGCAGCGATCTCGGGGTTCGTGCGGCCGCGGGCGAGCCAGCTCGCCACGTCGCGCTCGCGCGGCGTCAGGCCCAGCCGCCGCAACGACTGGCTCTCGGCGTCGCGCCTCGCGGTCGCCTCTTCGGCCGCACCCACGGCCTGCAGGAAGTGCGGCGCGAGGAGACGCATCAGGTGGCGGTCGCGCTCGCTGAAGTCGGGGCGCCGGAACGAGCGCGTCAGGTTGAGCACGCCGCCGCGGCTGGCGCGCACCGTGACCATCGAGAGCAGTCGGCCCACGTCCATGTGGCGGTAGATCTCGCGGTGGTGCTGCGAGGCGAGCTGCTGCGCCCGCGTCCAGAAATCGGAGAGGCGCATCGGGCCCGGGTCGCCGGTCCTCATCACGTGCCGGGCGAACGGGTGCTGGTCGGCCAGCGCGACGATGCTCTCGAAGATCGACCGGGTCATCCGGACCGGGGCCTGCCAGACGTGGACGTCCCCGTCGAGCGAGGCGATGCGGGCCTGGCCACCCTCGAGCCAGAGGAAGAACTCGGCGGGGACCACCTTCGCGAAAATGCGGGGCGCGGCCGCCCGGAGACCGTCGAGATCCCTCGTCTCGTGTATTTCCAGCAGGGCGTCCTGGAGCAGCTCCAGGTCGTGGTTCGACAGGCTCACAGGTCGTCCCCCGGGACCGCCGTCGGCGCTACGTAGGTCCACGTATTCCGCCCGGGCGCATCATGACCTAGCGTCCTCGAAGGTCCCGAGAAGCGGGTGCACACCGGCGAACACCGGTCGTACCAGGCGGAATGAGGAAATACGGGCGCGCCCATCGGAAATGAGGCTCGCCGTCCACGGGGGGTTCGGGCCGGCGGTCCGCGAGGAGGCGGACGCGCGGAAGCAGTGGGGTTCCGCGCCGTTCCGAAACTGGACTGCGCAGAGAATATCACGTCGCCCGGGCGCCGGCAGCCCGGCGGACGGACGACGCGTACGGAAGCGAAGACGCGGGGGAGCGCGGCGGGCAGGTTCCGTCGCGAACCCCTCGACGCCACGGACGGGAAGACGGCGTGGCTCTGCATTCGGGGGAAGCAGGCCACGCTCGTCCAACGTCCGTGGTGCCGCGGGGCGCCGCAGGGGCTCCGCTTCGCCCGGGTGGCCCCGCGCCTGCGTGCGGCCCGCGCCGCGTCCCGCCGGCTGGCGGGCACCCGCACCTGCCGCTACCATGCGCGGTCCAAAACCCTCCGACCGCGCACCCGCGACGAGCCGTCCCGAGGCCACGCCATGTCCGCCGATCCCCGACAGACCCTCCAGGGAATGATCCTGGCGCTCGAGCAGTTCTGGGCCGAGCGCGGCTGCGTGATCCAGCAGCCCTATCCGAGCGAGGTGGGCGCGGGCACCTTCAATCCCGCGACGTTCCTGCGATCCCTGGGCCCGGAGCCCTGGCGGGTGGGTTACGTGGAGCCCTCGCGGCGCCCCAAGGACGGCCGCTACGGCGAGAACCCGAACCGGTTCCAGCAGTTCTTCCAGTACCAGGTGCTGCTCAAGCCGGCGCCGGCCGAAGTCGTGGACGTCTACTTCCAGTCGCTGCGCGCGATGGGACTCGAGCTCAACGAGCACGACCCGCGCCTGGTCGAGGACGACTGGGAATCGCCCACGCTCGGCGCCGCCGGTCTCGGCTGGCAGGTCGTCATGGACGGCACCGAGATCTCGCAGTTCACCTACTTCCAGCAGTGCGGCGGGCTCGACCTGCCCGTCGTCTCGGCCGAGCTGACCTACGGTCTCGACCGCATCGGGATGATGCTGCAGAAGAAGGACCGCGTGCAGGACCTCGCGTGGGCGCCCGGCGTGACCTGGGGCGACCTGTGGGTGCGGAACGAGTGGGAGTGGTCGCATTACAATTTCGAGCAGGCGCCGGTGCCCGAGCTGTCCGAGATGTTCAGGGTCTGGGAGTCCGAGGCGAACCGGCTGCTCGACCTGAAGCTCGTGAACCCGGGCTACGACGCGGTGATCAAGTGCTCGCACGCGTTCAACCTCCTCGACGCGCGCGGGGCGATCTCGGTGAGCGAGCGCGTGGGCTACATCGGCCGGGTGAGGAAGATCGCGCGCAAGGCCGCCGTCGCGTACGTGAAGCTGCGCGAAGAGCTGGGCTACCCGCTCATCAAGGACCCGGACGAGCGCGCGAAGTGGGTGAAGCCGGCCGGCGACGAGTCGGCCGAAGGCGCCGCGCCGCCGGCCGCGAGGGCTTCGAAGAAGAAGGGGGCCAAGAAGTGACGCCCGCGAGCACGCGTGACCTGCTGTTCGAGATCGGGGTCGAGGAGCTGCCCGCCGGCTATGTGCCCCCGGCGCTCGAGCAACTCGAGCAGGCGGTGCGCGCCGGGCTGCAGGAGCTGCGCCTGGGCTTCGACGACGTGGTCACCTACGGGACGCCGCGCCGGCTGGCGGTTTTCGTCGCCGACGTGAGCGGCATGCAGCGCGACCACGAGGAGGAGGCCATGGGCCCCGCCGCGAAGGTCGCGTTCGACGCCGGGGGGAAGCCGACGAAGGCGCTGCTCGGCTTCTGCGCGGGGAAGGGCGTGGAGCCGTCCGCCGTGCGCCGCGTCGAGACGCCGAAGGGCGAGTACGTGGCCGTGACCGTGAAGCACGTCGGGCGCCCCGCAGCCGAGGTGCTGCCCGGGATGCTCGGCGCCCTGGCGCCGAAGATCGCGTTCCCGAAGACCATGCGCTGGGACGCCGGCGACTGGCGATTCGGCCGCCCCGTGCGCTGGCTCGTCGCGCTGCTCGGGGACCACGTGCTGCCCGTCGAGGCGTTCGGCCTCGTCGCGGGCCGCGAAAGTTTCGGGCACCGCTTCCTGCACCCGGGCCGCGTCGAGATCCCCTCGCCCCGCCGGTACGTCGAAGCGCTGAAGGCCGTGTTCGTCCTGGCCGACCAGCGGGCGCGCCGACTCGCGATCGAGGAGCAGGTCGCGAAGGTGGCGACGGAAGCCGGTGGCACCGTCCTAGCCGACGACGAGTTGCTCGACATCAACACCTATCTGGTGGAATGGCCGACAGCGTACTTGGGTCGATATGACCCGAAGTACCACGAACTGCCCAATCCAGTGCTCGTCACAGCGATGAGAGAGCATCAACGCTTCTTCGCAGTTGCGGACGCGAGGTTCGGACTAGGGGACAAGTACCTGCTCAATGCGTTTGTGGCCGTTCGCAACGGCGACGACCGAGGGTTGGCTGAGATCACGAAGGGAAGCGAAGACGTTTTGGTCGCGCGCTTGGAGGACGCGCTCTTCTACTGGCGTACCGACCTCAAGCACCCGCCAGCAGCACTCGTCGACAAGCTGGCCAGCGTTGTCTGGATGGAGGGTTTGGGGTCACTTCGGGACAAGGCCGCGCGACTCGAATCGCTTACCGCATGGTTGGCTGATCGGATTGCACCCGATGCCAAGAGCAGTGCTGTTTGCGCAGCGCGACTGTGCAAGACGGATCTACTAGGCGAGATGATTGGATCCGGAAAAGAGTACGCGAGCCTGGAAGGCATTATTGGTGCCGCATACGCGGCGAAGAGCGGCGAACCGACAGAGGTCGCAATGGCGATCCGGGATCACTACCGCCCACGCGGTGCGGGTGACGCGCTGCCGGAGACCGAGGCGGGCTCGTTGCTCGCGCTCGCCGACAAGCTCGACCACGTGGCCGGCGCCTTCGTGGCCGGCAAGTCGCCGAGCGGCAGCGAGGACCCCTACGGCGTCCGCCGGGCCGCCAACGGCGCGGTGCGGATCGTGATCGAGCAGGAGCGCACGATCGACCTGCGCGCGACGGCCATGGAGATGACGCGGCCGTTCTTCGCCGCCGACCCGGACCTGCCGCACGCCGAGATCATGAAGAAGCTCGGCGAGTTCCTGCGCTCGCGCGTGGACACGGCGCTGGACGAGCGCGGCGTGGCCTACGACACGCGCGAGGCCGCGCTCGAGGCGCGCATCCCGATGGGCGGCGCCGTGCGCCCGGGCTGGTGCGACGCGGCGGACGCGCTCGCGCGCGCGCGGACGCTCGGTGAGTTCCGGGACGACCCGCGCTTCGAGCCGCTCGTGATCCTCTACAAGCGCGTGGCGAACATCCTCAAGGCCGCGACCGAGCCGCTGCCCGGCACGCTCGACCGCGCCCGGCTCGGCGAGCCCGCCGAGCAGGCGCTGCTCGCGGCGCTCGAGGAGGCCCGCGGGAAGACGGCGCCGCTCTGGGAGAAGCGCGACTACGCCGGCATCCTGCCCGCGCTGCTCGGGATGGAGTCGGCGATCCACGGCTTCTTCGACAAGGTCATGGTGAACGTCGAGGACGCGCCCGTGCGGCTGAATCGCCTGAAGCTCCTCGCCGACGTGCGCGAACTGTTCGTGCGCGGCTGGGACCTCTCGAAGGTGGTTGTCGCCGGCGACCGGGGCTAGCGCGACCAGCGGCGCAACGGCACGAACAGCACCTTGAGCAGCCGCTCGGACCCTGCCCGCTCGTACGAGGCGAGCAGGCCGCCCAGGAGCGAGAAGAAGACGTCGTCCGCGGCCCGGCGCTCGAGGTACCAGAGCGGCTGGAGCATCGACCGGTGGCGCTCGCCGTGCCGCTCGTCCCGCCAGAGCCAGCCGAACACGGCCGAGACGCGGTCGTCCGGACCGTTCACGCGTTGCGTGAAGACGGGCCCGAGCACGTAGACGAACCGCCGCCCGTCGGCGGCCGAGCGCCAGCCGGTGAGCGGCAGCAGGTCCGTGGCGCTGCCACGTGGCGAGGAGCGGTGCCAGGCGAGCGGCGCGACCACGACGTGGCGCACGCCGGCGGCGTTCGAGCTCGTGAACACGGGGCCGACGAGCGTGCGGCTCGAGGCGGGCCCGCGCGTCGTGTAGAAGAGCGGCAGCACGCCGAAGCCCCGCGTGCCGGGCCCGCGGGTCGTCAGGACCGGGCCGGTGAGCCGCGTGACGCTGCCGTCGGTCTTCGAGCGCCACTCGCCCCACATCAGCGGCGTGAAGCGCGACTCCCGGCGCGGGCTCCACGAGTGGTACCAGCCGAGCAGCACCGCCCGGTAGCCCGAATCGGCCGAGGCGCCCTCGAGCCAGAAAGGCAGCACGCCCTGCGAGCGCCAGCCGGCGCGCCGGTGCCGCCAGCCGGTGAGCACGACCGTCGTCGTCTCGGCGGGCGTCACGTGCGAGGCGTAGAAGGGCGCGATCACGCGCGTCGCGCGGCCCGGCGAGCGGAAGTCCCAGTAGACCGGCGGCGCGGCGGCGAAGCGGCGCTCGCCGTCGCGCACGCCGAGCCAGAACGGCAGCAGCCCGAGCGAGGACCAGTCCTCACCGTGTCCCCACGTGAAGAGCGGCCAGGCGATTGACGCGCCACGACGTACGGTGGAGTCGGGGCGCGTGCGCTCGAACGACGCGTAGAAGGGCCAGAAGCCGGTGCTCGAAAGCCGCGGCGATCGATAGCGCCACCACGCCGGCGCGGCGGCCTGCATCTCGACCTCGCGCCCGCGCACGCCGAGGTAGAGCGGCAGCAGCAGGTCGAAGCCGAGGCGGCGGCCGTCCGCCAGCGTGCGGCGCAGGTGCACGTAGGGCGGCAAATAGACGAGCCGCGAGCGGTCGGTGCTCCACGCGCCGTAGAGCCAGCCGCTGTTCCAGCCCTGCCCGCTCTCGTCGCGCAGCCGCCGGAAGAGCCACCAGATCGGCTCGGTGCCGATCGGCACGAACCCCCACGTGTCGTCGAGCCGGTGGCCGAGGGGCTCGCGCTGCTGCCGGCGCAGCGGCGCGAGCATGGTCATCCGCCGGCCCCGGGGCGTGCGCTGCGAGGCGTAGAGCGGCAGGAACGAGAGGTCGTGCCAGCCAGGCCCGCGCGCGCTGCGGAGGCTGAGGAGCGGCGTCGCGAAGTTGACGCTCCAGGTGCCCCGGCGCGGGTCCGAGTCCGCGTAGACGAACGGCCAGAGCACGTGGTCCGAGCGCCGCCCGTCCGTCCAGCGCCGCGTTCCCGTGACGGGCCAGACGGGATAGAACGCGGAGGACTCCCGCGTGCGGTGGAACGCGGTCACGGGCCCGAAGACGCGCAGCGAGCGGCCGTCTTCCGAGTCCCAGCGCACGTAGATCGGCCACGCCGGGATGTTGTGCCGGCCGAAGCGCGCGGCGCCGGGGTCCGCTACGACCGTCGCCGGCTCCTCGACCGTGAATCCCGTGGGCGCGGCGGCTCCGGCCGAGGGGACGAGCGCCGCCACGGTCACCGAGCACGCGAGCCAGAGCGCTTGCCGCGAGGCGCGCACATGCCGCGGCGTCGCGCCGCGGGCCGGTCCGGTGGGGGCGGGCATCCACGGGACGATATCCGAAGGCCCGTTCCGCAACACCGCGCGCACGGCCCACGGTCTCCCCGCGGGGAGCCGCCGGAACCGGGTTGCCCGGATCGCCCCGGGGCCCTTCGGGACCGCGCCGGGCGCGGCCGCCGCGCTTGCCCCGGGACGCCGGGGGCCGGTAAGGTCCGCCCGCTCTCAACACGACGGACCCTTCGGGAAGGAAGAGGACCCATGACCCTTCGTGAGAAGGCCGAGATCGTCGATGCCGACGGGTTGCGCCGCATCGTGACCCGCATCGCGCACGAGATCGTCGAGCGGAACAAGGGCATCGAGGACCTGGTGCTGGTCGGCATCCGCCGCCGTGGCGTGCCGCTGGCCAACCGGATCGCCTCGAAGATCAAGGAGTTCGAGGGAGCGGCCCCGACCGAGGGGAGCCTCGACATCACGCTCTACCGCGACGACCTCTCGACCGTCTCGTCGCACCCGGTGGTGGGCGCCACCGAGATCCCCGTGGACGTGAACGGCAAGCTGGTCGTCCTGATCGACGACGTGCTGTTCACCGGCCGCACCGTGCGCGCCGCCATGGACGCCATCATCGACTTCGGCCGCCCCAAGGCCATCCAGCTCGCCGTCGTGATCGACCGCGGCCACCGGGAGCTGCCGATCCGCGCCGATTTCGTGGGCAAGAACGTTCCGACCTCGCGCAAGGAGGTCATCGGGGTCAAGCTCGTCGAGATCGACAGCGTGGACAGCGTGGTGATCAAGGAGATGGAAGACTAAACACGGGCCGCCCGGCGCGGCCCGGAACGGTCAGAAAGTCACGGCGCGGCGCCCTTTCGCGAGGGTGCCGCGCCGGTGTTTCACGCGCGAAAACGGTTTCGGTGATTTCAGCCGTGCGCCGTCGGGTCGGGATGCGTTATCACGAATTGGCGGACCCCAGCGCCGGCTTCACGCACGCGAAACCCGTTCGCCAACCTGGCGACACGCGGTGTGTAGTTCCCTCCATCGGGACCACACATCCCAGCCCGCGCGCCTTCCTGCGGTGCGCGGGACCTCCTCTACCCCTCGGAAGGGAGGATCCGCCATGCAGGTGCGATTCGTCATTACCATCCTCGCCATGTTCGTCCTGCTCGCCGCCGTGGCTCTCGAGGTCGGCCGGCACTCGAGCGCCTCGACCCCGCAGGCTCAAGCCGCCACCGTGAGCGAGGTCCCCTGACGAACGATCGTCGGCTTGTGCCGGCTGTAGCAAGCAGAAACTTCGCTTGTCGGGGTCGCGTCGCGAAGTATCATCCGGCCTTCTAACCGGAGGCGACGCATGCTCGACGACATCGACCGCAAGCTCCTCGAGATCCTCCAGGCCGACGGACGCACGACCAACGTCGACCTGGCCCGCAGGGTCGGCATGGCCCCTTCTGCGGTGTTCGAGCGCGTCCGCCGGCTCGAGCAGCGCGGGGTCATCACGGGCTACGCCGCGCGCGTGAACCCCAAGGCCGTGGACCGGCCGCTGCTCGCGTACGTGCTCGTGCGCAGTGACGAACGCATCGGGACCAGCTCCGCCGGGGAAGCGCTGGCCGAGCTCCCGGAAGTCCTCGAGGTGCACCACGTGGCCGGGCAGGACAGCTACCTCGTCAAGGTGCGCGTGCGCGATCCGGAGGCGCTCGGCAAGCTGCTGCGCGACCGCTTCGGCGCGATCGACTCCGTGCGCTCAACCCAGAGCATCATCGCGCTCGACACGTTCAAGGACACCTGGGCGCTCACGATCGACCCGCCCCCCGTCCGCGCGGAAAAAGTCCGTGGTTGAGGCGCTGCGCGAACGGGGCATTCTCGCGAAGGTCCTCGTGGCCTTCGCGGCCGTTTACCTGATCTGGGGCTCGACGTTCCTCGGCATCCGGATCGCCATCGAGTCGCTGCCGCCCATGCTCATGGCTGCCGCCCGGCTGCTCGCGGCGGGGCTGCTGCTGCTCGTCTGGGCGCGCGTGACCGGCGTCCGGTGGCCGAGGGGCGTCGAGCTGCGCAACGCCGCGCTCGTCGGCCTGATGCTGCCGGCGATCGGCAACGGCGCGGTGACGCTCGGCACGACGCACGTGCCCTCGGGGCTCGTCGCGCTCATGGTCGCGACCATCCCGCTCTGGATGGCGCTGTTCGCCTCGTTCGGCCCCGACGCCGTGCGGCCCTCGGGTCGCGGGCTCGCCGGGCTCGTGCTGGGCTTCGCCGGCATCGCGCTGCTCCTGGGGCCCGCGCTCGCCGACGCCGCGCACGCCGACTTCCCGGCGCTCTGGGCGCTCATCCCGATCGTCGGCGCGCTGTCGTGGTCGTGGGGCTCGCTGTGGTCGCGCCGCGTGCGCATGCCCGCCTCGCCGCTCGCGACCACGGGCGTGGGCATGCTGGTCGGCGGCGTGTTCCTGCTGATCGTGAGCGGGGCGGCCGGCGAGTTCGCGCGCTTCGATCCCGCGCGGGTCACCTGGGCCTCGGCCGCGGCGCTCGCCTACCTCGCGGTGTTCGGCTCGGTGATCGGCTTCTCCGCCTACCTCTACCTGCTGCGCACCGTGCCGCCCGGCACGGTCGCGACGTACGCGTTCGTGAACCCGGTCGTCGCGATGGCGCTCGGCTGGGTGTTCGCGCACGAGCAGCTCGCGCCCCGCACGCTCGGCGCCGCGGGGCTCGTGATCGTGGCCGTCGCGCTCATCACGAGCGCGAAGCCCGGGCGTCCCGTGCGCGCGAAGGCGGTGGCCGAGCCGGCATCGGCGCCTGCCCCGTCGCCCGCCGTTGCCCGCGAGTCCTGACGGCTCCGCCTACCGCATGAGCACGAGCGGCCGGGACATCTCGCCGGCCGCCGAGCGCAGTCGCAGTCGGTAGACGCCCTCGGGGAGTCCCCGCGTCGTGATGCGCACTTGTGCCGGACCGCCCGACGCCAGCTCCCGCGAATCGTTCCACACGCGCCGGCCCGCGACGTCGAACAGATCGAGGTCGGCGCGGCCGGACGCGGGCAGCGCGAAGCGCACCGTCCAGCCGTCGCGCGTCGGGTTGGGCCATGGCGGCGCGAGCGTGAGCGCGGGCGGAGCCGGGGCCGCGGCGAGCACGCCCCGCGCCGTCACCTTCTGGAAGACGAGGTCGTAGAGCTGCCCGCCGTACAGGCTGTCCGGCCACGACCACGCCACGACCGCTTCGTCCGCGTCCGATCCGGGGAAGATCCCCCTCATGCACTCGTTCTCCGGCGTGCTCGCCAGCGCCCTGCCCGCCAGCGTCCAGTCCGGCGCCGGCTCGCCCGCGGCGTCGAGCAGCGTGGCGTAGGGGTCGGCCGAGCCCGAGCGCGCATCGGTCCACGCCACGAACAGCGAGCCGTCCGCTCCCGGCTGGACCAGGAGACCGTAAGGCGACGCCTCGGGCACGCCGACCGCGACGCCCCCGGGCGAGCCGGACCACGCGGGCGCGCCGCCCGAGAGCTTCTGCACCCGGTAGCGGCCGCCCGTGTCCACGGCCACGTACGTCAGCTCGTCGTCGTCGCAGGGCACGAGGCCGAGCCAGCTCACCGGGCCGAGCGGCACGCCTCCCGGGGCCCAGAGCGGCTGGCCGTCCGGTGCCAGGCGCTGGACGAGCAGGCTGTCCGCCGGCGTGGGACGGTCCGCGGGAATGCTCCACGCCACGTACACGCCGCCGGCGCCGTCGGGGCGGGCCTGGCGGGCGAGCAGGCCGGGCGTGGCCGCGAAGACTTCGCCGAAGTCGCCGAACGCGCGCAGCCCGGCGGGCGTCAGGTGATTGAAGCGCAGCTCGTGGACCGTCGGGCCGTTCACGGCGTCCTCGTCCCACAGCGCCCACAGGCCGCCGGCGCCGTCGGGCGCGACGGCGAGGTTGCGGTGCGCGCGCGGGCTCGTGCTCACGCGCACGCCGTCGTACCCGGAGTCGGGCGTCCACGGCTCGGTCGTATCTCCCACCCATCGCCGAACCGCGTCATCCAGCAGGACGAATGCCCCACCGTCACCGGCGGCGACGACGGGAGGCGCGTCGTAGTCGGGCCAGGTCGGGCCGATCACGACGCCCGTGTCCGGCCAGGGGGCGGGAGCGCCGCCGGACTGCCAGCGCGCGAGGCGGTTCTGTCCGGTCTCGTAGCACGCCGTGTGGGGCCGCTGGGGCGCGCACCGCTGGTAGGTGACGAGCACGCCGGTGAAGCCGTCGGCGACGGCGTTGAATTGGCCGACCCCGTACGGCGCGACCACGACCTTCTGGCCGGTCGTGCCGTCGAGCGGGTCCAGCCGTCCGTCGGCGAGGACGTGCTGCGCGATCGGCTGCCGGGGGTACTGCCCGTACAGGGGAATGGACAGGAAGTAGGCGCCTCCCTGTCCGTCGGAGCAGAGCGCCTCCCAGTCGTCGAGGGGCGTAAGGGGCAGCGTGACGCCGCCGGCTTTCCACTGCGCGTGCGCGGAGGACGGCGAGAGGAAGACGGCGAGGGCGAGGGCGAGGAGCGAGCGGCGCAGCATTTGGGCTCCGGATCGGCGGAAGACGCGGGGAGCTTAGCACCGCGACCCCGCGCTCAAACCTGTGGACTCCCCCGCGGGCGAGCGGGTAGCTTGGCTCGACTTCCATCCGCATCGTGGCGGGACCCGGCCCTTCCGTGAATCGGCCGCACGGTCGGCGAGGCCCCGCCCTTCGCCCGGAGCGCCCCCGTGAACTCGTTGCGCAGGGAAGACGTCAGCGAAGCCGGTCTCGCGGTCGACGACCTCCAGGAGACCTGGCGCATCCTCGCCCCCGAGGACCGACTCGAGGCGTTCTTCGACCTGCCCCGCGCCGAGGCGGAGGACTTCTTCCTCGACCTGACGGCCCGCGAGGAGCACGAGCTCATCTCGCTCATGCCCGTGACGCAGCGCCGCTCCTGGATGCGGCTGCTGCCGCCCGACGACGCCGCGGACGTGCTCCAGGAGTGCGAGGAGCAGGGCGAGCGGGACGAGCTGATGGCGCTCCTCGACGAACAGACCCGGGCCGAGGTCACGGCGCTGATGGCCTACGCCGAGGACGACGCCGGCGGCCTGATGAACACGCGCTACGCGCGCGTGCGCCCGGACGCCACGGTGGACGAGGCGATCGCCTACCTGCGCCGGCAGGGGCGCGACAAGCTCGAGCACGTCAACTACGTCTACGTGCTGGAGGCCGACCAGAGGCTGGTCGGCGTCGTGGGCCTGCGCGAGCTGTTCACGGCGACCCCGGGCAGGACCGTCCGCGAGCTGATGCTCACCGAACTGTTCACGGCCCGCGAGGAGATGGACCAGGAGGAGCTGGGCCGGCTGTTCCAGCAGCACGACCTGCAGGTCATCCCCGTCGTGGACGAGGCCGGGCACATGAAGGGCATCGTCACGGTGGACGACATCGTCGACGTGATCCAGGAAGAGGCCACCGAGGACATCCAGAAGATCGGCGGTACCGAGGCCCTCGACGCGCCGTACCTCGAGGTGGGCTTCCGCGAGATGATCCAGAAGCGCGTCATCTGGCTCGCGGTGCTATTCATCGGCGAATCGCTGACCGCAGCGGCGATGGGACGCTTCGAGGACGAGATCGCCAAGGCGGTCGTCCTGTCGCTCTTCATCCCGCTCATCATCTCGAGCGGTGGCAACTCGGGCTCGCAGGCCTCGACGCTGGTCATCCGCGCCATGGCGCTGGGCGAGGTGACGCTCGGCGACTGGTGGCGCGTCATCCACCGCGAGCTGAGCCAGGGCCTCGTGATGGGCGCGATCCTCGCCGTGATCGGCTTCCTGCGCGTCGTCATCTGGCAGCTCGTGCTGCACTCGTACGGCGAGCATTACCTGCTCGTGGCGGGGACGGTGGCCGTGAGCGTCGTCGGTGTCGTGACCTTCGGCACGATCGTGGGCTCGATGCTGCCGTTCCTGCTCAAGCGCACGGGGCTCGACCCCGCGAGCGCCTCCGCGCCGTTTGTTGCCACGCTCGTGGACGTGACGGGCATCGTCATCTACTTCACGGTGGCGAGCATCGTCCTGCGCGGCGTGCTGCTCTAGCGGCGCGCCTCCGCGCTCATCGCAGGCGCACGATTCGCGCCGTCGCCACCGCCCGCGGCGTGACGAGCCGCGCGAGGTAGATCCCGGGCGGCACGCGCCGGCCGTCGTCGCCGCGGCCGTCCCACACGAGACCGCCGGCGCCCGGGCCGCGCTCCGAATCGAGCGGCGTCACGACCCGGCGCCCGGCGAGGTCGAGCACCTCGAGCCGCGCGCGGCCGCGCCCGGGCAGCGTCCAGGAGAAGCGCGTCGGGCCCGCCGCCGGGTTGGGCGAGGCGGCGAGCGCGATCCGCGGGCCCCGCGGCTCCGGCGGGGGCGCGCCGAGCGTCCAGGCGCCGCGGCCGTTGAACACCGTCCAGAGCGAATCAAGCGCATTCGTGTCGGCCGGCGCGGTCGTGAACGCGACCATCATGCGCGTCGTGAGGTCGCCGTCCTTGAGCCCCGCGGGGACGAGCGGCGAGACCCAGCCGGCATAGGATTCGGGCCCCGAGCCACGCACGAGGATCGTGCCGGGGGGCGTCGAGTCAGGGTAGATCTGCGCGACCGCGAAGGAGTCCGTGTTCGTGATGCTGATGTGCTCCACCCAGCGCCCGTCCCAACTCGGGTCCGTGCAGCCGCCGGCGCAGTAGCCGCGCTGCACGCAGGCGCCCGAGACGTCACGCCAGCGGAGCGCATGGTACGAGGCCACGAAGTTGACGCGCGGCGCGTAGAGCTGGCACGAGGCGGTGTCCGGGGCCTCGCCGAAGTGGACCGTGCGCTCGACGACGTACCAGGGCTGGTCGGCGACGAAGAGGTAGGTCGTCGTCACGGAGGGCTGGCCGGCGCTGAGGCTCGAGATGCGGATCCTCGCGCTCGCGGCCGACGAATCGAGCACCTCCCAGGTATGCGATTCGATCGCGCTGTTCACGATGAAGCCGGTCCCCGCGACGCCGCGGAAGCTCTGCCCCCAGAACTCGCTCACGACGCCGTTCTCCCCGGCCAGGTCGCGGGTCGGGTTCCAGTCCTTCCACAGGAGGTTGCGCACCACCTCGGGCCGGTCGGAGTCGAAGGTGACCTTGAGCCGCGAGGTCGTGACGGACTGCATGGACGGGTCCACCACGACCACCCCGGCGAAGGCCGGGGGAGCCGAGAGCGCGGCGAGGAGCAGGATCGCGAGGTGCGGGCGCATGCAGGTCGGACGGGAATTCTAGGGCATGCAAAGCCCGCCTGCGAGCGCGTTCGCGGGCTTGAACCGGGCTTCCCCTTCCTCTAGAGTCCCCCGCGGTCCGTGCCAGAACTCCTCCACCTTTAAAGGGGCCCCGTGAGGTCCCGAAGGGAGAACCGGATGACCATGTCGACGACGTCCCTGCCCATCCCGGCGCCCCAGGGCGCGGGGATTTTTTCTCACCCGCCGCTCGCCTCGCGGGCGCGCCATCTCCTCGGTCTCGAGGGGATGTCGCGGGACACGCTCGAGGCGCTTCTCGCGGACGGCGCCGCCGAGCGCGACTGGCTGCGCCGCGGCGAGCCGAACCGCGACGACCTGGCCGGCTGCTCGGTGATGCTGACGTTCATCGAGGACTCGACCCGCACCCGCACGTCGTTCGAGGTCGCGGCGCGCCGGCTCGGCGCGAACGTGCTCACGTTCAGCGCCTCGTCCTCGTCCCTGAACAAGGGCGAGACGCTGCTCGACACGATGAAGGTCTTCGAGGCGATGGGCGCGCAACTCGTCGTCATCCGCCACTCGCAGTCCGGCTCGCCGGCCTACCTCGCGCGGCACCTGCCGCGCACGGGCATCGTGAACGCCGGCGACGGCATGCACGAGCACCCGACGCAGGGCCTGCTCGACCTGCTGACTCTGCGCGACGCCTGGCACGGGCGCTTCGAGGGCCGCCGCCTCGCGATCGTCGGAGACATCGCGCATTCGCGCGTCGCACGCTCGGCCATCGCCGGGCTCAACACGCTCGGCGCGGAGGTCACGGTGTGCGGGCCCGGCACGCTGATGCCCGCCGACGTCGAGTCACTCGGCTGCACGCTCGCCGGGACGATCGAGGAGGCGATGGTGGACGCCGACGGCGTGATGGCGCTGCGTATCCAGAAGGAGCGCATGGAGAAGGGCCTGCTGCCCTCGCTCGTCGAGTACGCCCGCGTCTGGGGCGTGGACATGGCCCGCGTCGAGCTGATGAAGGAGGATGCGGTCGTCATGCACCCCGGGCCGGTCAACCACGGCGTCGAGGTGGACTCGACGATCTCGGACTACGGCCGCAACGTGATCCTCCAGCAGGTCGCGAACGGGGTGGCGGTGCGCTGCGCGGTGCTCAAGCGCTGCTGGGCCGCGTGGAACGAGGAGCTGGCGTGAGCACGCTGAC
Source organism: uncultured bacterium (assembly GCA_964589945.1). GTDB lineage: Bacteria > Eisenbacteria > RBG-16-71-46 > RBG-16-71-46 > RBG-16-71-46 > CAIXRL01. The sequence goes on from CAZPVG010000002.1 coordinate 32,969, forward strand.
GCTCTTCAAGGACGCGCGGCACTGGAAGACCGGCGAGACCGTGACGATCGCGGTCGAGGACGGCGTCGTCGTGCCCATCCCGCGGCGCGGCCACGAGCACGCACGCGTGCTCGACGCGAACGGCGCGGTGCTCGCGCCCGGGCTCGTGGACCTGCACGTCCACCTGCGCGAGCCGGGGCAGTCGGCCAGGGAGACGATTGACACGGGCACGCGCGCGGCGGCCGCGGGCGGCTTCACGGCCGTGGCGTGCATGCCGAACACGGTCCCGGTCGTGGACTCGCCGGCGTGGGTCGAGTGGGTGCGCCACCGCACGGGCAACGCCGCGCACGCGCGCGTCCACCCCATCGCGGCCGTCACCGTGGGCCAGAAGGGCGAGCAACTCGCGCCGCTCATGGCCATGGCGAAGGCCGGCGCGGTCGCGTTCTCGGACGACGGCCACCCGGTCGCGAGCGCCGCGATGATGCGGCGCGCGCTCGAGTACGCCAGGCCGACGGGGCTCCCGATCGTCTGCCACGAGGAGGACCCGGAGTTGCGCGGCGACGGCGTGATGAACGATGGCTTCACGGCCACGCGGCTCGGGCTGCGCTGGCTGCCCGGCGCTGC
>CAZPVG010000002.1:33581-49574 GCA_964589945.1 uncultured bacterium
AATAATACCGCATACAAGAAGTAAACAACTAACTCTACAACACAACGCTGCTCTTACTAACACGGCTGCCCGGCGCTGCCGAGAGCGTCATGTGCCGCCGCGACGTGGACCTGGCCGAGCTGACCGGGGCGCGCGTCCACCTCGCGCACCTCTCCACGGCGCAGTCGTTCGACGCGCTGCGCGACGCGAAGCGGCGCGGGCTGCCGGTGACCGGCGAGACCTGCCCGCACTACTGGATCCTCACCGACGAGGCCGTGGGGGACTACGACACGAGCGCGAAGATGAACCCGCCGTTGCGCACTGCCGACGACGTGCGCGCCTGCATCGAGGCGATCCAGGACGGCACGATCGACTGCCTCGTCACGGACCATGCGCCGCACACGCGCGACGAGAAGAACCTGCCGTTCTCCGAGGCCCCGTTCGGCATCGTCGGGCTCGAGACCGCGCTCGCGCTCACGATCACGTTCCTCGTCGAGCCTGGCCACCTGACGCTCCGGCGGGCGATCGAGCTGTGGACGGACGCTCCGCGGCGGCTCTTCGACCTTCCCGAGGTGGACCTCGAGCCCGGCTCGGTCGCCGACCTCGCGCTGTTCGACCCCGCCTCGGAGTGGACCGTGGACCCGAAGCTCTTCTACTCGAAGGGCCGCAGCACGCCGTTCGCGGGATGGCGGGTGCGCGGCCGCGTGCTCGCGACGATGATGGGGGGGCGCTTCACGCACCTCGCGCCCGACGTCGAGTTCGAGCACCAGATGGTGCTGCCGGCCGCCGAGGCCGCGAAGTGAGCCGGCGCCCGCCGGCCGTGCTCGCGCTCGAGGACGGACGGGTCTTCCGGGGCGAGGCCTTCGGCGCCGCCTCCGAGGCCACCGGCGAGGTCGTGTTCAACACGGCCATGACCGGCTACCAGGAGGTGATGTCGGATCCGTCCTACTGCGGGCAGATCCTGACCTTCACCTACCCGCTGATCGGCAACTACGGCGTCAACGACGAGGACTGGGAGAGCGAGAAGCTGCGCGCCCAGGGCATGGTCGTCCGCGACCTCTGCGAAGTCCCGAGCAACTGGCGCTCCACCGGCACGCTCCACGACCTTCTCGCCGCGCGCGACGTGCCCGGCATCACCGGCATCGACACGCGCGCGCTGACGCGCCACCTGCGCGATCGCGGCACGATGCGCGGCTGCCTCTCGACGGTCTCCACGGACGCCGACGCGCTCGTGGACAAGGCCCGCCGCAGCCCGCCGATGCAGGGCCTGGCGCTCGCCGACGTCGTGACGTGCGACGAGCCGTACTGGTGGAGCGAGAGCGGGCCCTCCGGGCGCGAGCCCGCCCCGGACCGCGACAAGCCGCTCTGCGTGGCGTTCGACTTCGGCGTGAAGTGGAACATCCTCCGGCGGCTGCGCGCCGAGGGCTTCCGCGTGCGCGTCGTGCCGGCGCGCACCCCCGCGGCGGACGTGCTGGCGATGGACCCCGACGGCGTGCTGCTCTCGAACGGCCCCGGCGATCCCGAGCCGCTCGACTTCGCCGTCGCCGCCTCGCGCGAGGTATCCCAGAAGCTCCCGACGCTGGGCATCTGCCTCGGCCACCAGCTGCTCGGGCTCGCGTTCGGCGCGACGACGAGCAAGCTCAAGTTCGGACACCGCGGCGCGAACCACCCCGTGATCGACCGGCGCTCCGGCGTCGTGGAGGTCACGAGCCAGAACCACGGCTTCCTGGTGGACGCGGCCACGCTGCCCGAGGGCGAGTTCGAGCTGACCCACTTCAGTGGCAACGACCGGACGCTCGAGGGCATGGTCCACCGCGGCCTGCCCGTCTTCAGCGTGCAGTACCACCCCGAGGCCGCCCCGGGCCCGCACGACTCGCGTCCCTGGTTCCGGGCGTTCGCCGGGGCAGTCGAGCGCCGCCGCGGCCGCAAGGTCGTGCCCGTGCCGGCGGGAGGAATGCGCTGATGCCGAGGCGTCCGGACGTGAAGAAGGTGCTCGTGCTCGGCGCCGGGCCGATCGTGATCGGGCAGGCGTGCGAGTTCGACTACTCGGGCACGCAGGGATGCCGCTCGCTGCGCTCGCTCGGGATCGAGGTCGTGCTGCTGAACTCGAACCCGGCGACGATCATGACGGACCCGGAGTTCGCGGACCGCACGTACGTCGAGCCGCTGCTGCCCGAGATCGCCGAGCGCATCATCGAGAAGGAGAAGCCCGACTCGCTGCTGCCGACGCTCGGCGGGCAGACGGCGCTCAACCTGGCCGTCGAGCTCTCGCATCGCGGCATCCTCGAGAAGCACGGGGTCCAGCTGATCGGCGCGTCGCTGTCGGCGATCCAGACCGCCGAGGACCGCGACCTGTTCAAGCAGGCCATGCAGCGCTGCGGCATGCAGCTCCCGAGGAGCGGCTACGCGACCTCGGTCGCGGACGCCGTCGCGCTCGGCGAGCAGCTGGGCTACCCGCTCGTCATCCGCTCCTCGTACACGCTCGGCGGGCAGGGTTCGGGGCTCGTGATGGACCGGCGCACGCTGCGCGAGTCGGCCCGCATCGGCATCGCCGCCAGCCCGAACGGCAGCATCCTGATCGAGGAGTGCCTGCTGGGCTGGAAGGAGTTCGAGCTCGAGGTCATGCGCGACGGCGCGGACAACGTCGTGATCATCTGCTCGATCGAGAACTTCGACCCGATGGGCGTGCACACCGGCGACTCGATCACGGTGGCCCCGGCGCAGACACTGTCGGACCGCTGCTACCAGACGATGCGCGACGCGGCCCTGCGGATCATCCGCGAGATCAAGATCGAGGCGGGCGGCTGCAACATCCAGTTCTCGGTCCACCCCGACACGGGCGACATGCGCGTGATCGAGATGAACCCGCGCGTCTCCCGCAGCTCGGCGCTCGCGAGCAAGGCGACCGGCTTCCCGATCGCGAAGATCTCGGCGCTGCTCGCGGCCGGGCTCACGCTCGACGAGATCCCCAACGACATCACGAAGAAGACGCCCGCCTGCTTCGAGCCCTCGCTCGACTACTGCGTCGTCAAGATCCCGCGCTGGGCGTTCGAGAAGTTCCGCGCGACCGATCGCCGGCTCGGCACGAAGATGAAGTCGGTCGGCGAGGTCATGGCGATCGGGCGCACGTTCCCCGAGGCGCTGCTCAAGGGGTGGCGCGCGCTCGAGACGGGCGCCGGCGACCTGCTGCCGGGGGCGGCGGAGCCCGACCAGCTCGAGGAGCTGCAGCTCACGATGCGCGAGCCGCACCCCGACCGCCTGCGCGACCTGTTCCGCGCCCTGGCCGCGGGCGAGACGCCGTCGGCGCTCTCGCGCCTGACCGGCATCGACCCATGGTTCCTCACCCAGATGCAGCGCATCACCGACCTCGACCGCGTCCTCGCCGACACGGGCTGGGACGACGCGCGGGTGCGCGAGGCGAAGCGGCTCGGGTTCTCGGACCGCCAGCTCGCCTTCCACCTCGAGCTCCCCGAGCCGGAGGTGCGCGCGCGCCGGATCGCGGCCGGTATCGTGCCGGTGACGAAGGCCGTGGACACCTGCGGCGCCGAGTTCGAGGCCGAGACGCCGTACTTCTACTCGACCTACGAGGAGGAGAGCGAGCTGCCGGCGCCCGAGCGCCCGCGTGTGCTCATCCTGGGCTCGGGCCCCAATCGCATCGGCCAGGGACTCGAGTTCGACTACTGCTGCGTGCAGGCGGCACTCGAGCTCAAGTCGCGCGGGTACGAAGTGCTCATGCTGAACTCGAACCCCGAGACCGTGAGCACCGACTACGACGTCTCGACGCGGCTCTACTTCGAGCCGCTCACGACCGAGGACGTGCTCAACGTCGTGGACGCCGAGCAGCCGATCGGCGTCATCGTCCAGCTCGGCGGCCAGACGCCGCTCAGGCTCGCGAGGTTTCTGCACGACGCCGGCGTGCCGCTGCTGGGGACGCCGTTCGACGGGCTCGACCTGGCCGAGAACCGCTCGCGGTTCCGCGCGCTGATCGAGGAGCTGGGCCTGCGCCAGCCCGAGAGCCGGATCGCGCGCTCGCGCACGGAGGCGCTCGAGCACGCCGAGGCGCTCGGCTTCCCGGTGCTCGTGCGGCCGTCGTACGTGCTCGGCGGGCGCGGCATGCGCGTCGTGTACGACCGCGACGACCTCGAGGACTGGCTCGTTCGCGAGGCGCTAATCTCCGAAGAGGAGCCGGTGCTGCTCGACAAGTTCCTCGAGGGCGCACTCGAGATCGACGTGGACGCGGTCGCGGACGGCGAGACGGTGCTCGTGGGAGCGGTCATGGAGCACATCGAGGAGGCGGGGGTCCACTCCGGGGACTCGACCTGCGTCATCCCGCCGTTCACGCTCGGCGACCACACGGTGCACGAAGTGCGGCGCCTCACATCGGTGCTCGCCCGCGCGCTCGGGGTGCGCGGCCTGCTGAACGTCCAGTACGCGGTGCGGCACGACCAGGTCTACGTGCTCGAGGCCAACCCGCGCGCGTCGCGCACGGTGCCGTTCGTCTCGAAGGCGGTCGGGATCCCGCTGGCACGGCTCGCGGCCCGGGTCATGACCGGGGAGCGCCTGTCGGACATCCGCCCGCCGGAGCCCGAAGTCAGCATGGTCAGCGTCAAGAAACCGGTGCTACCGTTCAGCCGGTTCCCGGGCGAGGACGCCCTGCTCGGCCCCGAGATGAAGTCCACGGGCGAGGTCATGGGCCGCGACCTCGACTTCGGCCGGGCGCTGGCCAAGGCGCACCTGGGCTCCGGGGAGCCCCTGCCGGCCGGGGGGACGGTGTTCCTGAGCGTGCGCGACGACGACAAGCGCGCCGTCACGTTCATGGCGAAGAAATTGGTCGAACTGGGGTATGGACTGGTGGCGACCCGCGGCACGTCCCGGTTCCTCGCCCGCAACGGCATCCCGTGCCGCGAGGTGTTCAAGGTCCGCGAGGGGCGTCCCCACGTCGTGGACCTCATGGAGAACGGGGAGATCCAGCTGGTGCTCAACACGCCGCTCGGGCGGCAGACGGAATACGACGAAAAGGCGATTCGCGAGCGCGCGGTGGCGCTGGGCATCCCGGTCATCACGACCGTGGCCGGCGCGATCGCCGCCGTATCGGGCATCGAGGCGCTGAACCGCGGGCCGCTCGACGTCACGAGCCTGCAGGAGGCGCTCTGACCCCATCGAAGATTCTCCGGACGGCCGTCCTGCTGGGCGCGCTCGGCGCGGCCGCCGCGTCGTGCGCGTACTACAACACGTACTACCTCGCGCGGAAGTACTACGACCGCGCAACCGCGGGCCAGCCCTACGAGGTGGACCGCGCGAACGCCGCCCAGGCGCAGAACTACGCGAAGGCGATCGACTACTCGAAGAAGGTGCTCGCGAACTACCCGAAGTCCAAGTGGGTGGACGACGCCTACCTGATGTGGGCCAAGGGCCTGATCGGCCGCGACGATCCCCTGCAGACGGTGAACATGCTGCAGGACTTCCCGGGCAACTTCCCGAAGAGCGACCTCAAGCCCCAGGCCGAGTTCTACCTCGGGCTGGCGTACCGCCTCGCGCGCAAGTACCCGCAGGCGATCGCCTCGCTCGACGAGTTCCTCGCGCAGGCCCCGAAGAGCCCGCTCGTGCCGTACGCCCATTACGAGCGCTCGCTCGCGCTGGCCTCCCTGAAGCGCTTCAAGGAGTCGGGCGATGCGGCCGGCCAGATCCTCGCGCACTTCCCGAAGAGCCTGCTGTACGACCGCGCGCTGCGGCAGCGCGCCGAGGCGCGCTTCCAGGAAGGCGACTACGAGGCCGCGCAGCAGGACTTCCATGCGATCTCGCTGCGCGCGACGAACGACGAGGAGCGCTTCCAGTTCTTCATGCGCGAGGCGGACTGCCTCGAGTCCGCGCGCAAGTACGACGCGGAGCTGGCCCTGCTGCGCGACGAGCTCTCGCACACGCCGCCGCCGCCGCCGCCGGTGCAGGGGCAGCTGCCGCCGGCGGGCACGAGCCACTACGGCCGGATCATGCTGCGCATGGGCACGGCAAACCTGCTCCAGGGGGACACGAAGACCGCGCTCGAGCAGTTCGAGGGGGTGCTCCAGGACTACCCGAAGACGGCGATCGGCGCCGAGGCGCAGTACCGGATCGGGTTCGCCTACGAGACGGGCCAGGACGACTTCGAGCGCGCGCTCGAGGAGTACGGCAAGGTGAAGGAGCAGTTCGGCAACTCGGCCTTCACGCAGCTCGCCACCCAGCGCTCCGAGAACCTGCAGCGGATCGAGCAGTACCGCCAGGGGACGGGAGCCGACTCGCTCGAGAAGAAGGCCCAGGCCGCGTTCCTGACCGCGGAGCTCTACCTGTTCCAGCTCGACAAGCCGCGGCGCGCCCTGGAGGAGTACGGCAAGGTCGCGACCGAGTACGCGGGGACGCCCGTGGCGGGCCGGGCGCTCAACGCGCAGGCCTGGGTGCTGTCGCGCAAGCTCGACCGCAAGGCCGAGGCGGACTCGCTCTTCTGGGTGGTCGTCCGCCAGTACCCCGCGACCGAAGCGCAGGTCGCCGCGCGCGACTACCTCGAGATGGACGGCAAGACGGTGCCCGACAGCCTGATCGTCCTGCCCGCCCCGGCCGCGCCCGACTCGGCGCTGCTCGCGGCCGACACGACGCTCGCCGCGCCCCCGGACTCGGTGCCCAGGCTCGGCGCGCACGCGTTCGCGCCGGCCGACTCCTCCGGCCACGGGCGCTTCGGGCCCCCCGGCGAGGCGATGGTCCAGGGTCTGCACCCTCCGGGCATGCCCGGTCGGGACTCGCTGGGCTTCGCGTCGGTGCGCGACTCGATCCTGCGCGCGGCCGCGGTCCGCTCGGACTCGCTCTCGCGGGCGGCCGCGGCGCGCCGCGATTCGCTGCTCGCCGGGGAGGCCGCCCGCCGCGACTCGATCGCCGCCGCGACGGCGCGTCGCGACTCGCTGCCGGCACCGAAGCCGGACTCGCTCGCGAGAACCGTGCTGCCCGACACGCTCGCGAAGCCCCCGGCGCCCGACACGAGCGCCGCGCCTCCCGACACCAGCGCCGCGCTGCCGGACACGACCGGGGGCAGGCCCGGCCGATGAGCCCGGCGGCCGCCCGGACCTGGCGCCAGTCGCCCGCCCGCGTGCGGATCCAGCGCGACTACGGCGCGGGATTCCGCTGGCTCGAGCTGGACCTGCCGGCCGACTTCGAGGCGCCGGTGGCCGGCCAGTTCGTGCAACTGCTGCTGCCGCCGCCCTCGCCGGTGCTGCTGCCGCGGCCGATGAGCGTCGCCGGCGCGGTGCGCCGCGGCCGCGCGCTGACCCTGGGCTTCCTCTACGCGCCCGTCGGCACCGGCACGCGCGCGCTCACGGCGCTCGAGCCGGGCGCGGGCGTCTCGGTCACCGGCCCGCTCGGCCACGGCTATCCGCTCGAGCGCCCGGGCACGCCGGTGCTCGTCGCGGGCGGACGCGGGGTGGCGCCGCTGCTCATGGCGGCCGATGCGCTGGCGAAGCGCCGCCGGGCCGTGGAGTTCGTCTTCGGCGCCCGCACGAAGTCGCTGCTTGCGGGCCTCGCCGACGCTCGTGAACGCGTGACGCGGCGCGGCGGGCGGCTGCACGTCGCGACGGACGACGGCTCGCGGGGCTTTCACGGGAACGTCGTGGAGCTGCTCGAGAAGCTGGCGCCGAAGCTCCCGCCGCCGGTGGTCGTCCACGCGTGCGGCCCGCACCCGATGCTCTCGGCGGTCGCGCGCTGGGCGACGGCGCGCGGCGCCGAGGCCTGGCTGGCGATGGAGAGCGTGATGGCCTGCGGCACCGGCGTCTGCCGCGGCTGCCCGCTGCCGCGCTCGGGCGAGGCGCGCGACCGCGTGCTCGCCGAGGGGGCGGCTTCGGGCGCCGCCGCACTCAAGGGCAATCCCGACTGGGCGATGTGCTGCACCGACGGGCCGGTGTTCGAGGCCCGCGACCTCGACTGGGAGCGCGTCGAATGAGCGGCGCGCACGCCTGGGGCCGGCCGGTGCCGCCGAAGCGCGTGGACCTCGCGGTCCGTCTCGGGGCGCTCGAGCTGCGCAACCCCGTGCTCACGGCCTCGGGAACGTTCGGCTACGGCGACGAGTACGCGCACGTCGTGGACCTGCGGCGCCTGGGGGGCGTCGTGACCAAGACGGTCACGGTGCGCCCGCGCGCGGGCAACACCCCGGTGCGCATCGCCGAGACGGCGAGCGGGATGCTGAACTCGATCGGGCTCGAGAACGTCGGCCTGCACCGCTTCCGCACCGAGAAGCTGCCGCGGCTGCGCGAGCTGAAGGCGACGGTGATCGCGAGCGTGGGGGGCGAGACCGAGGACGAGCTGGCCGAGCTGCTCGAATCTCTCGGCGGCGAGGACGGCGTCGGCGCGTTCGAAATCAACTTCTCCTGCCCGAACGTCGCCGCGGGCGGCGCCCGCTACTGGGCGAGCCCGTCCCGGCTCGAGGCCACGATGAGGCGCCTGCGGTCGCTCACGGACAAGCCGCTCGTCGCCAAGCTCTCGCCGGACGTCACCGACATCCGCGAGACGGCCCGCGCCTGCGAGGCCGGCGGCGCGGACGCGCTGACGGCGGTGAACACGTTCGTCGGCATGGCGATCGACCTCGAGCGGATGCGCAGCCGCCTCGGCCGCGCGACGGGCGGGCTCTCGGGCCCGGCGATCAAGCCGCTCGCGCTCGCGCGCTGCCACGAGACCGCGCACGCGGTGGCGATCCCGGTGATCGGCTCCGGCGGCATGAGCACGGGCCGCGACGCGCTGGAATTCATCGCCGCCGGCGCGTCGGCCGTGCAGATCGGCACCGCGACGTTCGTCGAGCCCGGCGCGGCGGTTCGCGTGGTGGACGAGGTGCGCGACTGGCTCGCCGCCCACGGCATCGCGCGCGTCGCCGACCTGCGCGGCACGTTCGACGCGCCCGCGGCGCAGGCCGGCGCACCGGAAGGCGCGGGGGAGCCGTCGTGAGCGCGGGCCGTCCCGACTTCGCGATCGCGTTCGACGTGCCGACGCTCTCCGACGCGCTCACGCTCGATGCGCGGCTCGGCAGGGGGGAGGAGTTCGCGAAGATCGGGCTCGAGCTGTTCGCGGCCGAGGGGCCGGCAGCGGTGCAGGAGCTGAAGGTCCGCGGGCGGCGCATCTTCCTCGACCTCAAGCTCCACGACATCCCGAACACGGTGAAGGGCGCGGCCGCCTCGGCGGCGCGGGTCGGGGCCGACCTGCTGACCGTACACGCGACGGGCGGCGCCGAGATGGTGGCGGCGGCGGTCGCGGGGATCCGCGAGGCGGGCGGCTCGACGCGCGTCGTCGCGGTCACGATCCTCACGAGCCACGACCCGGCGCGCATGCCGGCGGGCTTCGCGGCTCCGTTCGACCTGCCGGGCACGGCGCTGGCGCTCACGCGCGACGCGCTCGCCGCGGGCGCGGCCGGCATCGTGTGCGCGGTACCGGATCTCCGGAGCCTGCGGGCGGCGCTGGGCGCGGAGTTCTACGCCGTGACGCCGGGCATCCGCATGTCGGGGGGCGAGACGCACGACCAGAAGCGCGTCGCGACGGTCGAAGGCGCGGTGCGCGACGGCGCGAGCCTGCTCGTGCTCGGCCGCGCGGTGACCGCCGCGCCGGACCCGCGCGCGGCGCTCGAGGCCGCGCGGGCCGAGCGCGCGCGCGCGCTGGCCGCGCGGTAGGGCGGTGCGCGCCGCCGCGGGGTTCCTGCTCCTCGCCGCCGTGATCGCGGTCGGTCCCGCCTGCGCGGCCCGCGGCGCCGGCGCCCCGCCGGTCCTCCTGCAGTCGAAGCCGTTTCGGGTCGAAGCGACGTTCGAGGACTCCGGCGGCCTGCCCTGGTTCATGGCCGAGATCACCGTGAGCGGCGGTGGCCGGAGCTACGTGCTCCCGACCGCGATCCGCGCGGACTCCGGCGGCAGCGCCGCGGCGCTCGGGGAGCTGCGCCGCTCGATGGGCTGGAAGGACGACTTCTTCTTCGTGCGCACTTCGTGCGGGCCCGGGAACGCGTGGAAGTGCGTGAACGAGGCGGTCTTCGAGAGCGGCGACAACGGCCCCGTCGGCCTCGGGCGCCTTTCGGCCCGGGCCGGCGAGGGTTACGCCACCTGCCGGGTGAACGGGGCGTTCCTCGACTTCGACGCGGACTTCGAGATCAACGACCTCACGAGCCACGCGGGCGCGCCGGGATTCGACGTCGTGCTGCTCGGGAAGGACGGCCGACTCGTTGGCGATCCCGGGGCCACGTGGGCGCGGAACGAACGGCGCTTCGCGGCGAACGACAGCCTCGCGCACGCTCACGTCGGCCCGCAGTCGTCGGGCGGCCGCGAGTTCTGGGAGCCGGCGATCACGCCGCGGCTCGAGAACGCCCTGATCGCGAAATGGTGCGGCCGCGAATCGCTCGCCGACTCGGTCGTCGCCGAGGCACGCGGCGTGCTGCCGGGGGAGATCGGGGCCGCGTTCGCAAAGCTCGTCGCGACCGTCGAGCCCGGCGCGCTGCCGCGTACGTCGCGGCTCTTGCCCTCGCCGGGCGAATGACGCTCTACTGCCGGCCGGATGGGGGAACCCGCCTGGACCCGGAGGCCGCGCCATGAAGTTCATCAAGATCTTCGTCGTCACGACCGGCGCTTTCATCGTGTGCGTGATCCTGGCCCTGTTCCTCGCGGGCCGGCGGCCGGGCGCGGGGCGCGTCTCGGGCGTGGTCACGCTCGATCAGCCGCCCGCGGCGGTGATGCCGTGGCTCACCGAGCCGGCACGGCTCGAGCGCTGGGTGGGCTGGCTGAGGCAGGTGGACGGCGACACGACGGCGGCGGCCGTGGGACGGAAGCAGACCTGGCACATGGACGCGGGGGAGTCGGGCACGCTCCCGCTGTCCGTCGAGATCACCGGCTACTGGCCGCCCGACAGCCTGCAGCTCCACCGGTCGGTCCCGGGGTTTCTCGAGGGGGACAACCGCTACACGCTCACCGCCGCCGGCGGGGGCACGCGGCTCGCCGTCGAGGAGCACGACCGTTACCCGAACTTCGTCGTCGGGCTGCTCGAGCCGTTCGCGACGCCGCAGGCGAAGCGCAAGCTGAACGCCGACCTCGCGCGGCTGGACTCGCTCATCGCCGGGGACGCGCGGGCCGGAGCGCCCGACGGCGTCGGAGCGGAACGCTGACCCCGGCCTCGAGGGGCTCCCCGCCCGCGGGGGCTCATGCTAGCCTGCGCCGCGTGAGAGCTCCCCACACGATTCCCGGGATCGTCCTGGCGCTCGAGACGAAGGCGCGGGCGAAGAACCTCCTGCGCCGCGCCGCCGCCTCGGCCCTCTTCGCACTGCTCGTTCTCGGTGCTTCCGGGCCCGCCGCTCGGGCGCGCGGGACCGCGGCCGCCGCGGGCTCGACCGCCGCGGCGAAGGCGGGATCGCTCGCGGCCGGCGGCGACTCGCTCCCGGCCGCCCGGCCGGACTCGCTCGCCGACTCGCTGGCCGCCCTGCGCGGGGTGCCGCTCGTCCACAACCTCGCGACGCGTGCCGCCACGCCCGAGACGACAGGGGTGGTCACGCCGGGCTCGGTGCCCGTCTTCCTCGGCGGCACCGAGATCTTCCGCGTGCGCGCCGGGCGCGACGGCCTCGACCCGCTCGAGCGCGCCGCCGCGATCCGCGCCCGGCTCGCCGCCGCGGTCAAGGACGTCGAGACGCCCGCGGGCTCCGTGCGGCTCGTGTCCACGAAGGAAGGCGTCGAAGTGCGCCTCCGCCACCGCTTCCTGTGGATCATCACGTCGGCCGACGTGGAGGGCATGGGCGCGGCGGAGCTCGCGGCCCTGGTGACCGACCTGCCGTCGAAGGTGAGCGAGGGCATCCGCAAGGAGCGCGCGGGCCGGCGCCCGCTCGGCTTTCTCATCTCGGTGCTCGCCGCGCTCGGGTTCACGCTCGTCGCCTGGATCCTCCTGCGACTGCTGCTCGCGGGGAGCCGCTGGTGGAAATCGCAGCTCGACGCGCGGCTGCCGCGCTACCTGCGCGGCATTCGGTTCCGCAACTTCGAAGTGCTCACCCGCGGGCAGCTCACCGGGATCATCGGCGGCGTGCTCGCGCGCGTGGACGTCGTGGGCGGGCTGCTGCTGCTCTACGCCTGGCTCACGGTCGTGCTGTCGCTGTTCCCGTGGACGCAGGGCTGGAGCTGGCTGCTGCTCGACTCGGCGCGGTCGAAGCTGGTCGAGGCCCTGATCGCGATCGCGAAGGCGCTGCCCGGACTTTTCGTCATCGTCGTGATCGTGTTCGTGTTCCGCTGGCTCACGCGGCTCTCGGACCGCTTCTTCGACGCGATCGCCGCCGGCACGCTGCACCTCGGCGGGTTCCACGCCGCGCTGGCCCGCCCGAGCCGGCGCCTGGTGCGCATCCTGCTCTGGATCATCGCCGTGATGGTCGCCTACCCCTACGTACCCGGCTCGCACTCGCGGGCGGTGCAGGGCGTCTCGATCCTGATCGGCGTCATGGTCTCGCTCGGTTCCACGGGCTTCGTCGGCAACGTCATCTCGGGGATCGTGCTCACCTACTCGCGCGCGTTCAGTCCCGGCGAGCGCGTGAAGATCGGCGACCACGTGGGCGACGTGGTGAGCCTGGGGTTCTTCGCGACCAAGATGCGCACGATCCGCAACGAGGAGGTCACGCTGCCGAACGGCTACGTGGGCTCGCAGCCGATCGTGAACTACACCCGCCTCGCCGTGGAGGAGGGCCTGACGCTCCACACCGAGGTCTCGATCGGCTTCGACGTCGAGTGGCGGAAGGTGCACGCGCTGCTCGCCGAGGCCGCCGGGAAGGTCGAGGGCATCGAGGCCGATCCCCCGCCGCGCGTCTTCCAGCGCGCGCTGAACGACAGCAACGTGGCCTACGAGCTGACCTGTACGACGCGCGAGTCGCACGCGCAGCTCGCGCTCTACTCGCGGCTCCACGAGGAGATCCAGGACGCGTTCGCCCGCGCCGGGATCGAGATCCTCTCGCCCGCCTACCACGCCGTGCGCGACGCGAACGCGCCGGTGCTGCCCGACGAGCCAAAGGGCCCGCGCGCGAAGCCCGGTCGCTTCCGCGTGGGGCCGGACGCGGGCTGAGCGACCGCGGCAACCGGCCGCGCGGCGCCTGGCTACGCGGCCCGGGCCGACAGCTGCTCGAGTTCGAACGCCACGGCGGAAGCGGCCTGCGGGCGCTCGTCCGGGTCCTTCGCGAGCATCGAGGTCACCAGGGCCACGAGCGCCGGCGGTGCGGCGGGCACGAGCACGCCGAGGTCGGGAGGCTCGGCGCTCACGTGCTGCGCCAGCAGGGCGGCGACCTCGCCCTCGAACGGCGCCCGCCCCGCGAGCGTCTCGTAGAGCGTGACGCCGAACGAGTAGAGATCCGATCGCACGTCCACCGGGCGGCCGGCGACCTGCTCGGGGCTGATGTAGCGCGTCGATCCCATCAGGGAGCCGGCCTGCGTGTGGCCGCCGGATTCGGCCATGCGTGCCAGGCCGAAGTCCGTGAGCTTCGCGACCGGCGGGTCGTCGCCCGTGAGCAGCACGTTCACGGGCTTGATGTCGCGGTGGATCACGCCCTGGGCGTGAGCGAAGGCGAGCCCTTCGGCGACCTGCCGGCCGATGTGCGCGGCCTCCGGCCACGGCAGTGATCCGCCCGCGGCGCCCATCGCGTCCGCGAGCGTGCCGCCGCCCACGTACTCGAGAGCGATCCACATGCGGCCGTCGTCCTCGATGAGGTCGTGCACCTGGACGATGGAGGGGTGGCCGAGCCGGGCGAGCACGCGGGCTTCCTGCCGGAAGCGCTGGACGAGATCGGCCTGGGTGACGAGGTGGTGCGGCAGCTCCTTGAGTGCCACGTCGCGCTGGAGCACGGTGTCGAGCGCGAGGTGCACGACGCCCATGCCGCCGCGGCCGAGCTCGCGGGTGATCCGGTACCGCTGTGCGGTCGCCGGGCGTCCGGCGTTCGCGTCGCGGGCGCCGTCGGGGATCCTGAGCGCGGCGGGGCCGGGACGGGGCCGCTCGAGGACGGTCGCCCCCGGATCGGGCGCGGGGACTTCCTCCGGCCCCGGGCCGGACGCCTCACGGTCGGCCATGGCGCGGGGCAGTTCGGCGATCAGCATTCCCGCCGCCGTGCCCAGCCACAGCAGCCACGCGACGACCATGAGCTGCTCGCGGCGCGCGGCGACGCGCGGGTCGGGCTGGCTGGTCGAGTACGCGGGAATCCCGAGCAGCCGGTGCTCGGTGCGGACCGGCGGGTAGAGTCGCGGCAGCGCCCAGCCGAGAAACGGCGGCAGCGCGAACAGCGTCAGCGCGCCGGAAAGCACCAGGACGATGTGGGAACGGTGGGCCCCGGCGAGCCAGCGGCGGACGAGCGCACGATCGCGCAGGGCAGCCGGCAGGAGCGCGAGGCCCCGGCGAAGGCGGGGGAACATCGGGCGAGAATCCCCTTTCGGATCGCGGAGCGGACGAATGACCGGGTTTTCGGCCGTACGCCGGCGGGGCTGAAGACCGGTCCGCGGGCCGGGCGCCGGGAGGCGGGGCTCAGCCCTTCCGCAGGAACAGCAGCACGACGCCCGCCACCGCGACCGCGGCGCCGAGCAGGGCCCGCCACGTGAGGCGCTCGCCGTGGAACCGCGACGCGATGAGCATCGTGAACAGCGGGTAGATCGCGGTGATGCTCGCGGCGACGCCGGTGTCGATGTAGCGGATCGCGGTCAGCGATAGCGTCACGCCGAGGAACGGACCGAACGTCGCGCCGCCGACCATGAACGCCGCGGCGCCCCGGTCGCGCAGGGCGCCGAGCGTGGCGCGCACCTCGCGCTCGAACGTCGCGAGCAGCCAGATCACGACGACGGCCGAGCTCACGCGCACGAGCGTGGCCGAGAGCGGGTCGATGCCCGTCCGCAGCGCGGTCTTCGAGAGCACGTAGCCGCCCGCCTGCCCGATCGCGCCGAGCACGCCCGCGAGCACGCCCATCGCGGCCGAGCCCTCGACGTGCGCCTCGTGGCCCCGCTCGCGCTCGAGCAACACCCAGGCGATGCCCGAGATCGTGAGCGCCGTGCCGAGCAGCGCGAGCGGGCCCGGGTGCTCGTGCAGTCCCACGGCCGCGAAGATCATCGTGAAGATCGGCGCGCTCGAGGCGATCAGCGCGGCCCGCCCGGGGCCGAGGATCACGAGCGAGCGGAAGTACCAGGTGTCGCCGAAGACGAACCCGACCACGCCGCTCGCGGCGAGCCAGCCGACCTGCGCGTGCGTCGCCCAGACGGGCCACAGCGCCCCCCGCGTCGCGAACAGCGCGAGCGAGATCAGCACGCAACCGGTCGTGATGCGCAGGCGGTTCAGCACCACCGAGCCCATGCGCTGCCCGGCGGCGGCGAAGAAGTTGGAGCCGATGGACCAGCTGATCGCGGTGCCGAGCGCGGCGAGCTCGCCCGCGAACCGGAACGGCGCCATCAGGCGGCTTCAGCCTCCAGCTTCTCCGGGGCGATTCCCAGCTCGATCCGTCGCCCGCAGCTCTCGCAGCGAACGGCGATGCGTGCTTCGGCGCGGCGCTTCTGCGTCAGCTTCACCTCGGCCCCGCACGCGGGGCACGGCCCGCCGCCACCCATGAGCGTGGTGTGCTCCTGGAACTGCGCGATGGCGTAGATCGGCCCGCCGATGAGCAGCGACGGGACGAGGATGAAGTGCAGCACGGGCAGGAACACGGCGGCGATCGCCGCCAGCCAGGCGATGGCCCAGGTCTTGGCCACCATCACGAACCGGTCGCGACGGTTCCGTCGCCTCAACATCACGGTGACGGGGGAGTCGTCCTTGCCGGGGTAGCGAAAGACGGCAGGCGTCTCCTCGAGGCGCGTGCCGGGGGACTGGGAGGACATGTCGCCAAGATAGGCCCGCACCCGCGCCCCGTCACATGTCCGAAGGTCGCAAGGCGTCTTCACGGGACCGCCTGGCCGCGATTCGATCCGGTCCGCGACGGCCCCTGCGGCGGCCTCTGCGGCTCGCGACGGCCAGGGTGACGTCCGGGTCGCCTCCTCGCCCGGGGCCCCG
>CAZPVG010000002.1:49674-51133 GCA_964589945.1 uncultured bacterium
TGCGGCTCGCGACGGCCAGGGTGACGTCCGGGTCGCCTCCTCGCCCGGGGCCCCGTCGCTCCCATCCCCTGCCGCCACTTCCTCCCCGCGCTCTCGCCCCAGGCTCCGGGGGCGCCCGGCCGTCACCCTGGCGTGCGGGCCCAACCCAACGGCACGCAAACCGGGGGTCGAGCCGCTTGCCTGCACCCGCACGCCCCGGAGGCGGGCAGGCATTACCGGAGCCTGGGGCGAGAGCGCGGGGATGGGACTCTCGGGTGGGGTGGGGAGCGACGGGGCCCCGGGCGAGGATAATGTCTGCCCGCCTCCGGGGCCGTCGCGAGCCGCAGAGGCCGTCGCGGGCCGGACCGCCCGACGCCCGGCGTTGCATCCCGCAACCGGGGGGCGGTCCTTGACGGGTTCGGGGTGGGCGGCGAACCTGACAGGGAATGAACCGTGAGGCCGAGCGTAACTCGACAGCCGGGCCGGGCGACGATGCCCTGGTCGCGTCCGCCCAGAAGGGCTCCGAGGCGGCCTTCGCCGAAATCGTCCGCCGCTACCAGCGGGCGGTCTACCGTGTCGCGTGGGCGCTGACGCGCAACGACGCGGACGCCGACGACCTGGCGCAGGAAGCCTTCGTGCGTGCCTGGGGTGCGATCGGCCGGTTCCAGGTCGGACAGCCCCTCTACCCCTGGCTCGCCCGGATCACGACCAACCTGGCGTACTCGCTGTTCCGCCGCAGGCGGCGGCGCCCCGAGTCGCCCATCGAGCCCATGATCGAGGCCGGGAAGCAGTTCGGGGTCGAGGACGACCCGGCCGACCACACCGCGACGAGCGAACGCGACGCGAACCTGCGGGCCTGCTTCGCCGAGCTCTCGCCCGAGCACCAGGCGGTGCTCGCCCTGCGCGTGGTGCAGGACCTCTCGTACGACGAAATCGCCCGCACGTTGAACGTGCCGATCGGCACCGTGATGTCGCGGCTCGCGCGCGCCCGCGCGGAGCTGGCGCGGCGCCTGGAGGAAAGGACCGGGGAACGGCGATGAAGCACCTGAGCGACGAGCAGCTTTCGGCGAAGCTCGACGGCGAGCTGGCCGGGAAGCGGGCCGAGGAGGCCGACCGTCACCTCGCCGCGTGCGCCGAGTGCCGCGAGCGCCTCGCGGCGCTGGCCGGGGCCGACGCCGCGCTCGCGCACGCGCTCGAGCACGACCCCGGCGAGGCCTACTTCGGCTCGTTCGCCGGGCGCGTGCAGGCGCGCCTCGGCGCCGCCGGGGGCGCGCGCGAAGCGCGCCCGGCCGACGCCGCGCCCCGGCGCGGCTGGCTCTCGCGGCCCTCGACGCTCGCGTGGGCGGGCACCGCGGCCGCGGTCGTCGTCGTGGGGGCGTTCGCGCTCCGGTTCGTGATCGAGCCCGACCTCGGCGCGAACCGCTCCGCCACGCCGTCGCCGGCCGCCGGCGAGCGGCAACTCGCCGCGCCCCCGCCGTCG
>CAZPVG010000002.1:51233-91644 GCA_964589945.1 uncultured bacterium
ACAGCCTTCGGCCCCGGCGCCGTCGTTCGCCGCTCCGCCGTCGAGCGCCGCGAAGATCCGCAAGCCCGGCGCGGCGCCCGCGAGCCCAGCGCCGGCTCCGGGCCCGGTCGAGGAAAAGGTCGTCGTGACGCCGCCGGCCGCCCTGGGCGAGGTCCGGTCGAACGAGGCCACCACGGGCCTCTCGCGCGCGGAAGCGGACGAGGCGCCGACGTTCCGGCTCTGCGGCACGGTGAAGAACTCGCAGGGCCGCGCGGTCGCGGGCGCGACGGTGACCGTAGTCCAGACCGGGCACTCGACCGTCTCGGCCGCCGACGGCTCGTTCTGCATCGCCGCGCCCTCGTCCGGCGCGACCCTTGCCGTGCTGTCGCTCGGCTACCAGGAGTACCGGGCGAGCGTGGGCCCCGTGGACGCCGCGTCGTCCTACGCCGTCGCGCTCCAGTCCGTGGACGCCCTCGGCCAGGGCGGGCTTGCCGCCGGCCGGCTCAAGACCGCGCCGCCGCCCGCGGAGATCGCGAAGTCGCTCGACGACACGTCCGGGAAGGCGAAGGCCGGCGAGTTCAGGTATCAGGACCGCCTCGCGCCGGCGGGGGCGAACCTCATTCCCGCGCTGCCCGGCGAGACACCCGACGCGACGGCGGCCCGCCTCGCGAGCGAGGCGGCGATGCGCGCGAATTCCGCGCCGCTGTGGTCGAAGGCCGGTGCGCTCTGGACCTCCGTCGCCGCGAACGCGCGTTCGGACGCGATGCGCAACGAGGCGCTCTACCGTGCGGCCGAGGCGCGCGTCAGCGCCTGGCGGCTCGAGCGCGGCGCGGCGGACCTGCGCTCGGCGTCCGAGGCCGTGGACGCGTTCCTCGCGAAGGCGCCCGCGGGCCCGAGGCGGACCCAGGCCGAGCGCTGGCGCGGCGAGCTGACGGCTCGCTGAGGGCTGCGGCCGTCGCCGGAAGCGCCGCGATCCGGTCCGCGAGGGCACTTCGCGCTTGCGCCTTGCGCCCGTGGTCGGCCAACCTTCCACGGCTCCAGAGCCGACCACGACGCACGCCCTGAGGATTCCCCGCGAGGATCGAACCTTGGCCACCCAGCCCGCCGTGCCCGCGCCCGAGCAACCCCGTACCGCCGAAGAGATCGAGCGACACTGGTTCGAGAACGTCTACCAGGGCGACCGGATGAAGCAGCTCACGTTCCGGGCCGTGGTCATGGGCATGTTCCTGGGCATGATCATGGCCTGCTCGAACGTCTACATCGGTCTCAAGGCCGGCTGGAGCATGGGCGTCACGATCACGTCGGCCGTGCTGGCGTTCACCATCTTCCAGGCCATCTCGGGCAGCATCGGGCCGCTGTTCATCCGCGCCCACCGCCTCCCGGTCGTGGGCGGGTTCTTCCGCTGGGTGTGGCCCGAGAACGAGTACTCGATCCTCGAGAACAACTGCCTGCAGTCCACCGCCGGCGCCGCCGGCTCGATGACGAGCGGCGGCCTCGTGAACGCGATCCCGGCGCTCATGATGCTCAGCGCGACCTCGATCCCCGCGGACTTCGCGACGCGGTGCACGTGGCTGATCCCGTGGGTCTTCGTCATCTGCGGCATGGGCGTCTTCCTCGCGGTGCCGACCAAGCGCCAGATGATCAACATCGAGGGGCTCAAGTTCCCGACCGGCACCGCCGCCGCCGCCACGCTGCGCGCGCTGCACGAGACGGGCGGCGAGGCCGCCAAGCAGGCCCGCGCGCTCACGCTCGCGGCGCTCGTCGGCGGCGTGATCACCTGGATGCGCGACTCGGCCGACCTCACGTTCATGCGCGTCCAGGCGATCACCGGCGCGCCGGACTGGGCGCCCGTCAAGAGCTGGTTCTTCCCGGCGGCCGCGCCGTGGTTCAGGCTGCCGCGCATCGAGCCCACGTGGGGCACGTCGTGGATCCGGATGGGCGAGTACAAGGGACAGCCGCTCACGCTGAACCAGCTGACGATGTCCTTCGAAGGCTCGCTCCTCTTCGTCGCCGCCGGCGCGATCATGGGCTTCCGCCAGGCGTGGAGCCTCATGCTGGGGGCGATCGTCAACTACGCGGTCCTCGCGCCGATCTTCCTGCGCGAGGGCGTCATCGAGGCCCCGAACTTCCGCCACATCTCGTCGTGGTCGCTCTGGATCGGCGTGCCCATGATGGTGACCTCGGGCCTGCTGCTCTTCTTCATGAACTGGAAGGCGGTCACGCGCGCGTTCAGCACGCTCACGAGCTTCCTCGGCACGCGGCACGCGAGCGACGACCCGATGGAGAAGATCGAGGTGCCGGGATCCTGGTTCATCACCGGGTTCGTGATCCTCGGCACGGCGGCGATCATTCTCGGCCACCAGCTGTTCCACATCCACTGGTGGATGGGGCTCATCGCCGTGCTCGCGACGTTCTTCCTGGTGGTCGTCGCGGCCCGCGCGACCGGCGAGACCGACATCACGCCGGTCGGGCCGCTCTCGAAGATCACGCAGCTGACGTTCGGGGCGATCGCGCCGGGCAACATCCCGACCAACCTGATGACCGCGAACATCACCGCCGGCGCGACGTCGGCGGCCGCCGAGCTGCTGCAGGACCTCAAGAGCGGCTACCTGCTCGGCGCCAAGCCGCGCCACCAGTTCCTGGCGCAGCTGTTCGGCGTGCTCGCCGGCGCGTTCATCGTGGTGCCCATCTACTTCGTCCTCATCCCGAACGTGAGCCTGCTCGGCACCGAGAAGTGGCCGGCCCCCGCGGCGCTCGTGTGGCGCGGCGTCGCCGAGCTGCTCGCGAAGGGCGTGGGGGCGCTGGACCCGACCGCCCGGATCGGCCTCGTGATCGGCGCCGTGGTGGGAATCATCCTGCCCCTGCTCGAGATGCGCTTCCCCCACCACAAGAAGTACATTCCGTCCGCGACCGGGCTCGGGCTGGCGTTCACGATCAACGGCTTCAACTCGGTCTCGATGTTCATCGGCGCCCTGTTCGCGGTGTGGTTCAGCCGCGCGAGGCCGCAGCTGCACGAGAAGTACACGGTGCCCGTCTCGTCGGGCATCATCGCGGGCGAGTCGCTCCTGGGCGTCGTGCTCGCGCTGATCACCGCGCTGCCGAACCTGTTCGCGCAGCTCAAGCACTGAGGAACCTCATCGAGCCGGCGGTCCGGCGCCGCCCGCGGCCCGCTCGGCTCGGCATCCGGCCTCGCTCTCGCTGCATCCGGTCGCGGCTCACGCCCTCCCGGGCTCCGCCGCTCCCCGGGCGCACCGCGCGCGGCGCCGGACCGCCGGCTCGACGAGAACTTTCGATTCACCCTCACCGGTCAAGGAGGATCGGTCCATGCGTCCCTGGTTCTCGCGGGGAGCGACGGCCGTCGTGCTGGCGGCGGCCGCGGCCGTGCCGGCCACGCTCCACCACCCGATCGCCACGAAGGCCGCCGACGCGCACGCCGCGACGGCCGGCATCGCCGCGGCCGACCCGGCCGACCGCGCGCTCTACGACCGCCTGAGCCTGCAGGTGATGGCGCTCTACGACGAGTCCCGCGGCGGGTTCGTGCGGCGCGACGGCACGCCGTGCGAGGCCGCCATCGAGCTGGGGCTCGCGCGCGGCGCCGAGGGCGACTCGCTCGCGCTCGAGCACGCCCTGCACACGCTGCGCTGGATGCACGGCCTGCTCGACACCGTCGGCGGCGGCTACTTCGAGGGCGAGCGCGACGCCGACCACCAGTCCACCTCGTTCGAGAAGCGCACCGACTCGAACCTGCGGAGGCTCGGGATCCTCGCCCGCGTGGCCTCGCGGCCGGGCGAGACGTTCGCGCGCGACGGCAGGCGCGTCGTGGACTACGCCCAGCGCCTGCTCGTGGACGGGCGGGGCGGCTTTGCGAACGGGCAGATGGGCTCGCGCGACCTCGAGCCCGCGACGAACGGCGTCGCGCTCCGGGGTTGGTGGCGCTGGGCCGTGCACACGGGCGACCCCCGGCTGAGGGACTTCGCGCTCCGTTCGGAGGACCGGCTCTGGAACCACTGCCGGGACCTGGAGCAGGGCCTCGTCCGTCGGGACACCTGGGGCAAGGTGCGCACCCCCTCGCTGCTGGCCGACCAGGTCGAGATGGGCCTCGCGTACCTGCACGGCTGGGAGGCGGCGGGGCGCGACAGCGACCTCGTGCGGGCGAAGGCGATCGCCGCGCACGTGCGCGAGCACTTCGAGGACAGCGGCAAGAAGGGCGGCGGCTTCCGCGACGACTACTCGCGCGAGCGCTTCGGGCACTCCCGGCGCTCCGGGCGGCCGTTCGAGGAGAATGCGGTCGCCGCGCGCTTCTACGCCGAGCTGGGCGCCGCGACCCGCGACACCTCGTACACGAACATGGCGCGCCGGACGTGGGCCGGTTTCGACAAGTCGTTCGAGAAGCCGAAGCTCGAGGCGGCCGAGTGGGCCCTCGCGATCCGCGCCACGTGGGCGGGACCGGCGCTCGAGCGCGGCCAGTGGGGCGGGAAGGAAGGGAAGTAGGGGGCTCCCGTCGCAGGGGGCGCCGGGCACGCGGCCCGCAGGGCCGCGTGCCCGCGTTTTGACGCTCCCCGCGCGAACCCCTACCGTCTTCTGGCTCCCGACACTCCCTAACTCCACACTGCCTGAGGACTCTCCATGCGTCGCGTTCTCGTCACCGGCGTCACCGGCTTCGCCGGAAGCCACCTCGTGGACTACATGCTGGCCCAGGGCGGCTACGAGATCCACGGCATCCAGCGCTGGCGGAGCCGCACCGAGAACATCGAGCACTTCGCGGACAGGATCACGCTCCACGAATGCGACCTGCGTGACGCGACGAACACGCACGAGACCGTCGCCCGCATCAAGCCCGACTGGATCTTCCACCTCGCGGCGCAATCGTTCGTGCCGACGTCGTGGGTGGCGCCGACCGAGTCGCTGACGACGAACGTTCTCGCCCAGGTGAACATCTTCGAGGCCGTGCGCCGGCTCGGGCTCAAGACGCGCATCCAGCTCGCCTGCTCGTCCGAGGAGTACGGGATGGTCTATCCGGACGAAGTGCCCATCAAGGAGACGAACCCGCTGCGTCCGCTGTCGCCCTACGCGGTCAGCAAGGTTGCGCAGGACATGCTGGGCTACCAGTACTGGATGTCGTGGAAGGTGGACGCCGTGCGGACGCGCGGGTTCAACCACGAGGGCCCGCGCCGCGGCCCGGTGTTCGTGGCGAGCGATTTCGCCAAGCAGATCGCCGACATCGAGAAGGGGCGCAAGAAGCCCGTCCTGAGCGTCGGCAACCTCGAGGCCCAGCGCGACTTCACCGACGTGCGCGACACGGTGCGCGCCTACGTGCTCGCGCTCGAGAAGTGCGAGCCGGGCGAGGTCTACAACATCTGCAGCGGCAAGGCGTGGACGATCCAGAAGGTGCTCGACTACCTGCTCGGCCTCACGAAGGCGAAGATCGAGGTGCGCCAGGACCCGGCCCGGCTGCGCCCGAGCGACGTGCCGATCCTGCTCGGCGACAACTCGAAGTTCGCGAAGGCGACCGGCTGGCAGCCGACGATCCCGTTCGAACAGACGCTCAAGGACATGCTGGAGTACTGGCGCTCCAGATGAGGTCGTTCGGCGACCCGGCGACGAGGGCGCGGCCACGGCCCGCTCGGCTCGGCTTCCTGCCTCGCTCTCGCTGCTTCCAGTCGCGGCTCACGCCCTCCCTGGCTCCGCCGCTCCCCGCACGCACCGCGGCCGCGCCCTCGTCGCCGGGCCGCCGAACACTTTCGGAATGACCCGTCCCGAACCCGCCGGCCTCGCGCGGCGGCTGGCCGCGAACACGCTGCATGCGGCCTCGGGGCGCGTCGCCTCGCTGCTCCTCTGGCTGGCGCTCACCCCGCCGCTCTATCGCGCGCTGGGCCCCGACGGCTTCGGCGTCTGGTCGCTGTTCTACGCGCTGACGGGCTACCTCGGCGCGCTGGACTTCGGCCTCGCGCCGGCCACGACGCGCCACGTCTCGGCGGCGCGCGCGCGCGGCGCGGATTCCGACGCCGGCGCCTACGCGACCGTCTCGGTGCTCGGCTACGTCCTGCTGGGCCTGTTCTGGCTCGCCCTCATGCCGGCCCTGCTCGATCCGCTGCTCTCGTTCCTGCGGGTCACCGGGCCGGTGCGGCCGGCCGCGGGGTTCGCGTTCGTGACCGGCGCGGCGGTGTTCGCGCTCTCGGGCGCCACGAACACGCTCGTCTACGTCCTGCAGGGCTACGAGCGTTTCGACCTCGGCAACTACACGACGCTGACGATCTCGCTCGTGCAGGCGGCGGGCTTCGTGCTCACGCTCCACTTCGGGTGGGGGCTGCCCGGGGTCGTCTGCTCGACCGCCGTCGGCTGGTTCGCGGCCTCGCTGGCCGGGCTCGCGTTCCTGCGCACGGGCGCGCCGGGATTCCGCTGGGCCTCGCCCCGCCGGGCCGCCGCCTTCGTGCGCGAGAGCCTCGCGTTCGGCGCGCCGCTCCAGCTCGCGAACCTGCTGGCGGTGGCCCACCAGCAGCTCGACAAACTGCTGCTGTCGCGCTACGTCGCGCTCGCGATGGTCGCGCCGTACGAGCTGGGCCTGCGCATCTCGAACGCGCTCGCGACCTTCCCCCAGCTGCTGCTGCTCGCGCTCGTGCCGCCCGCGACGCGCTTCCACACGACGGGCGAGCACGAGCGGCTCGCGGAACTCTACCGGCGCTCGAACCGCTACGTCCTCTTCACGGCCGTCATCGTGACCTCGGGGGCGCTGGTCGCCGCACCGCGCGTCTTCGAGGCGTGGCTGGGCCACCCCGACGACCAGGCCGCGCTGGCGCTCCGCGGTCTCGTCCTGGCCGCTTGCGCCGGGCTGGCGGGGGGCATGGCCACCGTCACCGCCCGCAGCATGGGGCGGCCGGACTTCGAGGCCGAGTTCTCGGGCGTGGCGCTGCTCGTCCACCTCGCGCTCGGCCTGCCACTCGTGCACACCCACGGCCTCGCGGGCGTCGTGTTCGCGCTCGGGGTCGGCAACGCGGTGGGCGTCGCGTGGTTCGTGTTCCGCATCGCGGGCGCGCTGCGCTGGCCGCGCGCCCGCACGCTGCTCGAAGGCGCGGCGGTGCCGCTCGTGGCGCTCGCCGCGGGCGTCACCGGGGGGCTCTGGCTCGAACGGGCGCTTCCGCATCCGTCCGGCGCCGCGGCGTGGCCGCTGCTCGCGATCGTCGGCGGAACGGGCTCCGTGATCACGACCGTGGTGGCGTTCGCGACGCGCTACGTGGCGCCCGACGAACTGCGACGCCTCCTGCGGCCCCCGGCCGCGTGAGCCCGATGGACAGCGACGCGCGGATGCCCGATTCTCGCCGCCCCATGTGCTCCCCAACCCCGGTACGAAACCCCCGATGAGCGCCGGCGAGCTGAAGGGGCGAAACGTCCTCGTGAGCGGCGCGGGAGGATTCGTGGGCCCGCACCTGGCCCGCGCGGTCGTCGAGCTCGGCGCCACCGTGCACGGCTTCGGCCTCGGCGACCTTCCGCGGGAGGCGCCGCTCTCGAGCTGGCGGGCGCTCGACCTGTCCGAGACGGACACGCTCCACGATCTCGTGCGCCGCACCCGGCCCGACTTCGTCGTGCACCTCGCCGGGCAGAGCAGCGCGGCCCGCTCGTTCGAAGCACCCGAGGAGACGATCCGCGTCAACGTCACGGGCACGTGGAACCTGCTCGACGCCGTGCGCCGCGAGGCTCCGCAGGCCCGCACGATCGTCGTGGGCACGAGCGAGGCCTACGGTCCGAGCCAGCCCGGCACGCGGCTTGACGAGGAGACGCCCTTCGGGCCGGTGAGCCCGTACGCGCTCTCGAAGGCCATGGCCGACCAGATGGCGGCCACGTACGCCGATGTGCACGGGCTCGACGTCGTGCGCGCACGCCCGTTCGCGCACACGGGGCCCGGACAGTCGAGCCGGTTCGTGCTGCCGGCGTGGGCGAAGCAGGTGGCCGCGGCCGAGGTGGGGAAGGCCGAGCCCGTCCTGCGCGTGGGCAACCTCGACGTGACCCGCGACCTCTCGGACGTGCGCGACATCGTGCAGGGCTACGTCGCGCTGATGATGCGCGGCGCGAAGGGCCGGGCCTACAACCTCTGCCGCGGCGAGGGTGTGAAGCTGGACGACGTCGCGCAGCGGCTCGTCTCGCTGGCGCGGGTCCCGGTCCGGATCGAGGTGGACCCGTCGCGGTTCCGCCCCGCCGACGTGCCCTACCTGGTCGGCAACCCGACGCTCACCGAGCGCGAGTGCGGCTGGAGCGTGAAGATTCCGTTCGACGACACGCTGCGCGACGTGCTCGAGGACTGGCGGGAGCGCGCCTGACGGCTCAGCCTCTTCCGACCGCCTTCGGGAAGGCGTCGGACGCGTCGAACTCGTACGGCGAGCACTCGAGGGCCTGCGAGCGCTCGAGGCCCTTGAACGCGTGCGCGACCCGGGGCCGGATCACGACCGTGGTGCCGGCCTCGAGCTCGGCGTCGAGCGTCTCACCCGTGTCGAGGTCCTCGAAGACGCCACGCAGCCGACCCGAGATGACGTAGAAGTACTCGGTCTTCTTCTCGTGCCAGTGGTTGCCGCGCCAGGTGGCCCCGCCGGGCAGCAGCTCGAGGTAGGCGATGAAGCGCCACGGCCCGCCGTTCCAGATCGGCGCCGCCTCGCCCGCCGCCATGCGGATGCGCACGCCGTCGAGGATCGGCTGCGCGGGCGGCCCGTCCAGCACCGGCAGCGCCCGGATCGTCACCCGGTCCATGGGCTCAGCCGTTCAGCGGTTCCCAGATCCCGGGGAGCACGCAGTCCCACGGGAACTTGAACTCGTCGGCCGGGTCGTAGACGTGGCTCTGGCCGTTCACGACCAGCACCTCGGGCGCCGAGAGCGCCTTCCACCCGTGCATGATCCGCGGCGGGATCTTGACCAGACGGGGCCTGAGCGTGCCGAGGAACAGCCGGTTGACGTGCCGGAACGTGGGCGACTCGGGGCGCAGGTCCACGATGCTCACCTGGAGCTTGCCGCGCGTGACCGTGAAGTGGTCCGTGTGCACGTCGTGCAGGTGCCAGCACTTGACCACCCCGTAGTCCGTTGCACTCTGGTAGAGGTGCTCGACCTGCCCGAGGCCGTCCTTCATCCACGGCCTGCTCCAGAGCTCCGTCACCTCGCCGCGGCCGTCGAGATGGACGACGAGCTCGCGCACGATCACGCCCTCGATCGTGGCGCGGCCCGGCGGCTGGACCAGGTAATCGAGCCCCTGCAGCCATTCGACGGTGACTTCGCTGGCCTTCTTCACGTGGCGCCTCTCGGGGTGGGGTGGGTCCGGGTTTCGAGCCGGGACTCTAAACAGCGGCGTCCGCGCGGCGCAACGCGGGCCGAACCTCCCGGTTCCGGCGGCCCGACGGCGGTTGACCCTCGCCGGGCGGCCCCCTAACCTGCCCGCCGACTCTGCGCTGGAACCCGCAGGTCCACCCGAGCCTCGCGGCCGGGCGCCCGACGGGGCCCGGAGCCGCCGCGAAAGGAATCCAACGTGTACGACATCACCGTCGTCGGCACCGGCTACGTCGGCCTCGTGACCGGCGCGTGCCTCGCCGACTTCGGCAACAACGTCATCTGCGTCGACAGCGACGCCGCCAAGATCGAGCGCATGAAGGCGCTCGAGCTGCCCTTCTTCGAGCCCGGCCTGCCCGAGATCGTCTCGCGCAACTTCAACGAGGGCCGGCTCCACTTCTCGAGTGACCTCGCCGGCTCCATCCGCCAGTCGAAGGTCGTCTTCATCACCGTCGGCACGCCGCCGCGCGCCGACGGCAGCGCCGACACGAGCGCCATCTACGACGTCGCGAAGGTGTTCGCCCAGAACCTCGACGGCTGGAAGCTGCTCGTCCAGAAGAGCACCGCGCCGGTCGGGACCGCCCGCGACCTGCAGGGCTGGGTGCGCAAGTGGGCGAAGCGGGGCGCCGAGTTCGACGTGGCCTCGAACCCCGAGTTCCTGCGCGAGGGCTCGGCGCTCGAGACCACGCTGCGGCCGGATCGCGTGATCATCGGCGCCGAGACGAAGAAGGCCGCCGACATCCTGCGCAAGATCCACGCGCCGCTCTTCCTGATCGAGACGCCGATGGTCGTGACGACGCTCGAGTCGGCCGAGCTGATCAAGTACGCCTCGAACTGCTTCCTCGCGACGAAGATCTCGTTCATCAACGAGATGGCGAACCTGTGCGAGGCGCTCGGCGCCGACGTGCAGACCGTGGCGCGCGGCATGGGCATGGACCGGCGCATCGGCAACAAGTTCCTGCACTCGGGGCCGGGCTACGGCGGCAGCTGTTTCCCCAAGGACACGCACGCGCTGTCGGCGTTCGCGAAGGCGGCCGGCGTCCGCAGCGACATCATCGACGCGACCATCGCCGCGAACGAGCGGCAGATGTCGCTCATGGTGGACAAGATCTGCGAGGCGATCGGTTCGCCGCGCGGCAAGCGGGTCGCCGTGCTCGGTCTCGCGTTCAAGCCCAACACCGACGACATGCGCGAGGCGCCGTCGCTCTACGTGATCGCCGGGCTCAAGCGGCGGGGCGTGAAGGTCGTGGCGTTCGACCCGGTCGCGATCCCGAAGGCCGAGGGCCTTCCGCAGATGCGGAATGTCGAGTACGGGGCCGACCCCTACGACTGCGCGCGCGGGGCGCACGCGGTGGCGATCGTCACCGAGTGGAACGAGTTCCGTGGCCTGAGCCTGGCGCACCTGAAACGCATGATGAAGAAGCCCGTGCTCTGCGACCTGCGCAACATCTACAAGCGCGAGGACGTCGAGGCGGCGGGCTTCAAGCACATCGGCGTGGGGCGAGGCACGGCCGCGGACGCCGCGAAGCGCAGGGCCGCGCGCGTCCGACGGCGCGGGAAGGCGAAGGCGTGACGCCTGCGGGATCACTCGACGGCAGCCGCGTCCTGGTCACGGGCGGTGCGGGCTTCATCGGCTCGAACTTCGTCCACCGGCTGCTGTCGAAGCACCCGGGTGCGCACGCGGTGGTGCTCGACGCGCTGACCTACGCCGGGCGCAAGGAGAACCTGCACGGACTTCCGGACCGCTCGATGTCGTTCCTTCACGGCGACATCCGCGACCCCGAGGCGGTCGCGGCGGCCATGCGCGGCTGCGACTACGTGCTGAACTTCGCCGCCGAGTCGCACGTGGACCGCAGCATCGAGACGCCCGGGGAGTTCATCCAGACCGACGTCTACGGCGTCTTCGTGCTCGCGGAGGAGGCGCGCCGGGTCGGCGTGAAGCGGTTCATCCAGGTGAGCACCGACGAGGTCTACGGCGAGGTGCTCGAGGGCCACTCGACCGAGGACTGGCCGCTGAACCCCCGCTCGCCCTACGCGGCGAGCAAGGCGGGCGGGGACCGGCTGGCGTACGCGTACGCCTGCACGTACGGCCTGCCCGTCGTGATCACTCGCTGCTCGAACAACTACGGGCCGCGGCAGTACCCTGAGAAGCTCGTGCCGCTGTTCGTGACCAACGCGATCGACGACGAGCCGCTGCCCGTCTACGGCACGGGCCTGAACCGCCGCGACTGGCTTCACGTGGACGACCACTGCGACGCGCTGCTCACGTTGCTTGAGTCCCCCGGCCTCGAGGGGGAGACCTTCAATATCGGAGCACAGCACGAACTGGACGTGCTGACCATCACCGACACCCTGCTGAAACTGCTCGGCAAGCCGAAGTCGCTCATCCGCCACGTCGAGGACCGGCCGGGCCACGACCGCCGTTACGCGGTGGACTCCTCCAAGCTGACGCGCGTGACCGGCTGGAAGCCCGCGATCCCGTTCGAGGAGGGCATCCGCCGGACCGTCGAGTGGTTCCGAGCGAACGAGTCCTGGTGGCGTCCCATCCGCACCGGCGAGTTCCGCGAGTACTACGAGCGCATGTACGGCCAGCGGAAGGTGCTCAAGGAGGTGCGGGGGTGAACATCGTCCTCGTCCTGGCCCTGGCCGTGCTGCCGGTCGTCAGCGGCACGTCCTTCGCGCAGGGCGGCCTGGCGGGCGGGCCCGGCACTTCCTCCATGGGCGAGTCAGCGGGACGGACGTCGCCGGACGTCTGGCCAGGGGCGACGCTGCCGCTGGCGGGCCCGGTCGATGCGAAGGAGTACATCGTCGGCCCGGGCGACGTGTTTCAGTTGAGTTTCTCGGGTAGACTCGCTCGCACGCTGACGCTGCAGGTGGGGGCCGAGGGAACGATCTACGTTCCCGGGACGGGCCCGATCGCCGTCGCGGGCCAGACGCTCGATGACGCGCGTCAGACAGTCGCGGAGCGATTGGCTACGGATCTGCGCGGCGTGGTCGTGGACCTGCGACTCGTGCGCACGAGGGCCATGAAGGTCTACCTCGCCGGAGAAGTTCGGGTCTCCGGACCCATCACCGTGCCGGCGACCTCCCACGTGAGCGACGTGCTCCCCGACTCGATCTTCACCGAACACGCGTCGCATCGGCGGATCCTGCTGCGGCGGAAGATCTCGGATCCCTCCGGCGAGCAGCTCCTGCCTGCGGATCTCGACCGCTTTCGTCTGCTGGGCGACCGGAGCGGCGATCCGGTGCTACGGGGCGGGGACGTGATCGTCGTGCCAACGCGGACGTCCACGGTCGCGATCGAAGGGGCTGTCGCGCGTCCGGGCAGTTTTGAGCTCGGACCGCGGGACAGCCTGAGGACTCTCCTGGCGCTAGCGGGCGACCTGCTTCCATCGGTGTCGGATCAGGCGCTGTTCATGCAGTTCACGTCGCCGACCGTCACGGAGTCGACGTGGTTCGCGACCGCGGACCTCGTGTCCGGACGGTTCAACCCCGTGTTGCACGATGGTGACCGCGCCTTCTTCTATTTCGTTCCGCGCTATCACGAGATCGACCAGGCCTACATCTACGGCGAGATCCAGCGGCCGGGGGCCTATCCCATCCAGCCGGGGCTGACGCGGATCACCGACCTCGTCGAGTCGGCAGGTGGATTCCTGGACCGGGCGGACCTCTCGACGATCCGAGTCTTCCGAGGAAGTCGCCTCGCGAAGGACCCCGACCCGGAGCTCGCCCGACTCAGCAAGTTGTCCCGCCGCGAGATGACGTCCGCCGAGTACGAGATGCTGCGCGCGCGACTTGCCGCCCGCAGCGAGGACTTCCGGATCGATTGGCGTCGGGTGCGGGAGTCCCCCGACCTGAACCTGCGGATGCAGAACGGGGACGTCGTTCGCGTGGACCCGGTTTCGGCCTCGGTCCGGGTCGACGGGGAAGTCCGCCGCCCCGGTGCCATTGCCTTCGTCGCGGGCCGCACGGTCTCCGAGTACATTCGGCTCGCCGGGGGCTATTCGCGCATCGCGGCCCGGGGCAAGGTCCGGATCACGAGCATGGCGAACGGACAGACCATTCTGGCGAAGGATGCGCATTCGGTGGCGCCGGGGGACCTGATCTGGGTCCCGGAGCGTGGGGACAGTTCGTTCTGGCAGAACTCCCAGACCATCATCCTCGTGCTCGCGCAGATCGCAACCATCATCCTCGCGGTCAAACGCTGATCGCGGTTCCGTCGTGAGCCTCTCCGTCCTCGCACTCGTTCCCTATCCGATCGAGGGCGCGTCGGCGAGATACCGCGCCTACCAGCTCGCAGGTCCTCTCCAGTCCCACGGCATTCGAATGCAGATCCGGCCGTTCTTCGATTCCGCGGGTTTCGAAGCCTTGTACCGTCGGGGCGCACTCCCTGCGAAGTCATGGCATCTCGCACGCGGTTGCGCGCGCCGGTGGGCGGACCTGCGAGACGCCGGCCGCTTCGATCTGGCGTTCGTGCATCGCGAAGTGTGGCCGTTTGCCGGTGGCGCCGCGCTGGAGCGTCTCGCGGCCCGGCAGCCCCGGTGGGTGTTCGACTTCGACGACGCCGTCTGGCTGCCCAACGTCAGTGAAGCCAATCGCCGATTCGCGTGGCTCAAGCCGACCACGCAGTACGCCCGTTTGGCCGCGGACGCCCGACGGGTCGCGGCGGGCAACGCGTGGCTCGCGGCCTGGGCGCGCGGGCAGCGATCGTCTCGCGGGTCGGACGGGGTCGAGGTCGTTCCGACGGCCGTGGACACGTCGAGATGGGCCCCGCGCCCGCGGCCGGAAGGACCGCCCCGGCTCGCGTGGATCGGCAGTCACTCGACCGTGCATTACCTGGACCCGTTGCGGTCCCTGCTGCCCGGGCTCTTCCGTCGCCATCCGGGACTGGAGCTGCACGTCGTCGGCGCGCACTTCGCCTGCGAAGGGGTGCGCGTGGTCGAGCACCCCTGGAGCCTCGACGGAGAGGTCGATGTCACCGCGGCCTGCGACGTCGGACTTGCTCCGCTCCCGGATGATCCGTGGGCCCGTGGCAAGTGCGGCTTGAAGCTCCTCCTCTATATGTCGCTCGGGCTTCCGGCGGTCGCCTCGCGGGTGGGTGTCCATCCCGAAATGGTGCGGGACC
Organism: uncultured bacterium; assembly: GCA_964589945.1. Taxonomy (GTDB): domain Bacteria; phylum Eisenbacteria; class RBG-16-71-46; order RBG-16-71-46; family RBG-16-71-46; genus CAIXRL01. Next base: position 65,641 of record CAZPVG010000002.1, read on the forward strand.
GGGTCACGGGTCGCCTCGCCGATACACCGGGGGAGTTCGTCGCGGCGGTGGACGAGCTTCTCCAGGACCCTGGCGAACGGCGCCGGCTCGGGGCCGCCGCTCGCGGGGACGTGGTGGAACGCTACTCGCTGGCGGCGGTCGCTCCGAAGCTCGCCGCGCTGCTGCGCGAATCGGCCGAGGCGGACGGGTAGGGGAAGTCCCTCCGGAGAGCTTTCATATTGTCTTCGCCTCGGGCGTTGGACGAGCGTCGGGCGGCGGCCTAGTATCCGTGCCGCCTGCTGGATCCGGGCCGCGCGGCCGGAAAGACCCCGACAAGGCCGGGTGCAGCAGACCGTGCAAGGAGTCTCATGAAGGCACGGATGCCTGCGCTACTACTGACGATGCTCGCCGTCCTGTCCCTTCAGGCAGCCGGGATCGGGGCAGATCCCCTGCGCTACAAGCGCGACGAGCCGCCCGGACCCGTACCGAAGCTCGGTGTCGACGAGCCGCCCCCGCCCCTCCCGAGGCTGGGCGCCCATGACGCCGAGTGCCTCGAGGGAGACTCCGGATCGCGCCAGCTGGTGTTCACCGTGCAGCTCTCGGCGCCGGCGCCGATCCCCGTCTCGTTTCACATCCAGACCTTCGACGGAACGGCCACGGCGGCGGGGAACGACTACCTGCCGGCATCGGCCGACCTCGAAATCCCCCCCGGAGGGACCGAAGTGAGGTTCGAGGTGACGGTCCTCGGGGACTCGCTGCTCGAGGGCAACGAGAGCTTCGGGGTCGAGCTCACGTCGGTCGCGAACGCTTCGTCCGACCGGCCGCAGGGAACCGGCACGATCGTGAACGACGAGCGCGCGCACTTCGAGTCCCTGCCGACGGCCGTCCCCGACTTCGGCCCGGGGACGCTCCCTCCCTGCTGGGGGAACGCGAACGGGGACGTCCTTCCTGAACTCCCGATGTACCTGAACACAGGGACTTCGTTCGAGGAGATGCCGGGGTTTCGCGCCCTGCTCGGGGACGGCAACTACCACGGCGGGGCCTGGTGCGACTACGACCGTGACGGTGACTTGGACCTGGTGCTGATGCCCTACAGCGACAGCACGACCACGTGCAACCGGGTCCGGCTCTTCCAGAACGACCCGTCGGGCTTCGCGGACGCGGCCCCCGCCCTGGGCATCGACATTCCCGGTCACGGCGAAACCCCCGTGTGGGCGGACTTCGACGCCGACGGATGGCCCGACCTCTTCCTGCCGTTCTACGCGCACGTCCCGCCGTATCACAGCTACCTCTATCTCAATCATCACGACGGCACGTTCGTGGACTTCACCGACGAGGCGGGCGTCGGACTACCCGGGCTGTCCATCTACTACCGGCCCGAAGGCAGCTGCGCAGCGGACTGGGACGGCGACGGCGCCATCGACCTGTACTGCGCGCACCGCCTCTTTCACAACGACGGCGGCGCGCACTTCCACGACATCGCGGCGGAGGTCGGGCTCCCGGCGCAGTTCGACGAGGGCTCGCAGTTCGTGGACTACGACAACGACGGGGATCTCGACCTGTGCCTCCGAACGGCCCAGGGCCCGACGCTGTACCGAAACGACGGCGACACGTTGGTGGACGTCTCCGCCAGCCTGGGGATCGGCCCGCTGGACTGGTTCTGGGGAGACCGCTGGACCGACATCGATCTCGACGGCGACCAGGACTTCTTCTTCTTCGATCCTGCCCGCGGGGTGCGCCTCTTACTCTCCAACGGCGACGGGACGTTCACCGAGGACACGACCGTCGCCTCGCTCGACCTGCCGGGCACGTTGTGCGCATTCGCGGACTTCGAAGGCGACGGCGACCCGGACATCGTCGTCGGCGACTACTCGAAGCACTTCGCGCGAAACCTGTTGGACCTCGTACCACGCCAGGCCACTCCGTACCTGAAGGTGAGGCTCGAGGACAACGAGGGCCGCCTCGTCATGCAGGGCAGCACGGTGCGCCTGCGCTCGCTGGACGATCCCCGGCACCCCGTTCAGACGCGCATCGTGGACGGCGGGTCGGGCTACCTGGGTCAGGACGAGTACACCGTCACCTTCGGAGGCGTCGGATCCGGCGCTTTCGACCTCGAAGCGTCCTTCCCGGGTGCGCCGGGCCAGCCGGTGGTGACGGGCCCGGCCGAGAACCCGCTCCTCGGCGGCATCCGCCCGGGCAGTTCGCCGCCGTGTACCTACGTGATCCGGCCGGACCACACGGTCCGCATCGAGCAGCAGTCGCCGCCTTCCACCGGCGTCGCGCGCCGCGCCGGACCCGCCTCCCGGCTGGCGTCCGCCCGGCCCAGTCCGACGCGCCGGGCCACGCGCCTGGCGTACACGTTGCCCTCGCCCGGGCCCGTGACGATGACCGTCTACGACGTCGGCGGACGCCGCGTGCGCACGCTCGCGAGGGGCCTGCGCAGCGCGGGAGCGGGAGATGTCGTCTGGGATCTTCGCGACGACTCCGGGGCCCGTGTGCGCGTCGGGATCTACTTCGTCCGGCTGACGTCCGAGGGTCGGCTGCTGGGAACGCGGCGCGTCGTGGTGCTCTCGTGAGCGGGTCGCGGGCTCCCCGCGGCTGCCCGTCCGCGCCGCTGGCAACCCCCCGGCCGATGCCTTAGCTTCGCCCGGATGCTGGCCCCGACGCCCGAGGGCGTTCGTTCCCTGCCCGGATCCGACTCCTGAAATGTGCGGCATCGCAGGCATCTATCGGCTGGGCGATGCCCCCGTCACGGACGCGCACCGGGCGGAGGATCGCCGGGTCGTCGAAACCATGCTGCGGGCGATCGAGTACCGCGGCCCGGACGACGCGGGCCTCGAGTCCCTCGGCCGGGCGACCCTGGGCGTGCGCCGGCTCTCGATCCTCGACGTGGCCGGCGGCCACCAGCCGATCGGCGATGCCGCCGGCCAGGTATGGGCGAGCCAGAATGGCGAGCTCTACAACTTTCCGGAGCTGCGCGAGAGCCTGGGCCGCCGCCACCCGTTGCGCACCCGCACCGATACCGAGGTGCTTCCGTACCTGTGGCTCGAGCACGGATCGCGCCTCGTGGAGCAACTGCGCGGGATGTTCGCCTGCGCGGTCTTCGACAGGCGCGACGAGACCCTGATGCTCGCCCGCGACGCGATCGGCGTAAAGCCGCTCTACTGGGCACGAGTCGGAGAGCGGATTCTGTACGCCTCCGAGATCAAGGCCCTCCTCTGCGATCCGCAGCTGCCTCGCGATCTCGATCCCGACGGCCTGGAGCGCTACCTGGCGTTCGGGTTCGTGCCGGGCGAGACCACGGTCCTGCGCGCCGTGCGCAAGCTGCGCCCCGGCTGTCGCATGCTCGTCACCCCGGCCGGATTCCGGATCGAGCGCTGGTGGTCCTGGCCGGATTTCGTTCCCGATCCGGCCCTCGCGCGAGCCCCGCTCGCGACGCTCGCCGATGAAACCGGCACGAGGCTGGCCCGATCGACGGAAGCGATGCTCCTGTCCGACCGGCCGGTCGGGATCCTGCTGTCGGGCGGTCTCGACTCCAGCCTGATGGTGGCGTCGCTGCCCGAGGCGATCCGGCGCGAGACGAGGACCTTCACGATCGGATTCGACTCCGGCGGCCATCACGACGAGCGCCGGTTCGCGAGCGAGGTGGCGCGGACCTTCGGAACGCGCCACCACGAGAGCGAGGTGGCGCTGGATCCGGCGCGGACGCTGCCGCGGGTCGTTGCGCTCCTCGACGAGCCGTGCGCAGACCCGGCCGCGGTGCCCGCGCACCTCGTGGCGCTGGCGGCGAGCGAGCACGTGACGGTTCTCCTCTCGGGAACGGGTGGAGACGAGTTGTTCGGCGGCTACCGGCGTCACCGGCTGGCCGGGATGCTCCGCGGCCTCGCGCCCCTGCCCGCCGCACTGGCCGGCGCCGGCGCTCGCTGGCTCTCCGAACGCGACCTGCACCGGCGAACCGCGGGCGGGGAGCGCGTGGTGATGGTGCGCAAGCTTCTCGAGGCGCGCGCGCGGGGACGTTTCTTCGACGCCTACCTGTCGGCCTTCGAGCCGTCGCCTCCGGGGCGCTGGCGCGAAGCCCTGCGCCAGGACCTCGCCCCGGGATCCGTCGCGACGCGGCTCGAAGCCGAGCTGGTCACCGAGACGGGCGGATGGCCCGCGGGCCGGGAATCCCTGGCGTCCACGGTGGATCATCTCTGGTACCTGCCCGACGACCTGTTGCTCAAGGAGGATCGGACCAGCATGGGGGCCTCGGTGGAGGGCCGCGTGCCGTTTCTCGACGACGGGCTGGTCCGCTTCGCCGCCGGGCTGCCGAGGCACGCGCGTTTCGGCGACCCGCAGGGCAAGGCCGTCCTGCGGGCCCTCGCGCGCCGCGTGCTTCCCGAGAGGCTCGCGGCGCGACCGAAGCACGGCTTCTCGGTCCCGGTCGAGGACTGGCTGCGCGGGCCACTCGACTCGCTGGCGGGAGATGTCTTCGCCGGTGCGGGCAGCGGCGTGTTCCGAATGGACGTCCTGCGCCGCTGGCACGACGAGCACCGCCGCCACCGGGACCGCTCGGGCCCGTTGTGGGCCGCGCTCTGCTTCGAGCTCTGGTGGCGGGAGGTGGCGTGCGCGGACGCCGAGTCGCTGGCCCGGACGGGCCGAGGCGTACGGCCGGCCGACGCGGCGCCCTTCCCGGGGGCGCGGTCGTGAGCGCGATGCCCGAGTCCGGCGCGGCACCTGGCCCGGGCCCGGCCGAGCGTCCGATCCGGGTGCTGCACGTCATCACCCGGATGATCGTGGGAGGCGCGCAGGAGAACACGATGCTGTCCTGCGCGATCATCGATCGCGACCGGTTCCCGAGCGTGCTGCTCACGGGGCCCGAGACCGGCGTCGAGGGCGAGCTTCACACGGAGGCCCTCGCCCGCGGCGTCACAGTGTGGGTGGAGCCGACGCTGGTGCGCCGCCTGAGCCCCTGGAACGACCTGCGCGCGACGTGGCGCCTCTTCCGCCTCATGCGGCGCGAGCGCTTCGACATCGTCCACACGCACTCGTCGAAGGCGGGGATCGTCGGCCGGCTCGCGGCCCGCATGGCCGGCACGCGGGTCGTCGTGCACACGGTGCACGGCTGGAGCTTCAATCCCCACCAGCCGTGGCCCGTGCGCACGCTGTACACGTGGCTCGAGAGACTCTGCGCGCCGATGGCCGCCGCGCTCGTCGTCGTGGGGACTCCCAACGTCGAGGCGGGGCTCTTGCGCGGGATCGGCCGACCGAACCAGTACCACCTGATCCGTTCCGGCATCGAGATCGAAGCCTACCGCGACGTGCCGATCGGGAGGGACGAAGTCCGTGAACGCCTGGGGTTGCCCCGCGAGGCGTTCGTATTCGGGAGCGTCGGGCGCCTCGGCGAGCAGAAATCGCCGCTCGCGCTGCTCGCCGCGTTCGAGCGAGTCGCCGCCGCGTGTCCCGGGGCTCATCTGGTCTTCGTCGGGGACGGCCCGCAGCGCGAGGCGCTCGAAGCCGCGATCTCGCGGGCCGGGCTCGTCGGCCGGGTCCATCTGGTCGGCCTGCGTCGAGACGTCCCGGAGCTGCTGCGGGCCTTCGACGCGTTCGTGCTCGCCTCCCGCTGGGAAGGGCTGCCGCGCGTCTTTCCGCAGGCGATGGCCGCAGGCCTGCCGATCGTCGCGACGCGCGTGGACGGCGCGGCGGATGCCGTGACGCCGGGCGAGAACGGCTGGCTGGTCGAGGTGGGAGACGTCGCGGGGCTCGCGGAACGCATGGCCGGGCTCGCCGACGATTCGACCGCGGCCCGGCGCATGGGCGAAGCCGGGCGGGCGCGGGTGGACGAGTTCTCCGCGCGCCGAATGGTGGACCAGCTCGAGGGGCTGTACGCGCGGCTCAGCCGGGAGCTCGGCCTGCCGTGAGGGCGGTCCTGGCTGCGGCACCGGCCCTGGCACTTTGCGTCGCGTCCTTCGCCGCGGCGGGATCGCCCGCACCGCCGAAGAAGCAATTGATCGAGTTCGGCTGGGACTCGCCCGATCCGCACTTCATGCGGCTCCACATCACCGAGCTGCAGGCGAGCCCGTTCGACGGCTGCGTCTTCCACGTTCCCTACTTCGAGCCCGACGGCCGGGAGGGAGACTTCACGTGGGAGCTGTGGGGACGTCGCCGGTTCACGCGTGCCGAGCTCGACTCGGCCCGTCGCGACCTGGTCGCGACGCGGTTCGGCCGCTTCCGCGCGAACTTCCTGCGCGTGAACACCACCCCCGGAGATCTCGACTGGTTCGAGGACCACTCCGCGGTGATGGCCAACCTCGAGCTGGCGGCCTCGCTGGCCCGCGAAGCCGGCGCCCCCGGGGTGCTGCTCGACCCCGAGCAGTACCGGGGCGAACTCTGGGACTTTCGCGTCCAGCATCGGGCGACGGACCGCAGCTGGGCGGAGCTGTCGGCCCAGGTTCGACGGAGGGGAGCGGAGGCCATGCGGGCCCTCGAGCGCGGCTACCCGGGGCTGACGGTCTTCATGACCTTCGCCTACTCGCTCCCGCTGCACGAGACCCTTGGCGGCCGCCGCGCGCTCTCCGCCACCCACAACGGGCTCCTCGCATCCTTCGTGGACGGTATGGTGGACGCGGCGAGCGACAGTGCGGTTCTCGTGGACGGCCACGAGCTCTCGTACGCCTATCGCGATCCGGCGCATTTCGCGGCGAAGGCAGACAGCATGCGGCGCGGCGCGCTTCGCCTGTCTGCGAATCCGGAGCGCTACCGAAGACACCTGTCGGTGGCGTTCGGCATCTGGTTGGACAACGATTCGCCACGAGTTCCCTGGAACGCCTCGGACCCTTCGCGCAACTACTTCACGCCGGTACTCTTCGGCCGCGCCGTCCAGGCCGCTCTGGACCACGCGGATCGCTATGTGTGGATCTACTCGCAGACGCCGCGCTGGTGGACGCCGGAGGGCCACCCGCGGCACCTGCCCGCCGAATACGACTCCGTGCTACGCGCGGTTCGACGCTGAGTCACGCGGCTGCTGGGCTCCCCGGTAGGAGCGGACGACGTCGCGCGGGGAGAGCACGCGCTCCGAGCGGCGACCGTAGAAGAAGAGGCACGAGGCGCCGTCGGACGAGTGGCCACGACCCATTAGCGGCTCGAGCAGGCCGAGCCAGGAGCTGGCCACACCGGCGCCGCGGCCCAGCGTGCGGGAGCGCGTGATCCCGCGGACGATGTGGTCGAGAGCCCAGCTCATCACAACCCCGGGGCCCGCGACCACGCCGGAGTCGAGTCGCTCGAACCGTCGGAACAGCCAACGCTGCCCGGTCTCGGTGAACCGCGTGAAGTCGTACGGGCCTTCATGAACCTGCTGCAGGAACGGGATCTCCGAGTAGACGACCGCCTCAGGTCGCAGGACCCGGTGGATCTCTGCGACGACGCGCGCCGGCTCGAGCACATGCTCGAGGACGGCCTGGATCCAGACGGCGTCCATGGACGCGTCCGGAAGCGGGATTCGATGGGCGTCAGCCACCGCGTGCGTGCGAGCGGAGGCGTACAGGTCGAAGGCCACGACCTCGATCGCAGGCGATTCGTACAACCGCTCGGCACCGATGCCGACTGTTCCGCCGCCGATCACGAGCACACGCGCCCGGCGTGGGCTTGCGACCAGCCGGTCGAGCAGGTCGGCCGCGAAGCGGGCCGAGACGGGGTTGCCTGACGTCCAGCGGCGCAACCGGGCGAGCAGGGGGTTGCGCTCCGATCGACGCTCGACCGCAGAGGCAGCTTCACCGTGGAGCACGGCCTCTCGCTCGAGCACGGAGTCTTCGAAGTCCACCAGTACCGGCTGGCCCCGGACCTCGGGGAAACGAAGTGGTCCCTCGGACCCGCAGTCCTCCGCGACGCAGCGCAGACCCGCGGCGTCGCGGACCAGCGAGCCACGGCAGCGGGGGCAGACCCAGAGCTTCGCGACGTCCGCGGCGGAGGCGAGGGACATATAGGCACTTCTCCGAGGAGGGTGGAAGATCGAATCCGGGAGTCTTTCCTGCGGCGCGCGCCCTCGTCAACTCGCGATCGCCTTTCGCGTGCGCAGGTCGCAGCGTGCCCGTTCTTGACGCCGGATTCGGGCGGCTCGTACTGTCGCCCGGCTCGAGCCGCGCCGTTCGACCTCCTTCGGCACCCGGCGCCGCGGCGCGCCACGCCACCCCGCGAGTCCCACGATGCGCCAAACACTTGACGAGCTGCTGCCCCCCGAGTTTCACCGCTACCTCGCGGCCGTGGTCCGCCACATGCGCGGAATCGCGGCGTTCGTGCTCGGGGTGACCCTGGTCGCGGTCGTGGTGGCCTTCTTGCTGCCCCAGTGGTTCGCAAGCGAATCCACGCTGCTGCCGCCCACCGAGGGCTCGGACGGCTTCAGCACGATGGCGAGCCTCATTCAGAACGCGGCACTCAACAAGATCGGGATGTTCAGTACGCAGACGCCGAGCGACGTCTTCGCGGAGATCCTGCGCAGCCGCACGCTCCAGGAGGACCTGATCGACACTTACGACCTCAGGAGTGTCTACAAGGCCCGGAACACGGACATCGCCCTGCGGCGGCTCGACAAGCACCTGCGCGTCGAAGTGGACAAGGCGGGCGTGATCCACGTTCGCGCCGAGGACCGCAATGCGAAGCGTGCCGCGGACATGGCGAATCACCTGGTCGAGGGACTCGATCGTTTCAACCGCGAGGCGTACAACACGCGCGCGAAGCGGGTGCGAGTGTTCCTGGAGGGACGGCTCGCCGACGTGTCGAAACGCATGCACGAGGCGGAGTCCGCGCTGTCCGAGTACGAGCGCAAGAACAAGGTCGTCGCCACCACCGAGTCGGCGGGCGTGAACGGGATTGCCAGTGTCATGTCTGAATGGATGAACCTGCAGATCCGCCGGGCCTACGTCAGCAACTTCAGCCGCGAGGATAGCCCCGCGCTGCAGGAGATCGATTCCGAGATGCGCGCATACGAGCGCGAGCTCGCGAAGATGCCCGCCCTCAAGCAGGAGGGCTCCCGGCTCGCGCTCGAGGCGGAGCTGCAGCGGCGCCTCTTCTCGCTGATCACCGCCCAGTACGAGGACGCCCGCGTCCAGGAGGCGCGAGACACGCCCACCATCACCGTGCTCGACGCGGCGCGGCCGGCCCAGCTCAGGGCCCGCCCCCGGCGGAGCCTGCTGGTGGCCGTCTCGGCCGCCGTCGCGTCCCTGCTCGCGCTGGGCTGGGTGTGGGTCGAGCGGCGACGGGAACCCGCCGCCTGAGGGACCCGGTGTGAGCCTGGCCCGAGCGACTTCGAATGGCCCGCGGCTCGTGCTTCCGCTGTGGGTGCCGGCCGCGCTGATCGCGGTCGCGGTCGCGGTCGCGATCGGGGATCCCAGCCCCGAGAGGCTCACGATACTCGCGGTGCTGCTGGGGGCCGGCGTCCTCGCCGCCGCTGCACTGGCTCCGCTTGCCGGCTACCTGGTGCTCGTCGCCTCGTGCGTGATGAGTGTCGTCGTGTCCGTGGGCTCCGGCGAACGCAACGTGATGCCGTTCGACGTGCTGCTGATCCCGCTCATCTTCGCCTGCCTGCCGGCGTGGCTTCGGAGGACGCCGGTGTCCATCGTACGGACCGACGAGCGGCGAACCGCGATGGACGAGGCGACACGCCGATTCACGCGCTCGGCCTGGATGTACGCGGTGATCGCGGCGGGGTCGCTGCTCGTGACCGTGGCGATGGGCAATCCGTCCGGGGCGTTCGACTCGGGCCTCAAGCTGGGGCGTGCCGTCCAGGGGATGCTGATGTTCGGCATTGGGATGGTCTGCATTCGCGACGAGCGCTCGCTGCGGCGCGTGGTGAGCGCGCTCGTGGCGGGTGGGCTGCTCCTCTCGCTGGTCAACCTCGCCGGCTTCGTATTCGCGCCGATAACGTCGGACAACACCCTTCGCCGGGCGGGCATGACCTGGTTCATGAACGAGCGCGGGTGGTCCACGGCCGACCCGAACGAGGCGGCGATCGGCCTCCTGCTTCTGTGGGTCGTTCTGCTGGCACGGCAGAGCCACCGTGCGAGGCCGTGGGGCTGGATCATGATGGCCCTGACGCTGGTCTTCATGATGCTCACGCAGTCCCGCAGCGGGCTGCTCGCCTGGATCGTGTTCTCCGTGCTCGCGTGGCGGAAGCTCCCACGCCGCTTCCTCGTTACCGGATTGCTCGCGGTGCTCGTCCTGGCGCCGTTCGTGGCCACGATCTGGTGGGAGCGCATGCTGCGCACGCTCTCGGGTGACCGGGGGTCCTTCGAGGTCTACACGACGTTCGTGCGCATCTACGGCTGGTTCGCGGCCGGTCGGATGTTCGTGGCCCACCCGCTGGTCGGAGTCGGGTATCTCGGCTTCCGCCACTTCAGTGACCGGTACAACGATCTCGGCCTGATGCTCGGCACCTGCGAGAACATGTATCTCGAGGTCGCCACGGGCATGGGCCTCATCGGGCTCATCGTGTTCCTGCGCCTGATCTGGCGGACCATGGCGCTGGGGGACGTCGTGGCGAAGCACGCGCCGCCGGACTCGTGGGCGGCGAAGATGGCGCGCCTCCACAAGCCGTACCTCCTGGCACTCGCCGCGTCGAACCTAACGGGCGACAACTGGGTCGGGCTCGTCGGGATCGCGCAGGTGGCGGTCTGGTGCGCCCTGCTCGTGCGCGCGGGACAGCTCTCTCTGGACTCTCGGCCGCCGTCGTGAGCGAAACGCCCGCGCACCGCGCCGTCGGACGGAATGCGTTCTGGAATGTCGCGGTCAAGACTGCGTACATCGCCCTCTGGGTCGTTCTCACGCCCGCCGTCCTCGGGCGGCTCGGGCGGGAGCAGTTCGGATTCTGGTCGCTGATGATGCTGCTCGGCGGCTCGATCACCTTTCTCGACCTGGGGCTCACCGCCGCCATGACCACGTACACGGCCCAGCTCCTCGCGGCCGGCCGGCGCGGCGCGGTCGTCCACACGATCCTCCGGGGGCTCGGCGTGTACACGCTCCTCGGGCTGGTGGTCGTGCTCGTCGGCGCCGCGGCAACACCGCTCGTGCGTTCGGGCTTCCACGTCGACCCCACCTGGTGGCCCGAGGCGAAGCTCGCCTACCACCTCACCCTGCTCGGCTTTGCCCTGGCCAGCATCGCGAGCGTGCTGCAGGGAGCGCTGGTCGGGCTCCACCGGATGGACCTGAGCAGCAAGATCGGACTCTCGCTGGCGCCGCTCCTCTTCGGGCTCTCCCTCGCGGCGCTGCGCTTCGACCGGGCTCTGGTCGCGCTCGCCGTGGCCCAGCTCATCCACACGGCCTGCACGCTGTCCGTTCTCGTTGTCACGCTCGGACTGCGGTTGCGGGCGTACGCTGACGCTCCCGCAGACGACGGCGACCGCGGGCCGGGCTTGCGCGAGCTGCTCCGGTTCGGCTCGCGGATCCAGACCAGCGTGCTCGCCAGTTTCCTGCACCTGCAGGTGGATCGCATCCTCGTCGGCGCGCGCATCGGGCTCGCCTGGGTCGCCCCCGTGGACCTGGGCCTGCGGGTCACGAACGGCATCTCGAACATGCCGCAGTTGTTCCTGGGCGCCCTGCTTCCCGCGATCGCCGACGCCGACACGCGAACGACGCCGGAGGAACGCGGCGAACTCTACCGCCGGATGACGGCTCCCTACGTGCTCGTGCTGGTCCCGATCGGCGCCGGCACGATCGCCCTCTCGGACGCCGTCATGCGGCTGTGGCTGGGGGACGGCCACGCCGACGCGGCTTTCGCGCTGCGGCTCCTGATGGCGACCGCAACGGTGACTCTGCTCGGCGGAGTCGGCGCGATGATGGCCCGCGCCGGCGGACGGCCCGGGCTCGAGTCCAGGTTTGCCGTCACTGCGCTCGTGCTGCACGTCGGACTGAGCCTGGCCGGAATGTACTGGTTCGGCTGGCCCGGCACGCTGTTCGGAGGACTCGCCGCCACGACGATCGCCACGGTGTGGTTCCTCGGAGCCGTGGACGGATGGCTGGGAATCCCAAGGGGGCACGCGGTTCTCCGGCCGCTCGCACGTTCGGCGCTTCCGGCGGCCGTCGCGGGCAGCGCCGCCTGGTACGTGCAGCTCTGGCGCCCGGGTCCCGGGCGGTTGGCCGAAATGATCCCGCTTGCCGTCTCCGGAGTGCTCTTCGCCGTGGGCTACATGGGCCTGCTGCGGCTGACCTCCCCGAACGAGACCCGCGAGCTCGTGAGACGGGTCCGGACCACCTGGGCACCGAGGGCGGGGGCATGAGCGAGGGGGTCCGGGTCGCGCACGTCGTGGCCACCGTCGGCGCGACAGGAGTGGAGGCGTTCCTGCTCACACTGCTGCCTTCGCTGCGCGCCGAGGGCGTGACGACAACGCTGTTCGTCCCCGGGGAGGGCCCCCTCACGACGAAGCTCCGGGCCCGTGGGATCGGGATCGAGCACGGCGCTCCGGTGCGCAAGCTCGACCTGGGGGCCGCGGCGCGCCTCGCCGCGGCCTGGCGGGGTCGGTTCGACGCGGTCCATGCGCACGGTTCCCGCGCGGCGTTCTGGGCCGAGCGCGGCGCGCGCGCGGCCCGACTTCCCTTCGTGGTGACGGTTCACGAGCTGCGGTGGCAGACGATGGCGCCGGGTCTGCGTCGGGCGACGTGGGTGTGGCTGGAATCCGGGGCGTTGCGTCGGGCACGCGCGCTGACCACGGTCTCTGAAGCCACGCGGCGCGAGCTCGTGGCCTACGACGCCTCGCTCGCTTCGCGCACGCGTGTCGTTCCTGCCGCGAGCCCCCTGGCACTCGAGGGCGGGCCGACGCCTCGCGCTGCGCCGTCTCCCGGCGATGCCCGGCTGAGACTCGTAACGGTGGGGCGCTACACCCGGCCGAAGGGATACGACCTGCTGTTCGAGGCTCTGGCGCGTGCCGCGCAGGCGGGGCTCGACTTCACGCTTCGCATCGTGGGACACGGCCCGGAGGAGCCCGGCCTCCGGGCGCTCGGGGAGCGACTGGGGATCGCGAACCGTCTCGAGTGGCTCGGGCGGGACCCCGATGTGGCCGAGGTGCTGGCCGGGGCGGACGCCTTCGTGACCGCGACGCGCGGCGAGACCTTCGGGATCGCGGTCCTCGAAGCGATGCTGGTCGGTCTGCCGGTCCTGGCGACAGCGGTTGGCGGATTGCCCGAGGTTGTCGTGGACGGCGAGACCGGGGCGCTCGTGCCCTTCCATCCCGTGACCTCGCTGCCCGCCCGCTTCGCCGCCGCACTTCTGGAGTGGAACGAGTACCGGCCGCGCCTGCTGCGGTACGGGGAGGCCGGGGCCCGGCGGGCGCGGGAGCGGTTCTCGCCGGAGAGGCTCGCGCGACGGATGGCCGAGGTGTACCGGCAAGTCCTCAGTCCGGGCGGAACGCGTCTGCCCGGGGCATCGTCGGTTGGTCCGTCTGCCGGGGACAGGTGAACTTCTCGGGCGAGCCCTGCGACAGCCCGGGCACTCCGTGCGAAACGCATTTCCGTCGGCGATTCCGCCCCGTGGACGGCGACCCGACTGGAACGCGTCCGCCGCCCCCGGGGTAATCACCTGCGAGCGAAGGGCTCAGTTTCGCGCCCGGGGTGGCCGATGAAGCGGAAAATGTCCCACCCGCGCGGACGATGGCCGCTCTCGACCAGCCGGAGAAACTCGCCAGCGTTGACTTCGGCATTCTTGTTTCCTTACCCTGCAGCGCCATTGAGCGCCCTGCGGCCCTGCCGCCCCCGCGCGACCGGTCTTGCCCCGGTGCGACCGGTGGGCTCCCCGCGGAGTCGCACAGAAAACGAGGGATGGACATGAGGATCCTGGTCACAGGAGGTGCCGGCTTCATTGGTTCGCATCTCTCGGAGGAGCTCCTCCGACGCGGACACGAAGTCTGGGCCCTGGACGACCTTTCCACCGGACGGATCGAGAACCTCAAGACTTTCGAACGCAACCCCCGCTTCCGCTTCATCGAAGGCGACGTCATGGACGCCTCCCTGGTGCACGGCCTCGTGGCCCGGTGCGACCAGGTGTATCACCTCGCCGCGGCCGTGGGCGTGAAGTACGTGCTCGAGAATCCCCTGCGGTCCCTGATCACGAACATCCGCGGAACCGAGGTCGTTCTCGAGGCGTGCGCCGAGCACCGGCGCAAGGTGATGGTGGCTTCCAGCAGCGAGGTCTACGGCAAGGGCGTTTCGGTGCCCTTCTCCGAAGACGACGACCGCCTGATGGGGCCGACCCACAAGCTCCGCTGGTCCTACGCGGCGGGCAAGACGGTGGACGAGAGCCTCGCGCAGGCCTACTACCAGCAGTACGACCTGCCCGTGGTGATCGTGCGCTGCTTCAACACCTGCGGGCCGCGCCAGTCATCGGCCTACGGCATGGTGATCCCGTCCATGGTCCAACGCGCGCTCACGAACCAGCCGATCCTCGTGTTCGGCGACGGCCAGCAGTCGCGCTGCTTCTCGGCGGTGCACGACGTCGTGCGCGGCGTCCTGATGCTCATGGACTCGCGCGAGGCCGAGGGCGAGGTGTTCAACATCGGCTCGGACGAGGAGATCACGGTGCTCGAGCTGGCGCAGCGCATCAAGCGCATGTGCCGGAGCGACTCCGAGATCGAGATCCTGCCGTACGACCGCGTCTACGGGCATTCGTACGAGGACATGCGCCGCCGCGTGCCGGACCTGAGGAAGATCCGGCGCTACACGGGATTCCGCCCGCAGATCTCGCTCGACCAGCTCCTCGAGACGACCATTCGCGACCACTGCGAGCAGATGAGCATTTCCTGCCCGGTCGGGGTCGCCACGGCCTAGCGCCGCGTGTCCGCCTTTCCGCTGGCGGCACTGCCCATCGCGCTGGTCGTTTCGTACGCGGTGATGCCGGCCGTCGTGCGCCTCGCGTGGGCGACGGGCTGGCTCGACCATCCCGAGGCCCGCAAGCTCCACACCTCGGCGACCGCGCTGCTCGGCGGCGCGGCCGTCTTCGCCGTGGCGCTCGCGACGTGGGCGGCCTCGATGCGCTTCATGCCCCACGCCCCGAGCGACTGGGAGGCCTACTACCTGCTGTTCGGGGGCCTCATGGCCCTGGCTCTCGGGCTCTGGGACGACCGCTTCGGGATGTCGCCCTCGGTCAAGATGCTGGGCCAGGCGGCGGCCGCCACCATGATCGTGGCCGGCGGGGCCGTGCCCGAATTCGGGCTGCCGCACGGGGTCGAGGCGTCCATCACGCTGGTGGCCCTGGTGGCCCTGATGAACGCCGTGAACTTCCTCGACAACATGAACGGGATGGTGGGGGGGATCGCCGCCGTCGCCCTGGCGGGCTTCGCCTGGACCAGCATCGGCCGGGGCGCCAACGGGATCGCCGCGGTCCAGCTGGCGCTGGCCGGGGCCTGCCTCGGGTTCCTGCCCCACAATTTCCCGAAAGCCCGGATCTTCCTGGGGGACGCGGGGAGCCTCTTCTTGGGTTATAGTCTCGGCGCTTCGGCGTTGCTGGCGATGAAGGGGGCGCCCCCGGGCTGGGGGCAGGCCGGACCGGTGATCATGCTCGCGTACCCGGCCTTCGATCTCGTCTTCGTGGTCGTCACCCGCCTCCGTGACGGTCGCCCCGTTCAGCAGGGCGGCAAGGACCACACCAACCACCGACTGGCGAGTGTCCTGAAATGTCCGATTCGAACCGTGCTGACGATCTGGGTCAGTGGGGCCGCCCTCTGCGCAGGAGGAATCGTTACGCTGCGCCTCAACCATCCGATCCCGACGCTCCTGTTCTCGGTCCCGTTGACGATCCTGCTGTTCTGGAGCGGGCGGCGGTTATCGTCCGTGCCGATCGACCGGCCGTCCCCGACGACGCCGAGGTGATCGGCGCGCCGCGGCCGCGGCAGCGCATCCAGCGCGAACCGGACGACCAGGACTTCCAGCTCCGCGACCTCGTCGGCTTCATGGCGAAGGGGCTCGTGGACCACCCGGACGACGTCGTGGTCGAGATCCTCTCGGCCGGCGACGAAGGCGTGCTCGAGCTGCACGTGAACCCGGACGACCTCGGGCACGTGATCGGCAAGCAGGGCCGCACGGCGCGCTCGCTGCGCCTGGCGCTCGGCGCCGCGGCGTCGCGCATCGAGCGCCGGATGACGCTCGAGATTGCCGACTGAGTTCGTCTTCCTCGGCCGCGTCGGCCGGACGCACGGGGTGGGGGGCGAGATCTACGTGGACCGCACCTCGCTGACTCCCGACGAGTGGAGGGCGATGGGCCGCTTCGAGTGGCGCGGACGTGGCGGTGAGACGCGGCCGCTCGTGCTGCACGAGATCCGCGCGGCGCACGACCGGCTGCTCGCCACCTTCGAGGGGATCGGTGACCGCGAGAGCGCCGCGAAGCTCGTGAACGGCGAGCTGTGGGGCGACGCCGCGCGGCTCCCGGACCCGGGCCCCGGTGTGGCGTACACGTTCCAGCTCGTGGGGCTGAAGGTCGTGGACACGGAGGGCCGCGAGATCGGCACGGTGCGCGACTACAGCTCGGCCGCGGCGCAGCCGCTCTTCGTCGTCGAGCACGACGGGCGCGAGATCTTCCTGCCCGCGTACGAGCCGTTCCTGAAGCGCGTGGACCTGGCGGCCGGCCTGATCGTCGTGGATCCGCCGCCGGGACTGCTGGAGCTCTGATTCCCGTGAAGGTGACCCTCGTCACCATCTTCCCCGACTGGTTCACGACCCCGTTCGCCGAGGGCATGATCCGCGTGGCCCGCGAGGGCGGCCGGCTCGCGATCGGGGTCGTGAACCTGCGCGACTTCACCGACGACGCGCACCAGACCGTGGACGACTCGCCGTTCGGCGGCGGCCCCGGGATGGTCATGAAGATCGAGCCGATCGACCGGGCGCTGCGCTCGCTGGCGCTGCCGCCGAAGGGCTCGCGCCCGGCGGGCCTGAAGGTGGCGCTCACGTCCCCTCAGGGGCCGCGCTTCACGCAGGAGACGGCGCTCGCGTGGGCGGCGCTCGATCACCTCGTGATCGTCTGCGGCCGCTACAAGGGCGTGGACGAGCGGGTGGCGCGGCACCTCGTGGACGAGGAGTTCTCGATCGGCGACTTCGTGCTCTCGGGCGGCGAGCCCGCGGCGCTGGCCGTCGTGGACGCGGTCGCGCGGCTGCAGGAAGGCGTGGTCGGCAAGTTCGACTCGGTCGAGAGCGATTCGTTCCACTCCGGCCTGCTCGACTGCGACTACTACACGCGGCCGGCCGACTACGGCGGCTGGAAGGTGCCCGAGGTGCTGCTCTCGGGGCACCACGCGCAGATCGCGAAGGCGCGCCGCGAGGAGGCGCTGCGGCGCACGCTCGAGCGCCGCCCGGACCTGCTCGAGGCGGCGGACCTCACCGACGAGGACCGCAGGATCCTGCGCCGGCTCGCGCGCGAGCCCGAAGGCGGCGGGGGGAGCGCGTGAGCGGGGCCGCGGGGGCGCTCCCCGGCGACGCGTCGCCGCGCGGCGGCGCGCTCGCGACGGCCGCGGCCGCCGCGTTCGTGCTCTTCGCGTTCGTGCTCCCGGGCTCGATCGCGCCCATGGGCATCGGCGCCGCGCTCTGCGGCGTGCTCACGCTCGCGGCCGTGTTCGCGGGGCAGGTGCGCTGGGGCCGCACGCCCGTGGACGCCGCCGGGGCCGCGTGGCTGCTCGCGCTCGTCCTCGCGGCCACGTTCGGGCTCGACCGCGCGCACAGCTTCCCGCGGCTCGGCAAGGGCTTCATGCCGCTGCTCGTCGGGCTCGCCGCGCTCCACGGCTCCGACCGCCGGACCGGCGAGCGCGCGCTGGCCGCCTGGCTCGCCGCCGCGGGGATCGCGTCCGTGTTCGGCTTCGGCGAGTGGCTCGCGCACGGGGCGACGTTCGAGGCGCGCGCGCGCGGGCTCGTCGGCCACTACATGACGTTCGCGGGCCAGCTCCAGCTCGAGATCCCGGTCGCCGCGTCGGTCGCCCTGCTCGCGAAGCGCCGGCGCACGCGCGTCGCCGCGGGGGCCGTGGCGGTGCTCGGACTGGTCGCGCTGCTCGCGACGTTCACGCGCAGCTCGATGATCGGCGTCCTCGTCGCGGGCGGGGTGATCCTCGGCGCGACGATGCCGGTCGGGCTCGCCCTCCTCGCGGTCGTCGCCGTCGCGACGTTCTTCCTCGTGCCGGGCACGCTCGGCGAACGGATCCGCAGCGTGTTCGACCCGGCGAACAAGTGGAACGAGCAGCGCGTCCTCATGTGGGGCGCGGGCCTGCGCATGTTCCGCGACCACCCGATCACGGGCGTGGGCCTGCAGGACCTGCACGCGCTCTACGACCAGTACCGCTCGCCGCTCGCGACCGAGCGCGCCGGGCACCTGCACGACGTGTTCGTGCAGATCGCCGCGCAGATGGGGGTGGTGGGGCTGGCCGCGTTCGGCTGGCTGTACGCCTCGCTCGTGCGCGCGGCCGGTGCGGGCCTGAAGCCCCTGCTGAAGCGCCGGGGGCTCGCCGCGGGTCTCAAGCTCGGGGTGGTCGCGGCGCTGGCCGGCTTCATCGTGGCGGGACTCTTCGAGTGGAACTTCGGCGACGAGGAACTGCTCTACCCGCTCTACCTGCTCGTCGGCCTCGCGTGGGCCGCGCGCGACTGGGACGAGCCGGAGGCCTGATGCGCGTCGCGCTGGTGCACGACTGGCTCACCGGCATGCGCGGCGGCGAGCGGGTGCTCGAGCGCATCGCCGGGATGTTCCCGGAGGCGCCGATCCACACGCTCGTCTGGAACCGCGGATCGGTCTCGAAGGCGATCGAGTCGCACCCGATCCGCACCTCGTTCCTGCAGCACCTGCCGGGCGCGGCGACGCGCTACCGCTGGTTCCTGCCGCTCTTCCCCCGCGCGATCGAGAGCTTCGACCTCTCGGGCTTCGACGCGGTGGTCTCGACGAGCCACGCGGTCGCGAAGGGCGCGCGGGCGCGCGAAGGCGCGCTCCACCTGAGCTACGTGTTCACGCCCATGCGCTACGTGTGGGACCTCGAGGACACCTACTTCCCGCCGGGGCGATTCCCCTGGCCGCTCTCGGCCTACGTGCGGCGGACCTGCGCGCACCTGCGCGCGTGGGATCGCGCGACGGCCGGCCGCGCGCAGGTCGTGCTCGCCGACTCGGCGCACGTCGCCGCACGGATCCGCCGGCACTGGGGACGCGAGGCCGGCGTGCTCCTGCCCCCGGTGGACGTGGAGCGCTTCGCCGCGGGGGAGGGCCCGCGCGAGCGCTACCTGCTCGCCGGCGCGTTCGCGCCGTACAAACGGGGCGACCTCGCGATCGCGGCCTGCGCGAAGCTCGGCCGGCCGCTGCGCATCGCGGGCAGCGGGCAGGAGCGCGCGCGGCTCGAGCGGCTCGCGCCCGCCGGCACGGAGTTCCTCGGCTGGGTCGCCGAGGACGCGATGCCGGGCGTCTACGCCTCGGCGAAGGCGCTGCTCTTCCCGGGCGAGGAGGACTTCGGGATCATGCCCGTCGAGGCGATGGCGAGCGGCACGCCCGTGGTCGCCTACGGCCGCGGCGGCGCGCTCGAGACCGTGGGCCGCGGCGCGAGCCCGGAGGCGCTCGCGAAGGTCGCCGCCGGCGGCGCGGCGCGCGTGCCCGGCGGCGTGCTGTTCGGCACGCAGACCGTCGGGGGGCTCGCCGAGGCGATCGCCCTGCTCGAGTCGGAGCCGTTCGACCCGCATGCGCTGCGCGCGCTCGCGGCGCCGTTCTCGGCCGACGTGTTCGACCGGGGCTTCCGCGAGGCCTTCGAGCGCGGGCTCGCGGCGGCCCGCGATTGGCGGGCCCCGGAACGCTGACCTATACTGCCGCGCCGATTTCGCGCGCGGCCCCGCGGGCCGCGCGCGCCGCGCACCTTCCGCACCGGAGAAGCGCTCCCACGCGACCCTTCGCCGCCATAGGGGAGTTCGTCCGCTCGTCGCTGGCCGTCGGCGCCGAGGGGGCGCTCGTGCGGCGCAACGTCTCGTGGCTGATGGCGGACAAGGCGGTCCGCCTCGTCGTCGGGATGGTCATCAACGTCTGGATGGTGCGCTACCTGGGCGCGGGCCCGCTCGGGCTCCTGAGCTTCACCCAGAGCGTCGTCGCGATCCTCGCGATCCTCGCCCAGCTCGGCATGGAGACCATCCTCGTGCGCGAGCTCGTGCGGCGGCCGGGCGAGGGCTCGGCGCTGCTCGGCTCGGCGCTCGCACTGCGCCTCGGCGGCGCGTGCGTCACGCTCGTGCTCGGCGTCACGGCCGTGACGCTGCTGCGCCCGGGCGAGCCCGCCGTCCCGGTCATGGGCGTGATCTTCGGCACGATGACGCTGTTCCAGGCCTTCGACGTCATCGAGCTGTGGTTCCAGAGCCGCTCGCGCTTCGGGCCCTACGTCGTCGCGCGCGCGATCGCGTTCGGGATCGCCTCGCTCGCCAAGGTCGCGGCGCTGCTCGCACAGGCGCCGCTGCCGTGGATCGCGGCGACGATCGCGCTCGAGTTCGTGCTGGGCGGCTGCGCGCTGGTCGTCGCGTTCCGGATGCAGCCGGACGCGGTCCGGCGCTGGCGCCCGCGCGCGGACACGGTGCGCGAGCTGCTCGGCGAGTCGTGGCCGCTGCTCCTGAACGGCATGGCGATGCTGCTCTCGATCCGGGTGGACCAGGCCATGCTCACGGTCATGCGCGGCGAGCACGAGAACGGCATCTACGCCGCCGCGCAGCGGCTGTCGGAACTGCCGTTCTTCATCCCGCTCGGCATCGTCGGGGCGGCCGCGCCGGCGCTGCTGCGCTCGCACGGCCACGACCTCGGCGAGTACTGGCGGCGCCTCGCGCGCGTGTTCTCGGGGCTGGCCTGGATCGCGATCGGCCTCGCGGTGCCGACGGCGCTGCTCTCGCGCTGGATCGTCGTCACGCTCTTCGGCGCGCCGTTCGCCGACTCGGGCCCCGTGCTCGCGCTGCACATCTGGTCGGCGCCCGCGCTGTTCCTGGGCGTCGCGGCGAGCAACTGGTTCGTGGCCGAGGGTCGGCAGCGCGGGCTGCTCGCACGCAACGCGATCGGCGCGGGGCTCAACGTCGCGCTCAACCTGTGGTGGATTCCGCCGCTGGGCGCGCGCGGCGCGGCGCTCGCGACGCTCGTGTCGCAGAGCGTCGCCCAGGTGGGCCTCAACGGGCTCTTCCCGGCGTCGCGGAAGCTCTTCGTCATGCAGCTCCGCGCGCTGCTGCCGGTACCGCCGCGATGAGGAGGGCCCGACGTGGCTGAGACCCCCGTCTGCCGGCTCTGCGGAGGCGCGACGCGGCTGCTGTTCGAGAAGCGCGTGCTCGGCCGCCACCCGGCCGGGTACTTCCGCTGCGGCACGTGCGAGCTCACGCAGACGTCGGAGCCGACGTGGCTCGAGGAGGCGTACGCCGAGCCGATCTCGATCACCGACACGGGGCTGCTCGCGCGCAACCTCGCGGCCCGGCGGATCGTTGCGAGCCTGCTCCACCTCTCCGGCGTGCGCGCCGAACCGTGCCTGGACTACGCCGCGGGCTACGGCGTGTTCGTGCGGCTCATGCGCGACGTGGGGTTCCACTTCCACTGGACCGACCCCCTCGCGAGGAACCTGTTCGCGCAGGGCTTCGAGTGGAACGAGGGGCGCGGGCGGCCGGTCGTGGTGACCGCGTTCGAGGTGCTCGAGCACCTCGTGCGGCCGCACGAGGAGTTCGGGCGCATCGCCGCCTTCGGCGCGGACCTGATCGTGACGAGCACCGAGTTGCCGCCGGGCGGCGTCCCGGCGGAGGACTGGCAGTACCTCTCGCTCGAGAGCGGCCAGCACGTCGCGTTCTACACGCCGGCCACGCTCGAGCGGCTCGGCCGCGAGCACGGCTACCCGCACGTCCACGCCGGGCCGTTCTACCAGCTGTTCGCGAGGGCGCCGGTCCCGGCGTGGCGCTGGCAGGCGTCGGTGCGGCTGGCGCCGCTGCTCTATCCGCTCCTGCGCCGGCTGCGGCCGTGCCTCACGCAGGAGGACTGCCTGGACCTGCGGCGGACCCTCCACCGGCCATGACGCGTCCCGTGATCTTCACCGGCGACATCTTCCGCCAGCAGCCCCGCGGCGGTATCACGCGCTACGTCCTCGAGGTGGCCTCGCGCCTCGAGCGTCCCGCCGAGATCCTGCTGGGGCCGCACCTCTCGCGCGACGAGGCGCTCGCCGCGGCGCCCCGGCGGCTCGGCCTGCGCCTGCCGGCCTGGCGCGGGATGCACCGCGTGACCACGCTCGCGGGCGCGGCCGTGGACGCGGCGCTGCTGCGCGGCCGTCGCGAGGCGATCGTGCACCCGAGCTACTACCGCGATCCGGCCGGCCTGCCCGCGGGCGCGCCGGTCGTCGCGACGGTCCACGACATGACCCACGAACGCCACGGCGCGTCGTTCCCGGGCGGCTCGCCGGCGGCGGCCGACCCCGCGCGGCACAAGGCGGCGCTGTGCGCGCACGCCGCGCGGCTCGTCTGCTACTCCGAGTCCACGAAGCGCGACCTCGTCGCCCTGCTCGGCGTGCCGGGCGGGAAGGTGCGGGTGATCCCGCTCGCGAGCCGCCACTGGGCCGGGGTGACGCCCGCGCCGCTGGACGCGCCGCGCCCGTTCGTGCTGTGGGTGGGGGAGCGGCACGCCTACAAGAACTTCGCGCGCGGTCTCGAGGCGATCGCGACGTGCCCCGAGGCCGAGGGCCACGACCTGTTGCTCGTGGGAGGCGGGGCGCTGCGCCGCGACGAGCGCGACGCGATCGCCCGGCTCGGTCTCTCGGACCGGGTGCGACAGCGCGCGCTGCCCGACGGCGGGCTGCGCTGGGCCTACGAGCACGCGGCGGCGCTCTTCTACCCGTCGCTCCACGAGGGCTTCGGGCTGCCCGTGGTCGAGGCTCTGGCCCTGGGCTGTCCCGTGGCGACTTCGGGCGCCTCGTCGCTCCCCGAGGTGGGCGGTGAGGCGGCCCGCTATGGCGACCCGGAGGACGTCGCGAGCCTGCGTGACGCGCTCGGGCGGGCGATCGCCGACGGCCGCGCTCCCGAGGCGGTCGCGGCGCGGCGCGCGCAGGCCGCGCGCTTCTCCTGGGACGCGACCGCCGCCGCGCACGAGCGGCTCTACGCGGAGCTGGATTCGTGAGCGCCGTTCCCCGCATCACGGTCGTCACGATCTGCCGCAACGTGCTGCCGGCGCTGAAGCGCACGGTCGAGAGCGTGCTCGCGCAGGACTACCCGGGGCTCGAGTACTGGATCGTGGACGGCGCCTCGAGCGACGGCACGCCGGAGTACCTCGCGACCCTCGAAGCGCGCGGCGTCCGCTGGGTCTCGGAGCCCGACCGGGGCATCTCGGACGCGATGAACAAGGGCTGGCGGCTCGCGAGCGGCGAGTGGGTCGCGCACCTGCACGCGGACGACACCTACCTGCCGGGCGCGCTGCGCGCCGCCGCGGCGGCGCTGTCGCCCGGGCTCGACGTGCTGTGCGGCACGATCGTGAAGGCCGAGGACACGGGCGACGTCGTCTGCCCGTCGGCGCCCGGGAAGCTCGAGGTGGAGATGGCGATCGGCCACCCGGCGACGTTCGTGCGCCGCGCGCTGTTCGAGCAACTCGGCGGCTTCGACGCGGACCTGAAGAACGCGATGGACTACGACTTCTTCCTGCGCGCCCGCCTCGCCGGCGCCCGCTTCGGCACGCTGCCCGAGCCGGCGCTCACGCGGTTCGCCGCGGGCGGGCAGTCGGAGCGCTCGCTGTGGAAGACCCTGAAGGAGACGCACGACATCCGCCGCCGGCACCTCGAGCGCGGCTGGTCGCGCTCGCGGGCGTTCCTGTGGCTGCTGTGGGCGAAGGGCACGGTCCGGATCGGCCTCCAGCGGGCCGGGCTCAACGGTTTCGTCGCCTGGTGGCGGCGCACGCTGGCGCGGCCGCGCAAGTACGGGGGCGCTTGACGCGCCCGCGCGCGCTCCCGACACTGCGCGGCTCCAGCCATGGAGACTCCCGAATGAACCCCGACACCCGCATCGCCGTGACCGGCGGCGGCGGATTCCTCGGCTCGCACGTCATGGCCGAGCTGAAGCGCGCCGGCTACCGGAACGCGGTCGCGATCCGCTCCGCCGGCTACGACCTCGTCCACGAGGGCGAGGTGATCCGCATGCTCGACACCCTCCGGCCCGAGGCGATCATCCACCTCGCCGCGGTCGTCGGCGGCATCGGCGCGAACCGGAAGCACCCCGGCACGTTCTTCTACCAGAACCTCATGATGGGCACCCTGCTCATGGAGCACGCGCGCCGCGCGGGCGTCGGCCGGATCCTCAACGTCGGCACGATCTGCAGCTACCCCAAGTTCACGCCGGTGCCGTTCCGCGAGGAGGAGCTGTGGAACGGCTACCCCGAGGAGACGAACGCGCCGTACGGCCTGGCGAAGAAGATGCTGCTCGTGCAGTCCGACGCGTACCGGCAGGAGTTCGGGCTCGACTCCTCGAACGTGATGCTCGTGAACCTCTACGGCCCGGGCGACAACTTCGACCCGGGCAGCTCGCACGTGATCCCGGCGCTCATCCGCAAGTGCCTCGAGGCCGCCGAGCGCGGCGACGAGGAGATCGAGGTGTGGGGAACGGGCCAGGCGACGCGCGAGTTCCTCTACGTCGAGGACGCGGCCGAGGCGATCGTGCTCGCGCTCTCGAAGCTCGAGGGCAGCGAGCCGGTGAACCTGGGCTCGGGGCGCGAGATTCCGATCGCCGACCTCGTGAAGCTGGTCGCGAAGGCGTGCGGCTTCACCGGGAGGCTGCGCTGGGACGCGACGAAACCCGACGGGCAGCCCCGGCGCTGCCTCGACACCTCGCGTGCCCTCGAGCGCCTCGGCTGGAGGTCGAAGACGCCGTTCGACGCCGGCCTGGCGCAGACGGTCGAGTGGTACCGGACCGAGCGCGCGCGCACCGGGGCCCCGGCCTAGGGGCGCGCGGAGACCTCCCACGGAGTCCGGCCCGATGTTCTCGGTCGTCGTCCCGAGCCGCGGCGACGGCCGAAGGCTGGACGCGCTGCTCGCCGCGCTCGAGGCGCAGGCGTTCCCGCGCGAGCGTTTCGAGGTCCTGCTGGTGCTCGACGGCGCGCCCGTGCCCGCCGGCCTCGACGGCCGCCTCGCGGCGCTGAACGGCCGCGCGATCGCGCTCGAACGCCGCGGCGGCCCCGGCGCCGCGCGCAACGCCGGCGCGAAGGCGGCCCGGCACGAGTGGCTGGCGTTCACCGAGGACGACTGCGAGCCGGCCCCGGACTGGCTGGCCCGGGCGGCCGCCCGCATCGAGCACCCGCACGCGCCCTCGCCGCACGCGATCGAGGGCGTGACGGAGCTGCCGGGAGGCCACCCGCTGCGCCACCTCGCCGAAGACGGGCTCCAGTACCTGCCGACGACACTCTTCGTCCGCCGCGACTGGTTCGAGCGCGTGGGCGGCTACAGCGAGCGGTTCTTCGACGCGCGCCGCGGCACCTACTTCCGCGAGGACGCCGACCTGGGGTTCAAGCTCGAGGAGGCGAACGCGGTCACGGTGCGCGAGCCCTCGGTGCGCGTGACGCACCCGGTCGAGCACGGGCGCTTCCTCGACCCGCTGCGCTGGGCGGCGCGCTACGAGATGGACGCGCTGCTCGCGGCGCGCCACCCGCGGCTCTTCCGCGAGCGCATCGAGGTGCACCGGATCGGGGCGGTGCGCCTGCGCCGCCCGATCGTGCGCGCGTGCGTCTTCGCGACGGCCGCGGCGCTCGCCACGGTGGCGGCGTTCGCGATCGGCCAGCCCGGCCCCGGCGTCACGTTCGCGGCGGTGTTCGTGCTGCTCTGCGTCCCGCTCTGGGCGAAGTGGCGCTTCGCCCCGGCGCGCCTGCCGGTCGTGCCGCTGGTCCCGTTCGCGATGACGCTGGCGCTCCTGCGCGGCATGCCCCGGGCGAGCGCCTGGCGGCGGGAGCGGAAGCGGGGCTGACGCGGGGTTCCTCCGGCTCGCGACGGTCGTGCGGCGCCGGCGATGTGGCGGTCGAGGTGCTTGGCCGGGGACACGTCGCTCCCCTCAGCGCCCGAGCGTCCGTTCGCCGCGCTCTCGCGCCAACCTGCGGTCGTC
>CAZPVG010000002.1:91654-125269 GCA_964589945.1 uncultured bacterium
GCGCGCCCCCCCGGCGCCCGCCGCCCGGCGGGGCCCCCCCCCCCGCGCGCGCCCCCGCCCCCCCCCCCCCCCCCCCCCCCCCACGATTCCGGGTGCGGACGACGACCGCCGTGCCTCAGTACGCGCTGGCGTCGCGGAAGACGCGGACGACGGTCAGCACCAGGATGCGCAGGTCGAACCAGATGGACCAGTGCTGGACGTAGAAGAGGTCGTACTCGATCCGCTGCGGCAGAGGCGTGTCGCCGCGCAGGCCGTTCACCTGGGCCCAGCCCGTCATGCCGGCCTTCACGTGGTGCCGGAGCATGTAGCGGGGGATCGACTCGCGGAAGTCCTCGACGTACTGCGGTCGCTCTGGGCGCGGGCCGACCAGGCTCATCTCGCCGACGAAGACGTTCCAGAGCTGCGGCAGCTCGTCGAGGGAGAGCCGGCGCAGCCAGGTGCCCAGGCGCGTGCGCCGCGGGTCGTCCTTCTTCGTCCAGCCCGCGCCGCCCGCCTCGGCGTCTGCGCGCATGCTGCGGAACTTGATCATGCGGAAGCGCCGGCCGTTCATCCCCACGCGCTCCTGCGCGTAGAAGACCGGGCCAGGCGAGTCGAGCTTCACGAGGATCGCGATCACGAGCATCACGGGCGAGACGAGCACGAGCCCGATCACCGCGCCCGCGAGGTCGAAGGCGCGCTTGAGGACGGCGTTCCAGCCCTGCTCCGGGCTGTCGGTGACGAGCACGACCGGCATGCCGTCGAAGTCCTCGACGCTCGGGTTGAGGCGGAACGCCTGCCGCAGGTCGGGCACGAGCCGCACGGCGGCGGTCGAATCCGCGAGCAGGCGCAGCGCCTCCTCCTCGGCCTGCCACTCCGGGCGCGAGAGCGCGAGGTAGATGATCTCGACGCCTTGCTGTCCCGCGAGGCGCGGCAGGTCGGCGATGCTGCCGAGCACAGGCGCGCCGTGGACCGTCGCGCCCACCTGCGCGGGGTCGGCGCTGACGAGCCCGTGGACGCGCAGGCCGAAGTCGGCGTGGTGCCGGATCTTCTCGAGCAGCAGCCCGGCCAGCTCGCCGGTGCCGACGACGAGTACGTGGCGCAGGTTGCGGCCGCCGCGGCGCAGTCCCCGCAGGGCGACGCGCAGCACGATGCGGCTCGCGCAGAGCACGAACGAGCCCGTGAAGAAGAAGATCACGATGACGAGGCGCGACAGCTCGCCGCGCGCGAAGTACGAGCCGACGCCGGCCAGCGCGCTGATGACGAGCATGGACTGGACGAGCGCGGCCAGTTCGGCGGTGAGCCGCGCGGTGCGCGCCGAGCGGTAGAGCCGGAACGTGCGCAGGACGAGCAGGGCGCTCGGCACCAGCACCGCACCGCTCCAGAGGTAGATCGAGAGCGGGGACAGCCCGCGCGGCGCGCCGAGCCCGAGCCCGTAGAAGCGGAGCCACCAGGCCAGGAGCCAGGAGCCGCCGATCAGGACGGCGTCCACCGCGAACATCGCGGTCGCGAACAGCTGTCGGCTGCGGGCGAACATCGGTGCGGGACATTAGCCGAACGGGGGCCGGGCGGCGAAGGGCCCTGGGCGGCGGGGGACCGCCGCGACCCCCATTTCGCGGAACCCGGGCCGGCCGAGACGAGTCACTCGCGATGGGGCGTCCCCGCGGCTGGCCCGGTCCCACGAGCCGACGGTATCCTCATGGGCGCCTTCCGGAGGTCCCTTGCGCCGCATCCTTTTCCCTATTCTCATCTTCGCGCTCGCCGCACTTTCGCCCTCGTGCTCGAAACGCACCCGCACGGTGGTGCCCGAGCCCGCGCTCGTGGCGCCGGCGGCGGACACTCCCGCGGACGGCCTCCGGGCGCTTGAGTGGTCGTGGAACAACCGCGTGTGCGAGCCGCTGTACGGGCTCTTCACCGACGACTACGTCTTCGCGTTCGCGCCCGGGGACAGTGCCGGGAACGCCTATCGCGACGTCCAGTGGACCCGCGAAGACGAGCTGGCCGCGTCGTGCAACCTGTTCGCGAACGCGACGGAGATCGACCTGTGGCTCGACAAGACGCTTTACGACCTGCCCGACGACCGGCCGGGGAAGGACCCGCGGGTGCACCGCTCGATCCGCACCGCGGTGACGCTGACGGTCAACATCCAGATCGGAGGGGACCCCCGGCTCGAGGAGGTCCGCGGCTTCGCGAAGTTCTACCTGGTCCGCGGGGACTCGGCCGCGATCCCGGACGACCAGCTCCAGCAGGGCGTGGGCCCCGACAGCACCCGGTGGTGGATCCAGCGCTGGGAGGACGAGACGCTGCCTGCGGGGTCGCGGGCCAACCCGGCGATGAATCGGACCTGGGGCGCGCTCAAGGTGCTTTTCCGCTAACCTTCGCGGCATGACGCCGACCCCCACCCCCGTCCGCATCCGCCGGCTGCCCCATGGCGAGGGCCTGCCGCTCCCCGCTTACGAGACGCCCGGTTCCGCGGGGCTCGACGTGCGCGCCGCCGTCGAGTCGCCGCTCGCGCTTCCGCCCGGCGGGATCGCACTCGTGCCGACCGGCTTCGCGATCGAGGTGCCCGAGGGCTTCGAGATGCAGGTTCGCCCGCGCTCGGGCCTCGCGGCGAAGCACGGGATCACGCTGCCGAACAGCCCGGCGACGATCGACTCGGACTACCGCGGCGAGGTGCGCGTCATCGTCCAGAACCTGGGGCCCGGGCCGTTCACGATCGAGCGCGGCATGCGCATCGCCCAGATGGTCCTGCAGCGCGTCCCGCGGGTGGAGTGGGTCGAGACCGGTGAGCTCTCCGCGACCGCGCGCGAGTCCGGGGGCTTCGGCCACACGGGCGTGAAGTAGGAGGGACCATGGTGTTCGTCCACGTCCAGCACCGGCGGAACGACATCGTGCCGACGCGGGAGGAGGTCGCCCTGATCCGCGAACTCCAGTCGAGGGGCGTCGGTCCCGAGGAGTTCGAGGCGGCCCTCGCCGGCCGCGGCGTCGCGCCCGAGCGGGCCCGCCAGCTCGCCTCGATCCTGCGGCCCCGCACGGCCGCCGAGCGCGCGCGGTCCGTGGGCACGGCGATCCTCTGGGCGGGCATCGCGATCGTATTCGGGATATTCGGACGCCCGCTGCGTGAATGGGTGGGCGAGAACTGGCCCGGCAGCGAGTGGCTGGTGGACCTGATCTTCCCGCTGATCGTCATGGTGGCCTTCGTGGCCACCCTGCTCTCGCGCCTCCGCCGGACCCGCCAGGCCCGCGAGGCCGGGGTCACGCACGCCGCCGACATCGAGAACAAGCCGATCGGTTAGCGGTGCCGCCACCACCGGCGGCGTCCGAACCGGCCGCGTGGTACCGCCTTGCGCGGGCAGGGCCCATCCCGTAGACTGCCCGGCCGCTTCCACAGCCCGGCCTGTCGGGCTCATTGGCATGAAAGGAGCCCGGTCATGGGCCTGATCCAGAAAGTCGAGAACGCTCACCTCAAGAGCGACGTTCCCGACCTTCGTCCCGGCACCACCGTCGAGGTGAGCGTCCGCGTGATCGAGGGCGACAAGGAGCGCCAGCAGAAGTTCCGCGGCGAGGTCACGAGCATTCGCGGCAGCGGCATGCGCCGGACGTTCACCGTCCGCAAGATCTCCGAGGGCATCGGTGTCGAGCGCACCTGGCCGCTTCACTCGCCCTCGATCGCGAGCATCAAGGTGATGGGCCAGAAGAGGGTCCGTCGCGCGAAGCTGTTCTTCCTTCGCGGCAAGAGGGGCAAGGCCGCCCGCCTGAAGGAGAAGGCGACGCCCTCGACGTCGCGGTGACACGACCCCGCTGGCGACGCCTGGCGCGCGCCGAGGCCCAGCTCGCCGGAGCCAGCGCCACCGTCGCCGGGGTCGACGAAGCGGGTCGCGGCCCGCTCGCCGGACCGGTCGTCGCCGCGGCCGTCGTGCTCGAGCTGTCACTGGACTGGGACGGGCTCGACGACAGCAAGCAGGTCGCGGCCGCGAAGCGCGAGACGATGTTCGCCCGGGTGCTGCAAGGCGCCCGGGCGTTTCGCTGGGCCGTCGCGGGCCCGCGCACGATCGAGCGCGTGAATATCCGCCGCGCAACGCTCGGGGCCATGGCGCGATCCGTCTCGGGACTCTCCGTCCCGCCCGAACTCGTGCTCGTGGACGGCAACGACGTCGTGCCGGGGCTCGCGCTCGAGCAGCGCGCCGTCGTGGACGGCGACGCGACCTGTCTCTCGATCGCGGCCGCGAGCATCGTGGCCAAGGTCGTCCGCGACCGGATCATGTGCCGGCTCGACCGCGTCTGGCCGGCCTACGGCTTCGCCCAGCACAAGGGCTACGGCACCCCGGAGCACCTCGCGGCACTCCGCCGGCACGGGCCGTGCCCGGCGCACCGGGCGACGTACGCGCCCGTGATGGAGCTCGAGCTGCCGCTGGGCTAGGCGCGCGGGCCCCGGCCCGGCGCCGTTCATTCCCCGGCCGGCCCGTCCCCGCACACGAGCGACCCGCCTGCCAGCGGGGAAGTTGGAGCCCGCCACGGGCCCGGTCGGGGCCCACCGCTTCGGGCCGCGGGTGATTGCGCCTTCCCGTCGGCCGGCGCGCTCCGGCGATTTCGCGCTTGCCGGCTCCGAATGTGGCCCTAACGTGTGCGGGCAGGGACGCCGCCCGCAGGCCGCCCTGTACCCAGTCCGAGTACGCCGGCCGCCCCCGCGAGGCCACACCACGCGCCCTCCTGGAGGGTTTCCCATGTCCAGATCGTCGCCTTCCACCACCGCGCACAAGCCAGCCCCGACGAGTCTCCCCACGACGAACCGGCAGAACGTCGCGACCGTCGTGGAGGTCGAGATCGTGCGCAACGGTGCGACGCAGATCGTCGTCGTGCCCGATGTCGCA
Source organism: uncultured bacterium (assembly GCA_964589945.1). Lineage (GTDB taxonomy): Bacteria > Eisenbacteria > RBG-16-71-46 > RBG-16-71-46 > RBG-16-71-46 > CAIXRL01. The sequence continues at coordinate 96,502 of CAZPVG010000002.1, forward strand.
CAGACCTACTACTTCCACGATGGCAGCACAGGGGAGGAAATGCGCCCCCACCGCATCGTGTGGAAGATCGCGGGGCTCGCCCAGGACGAGAGGATCGAGGTCCACCTGCACTGCGACCGCGTGAAGGCGCACGGTCGCGTGATGGACGAGGACGAGGGCCAGAGCCTGCTGGCCAGGCTGTTCCCGAGTTCCGTCCCGATGAAGCCGCGCGCGCGGGGCGCGGGCACGAGCCGCGGATGGACGACTCCGCAGGGCCCGTTTCCGACGCTCGACAGCGGCGTGTTCCGGCTCCCATCGGACGACCAGGGTCGGATCAACGTGAAGTACTCGATCCGGTTGCTCTCCGCCAGGGGCGAGCTCGCCTTCCTCGACCCCGGCGTCAACCTGATCCCCGATCCGTAGACGCCTGCGGCGTCCGCGGGGCGAGAAGGGGGTGCGTACCCCGGCGCTTCGCGAAGCGGCGGCCGCGCCCGGCTCCGGGCGCGGCCGCGCGCGTGCGGCTACAGGCCCACGAGCTTCTTGAACTGCGGGTCGTCGTGCAGGCCGGCGAACTCGTCTTCGGCGCCGACGAGGCACGCCGAGAACCCGCGGGCGAGGACGAGCGTGTCCAGCGCCGCGATGGCCCGGTCCCGATCGCCGCAGATCGCGTAGACCATCGCCAGATCGTGCACGACGTCGGCGTTGCCCCACGGTCCGGCGGCCGCGCAGCTGTCCGCGGCGAGCAGGGCGCGCGGGCACTCGCCCGCTTTCGCCAGCGCCTTCGCCTCGTGCGAACGGGCCACGAGGTTCTCGGGATCGACCGCGCGATCTCGCCCGAAGAACTGCACGGCCAGCCGGTACTGCTTCAGCGCCTCGTCGCGGCGGCCGAGGTGCTCGTAGACGTCGCCGAGGTTGACCCGCCAGTCGCCGTCCTCGGGCATGCCGCCCACCGCGTCGAGGAAGTCGCGCAGCGCGAGGTCGTACTGGCCATTGAAGTAGTAGGCCGTGCCGCGATTGCCGTAGAGGTCGAGGCTCCTCTGTTCCGGGTGCGGCCGCTTCGCGTACATCGCGAGCGCCTCCTTGTAGCGGCACTGCGTGGAGAGCACGGCCGCGACGGTCTCGTACCCACGGTTCCTGTCCGGGGTGAGCTGGAGCTCCTTGCGGAACGCGTTCTCGGCGGCCGGCAGGTCGGAGACCGTCTGCATCAGGAAGCGGCCATAGGCCCGCCACGCCCGCGGCGACCTGGGCTGGATCTCGACCGACCTGCCGAACGCCTCTCTGGCCAGGTCCATGTCGCCGAGCTTGGCGTAGGCCATTCCGAGCTCGGTGTAAGGCTCGGCGTTGCGGCCGTTCAAGTGGGAGGCGGCGAGGAGTTCCGCGATGGACTCGGCCGTGCGCCCGCGCTCGCGCAGGATGCGGCCCAGCGCGATGCGTCCCTCGATCTCCGAGGCCGGCATCGCCGCCGCGGCCCGCGCGTCCCGCTCGGCCCGGCCGAGTCGCGTCGTGTCGCGGTCGCGCAGGTAGTCGGCCAGCTCCACCCTCGCGCGCCCGGCGAGCGCCCGCCCGAAGTCCGGCTCGAGGGCCAGCGCGCGGTCGAACTCGACGCCCGCGCTGTCGCGCAGGGCCGGGTCGGTGTGCCAGAACAGCGCGAGCCCGCGCAGGTAGGCTTCCTGCGCCGGCCAGCGCCGGGCTGCGGCGTCATCGAGCGCGGCGGCATTGGCGGTGTTGAGCCGCGGCAGGATCGCAACGACCTGCGCGGTCAGGTCGCGGACGATTGCCAGCGGGTTGTTCTGCGGCGCGTGGAAGTCCCAGGCGTGCGCGGTCGAATGGTTCGCGGCGTGCACGATCCGCAGGTGGAGCTTGAGCGACCCTCCGGGACTCTGGTCCTCGACCCGCATCAGCGAGCCGATCAGCACCGACGTCGCGCCGTACTCGCGGGCCACCTTGTCGGGATCGCGCACCAGCGTGCCGTCGCGCTCCTTCAGCGTCGAGACGACGATGTTGACCTTGCAGAACTGGACGAGGCTCGTCTCGAGGTCGAACGTCAGGCCCTTCGCCAGGAGGTCGAGTGCGGGATCCTTCGTGAGGTTCTCGAACTCCACGAGGACGAGCGTCTCGGGCCTCGGCCGGAGGAGCCAGGCAACCGCCGCCGCCGCCGCCGCCAGTACGAGCACCAGAACGAGCCGCGCCAGGACGGGCGGCGGGAACGGGGAGGGGCGCGGCGGCCTGTCCTTCTTCAAGCCCTGCGTCCCCGGCGTCCGAGGCAGCTTCTCGAGGTCCGTTCGCACCTCGTGCGCGGACTGGTAGCGGTTGCGCGGGTCCTTTTCGAGGAGCTTCGCGACGATGCGCTCGAGCTCGGGCGGCACGTGGCGCGCGAAGCGGGCCATCGGGGGCGGATCGGCGGTCTGGACCTCGCGCAGCACCTCGACCGCGGAGTCGCCGACGAACGGCGGCTGTCCCGACACCATCTCGTAGAGGATCACGCCCAGCGAGAACAGGTCGCAGCGCGGATCGGTGTGGTCGGCCCGTTCCGCCTGCTCGGGCGCCCCGTAGCCCACGGTGCCGAGCACGATCTCGCGCGTGAGCGACTCGGTGCGCGCGAGGCTGTCCACCCGCGAACGCAGCGATCCCGCGAGGCCGAAGTCCACGATCTTCAGCACGCCGTCCGGCGTGACGCGGATGTTGCCCGGCTTGAGGTCGCGGTGCACGACGCCCCGCGCGTGCGCGGCCTCCAGACCGGCGGCGATCTGGATCGCCCAGTCCACGGCCCGCTCGAGCGGCAGGCGGCGGGAGGCGAGCGCCTCGCTGAGGTCGACGCCCTCGACGAAGCGCATCGCGAGATAGACAACCTTCTCCGGGTGCGGGCCCGGCTGGTCCGGCCACAGGAAGCCGGGCGGGTCCGGCGCGGCCTCGCCGCAGTCCAGGATGCCGACGATGTTGGCGTGATCGAGCTTCGCGAGCGAGCGCGCCTCCCCGAGAAGGCGGGTTCGATGCGAGCCAACACCGGCGGGCTCCTCGCGCAGCACCTTCAGGGCGACGTCGCAGTCGAGGTGTTCGTCGTGCGCGAGGTAGACGTCGCCCATGCCGCCGCCGTCGAGGAACCGCAGGACCTCGAAATGGTCGAGCCTTCCGAGGGACATGGGGACCTTTCCCGGGGGAAGCCGTTCGCGCGAGGCTAGCAGCCCCGGACCCGCTCCGGAACGCCCGATCTCGGGCGGGTGGACGGGAGCGCGAGCGTCGCACCCGGCGTCGCCCCCGCGGGGCAATGGGTTAGGATGCGGACGGGCGCCGTGCGCCCGACGAGGTCCCGATGCCCCCACTCTCCGGCCCGTGGCTCACCTGCCTGGCAGTCCTGGCGCTCCTCCCCGGACCTGCGCCCGGGGCGGCGATGCCCGCGGGGTGGGAAGGATCCCTGATCGCGCGCTCCGACTCGCTGTTCACGCACGGGAGCCGGGCCGGGGCCGAGGCGGTCCTCGATTCCGCCCTCGTGCTCGCGCGTCGGCACGGGGACGCCCCCGCGCTCCGGAGGCTGCTGCTCAAGCAGGGCGGAAGGCGGACCTGGTTCGGCGACCCGCGTGGCGGCGAGGCCCCGCTCCGCGAGGCACTGCGGCTCGCCGATGCGGCGCGGGACACGGTGCTCGCCGGCTCCGCCGCGGCGTTCCTCGCGGCCGGGCTGAACGAGACCGGGCGCTCCGCGGAAGCCGAGACGCTGCTGCTCGCGCGCGCGCCGGCGGTCGAGGCCCTCGGGGCCCCCGCGCTGGAAGCCTGGGTGTGGAACGGGCTCGGTTACACGGCGCTCCAGCGCGGCCGGCCCCGCCTCGCGGCCGACCGCTACGCGCGGGCGCGCGAGCTCGCGCGCGCGGGCAGCGACCCCACCGCGGAGGGGATGGCCCTCGTGGGCCGGGGCCGCGCGTTGATCCAGGCCGGCGACCTGCAGGGAGCGCGCCGCGAATGGAGCGAAGCCGTCACGCTCGCGGCGCGATCCGGCTCCCGGGCGGCGGAGGCCGACGCGCTCAACAACCTCGGCACGATGGAGCTGACCGACGGCGATCCCGCCCGCGCGGTCGTCGCGTTCCGCCGCGCGCTCGCGCTGCACGCCGCCTCGGGCAACGGGGCGGCGGCCGTGACGCCCGCCGTGAACCTGGCGCTGGCCCGGGCCGCCGCGGGCGACGCCGCCGGCGCCACCGGGTCGCTCGACTCCCTGATCGCCCGTTGCGAGCGCGAGCGGCTCGACGCCCTGCGGTTCGGGCTGCTGTCGGACCGCGCCAGCCTGCTGATGCGCAACGGCTGGATCGGGGCGGCGAAGTCCGACCTGCGTGCCGCGATGGATCCGCGGGCCCCGGCCTCGGTGCGGCTCGAAGCGGCCGCGCTGCTCGGGCGCGCGCTGGGGGACGAGGACAGCGCGGCGGCGGGCCTCGCCGTGCTCGACCGTGCGCTCGCGGACGACCCCGGGGAGGCCGGGGAGATGCGACTGCACTGCGAGATGGCGCGGGCGCACCTGCGCCTGCAGCTCGGCGACGCGCGGCCCGCGCTCGAGGAGGCCAGGGCCGGCGCGCTCGCGGCGCACCGGTCGGGGCTGGGGTCGATCGAGAACCTGGGACTTGGCATTGCCGGTCGCGCGGCGCTCGCGCTCGGCCGGCCGGATGAGGCCCGCCGGGACTTCGAAGCGGGGCTGGTCCTATGGGAGCGGCAGCGACGACTGCCGCAGGACCTCGCGTGGCGGGAGACGGTGGCCGGCGCACGAACGCTGCACACCGGGCTCGCCCTCGCCCTGCTGGACGACACGCGGGGGGGCGATCGCGCCGCCCGCGTGCGCGCCGCGTGGGACGCGCTGCAGCGGTTCAAGTCGCGCACGCTGCTCGAGCGCTGGTACCGGCGCGTCGGGGTCCCCTCGGACTCCATCCCGATCGAGGATCTCGACGACCTGCAGCGCGACGTCCTGCGCGAGGGCGAGATCCTGCTCGACGCCTTCGTCTCCGAGGACACGTGCCTCGTGTTCGTCGTGAGTCGCGACTCGGCCCGGGTCGTGGGACTGCCGGGGTGGGGGACGCTCGAGGAAGAGGTGAACCTGTGCCGCGGGCTCCTCACGGGCGACGAGCGCTCGCCGGGGTCCGTGCGCGACGCCGTGCGGGCCGCCGCGGCGATCCTGCCCCCTTCGCTCGTCGCCGAGCTGGGCTCGGCGAGGCGCGTGACGTTCGCCGCCGACGGTCCGCTCCATGGGTTCCCGCTGGAGATCGTTCCCGTCGCCGGCGGCGCGGCCGATGCGTGGCTCGGGGTGCGGACCGAGGTCGCGCGCATCCCGTCGGCCAGCGTGCTCGCGACGCTGCGCCGGTCCGAGCGTGCGCGCGCGGGCGGGGACGGCCCGCTGGTGGCGGTCGCCGGCCTCGGCCCCGGGAGCGAGGGCGTCCTGCCGGGCGCGAGGGCCGAGGTCGGCGATCTCGCCGGGCGCTTCGCGGGCGTGCGGATCTTCCGGGGCCGACGGCCCTCGTGGGAGCAGATGGAGGGCGCGGGCGGCCTGCACTTCGCCTCGCACGCCGAGCCGGGACTCGAGCGGCCGTGGCGGACCGGGATGCGGCTCGCCCCCGCGACGACGGACGACGACGGCTACCTGCGCGCCGACGAGGTGCTCGATCACTCCTTCGACGCCCGACTGGTGGTGCTCTCCGGGTGCGCCTCGGGAGCGGGCGCCGCGCCCGGCGCGGAGGGCGTCCTCGGGCTCGCGACGGCCTTCCTCGTGGCGGGCTCGCCCGCCGTGGTCGCGACCTCCTGGCCGGTCAGCGACCGGGGGGCGCGCGTCTTCGCGGACCGGCTCTACGAGGCCCTCGCCGCGGGAGAGCCGGTCGCCTCGGCGCTGCGGACCGCGCGGAGCGCGACCGCCCGGGCCGACGACGGGCGGTACGCGCTCGATGCCGGCGCGTGGGTGCTCGTGGGCGACGGCGGAGCGACGCTCCCGCTGCACGCCCGCGCCTGGTGGGAGAGCGCCGCCGCGTGGGTCGCGGGCGCCTTCCTGCTCGCGCTGGCGCTCGCCAGCCTGTCGCGGCGCCGGGACGGAGCTTCGCGGGTCGCGCAGGGATCGGGGGGCGCCGCGTGACGGAGCGGGGGCGGGGGGACACTAAGGTTCCGGGATCGGCCGCGACCGAGGCGTCGCTGGTCGGGGCGATCCGCGAGGACGCCCGGGGAACCGCCGGGCGTGCCGCGGCCGCCGAGTTATTTCGCCGTCACCAGGAGGCCCTCTACCTGTGGTGTCACCGCCTGACCGGGGATCACGATCGCGCGCTGGACCTCGCGCAGGACGTCCTGCTCGCGGCCTGCCGCTCGGTGGAGAACTTCGAAGGACGGTCGAGCTTCAAGTCGTGGCTGTTCGCCATCGCGCGTTTCCGCTTCGCCCGCACGCTGCGCTCGAAGCGGCCGCCGGGCGCGCCGCTCGACGCGGTGCCGGACGCGGAGGACGACGCGCCGGGTCCCGAAGAGGAGTTCCTGGTCCGCGAGGAGGAGGAGCGCGTGATCGCCCTGCTGCGCGGGACGCTGGAGCCGCAGGAACAGGACGCGATCTGGCTGAGGTGTTTCGAAGGAGTGCCGGTGGACGAGATCACCCGGCTCCTGGGCCTGGAAGGCCGGAGCGGGGCGCGCGGGGTGCTTCAGACCGCGCGGCGGAAGCTGCGTGCGGCCCTCGAGGCGCGCGGAGCCGGTGAAGGGGACTGACGACATGGAACGCGAGCACGTCGAGGACCACGAGATCGAACAGGTGCTGCGCCTGCCGGCGGACGACCCGCGGCGTCGTCACCTCGAGACCTGCCCGAAGTGCCGCTCGGCCCTGGCGCTCTTCCTCGCCTTCGACGATCCGGGTCCGGTCCCCGCGGGCGCGAAGCCCCGCGAGGCGCGGCGGCGCCTGGCGGGGATCGTCGAGCGCGAGCTGGGGACCGCGCCCCCGAAGCGCATCGTGCTCGGGGGGCGGCACTGGTTCAGCTCGGGCTGGGCCTTCGCCACGGCCGCCACGCTGCTGGTCGGCGCGGGGATCGCGTGGTTCGCCCTGCGGCCTCCGGCGCCGGTTCCCGGCGGGAACGCCTGGCGCGGCGCGACGACGGCCGCCCCCGCGCTCGAGGAGGCCGCGGTCGCCCCCGACGGTCGTCTGGTGCTGCGCTGGCGTTCCGTCCCCGGGGCGGACGCCTACGAGGTGCGTGTCTACTCGGGCGCCCTCCGCGAGGTCTGGCGCGCCACGGTCTCCGACACCTCGGCGAGCCTCGCCCCGGCGGGGCTGCCCGGAGGGCCGGGCTCGGTCGCGTGGTGGCGGGTGAGCGCCCTGCGCGCGGGGCGCGAGCTGGCCCGCTCGCGCACGGGTGCGATCCCCCTGCGCTGACCGCCGGGCCGCGCGGGATTCTCGCGCGGCGGTGTGACGGGCGCACGGGCCGCGGACACTAAGGGCGCGTCGAAGGCAGGGGCCTTCGGGGCCCTCCCCGCGAAACGGCGCCATCCGACCCCGCCTTCGGAGATCGCCGGCCGTCCGCGGCCGGGTGCACTCGAAGGAGGCTCGTCATGACCCGTTCCGACCTGCGCCGGCAGCCCCTGGCGCTCCTGATCGCCGCCGCCCTCGGCGCCGCCCTCGTCGCCGGCGCGTGCTGGCAGGCACCGGCCTTCGCCTCGACCCACGAGGGCCTGCAGGGCATGGTCCTCGCGCAGCAGCAGTACGACGAAGGCCACTTCGACGTGGCCGCGACCCATCTCGAGGACGCGATGCTGAAGAACACGCTCACCGGCGAGGACCTGCTCCGCGCCCGTGAGCTGCTGGGCCGCTCGTACTGCCGCGTCGGCAAGACCGAGCGCGGCCAGTCCATGTTCCGCCTCCTCCTCGAGGCGCGCCCGGACTGGCGGCTCGACCCGGTCTACTGCCCGCCCGTCGAGACGCAGGCCTTCGAGCAGGTGCGCCGCACTCTCGAGGCCGACACCGGCGACACGGGTCGGGGCTTCGAGCAGGGTGCGAGCGCCTCGGTCGCCATGTCGCCTCCGCCGTCCGCACAGCGTGGCAGCTGGCAGGGAGGGACGTCCCGGTCCCCCATGGGCTCCGGCCTCGGCGGCCTCAAGGGCACGATCGGCGTGAACCCCGTGGGTCTCGCCATGGACGGGCTCTCGTTCCTCGAGTACACGAAGCCGATCGCGGGCAACACCTCGCTCACGTTCCGCCTCGACTACGTGCACTGGACCGACAACGAGGACGAGAACGAGGGCTACACCGACGTCTGGCGGACCAAGTACGACGAGAAGGGCACCGGCTTCGGCGCCGGCATCGGCGTGCGCTCCGCGTTCGGCAACCCGCTCGGCGCCAGCTTCGTCATCGGCGGCGGCCTGGACTTCGTGTCGGCCAGCTGGGAGTGGACCCAGCAGTCGTGGGACATCTACGGGTACCCGAGCTACCACGACAGCGGCGACGGCACGACGACCGCGGTGGCGTACCACGGCGGGCTCGGCGGCCGGTTCGTGTTCGGGGACTCGGGCTTCTTCCTCGAGCCGCAGCTCCTGTTCGGCAGCATGTCCCTCGAGGTGGACAGCTCGCAGGGGTACGGCTCCGGCATCGGCTTCTTCGTCGGCCCGGCCGTCACGTTCGGCATGACGCTGCGCTGATCCACCCTCTCCCCACCGCGGGGGCGCGGAGCGCGCGATCTCCCGCTGCCCCCCGCGAGAGCCCCCGTCCCGCCCCCCTCGGGCGGGACGGGGTGCGGCGGACCTCGCGACCCCCCGGTTTCTGGTACTTTTCCGCTCTCACCCGCCCCCGTGGGAGCGCTTTTTCATGGGGCTCGCGCAGGACCGCGGTCGGGCCGGGGAGGACCTCGCCGTGGCGTACCTCATGCTCGCCGGCCTGCGGCCGGTCGGGCGCAACGTCCGCCTCGCCGGGGTCGAGGTGGACGTGGTGGCGGACGACGGCGCGACGCGCGTGCTGGTCGAGGTGCGGCTGCGAACCCGCGGCGGCTTCGGCGGGGCCGCCGCGACGGTGGACCGCCGCAAGCAGGGGCGGCTCCTGCGGGCGGCCCGCTCGCTGGAGCAGCAGGGGCGCACGCGCCTCCGCGTGGACGTGGTGGCCATCGACCTCGACGGCGACGGCGCCCGCCTCACGCACTACCGCAACGCGGTCACGGAGTAATGCGTAGACGCCGCTCATGGTGAAGCTCCCCCGAATCGGCCGGTTCCGGATTCCGCGGCTGGAAGGCGCCAACTGGCGCGCCCGGTTGCGCGCGCAGCGCGCGTGGTGGCGCCGGCGGCTGCGGGTGCTCGCGGGTGACCACGAGGTGCTCTTCCCGCCCGAGGGCGGCGGCGTCGTCGCGGTCGAGACCCTGACGGGCGAGGCGACGGGCGGCCCGAAGATCGCCATCCTGCACGCGACCGCCGGCAGCGGGCACCGCAGCGCCGCGCTCGCGCTCGCGAGCGCGATGGACGCGCTGTCGCGGGGCGCGCGCGTGCGCGAGGTGGACACGCTCGTCTTCGCCTCGCGCTTCTACCGCCAGACGTACGCGCAGGGCTACAACGCCATGGCGCAGCGCGCGCCGCAGCTCTGGGGCGCGCTCTACCACCTGTGGGCGCAGCAGCGCGTCCACCGCGCCGCCGGCCCCACGCGGGAAGCCCTCGACCGGCTGGCGCTGCGCAACCTCGTACGGGTGGTCGAGCGCGACAACCCCGACGCGGTCGTGTGCACGCACTTCCTGCCCGTCGAGGCGCTCGCGCGGCGGCGCGGCCAGGGCCGGCTGCGGGTGCCGCTCTACGTCGTCATCACCGACTTCACCGCCCACCCGATGTGGGCCTACCCGCACGTGGACCGCTACTTCGTCGCCACCGACGAGGTCGCCGACGAGCTGCACGGCCACGGCGTCCCGCGCGCCCGCATCGACGTCACCGGCATCCCCGTGGACCCGCGCTTCGCGAGGACGATCGGCCGTGACGCGGCGCGGGCGCGCTTCGCGCTGGACGCGAAAGGGCCCGTGGTGCTCGTCATGGGCGGCGGCAGCGGCGTGGGCCCGATGGCCGAGCTCGCGCGGCGACTGGAGGCGATGCCCCAGCGGCCTCAGGTCGTCGTCGCCTGCGGCACGAACCCGCGCCTCTTCCGCGAGATCGGCGCGCTCGCGGCGAAGCGGCCGGGCCGCGTCCGGGCCCTGCCGTTCACGAACGAGGTGGACGCGCTGCTCGAGGCGGCCGACGTCGTCGTGAGCAAGGCGGGCGGCCTCACGTGCGCCGAGGCGCTCATCAAGCGCACGCCGCTCGTCGTCTTTCGCCCGACGCCGGGCCAGGAGGTGCGCAACGCGCAGTTCCTGGAGGGCGGTGGGGCGGCCGTGTTCGCGGACTCGGTCGAGAACGTCGCCACGACCGTGGAGCGCTGGCTCGACGACCCCGCCACGCGCGAGCGCGTACGCGAGAACGCCGCCCGGCTCGCGCGGCCGAAGGCGGCCGAGACCATCGCCCGCCGCGTGCTGGACGCGCTGCCCTCGCCGGTCGCAAAGTCGGCCTGAGCCGCGCCCTGCCGGGGCCGGTCCCCGAGGCTCCCCAACCCCACCCGGGAGGTCGCGATGCGTTCCCTGTTCACCGGTGTCGTGCTTCTGGCGACGCTCGCGCTCGCCGCGCCCGCGGCGCGCGCCGACGGCTGGCTCGAGATCTACGGCCTGCGCATGGTCCCCTCGGACGTGGACGCGCGGCAGTACAGCCGCCCGGGATGGGGCGGCGGCGTGCAGGGCGTCGTGCCGCTGCCCGCAACGGCCGACCTGTTCGCCGGCGTGGTCGGGCTCGAGGTCGTGAACCTGCTCTCGACGACGAAGACGTTCCAGGACCCGCTGACCGGCTTTCGCGTCGAGCAGCAGACCTCGCAGAACTACGGGCGACTGTTCGTCGGCGGCCGCGTGGGCGCCCACGCGGCCGGCTTGCTCCGGCCCTACGCCGGGCTCAACCTCGCGGCGGTCTGGTACGGCATCAGCACCGACGCGGTGGTGCCCGACGACTACAACCGCCAGAACGAGATCCGCCAGAGCCTGGGACGCCGCGACGAGTTCGCATTCGGCTGGGACGCGAACGCCGGAGTGGACCTGAACTTCGCCGACCGCTGGGGGATCGACCTCGGCGCGCGGTGGCTGCACGCCTACGGGGTTCCGCAGCAACTCGGCGGCGGCGCCGTGACCATCCAACCGGGCTACCTGCAGGTCAGGCTCGGCGTCGGAATCGGCGCCCGCCTGCTTCACTGACCGGGGGGCTCCGAGGCGGGGTCGTGGGGCGAAAAGCACGAGGCCGGCCCGAAGGGCCGGCCTTTCGTGTCGCTGCGGGACATGTCAGCACCTGCGTGCCTCATGCTTCCCGTTGTCACCGCAGCGGTCTCGCGGGAAACACGGATGGAACCGCACGCGCGAGCAAACTGGGCAATATCGGCTCCTCCGATGCGCCTCTCACCGTCGCGGGTTCGCGATCTTTCGACCGGCGCCCGGCATTTCTCCTGCGGTCTTACGGGGCGTGGCGATGACGTGCATCGGGGGGAGCCACTGTACCCCGGGGGCGAATCCTCGCGGCCCGCGCCGCGGCCGTGCGCGATATCCGCGCGCGTCTTGGCTTTGCCCGCCGATCGTGGCAACGTGCGCGCGGCCCGCGAGGCCCGCGCAGGCCTTGCACCATCACGAACGAACCCGCGAGACGCCGTGACCCCGACCGCACCCCCGACCGAGCTGCCGACCCCCGAACTCATCCGCCGCACGCTGGCCGGCGAGCGCGTGCCGCTGGCCCGCGCGATCTCGTGGGTCGAGAACGAGCACGCCGAGGCCCCGGCGGTGATCGACGCGTGCTTCGGCGCCGCGGGCCGGGCGTTCCGCATCGGCGTCACCGGGCCGCCCGGCGCGGGCAAGAGCACGCTCGTGACGCGGATCGCGAAGGAGTACCGCGCGCGCGGCCTGGCCGTGGCGATCGTGGCCGTGGACCCGACCAGCCCGTTCTCGGGCGGCGCGCTGCTCGGCGACCGCGTGCGCATGAACGAGCTGGCCGGCGATCCGGGCGTGTTCATCCGCTCGATGGCGACGCGCGGCAGCATGGGCGGGCTGGCCGTGCACACGGCGCAGGTCTGCGACGTGCTCGACGCGGCGGGCTTCGCGCGCATCCTCATCGAGACGGTCGGCGTCGGGCAGAGCGAGCTCGAAGTGGCCCAGACCGCCGACACGACCGCGGTCGTGCTCGTGCCCGAGTCGGGCGACGGCGTGCAGGCGATGAAGGCCGGCCTCATGGAGATCGCGGACGTGTTCGTGGTCAACAAGGCCGACCGCGAGGGCGCCGAGCGCGCCACGTTCGCGATCCAGTCGGCGCTCGAGCTGCGCGCGCCGACGGGCGGCTGGCGCATCCCCGTCCACCGCACGATCGCCTCGAAGGGCGAGGGGGTGCCCGGCGTCGTGGACCGCTTCGAGGAGCACCTGCTGTGGCTGCGCGAGAGCGGAGACCTCGAGCGCCGCCGCCGCCAGCGCCTCGAGCAGCGCCTGCGCGACCTGCTCGAGGGCCGGCTGTGGGCGGAGTTTCGCGCGCGCGTGCCCGACGCCGACTGGCGCGAGAGCCTCGAGGCCCTCGCCGCGCGCCGCCGCACGCCGCACGACGTCGCCGACGCGCTGGTCGGGCGGGCGAGCGGGGCGGTGCGGGGGGACGAGCCGGCGAACTAGGGTCCGGGGCGGCCCGGCTCAGGCTTCGCGTCGCGCGGCGTCGGTCGCGCACGCGCCGTGGCAGCCGCAGTCCTCGCCGCGCCAGGCCTCGCGCGCCTCGCGGACGATGAACACGGTCATCACGAGCGCCGCCACCGGGTCCGCCCACCACCAGCCGAACGCGGCGTTCAGGCCGATGCCGGCGAGCGTCACGATCGAGAGCCACCAGCACGCGGTGGTCTGGAACGAGTCCGCCTCGAGCGCGCGGCTCTCGAGCGCCGCCGCCGCGCGGCGCTTGGCGCGGGCGAGCCAGACCATCAGCGCGATGGAGACCGAGGTGACCGCGATGCCGACGACGCTCGTCTCGGGGCGCTCGCCGCGCCAGAGCGTCCAGGCGGCGTCGAGCGCGACCCAGGCGGCGAGCAGGAAGAGCGAGACGCCGACCAGCCGGTGCGCCCGCCGGTCGAGCCGCTCGATCGCTTCCGGGTCGCGCTCCCGCATCTCGGCGTGCAGCCGCCACACGAGCACGAGCGCCGAGGCACTCTCGACGAAGCTGTCGAGCCCGAAGCCGAACAGCGCCACGCTGCCCGCGGCGAGCGCGGCCGCCACGGCGACGACGCCCTCGACCAGGTTCCAGCCCAGCGAGAGGTATTCGAGCCGCAGGGCACGCGAGCGCAGGGCGGGTCGGTTCGCCGGAGTGGCGAGGGGGGCCGCGGGGGTGGTCATGGTGCCGGCAGGCTACACCCGCACGGGGCGGCCGCGCGCCCGGCCGGCGCACGCGGGGGACCCGGCCCGCGCGGCCGTGCGGCCCGCCGCCGTCCCGGCCCCAAGCCGATGCCCTTCCGACGCTTGACCCTTCTCGAAGCGGCCGCGTAGGCTCGCCGGGCTCTCACCGCGCCCGCGCGCCATCCGCGGGCCCACCCCGCGAGGAGGACTGCCATGGCCAAGCGCACCCCGGCCCCCAAGACCCGAGCCGCCGCGAAGGCGTCCCGCCGAGCCGGCGCCCACGCCCGGCCGCGCGCGCGCGCCCGCGCGCCCGAGGCGAGCCCGAAGGCGAACGGGGCCTACGCGGCGCAGGTCCGCGACTACGAGGCGGGCTACCCGAAGGACCGCGAGCGCGAGGGCCTCTACCCGTTCACGATCTCGGGGCTGCCGATCAAGCCGCTCTACGGTCCCGCGGACCTGAAGGGCATGGACCTCGCGCGCGACCTGGCCGTGCCGGGCGAGTACCCGTTCACGCGCGGCGTGCACCCGACGATGTACCGCGGCCGGATGTACACGATGCGCCAGTTCGCCGGCTTCGGCACCGCGGCGCAGACGAACCAGCGGTTCCACTACCTGCTCGAGCACGGGCAGACGGGCCTGTCGATCGCCTTCGACAACCCGACGATCATGGGCTACGACAGCGACCACCCGAAGTCGCACGGCGAGGTGGGCAAGTGCGGCGTCGCCGTGGATTCGCTGCGCGACATGGAGATCCTGCTCGACGGGATCGACCCGGGCGCGGTCTCGACGTCCATGACGATCAACGGGCCGGCGTCGATCATGTTCGGCTTCTACCTCGCGAACGCCGAGAAGCGCGGCGTGCCGCTCCGCCGCCTGCGCGGGACGCTCCAGAACGACATCCTCAAGGAGTACATCGCGCAGAAGTGCTGGTGCTTCCCGCCCGAGCCTTCCCTGCGCATCATCGTGGACCTGATCGAGTTCGCGACGAAGAAGGTGCCGCAGTGGAACACGATCTCGATCAGCGGCTACCACATCCGCGAGGCGGGCTCGACCGCGGCGCAGGAGCTGGCGTTCACGCTCGCCGACGGGTTCACCTACGTCGAGCGCTGCCTCGAGCGCGGGCTCGACGTCGACGACTTCGCGCCGCGGCTGTCGTTCTTCTGGAACAGCCACCTCGACTTCTTCGAGGAGATCGCCAAGCTGCGCGCGGCGCGCCGCATCTGGGCGCGGCACATGCGCGAGCGCTACGGCGCGAAGCGCCGCGAGTCGTGGCTGATGCGCTTCCACACGCAGACGGCCGGCTGCTCGCTGTGGGACAAGCAGCCCGAGAACAACATCGTGCGCACGGCCTACGAGGCGCTGGCGGGGGTCCTGGGCGGCACCCAGTCGCTGCACACGAACTCGATGGACGAGACGATCGCCCTGCCGAGCGACAAGGCGGTCAAGATCGCGCTGCGCACGCAGCAGATCATCGCGCACGAGATCGGCGTCACCGAGACGATCGACCCGCTCGCGGGCTCGTACTACGTCGAGTCGCTCACGAACAAGCTCGAGGAGCAGGCGGAAGGCTACTTCCGCCAGATCGAAGGGATGGGCGGCGTGGTGCCGGGCATCGAGAAGGGCTTCTTCCAGCGGGAGCTGGCCGCCGCGGCCTACCAGTACCAGCGCGAGGTGGAGCAGAAGCAGCGGATCCTCGTCGGCATCAACGAGTACGTCGAGCCCGACGAGAAGCTCGAGATCCCGATCCTCTTCATCGGCGAGGAGGTGGAGGAGCAGCAGAAGCAGGCAATCGCCGAGCTCAAGCGCACGCGCCACGAGGCCGCGACCGCCTCGGCGCTCAAGGCGCTCACGGCCGCCGCCGCGAGCGCGCCGGGCGAGGCGAACCTCATGGAGAAGATCTTCGAAGCGGCCCGCACCTACGCGACCGAGGGCGAGATCCGCAACGCGATGCGCGAAGTGTTCGGCGACTACGTCGAAACGGTGGAGTTCTAGTGGATTCCGGGACGCTCGTCGCGGTGGGGGCGATCGCGGCCGTCGTGGTCGTGGCGATGCTGCTGCGCGCGGGCAAGGGCGGCGACGAGACCGTCCCGCGGCCGCGGCCGCTCGAGCCGCCGCCCTCGGCGGAGGCCGACCCGGTCGAGGAGGCGCTCGCGGAGGCGTCCGCGAACGCGGAGGAGGACGACGACGGCTGGGATCCGGACGAGGTCGTCGCGGTGACCTCCGACGGCTACGCGTTCCTGCCCGACGTGCACGCGGTGCGCCTGCTGCCCCCGGACGAGGAGGGCGAAGGCTGGAAGGCGGGCGAGTCCGCGCGCGCGGCCCGCGTGAATGCCGCGATTTCCGCGAGCTGGCACGCGGGCGACTTCACCGGCGCGCGCGTGGTGCGCGGCGGCGGCGAGGAGCCCTGGCGGCTCGAGGCACTGGGGCGCGACGGCGAGTTCACGCTGTTCGTGTTCGAGACGAAGGAGGCCGCCGAGGCGGCGCTGCGGCTCTTCGAGAAGCGCGACGTGATCCGCCTGGGCACCGACGACGACGGCAACCCGTTGCCGCCCTCGGCCGAGCAGTTCGCCGAGGCGCGGCGCGTGTACGAGGAAACGGAACAGGCCCTGGCGATGGAAGATCCGGAGGAACCATGAGCCGTGGGCCGGCCATGCTGCCGGACACTCCGCCGGGGTTCTTCGTCTCGCTCCTGCCGCTCGCCGGTCTCCTGCTCTGGTTCGTCGTCGGCCTTCCCTGGGGGCCCCACAACGAGGCGTTCGACTGGATCGTCCGCCTCGACACGCTCTCGCTCTTCCGCGCCGCGTTCGCGCAGCTGCCGAGCGTGATCACGCCGCGCCCGTTGGGCGTCGCGCTCGCCTGGCTCACCTACCGGCTCGGTGGCCACGACACCGCGGCGACGCAGTTCCTGAACGCCGGCTTCGCGCTTCTCGCGTGGTGGTGGCTCGCGAGGGCCGTCCCGGCCCGCCGGCTGTTCGCCCTGGTCGCGCTGGTCGTGGGCGGCATCGGCTTCGCGGGCTACATCTGGGTGTTCCACGTCCACGGGATCTTCTACGGCCCCCTGCTCCTGTTCGTCGCCTGGCTCGTCCGCCGCGATCGCGAGGCGATCCGCGCGGGCACGCTGGCGACGGTCGCGGCGGTCGCGGCGCTGACGGCCCTGGCGCATCCCTTCGCACTCCCGCTGGCCGTGGCCTTCGCGGCCGGTGCGATGCTCGAGCACCGGCCGCTTCGCAGCGCGGCGGGGTGGAGGGCCGCGGGGCTGCTCGTCGCCGTCGTCGCGGTGCTCTACGTCGTGCTCGTGCCCGCAGCGAAACGCGGCCTGTCGGGAGACCCTCTCCTGGGGTGGCGCGTCTCGTTCGCGACCACCGAGGTCAACCGGGTGGTCTCGCTCGGCGCGATCGCGCTCGCCGGCCTGGCCGCCCACGGGCTCGCCACCGGGCCCCGACGGGTACTCGCCGTCGCGGGAGCGGTGGCGGCCGGCGCCGCGCTGCTCGCGATCCACGGGCCGGTGTTGCCGCTGTGGCTGGCCCTGTGCGCCCTCGTCTGCGTGCGCCACGGCCGGTGGACCCTGCTCGCGCTGCTCGCGGCCAGCGCCCTGATTCCGCTGGCGAACCCGACGGGCTCGCCCACCTACGCGGTCTTCGTGCTCTTCGTCGCCGCGGCGGTGACCGCCCAGGATCGGGACCTGGAGGCCGGTCTCCGCTTCCTCCGCGAGCCGGTCGCGGCCGTGGTGCTGGCGGGCTCGGTCGGCCTCGGGCTGGTGCTGAGGGCGGGCGTGAACGTGCCGGTCGCGTCCCGTGCGGCGCGTCCCCTTCTGGCCGAGCGCGAGCGGTCCCTGCAGATGCCGGAGATCGCGAGGCGGCTGCTTCGCTCCCCGGAGCGGGCGAGTCCCCTGCGATTCGCGCGGGGGAGCGGCAATCCGGTGGACGTCGACGCGACCGACCGACGGTACCGGCCTCCCACGGAGGACCGGCACCTCGCGACGTGGCTCGATCACCTGCGCGGCGGGCCCGCCACCGGTGAGACGCTCTTTGTCGCCTTCGGGGACGATCCCCGGGCAGCCGGGGGGCAGGTCGTCCTCTCCGTTCACGGCCGGTACGCTGGCGACGCGACGGTATTCCGCCGCCCGTCGTTCGCGTCGGCGGACACCATCGCGCATCCGTTCCGACCGGAACCCGGTCGCTAGGTTGGAGGAATCATGCAGCGCAAGATTCGAGTGCTGGTGGGCAAGCCGGGCCTCGACGGCCACGATCGCGGGGCGAAGGTCGTGGCGGCCGCCCTGCGCGACGCGGGCATGGAGGTGATCTACACGGGGCTTCACCAGACCCCCGCGCAGATCGTCGAAGCCGCCGTGCAGGAGGACGTGGACGTCGTGGCCCTCTCGGTCCTCTCGGGCGCGCACATGACGCTGTTCCCCGAGGTGCAGCACCTCATGCAGGACTCGGGCATCGGCGACAAGCTGCTGACGGGCGGCGGCATCATCCCCGCCGACGACATGCGCGAACTCGGCGCGATGGGCATGGGCCGGCTGTTCGGGCCGGGCTCGTCCACCGTGGACATCGTCGCCTACATCCGCGAATGGTACGCGGGGCGTTTCGGCGCCGACGCGCTGTCGCCGCTGCCGCCGCCGCCGGCGCGCCCCGAGCCCGTGGTGGGATCGGGCGAGTTCCCGGCCCCGGCGCCGCCGCCGCTCGACCGCCACCACGCGCGCGCCGCCCGGCGGGCCGTGCCGAAGCGTCGCGCCGCCGCGAAGAAGAAGCCCGCCGCGAAGCGCGGGGCCGTCGCGAAGAGGAAGCCGGCTGCGAAGAAGAAGGCCGTCGCGAAGAAGAAGGCCGTCGCGAAGAGGAGGCCGGCCGCCAGGCGGAAGAAGGCGCCGGAGAGACCCCGGCGCGTCGCGAAGCGGGCCGCCCCGAGGAAGGGCGCCCGGAAGAGGGCGCGCGGGCGCTGAGGGTCCGCGGAAGTGCCGATGACCCGCTGGAGCGAGCCCCGGCTCGAATTCGCAGGCCGCGAGAATCTGCCCTACCTCGTCGAGCACTGGTACCTGGGGCCGCCCGTGCGCCGCTACATGATGGTGCGACGCTTCCGCGAGGTGCTCGAGCACGCGGCGCTCGCCCCCGGCCTCGAGGTGCTCGACCTCGGTTGCGGCTGGGCGTACGGGACGCAGTGGGCGCGCGAGATCGGCTGCCGCGCGACCGGCATCGACCTCGGCTTCGACCAGCTCCAGTGGGCGCGCGGCGCGATGCCGCAGGGACTGCCGCTGCTGCACGCGAACGCGAAGGCGCTGCCGTTCCGCGACGGCGCGTTCGACCGGGCGGTGTCGGTCGAGATGATGGAGCACGTCTACCGCCCCGATCGCCCGGCGGTGTTCGCCGAGATCGCGCGCGTGGTGAAGCGCGGCGGGCGGGTCGCGATCTCGACGCCGAACCCCGCCTCGCCGATCGAATCGGTCAAGCGCGTCGCGGTGAAGTGGCCCTGGCTCCGCCGCACGCTCCCCTCGTCCTGCTTCCCCGAGGCGACCGACGACGCGGGCGAATACCACCCGTACCGCTATCACCACCCGCTCGAGCCGAGCGAGCTGGCCGCGGAACTCGGCAAGGCGGGCTTCCGGGTGCTGGGCCGCCGCCAGTTCCTGTGGGTGCTGAAGACCCTTCCCGGCTCGCTGCTCGGCCCGGGGCGGGCCGCCGAGGCGCTGGCGGAGGCCCTGCCGCTCGTCCGCCGCCTCGGCGCGACGACGCTCGTCTGGGCCGAGAGGACCTGAGCGTGGGGGCGCGACGCACGCCGAGCGACCTGCGGGAGCCGCCGCGGCTCGACCCGGGCGTCCCGCCCCAGCGGCCCGAGCCCCGCCGCGCGCTCCTCGTGAACCCGTTCTACCCCAAGGATCCTCACGCCAGCTTCGGCAAGCACGTGCTCACGCCCACGCTCGCGCTCACGAGCCTCGCGGGCGCGACCCCGCCGGAGTGGGACGTGGCGCTGTGGGACGAGAACCTGCTGCAGGGGCCCCCTCCGTGGCGTCCCTTCCCGAGCGTCGTGGGCATCACGGTCCACCTGACGTTCGCGAACCGGGCGTTCCAGCTGGCGCGCTGGTACCGCGAGCGCGGCGCACGGGTCGTGCTGGGCGGCCTGCACGTCCTCTCCTGCCCGGAGGAGTGCGCCCCGCACGCCGACGCGCTGGCGATCGGCGAAGGCGTCCAGCTGTGGCCCGAGATCCTCCGCGACGCGGACGCGGGTGCGCTGAAGGCCCGGTACACGGGGAGCTGGCGGTCGAGCTACCGCGACGAGCCGGCGCCGGCCCGCCGTCTCCTTCCGCGGGAGAGCTACCTCACCACGACGAGTCTCAACGCCACGCGCGGCTGCCACAGCCGCTGCGGCTACTGCTACCTCTCGACCGACGGGCTGGTCATGCCGTACCAGCTGCGCGATCCCGAGCAGGTCGCGCGCGAGATCGCCGAGGACGGGCAACCGTACGCCGTCTTCACCGACAACAACCTCGGCTCGCGCCCCGAGTACCTGCGGGCCCTCTGCCGCGCGCTCCGGCCCCTGGACATCATCTGGAGCGCGGCGATCTCGATCGACACGACGGACGATCCCCTGCTCGTCCGCGAGATGGCGCTCTCGGGCTGCACGGGCGTGTTCGTCGGCTTCGAGACGCTGCAGGCGAGGAACATCGCCGAGCAGCGAAAGAAGAGTCCGGACCCGTCGGACTACGCGCGCCGCGTCGGCCTGCTGCACGAGCACGGGATCCAGGTGAACGGCAGTTTCGTGCTGGGCTTCGATCACGACGGTCCGGACGTCTTCGACCGGACCGTCGAGTGGATCGAGGCCCAGAAGCTCGAGTGCGCGACCTTTCACATCCTGACGCCCTATCCCGGCACGCCGCTCTTCCGGCAGTTCGAGGAGGAAGGGCGGCTGCTCCACCGGGACTGGTCGCGCTACGACACCGCCCACGTCGTCTTCCGGCCGCGCCGCATGACGGCCGACGATCTCGCCGAGGGGTATGCCCGCTGCTACGGACGGCTCTTCTCGCCGGGCAGCATCTGGCGCCGCCGTCCCTCGGATCCGGAGGCGGTGGCGTCGTACCTCGCGATGTCGTACCTCTACAAGAAGTCGAACTTCGCGTGGGCCTTCCTGACCCGTCATCGCCTCACCGCACGTGCGTGGCGGCCGCTGGTCGAGTGGACCCGGCGGAGGCACCTGCGCTTCCGGGAGCGGCTGGCGCGCGGGAGGACGTCGGGCCGCTGCGAGAGCGTGCTGCCGGCGGGCGTTTGAGCCGGCGGACCGCGGACGGGGAGGAGCCGGGCATGAGGTCTCCGAAGCAGGCGCGGACCACGGGAACGCCGGCGCCCGCGGGCATGCCCCGGGCATGACGGCGCGGCTCCTGGTGACGGTCAACGGCAGCCCGCTCGCCGAGGGCGCGGTCTCGCGGCTGCTCGCCGCGCTCGCCGAGGGCGCGCGCGAGGGCGGCGCCGGGGTCGAATCGTTCGAGGCGCACGCGATGGGCATCAAGCCCTGCATCGCGTGCGGCCCCGACGCCACGAGCGGCTTCTGCATCTTCCACGATGACATGGACCGTCTCTACGACGCGCTCGAACGGGCGCACGCCGTGGTGGCCGGCTCGCCCGTCTACTTCGACGGCGTGAGCGCCCCGCTCAAGGCGCTGATCGACCGGTGCAATTGTGTCACGCCGCTCGTCACCCTGCCCGGCGGCGGGACCGGCTTCCGGCCGAAGTGGGCGCGGACCCGCCGGGGCGTGTTCGTGACCGCGTGCAGCGAGCGGCATCCGCACGAGCCGGCGGAGCGCACGGTGCGCGGCTGGCTCAAGTGGGTGGGGGCGAAGTGGGAGGAGACGATCGCCTGGCGGCACGCCGACGCCGCGGAAAGGGGTGCCGTGCCGGCGGCCCTGGTGGAGTACGCTCATGGGGTCGGTCGGCGCCTGGCGCAGAGCCCGCCGCTTCCCGGGGAACCGCCCCCGCCGCCCGCAGGGAGGTCCGTCCCGTGATCCCGATCCTCGCCCCGTTCGCCTGCGCCACGTTCCTCGCCGTCACCCCGGTGGCCGCCGACTCGGGCGCCGCCCCGGCCCACCCGCTGCGCGTCGTCGCGGTCGAGGGCGTGCCTTCGGACTCGCTGATCCACGCGGAGTTCCTGGCCGGCTTCGACGCCACGCTCTCCGCGGCCACCTTCGCGATCGACGCGCACAGCCCCGGCACGGATGGTCCGCACGGCGCCGTCCGGGCCAACCGCTTCGCCCGCGAGAGCGACGACGCGGAGCCCTCGGACGAGGAGTGGACGCTCGAGGTCGTCGTGCGCGCGCCGCCGCCCTATTCCGTGACGCGCTCGCGCGGCTCCTCCCGCCGCGTCGTCGCCGTGGACCCCCAGCTTCGCGCCTCGCGCGGCATGACCGTCGCCGTGATCGTGGCGTCCCCGACGGACCGGGACCGCCACGCGAAGGCCACGACCGAGCGTTTCGCGTTCGCATTCCCGCAGTCCGTGGCGCCCGCCCAGGTGCTCGAGCCCGTGCCGCAGGGCTTCCGCTTTCCGTGGCGCGAGGCCGGGAGCGCATGCGCGCGACTCGCGCTCGAGGTGCTCCACCACCGCAGCGGCGACCTCGGGCCGAACACGCGCTGCGACCTGACGCCGGCGATGCGCACGAGGTCCGTGCACTGAGAAGCCCGCTCGAACCGAAGAGGAGGGAACCTCGGATGGATCACGTCCCGGCTTCCGCGCGGCGCCCCGCCGCCGTCGCACTGATCGCGCTCGCGGCGCTCGCCGCGGGCTGCTCGGCGAAGGCGAAGCAGGAATCGGCCGCGAAGACCCCGCTCACCGAGCACCAGCGCGACAGCATTCTCGCGACCGAGCCCATCCCGGGCGCGCCCGTCGTGGGCGCGGCTCTCGAGGCCTCGGCGAAGGAGGCGAAGCGGGCCGCGGAGATGGACTCGACCCTGCGCTGACTCCCGGCGCGGATTCGGGTACAGTCCGGCGCGCCCATTGCCGGACAACTCCCCCCGGGCCCGCCGTGCGCGGACCGGGGATCCGCGTGCCCCGGCACGCCTTCCCGGGAGTCCCCGAATGCTCATGCTGAAGGAAGAACATCACCAGGTGCGGGACATGGTGCGCCGGTTCTCCGAGGAGGTCGTGGCGCCACGGGCGCGCGAGCTGGACGAGACCGAGACGTTCCCGCTCGACACCGTGAAGCAGATGGCCGAGCTGGGCCTGCTGGGCCTGCCGTTCCCCGAAAAGTACGGCGGCGCGGGCATGGACACCGTCTCGTACGCGATCGCCGTCGAGGAGGTCGCGCGCGTCTGCGCCTCCACCGCCATCACGCTCGCCGCCCACGTCTCGCTCGGCTGCGGTCCGGTGTACGGCGCCGGCAGCGAGGAGCAGAAGATGCGCTTCCTCGTCCCCATGGCGAAAGGCGAGGCGATCGGCGCGTTCGGCCTGACCGAGCCCAACGCCGGGTCCGACGCGGCGGGCACGCAGACGAAGGCCGCGAAGGTCTCCGGCGGCTGGCGCGTGAACGGCTCGAAGATCTACATCACGAACGCGAGCTACGCGAAGTACGTCACGCTGACGGCCGTGACGGACCCGAAGAAGGGCGCGAACGGCATCTCGGCGTTCATCATGGACACCGCGACGCCGGGATTCCGCGTGGGCAAGAAGGAGAAGAAGATGGGCCTGCGCGGTTCGGACACGGTCGAGATCGTGTTCGAGGACTGCTTCATTCCCGACGACCAGATGATCGGCGAGGCCACGGGCGGCTTCAAGGCGTTCATGAAGACGCTGACCGGCGGCCGCATCTCGATCGGCGCCCTGGCGCTCGGCGTCGCGCAGGGCGCGTACGAGCACTCGCTCTCGTACTCGAAGGTGCGCCACCAGTTCGGCCGGCCCATCGGCAGCTTCCAGGCGGTGCAGTTCATGCTCGCCGACATGGCGGTCAAGATCGAGGCCGCTCGCCACCTCGTCTACCACTCGGCGATGCTGCGCGACGCCGGCCGCGAGTACACGAAGGAGGCCTCGATGGCCAAGCTCTACGCGAGCGAGATCGGGAACTGGGTCACCGACAAGGCGATCCAGATCCACGGCGGCATGGGCTACTGCCGCGACCTGCCCGTCGAGCGCATGCACCGTGACGTGAAGCTCATGGAGATCGGCGAGGGCACCAGCGAGATCCAGCGGCTGGTGATCGCGCGCGAGATCCAGCGCGGGGTCTGACGTGCCCGGCGGGGGCCGCCGATGATCTGGGCGAGCGCCCATTCCACGCTGCCCGGCGCCGAGGCGGCCGCGCGCGAGGCCGCGGCGGAGCTGGTGGCGTCGCTGGAGGGCGGTCGGCCCGACCTCGTCCTGGCGTTCCTCTCGGGCGCCCACGTCGCGGGCGGCGAGTCGATCGCCGGGACGCTGCGCCGGGACCTCGCGCCCCGCACGCTCGCCGGAGTCTCCGCGCGCGGAGTCGTGACCCGGTCACGCGAGCTCGAGCAGGGCGCCTCGCTGTCCGTGATCGCCGGCCGCCTGCCGGGTGTCGAGGTGGAGCCGTTCCTCCTGCATCCGGAGACCTGGCGCGAGCCCGTGCCGGACGCGGCGGCGTTCGACCGGATCGCGCCCGGGGTGCGCGGCGCCGAGCTGGTGCTTCTCGCGGCGGACCCGTTCACGCTCGATGCCGAGCGCGCACTCGGGGCGTTCAACCGCCACGCGCCGGGCGTGCGCGTCGTGGGCGGCCTCGCGAGCGCGGGCGCCCGGCGGGGCTCGAACGTCCTGTTCCTGAACGACTGGGTCTCGGGTGAGGGCGGGTTCGCCCTCGCCCTGCACGGCGCGCTGCGCGCCGACGTCGTCGTCTCCCAGGGCTGCGCGCCGGTCGGCCCCCCGCTCGAGGTGACGGCCGCGGAGCAGAACGTGCTGCTCGCGCTCGACGGCCGGCCGGCGCTCGAGCGGGCCGAGCAGGTGCTCGGCGAGCTGCCCGAATCCGAGCGCGAGCGGCTCGCGCAGGGGCTCTACGTCGGCCGCCCGGCCCGCGGCGACGCGAGCGGCCGCGGCGACTGGCTGATCCGCAACCTGCTCGGGGCCGACCGCGCCCGCGGCGCGCTGGCGGTCGGCGATCGCGTCGTGAAGGGCGAGCGCGTGCGGCTCCACGTGCGCGACGCGAAGACCGCGGCCGACGACCTCGCAATGCTGCTCTCGCCGCAGGCGTTCGACTCGCGGGCGCACGCCGCGCTGCTCTTCGCCTGCAACGGCCGGGGCCGGGGGCTCTACGGCGAACCCGATCGCGACGTCACGCTGCTGCAGCAGGCCCTCGGGGGCCCCGTGCCCGCCGCGGGCATGTTCTGCGCCGGCGAGATCGGCCCGGTCGGCGAGGCGAACTTCCTGCACGGCCACACCGCCAGCATCGCCATCCTCCGCCCGCGGTGACCGGCCGGGCGGGGCCGCCGATCGCGCCCCTACGACTTCGCGACCGGCCCCGTCGTCAGGCGGATCGTGAAACTCTGGGTCGCCTCGCCGCCCTTGCCGTCGGTGGCGCGGATCGTCACCGGATACTCGCTCTTGCGGTTCTCCTTCGCGGGCAGCGGCCAGTCGATCGTGCCGTCGGCGGAGATCGTCATGCCGTCCGGCGCCTGCGTCAGCTCGTAGTGCAAGGGGTCGCCGTCGGGATCGACCGCCTTCGCCTGGAACCGGAACGCCTTGTCCCCGGCGGGCACGGATGTCGGCGCGGCGTCGAACCGGGGCGCGCGGTTGTCGAGCACGAACGCATCGCTCATGAGCGGCACCGAGGAGAACTCGCCGTCGGAAGCGGTCACCTCGCACGTGATCCGGTCCCCGCGCGCGAGCGAAGTCGCGGGCAGGCGCGCGCCCGACGCGTTCTCGATGGGCCGGCCGTTGCGGAACCACCGGTACTCGCAGGTCGTCCGGTCGCCGTCCGGGTCCGAGGCCGAAGCCGAGACGGCGAGCTCCGCGCCGCCCGTCGAGACGTCCTGCGAGACCCTCGCGGTCAGGACGACCGGGGGGGCATCGGCGATCGTGACGTGCGCGCGCAGCGTGCGCGGCGCTTCGCCCCCGCGGGTCGGGAGCGTCACCGTGACCTCGACGCGATCGCCCTTGCGGAAGCGGTCCGGGTCGAGAACGGCCTGCGAGCTTGCGCCGACCGACTCGCCGTTGACCTTCCAGCGGATGTCGCACTGCTCGGGAGAGACCGACGGCGCGTCCAGCGCCACCGCCAGCTGCGTCCCGACCGTGGCCGGGCTCGGCCCGATGCGCACGGCGGCGTGCTCGTCCCCGCCGGCGGCGCCGCCGGAGCGTCCCGAGCAGCCGGCGGCTGCGAGCAGCAGCACCGCGGCCGCAAGGAACCGGAGATCGTGGGTGCGCGTCATGTCGAATCCCCCGTCTGGGCATCGTCGGTCAGCGCTCCAGGGAGTCGTTACCCCCGGATGCGGGATGACGCGTGGCTCGTGTCTCCGCAGTTTTCGGCCGCCGGCCGGGCGACGATGAGGGCGATCGTGCCGGACCCCGGCGGCCGCGACCCGGAGCGGGTGGCGGCACCCCGGAATCCGGCAGGTCGCCCCGGCGCCGCGGTGCGCCGCAGCGGGTTGGCGCATCCAACGGGCGGGGCATGGGTGCTCGGGGCCCCCGACGCCGGAAGTTCCGGCTGGCGGGGTACACGGGCGACGCCGATACCCGACCGAACCCCGTCGAGGGGCACCCTTTGATGACCAACGATCGCGACACCCGTTTCGAGGCCGAGCCGGAGGGCCCCGCCGAGCTCGTCGTGGACCTGCCGTCGCCGCGGCGGCCGATCACGGTCGGCGTCCTTTCGCTGTGGCTCGTCGGCTGGGCCTTCGGGCTCGGCTTCATGGTCCGGCAGTTCGTGATGCCCGGCCCGTTCGGGCCCGACCGCGCCTTCCTGCTGGTCTGGACCTTCCTCTGGACGGCCGCGGGCGCCGGCGTGCTCGCCTACCTGATCTGGCTCTCCGCGGGACGCGAGCGCGTGCTGCTCGAGCGCGACGCGCTCGTCATCCGCCGCGGCGTGTGGGGATTCTGGTGGACGCATCGCTGGCCGCTCGACTCGGTCCGCCGGCTGCGCCCGTTCGGCCGCGAGATTCCGCCGGTGCTCGCGCTGGGCCTCGACGTGAGCGGGCGCGGCGCCACGGGCGCCCGCTTCGAGTCGGGCGGGCACGTCGTGCGCTTCGCGCGCGCGCTGAACGAGCACGATGCGCGCGCCGTCGTGGACCTGCTGCGCGCCCGCCACCGGTTCGACGACGCGGCCCACGCGCAGCCGCCGGCCGACCCGCGTTCCCACACGGCGGCCTGACCGAGGCGCGTCGGCGACGAGCGCTGGGAGCTGGTCGCCAGCGGTCCGGACGGCCGGATCGTCCTGGGCTCCGGACTCCACGCCCCCGGGGGGATCCGGCACATGGGATTGTGGCTGGCGCCCCGGCTCGATCTCGAGCTCGAGGGTCGCCCGGAGGTCGAGCAGGCCTCGCGCCCGGCCGCCTGAGGTCCGGGCGCGTGCGGACTGCACGCGCTCTCGAGCCGACCGGGCAGGAATCCCCGGCTTCCTCGCGCAAGATGCACGATCGGCCGTGTTTCGCTGGGTTGGAACGCCGCGTGCACAGGTAGTCCCTTCGAAGGCCGGTGGGTTTTCACCCGCGGCGAGGAGAAGGGGGACCGAAGATGAACCTCCAGCGCTGGGTCGCACTCGCGAGCACGGTCGCCGTCGTCGCCGGCGCCGCTCCGGCCGGCGCCCACACGGTGACGCTCGACGGCGACGCCTCGGAGTGGTTCGCGGTTCCCGCCCCCATCGCCGATCTCGGCCGCCTCCAGTGCCGCGCGGACGGCGGCGGCGAGTACTTCTGGCGCGACGCCCTCGGCGACGCGCGCGTCGCGTGGCCCGCGCGTGGACACGACCTGAGCGAGTTCCGGGTGACCGGCGACCGCGACTTCCTCTACTTCATGGCGAAGGTGGAGGGCGTCGTCGCGACGACCGGCGACAGCGTCCCGCAGCTCCAGCTCGCCATCGACACGGACCGCCTCCCCTACTCGGGCGGCACCGCGTTCGCCGACTCGGCGGGACTGGACGTCGCCGGCAGCGCGGCGTACGAGCGCCTCGTCGAAACGCGCTTCGGCTCCGGCCAGGCGCCTCGCGTCCTCGACGCCTCGGGCGTCGAGCGAGGAGCCGGTGCCGAGGCGGTCCTGTCCGCCGACGGCGTCATCGAGGTCGCGGTCCCGTGGTCCGCGCTCGGCTTCCAGTTCGTCCCGACCGCGCCGGTCCGCTTCTCGGCCGCGCTCTTCCTGACGAACGCCGCCGACGTGACGCTCGACCCGCGGGACGGAACGCCCGCGCGCGCCGCCGACGTGCCGACGCAGTACGGTGATCCGGGCAGCACCGGCACGACGACCGACGAGATCGCCGACGGCACGCTCGATTACGCGTTCGACCTGTGGTTCGACGCCCGGGGCGAGGTCGTGGCGCCGATCGTCGTGAACGAGGCCTATTTCGCGGGCGGCGTGAAGGAGCAGTGGCTCGAGATCGCGAACCCGACGCAGGCCGTCGTCTCGATCTCGGCGTTCAAGATCGGCGACCAGGGCGCGCCGGACGACCACGAGGCGATCGCGCAGTTCCCGGCCGGCTCGGTGCTCGTGCCGGGCCAGGCCTTCGTGGTCGCGCGCGACGGGGCCACGTTCCTCTCCGAGAACGGCCGCCGCGCCGACGCCGAATGCTCGGGCTCGGACGCGGGCACCCCGGACATGGCGATGTTCCCCGCATGGGCGACCTCGACCGGGTTCAACATCCCGAACAGCGGCGACGAGATCCTGGTGCTCGACGGGGCGAACACGGTGCTCGACGTCCTGACGTTCAAGAACGGCAGCTGGCCGGGCATCATTCCGCACCCCGGCGTGCCCTTGAACACCCACTCGCTCGAACGGACGAATCCGGCGCACGACACCGACGACTGCTCGGCGGACTTCACCGACGAGCCGGTCCCGAACCCCGGGATCGCGTTCGTCGTGGCCGGGGTCGGCGACGGCGCGCCCTCCGGCGGGCTGGCCTGGTCCGCCCCCGCGCCCAACCCGAGCCGCGGCCGCGTGAGCCTGGCGCTCCGGCTCGGCTCCGCGGGCAACGTCCGCGTCCAGGTGCTCGACGCCTCCGGCCGCCGGGTGTGCGACCTCTACCGCGGCCAGGCGGCCGCGGGGTCGCTCCACCTGGCCTGGGACGGCCGGGCGGACGGCGGGCGCAACGTGGCCCCGGGCCTCTACTTCGTCCGGGCCGACTCGCGGGACGAATCGCAGAGCGTCCGGCTGACCGTCATTCGCTAGACGGTCCGGAGATCCGACCGGCGGGCGGGGGGGGGGTGCCCCCCCGGGCCCCGGCCGGTGGGGTGGCCCCCGTTGCAAAAAGCCGTGCACGCGCACATGCCGCCGGGCGTGGTCTGCGTGCCGGCCGGGCTGCCGGG
>CAZPVG010000003.1:0-7076 GCA_964589945.1 uncultured bacterium
GGCCTGCGAGAGCCAGGATGGCGAAGCAGGCCGAACGCCTAGCGCAGCGGAGGCCAGGGATGGCCGGAGCGGAGCGACCCCCGGTCGCGCCCCTGTCCGGACCCCCGTGCGCCCGCCGCGAGCCCGACCGCCCGTGCCCGGATCCCCGTGCGGCCGTCGCGAGCTCGACCGCTGATGGCCGGCCCGCCCCCCGTGCGCCATACGGGGCGCAAACGATTCGGGCCGCGCCCGGAGGAGGGGCGCGGCCCGTCGCGCGGCTCCGCGGCTCAGTCCAGGACGGCGACCTTGCGGGTGCTCGCGCGGCCGGACTGGCTCAGGCGGACCAGGTAGACGCCGGGGCGCAGGCCGGCGGCCTGCAGGGGGACGGAGTGGACGCCGGGGGCGAAGGCGCCCAGCGGGACGTCGGCGACCCGGCGGCCGGCGAGGTCGAGCAGCTCGAGGCGGGCGCCGCGACCACCCTCGGGCAGCGAGAGCGAGACCGAGAACGAGCCGCGCGTCGGGTTCGGCCAGGCGCCGAGGACGGCGAAGCGCGTCGCCACGGGCGTACCGACGTCGAGGACGGCCTGCGGGAGGATGGTGAAGTCCGACGCGCTCTCGGCCATGACCCAGCGCCGCGCCTGGTCCACGACGCGCAGGCGCGCGTGCGTGGTGGCGGGCGGCGTCGGCGTCCAGGTGAAGGTCGTGTCGAAGCGGTTCTGCGCGATCGTCTCCCACGTCGTGCCGCCGTCGCGCGAGACCTGGACCTCGACGAGCCCCACGCCGGCGCCCTTCGACCACGACAGCGCGTGGTCCACGGTCTCGATGAGCGTGTCGGGGCCGGCGGGTTCGACGATCGAGAGGTCGAGCGGCAGCGCGTTCACGCAGGCGGCGAGCATCGGCGTGACCGAGTTCGCGCCCCGGTTCACGACCGCGAGGTCGATGCCGCCGTCGTGGTTCCAGTCGCCGAGGGCGAGCGCGTAGGGGTTCGTGTTCGCGCCCCACGTGAGCGCCGGGTCGAACTGGCCGCCGCCCTTGCCGGTGACCACGCTGGCGGTCTTCGTGGTGTTGTTGTTGACGAGCGCGAGATCCGGGAGGCCGTCACCGTTCCAGTCGCCCACGGCCACGCCGCGCGGGTTCGAGCCCACGTCGATGCCGGTGGCGGTGTACGGGAACGTGCCCGTGCCGACGCCGTTCGTGCCGTTGCCGAAGAACACGCCGGCGCCGCTCACCGGCGAGTAGAGGGTGAGGAGGTCGGTGATGCCGTCCTGGTTGAAGTCGCCGGTGATGATCTCGTAGGCGTTCGTGAAGGCGTTGTACCCGGCCGGCGCGGCGAACGTGCCGTCGCCGACGCCGTTCGTGCCCAGCCCGCGGTAGACGCGCAGGTAGGTGCTCGTCGTGACCGCGAAGTCCCAGATACCGTCCTCGTTGAAGTCGGCGATGGTGACGCCGCGCGACGGGCCCGGGAGACTCGTGAAGGTGAGGATCGTCGGGCCGGTGAACGTGCCGTCGGGCACGCCGTCGGTGCCGTTGCCGAAGAGCAGGCCGACGCCCGTGGGATGGCCGGCGACCACGAAGTCGGGAAGGCCGTCCTCGTTGAAGTCGGCCGTGGCGACCGAGGTCGGGATGAAGCCGAGCGGCACCCGCGTGCCGCCGCCGAACGTACCGTTCGGCACGCCCGCGGCGCCGCCCCCGGGGTAGATCCAGAGTGAGCTGTCCACGCCCGTGCCCACGACGAGGTCGAGCAGGCCGTCGCCGGTCACGTCGGTCGCGAGCAGGCACTGCGCGCCGGAGACGGTCGCGATCGGCACCGCCGCCGCGAACGTGCCGTCGCCGACGCCGCCCGAGCCGTTGCCGTGGATCAGCGAGACCGTGGCCTCGCCCTGGTTCGCGACCGCGAGGTCGGTGATCCCGTCGCCGTCGAAGTCGGCGGCCGCGATCGCCACGGGCGTCGAGCCCACGGGCAGGTCGGGCTGCGGCTCGAGCGGGCACAGCGCGAGGTGCGTTTCGGCGCCGAACGCGGAGGTGTCGCCGCCCGTGTACGCGCGCACCTTGTAGTACCAGGTCCCCAGCGAGACGTCGTCGAAGGAGAGCCCGGCCGTCGAGCCGATGAAGGCCGGGTCGGGGTCGAGCTGGTAGCGGCTCCGGTAGACGTCGTAGCCCGTCACGCCCGGGGTGGTGCTGGCGAGCCAGCTCAGCTCGGCGCCGGTCGGCGTCGCGGCGATCGCGATGCTGTCCGGGGGCTGCACCGTCGGGTCGCTCGCGCAGGGCGCGGCGTCCACCGCGGCGCGCATCCGCTCGATGCAGACCGGGTGGAAGTCCAGCCGGATGTTCCCGGCCACGCCGCCCGAGAGCAGGTGGCAGTAGCTCATGATCGTGCCCTTGGCGGGGGGCACGTGGAGCGGGACAGGCGGGCTCGTCCAGCAGCCACCCTCGCTCACCTGGCAGGAGTCCAGCGTCGCGCCCGCGGGGACGTAGCCCAATGCCCCCCAGTTGCAGCTGTGCGTGTGATAGGCCGCGAAGTTGTGCCCGAGTTCGTGGGCCACCACGACGGCGTCCCAGGTCGAAGTGTTCGTGGGATAGCCGTAGGCGCAGTCGATGGCGCTCAGCGAGTACCCGTAGCCGCTGCTGGTGCTGGCGCAGAGCACGTTGAGGTAGGCGATGCCGCCGCCCAGGTTGCGGCCGGAGAGCAGGTGCGTGACCGCCCGCGGGATGCCGCTGCGGTTCGCGTTCCACCAGCTGCGCAGCTCGGAGAGCTGCGGCGAGAGGCTCGTCTGGGTGTACGGGTCGGTCGTGGTCCAGAAGTTCAGGTAGCTGACGTTCAGCGTCACCTCGAGGTCGCGCTCGTAGATCAGGGAGACCGTGGCGAGCAGCGTCGTCACGTAGTTCGACGCCGCGGTCACGTTGCCGCCGAACTTGCCGGCGATCTCCTGGTCGCAGTCCACCGCAATCGAGATCACGCGCCGCGGCGCGACCAGCTCGACGCCGTTCGGCTGCGCCGGCGGGCGCGGGAGGAGCCGCGTCGGGTCGCCGTGGTCGAGCGCCGCTTCGTTCGCCCCGTCCACGCCGCAGCTCCAGGGCGGCGAGGTCGAATCGAGGTCGCGCTCGGGTGACAGCACGTGGAGCGGGGGCTCGGTCCCGGTCGGCGCCTCGGCGGGCATCACGTCCAGCCGCTCGCTCCCGCGCACGATCGTGGCGCGCACCTGGTTCGGCGCGAGCGTGACCTCGGCCCACGTGTCGGGCTCGCCCGGCACGGAGCCGCGGAAGAACGCGAGGTCGATGGGCAGCGCGTGCGGGCCCGAGGCGTCCGTGTAGGTGACCTGCGCCCCCGGCGCGAACAGCCGACGGCGCTCGAGCACCAGGTCGAGGCTCGTGCCGTCGGCGAGCGGCACGCTCACGGTGCCGCCGTCCGAGGCGCGTAACTCGTCGAGCGCAGCGCGGTCCACCGCGAGCAGCGGCGCCTGCGGCCGCACCGACAGCGTCGCGGCCCGGCCGGAGAGCGGGGAGACCCGGGTGAAGAGATCGCGTCCGTGCGCGGCCTTCGGCGTCGCGAGCAGCGGAACGAGGAGGAGGAGCGAAGCGAACAGCCGGGGGGAGCGCATGGAACTCACCTCACGATGGCAACCCTCGACGTGAGCGACCGCCCACGCTGGGTGATGCGGACCAGGTAGACGCCCGAGCGTGCGGACGGCCACAGCTCGAACGGGATCACGTGTTCAGCCGCGGCGAGCCCGGTGAGCCGCCGCGAGTCCACGAGCCGCCCTTCGAGGTCGTAGACGGCGACCGTCGCGGGCTCGGCCAGCGGAAGCGTGAACGCCAGCCAGGCGTTGACGCCGTTGGTGGGATTCGGGAAGACGCCGCGCATCGCCAGGGCGAGGCCCGAGGGCACGGTCACGGTGA
This sequence comes from uncultured bacterium, assembly GCA_964589945.1. Classification (GTDB taxonomy): domain Bacteria; phylum Eisenbacteria; class RBG-16-71-46; order RBG-16-71-46; family RBG-16-71-46; genus CAIXRL01. The sequence goes on from CAZPVG010000003.1 coordinate 3,877, forward strand.
CCTCGCCGCGCAGGAACTCGCTGCCGCCCTCGATGACGCCGAGCCGGTAGGTGTAGGTCGTTCCCTTCGTGACGGCCGTGTCGGAGTAGGCAACGCGGCCCGCGGGATCGGCGGTCACGGTGTCGAGCGCGGTCCAGGCGCCGGCGCCGGCGATCGTGCGGTAGACGGTGGCGCGGAAGCCGTCGGGCGGGCTCGCGCTCCACTCGAGGTCCACGCGGCCGGGTGACGCCGTGGCCGAGACCACCGTCACGGTCGTGCTCGTCGCGGCCAGCGGCCACACGGAAACGTAGACGTCGGGCGTTCCGCCGCGCGCGTCGGACCAGCAGACGGTCAGCTTCGAGGGGGCCGCGTGCAGGCTCAGGTAGTCGCCCTGGTTCGGGGCGATGTAGGACAGGCAGTTGGTCCAGTCCGAGATCGCGTCGGTCGCGCGGCCGAGGGTCGTCCACGTCTGGCCGCCGTCGCTCGAGCGGGCGAGGTAGACGTTCGACTGGCCGCCGCTCGTGGCCGCCGGCGCGTCGCGCCAGTCGTACCAGGCGCAGAACGCGTCGCCGTTCGAGTCCACCGCGACCTCGGGCAGCCAGCCGTCGTAGCCGACCGGCGCGTCGTCCACGCGCACCGGCACGCTCCAGGAGCCGCCGCCGTTGTCGGAGTGCGACACGAACACGTTGCGCTGGTCGTCGCCGCGCTCGCTGCCGTGAGACGCGAGGCCCGTCACGAGCGTGTACGAGCCCGAACCGACCTGCGAGGCGACGCGGAGGTAGTAGTCGCCGTCCGCCGGCGCGGTCCAGAGCCACCCGGGCAGGTAGCCGGCGTTGATGTCGGAGCTCGCCGCGGTATTCCACGCGAGGCGCGTCAGCCCGTCCACCGCGATCATGCGCAGCGAGAAGGTGGCCCCCGAGACGGACGAGTCCGCGAACGCCATGAACGTCTGCCCGGCCGAGAGGTGCACGCGGTAGTAGTCGAAGTCGCTGGTCGAGGAGAGGGAGCCGCGCACCGTGACGCCGGGCGTGATCGGCGTGGCCGTCACGGACGTCTCGTTGGGCTCGACCTCGGAGACGTTTCCCGCCGTCCCGATGGCGTTGAGGTCGTCGTACCAGTTCAGGCACTCCTCCCACGCGAGGTACACGCGCCCCGCGTGCGGCCCGTTCGTCATGTCCACCGCGACGGAGGGGAAGTTCGGGATGGGGTTGTCGCGGTTGAAGCCCGGCGCGCCGGTGCCCCAGTTCGAGTAGAAGGCGACCGCGTCCACGGGCGCGGAGAAGGACTGGCCGCCGTTCGTCGAGCGGCAGAAACGCACGTAATCCACGTCCACGAGGCCGATGGCGTAGTAGGTCACGTACACGACGCCGCCGGGCCCGACGATCGGGCGCGAGCCCTGGACGTAGCCGTTCTCGCTCTGGGCCGAGATCTTGATCGGCGTGGACCAGGAGGCGAGCGAGCTGTCGGCGTACTGGAACTCGATCTGGTCCGTGCCGCCGGTGAAGTTCGTGCAGGTCACGTAGACCTTGCCGCTCGCGGGATCGACCGCAATCCATTCCTTGTCGAGGAAGTCCACCGTGTAGGACGAGGTGCGCGAGGCCGAGCGCACGGACCAGTTGAACGTCGTGCCGGTGAAGCGGCCCTTGAGCACGCCGATGCCGTTGAGGTTGGTCGAGGCGTCGCCGAGCGCGGCGTAGTAGAACGCGCCGGTGTTCGGGTTCACGACGACGACCGGGTCGCTCGTCCACTTCCAGCCCGTCACGCCCGTCGGCAGCGGCGGCGTGCCCTGGTCGGTCCACGTCAGGCCGCCGTCCACCGAGGTGGCCCACCCCTGCGTCTGGCCCGAGCCGTCGCGGAAGCCCTTGCTGTCGTTCCAGGCCGCCACCATGTAGTCGCCGTACGACGCGATCGAGGTCTCGCACTGGCCCTCGGAGGAGAAGTCGCCGGCGGTGTCGTTGGCGCGCACGTTGGGCGACGGCGGGCCGGAGACGCTGCCGCGCGCCGGCTCGGCGAACCGCGCCGCCGTGGAGACGCCGGGCGCGAACGGGCCCCGGCCGAGCCGCAGGTCCTCGTCCTTCACCTCGGACCGGATCTTGTCCCCGCGGCGGATCAATGCCCTGCGCCCGTGCTTCTTCAGCTCGCGGGCCAGCTCGCGCAGTTCCTTCTCGCGCTCGCGCCGCTCCTTCTTCTCGCGCATCGGCTCGCGCATGAGGAGCCTGGCCTGGTAGCGCTTGACCCGCGAGACGGCGTTCTCGCGCGCGGGGGCCGCGAAGGCCACGCCGGCGAGGATGACGACGGCCAGGAGCGCGGCGGCCGGGCGCGCGAAGGCGGAACGCAGACGGAGCAAGGTGAGTCCTTTCGAGCGCGGCCCCGCGTCCGGGGCGGCACGAAATCCCATGAATCGCCGGGCGCCGGGGCCGGAGGGCGCCCGGGTCCGGGTTGGCGCAACCCCCTGATCGGAATAGCGAAACTCGCGCCGCCCCCAGGTGCCTGTCGCCACGGGGGGCGGGCGGCGGGAAGCCTCGCGAAACGCAACGTCAGGAGGGCGCGGAGAGTCTAGCCCGCCGCCGGGGCTCCGGGCCAGCGGACGGGGGCGAGCGCGCACGGCACGGGTGCGCGGGATGTAATGAAGGTGGAGGGCCTTCCGTCTCCGACTCGGAGAGACGGTCGGTGCGGGTCGATCTCCCTTAAGGAGCCATGGAGGGCGTCAGGGGCCCGCCAAGGCCCCCTTCATCCTACGGCCCCGGCTCCACGCGCACCCGATAGCTCACGCTCCCGCTCCCGCCCGGCGCGAGCGCGCCGGCGAGGGTCCAGGACACGGCGCCCGCGGCGCCCGAGGCGGGCTGAGTGAGCGTGCAGCCCGTGATGCCCGCGCCCGGGCTGGCGCAGGTGGCCGAGTCGAACAGTGTCCACGCCGGCGTGGCGTCCTGGATGACGATGTTCGAGAGCGGCGCGCCGCCGGGGTTCGAGTAGGTGATCGTGTAGATGAGGTAGTCGCCGGGCCGCGCGATCGTGAGGTCCACGCTCTTGACGAGCACCAGGCCGTTCGCGAGCGCGACGGTCGTGACGTCGTCCAGCGCGTCGGCGGACGAGAGCGCGGGGCTCGCGCCCGTATAGGTGAAGCTCGCGGTGAGCGTCGCGGTCTCGAGCGCCCCTGCCGGCGCGCCGGGCGGGGTGGCGTGGCGCGCGACCACGCACAGCGTCGCGCCCGCCGGCAGCGA
>CAZPVG010000003.1:7176-30375 GCA_964589945.1 uncultured bacterium
GCGACGGCGTCGGAGGCCCGGTCGTACGTCCCGCCCGTCGTGCCCGCGAGGCCGCCGGTCGCGAGCCAGCCGGCCGGGCTCACCGCCTGGACGAGCACGCCGGGCCCGGCGGCCGCGAAGGGCAGCCAGAGCGTGAACGCGCCCGCGCCGTCGGTGGTCGTCGAGTCGCACGCGCCGCCCGCGCACGCGGGCGAGGCGAGCCGCACGCGCGCGAACGCCACGCCGGCCTCGCCGCCCTGCGCCGAGCCGTCGTTCGCCGTGCCGCCGCCCGCGCCGTCGTCACGGAACACCGTCCCGTCCACGCGGCTGCCGTGCCACAGGCCGAAGTCCACGCCCGCGACGTCGGTCGAGTTGACCGCGATTCCGGCGCGCACGCCGGTCGGGTTCTCGGTGCCGATCCAGCCGGCGGGATAGGCCGGTGTGAACGTCGCCGCGCTCGCGTCGGTGTCCACGTGCACGTCCCAGCTGCCCGCGCCGACGAACGTGAAGGCGTAGGCGCCGGTGGCGGGCGCGACCGGAACGACCTGTGTCGCGACCGTGTTGCCGCTCGCGAAGAGCTTCGCGTAGAGCGTCTCGCCGGTGCCGGGTTCCGTCCCGCCTCCCGAGTCGTCGTGGTTCAGGTCCTCGTACGCCCAGCCGCTCACGGTGACGCCGGTCTCGACGGTCACGACGCCCGAGAACTCCGACGTCCCCTGCCCCGCGAGCGTCGCGGTGGCAGTCAGGCGCACGCCCGAGGCGACGCCGCCGGGCGCCGCGATCGTGAAGCGGAAGCGGTTGGTGTCGTCGGTGCCCTGCGGGATCCCGTTCACGGGCGAGGGATAGGCGCTCGAGCCCGCGTCGAGGTCGGCGCCCGATCCCTCGACGAACGTCGCGACGTACGCGGCGCCCTCGCCGAAACCGCTCGCGTCCCCGTCGCTCCTGAACACCTCGATCGTGGCGCCGGGACGCGCCCAGCCGGTGATCGTGAAGCTGCCGTTCGCGACCACCGCAGTCGCGAGCACGGGGAAATTGACGAGCCCGTTCCCGCCGGCGTCGACGTCACCCGGATCGTTGAGCGTGACGTAGGGGGCCGTGCCCTTCGCGACGTCATCCGCCGCCGACTGCAGGTCGATGCCGACCTGGCCCGACGCGCCGCCGCCGCCGCTGTTCGCGATCGTGCCGTTCAGCGAGATCGCGTTCCGCGTGATCGTGTTGTTCGAAGAGCCGTTGACGACCTGCACGCCGGCGCCGAAGTTGAGCGTTACGACGCAGCGCTCGACGCGGTTGCCGCTGCCACCGAGCCGCAGGCCCGCGGTGGCGGCCGCTGCGCCCGAGCCCAGGCCGCTTCGGCGCACCGTGACGTTCGTGACGTTGTTCGAGCCGGTGCTGAGGCGCGCGTCGATCCCGTTGCCTTCCGTATCGGAGATCCACGTGTCGCTGATCGACGAGCCGAGGCTCGCCTCGATCGAGATCGCGCCGCGCGCGGGGTTTCCGATCGCGTTGCCGCGGATCTCGCAGCCCGTGACGGTCCAGCCGTCCGAGCCGGCGGAGAGCGTGATCGCGCTGCCGGCCGACCATCCAAGCAGGCTCTTCGCGATCGTGCCCGCGTGGACGCCCGAGACGTGCACGAGGTCGCCGCCCGCGCGCAGCGCCGCGCCCGGGTCGGCCCACGCGGCCGCCGTGGCGCCGAGCACGCACGACTCGATCCGCGCGCCCGAAGCCAGGCTTCCCACGCGCACGCAGGCGTCGGCCCCGCTGCCCGGGGCGTTGCCGAAGCCGGTGACCGCGATGCCGGCCACGGCCTGGCTCGCGCCCTGCAGGTCGAGCCCGATCGCGAGGCCGGCGCCGTCGCGGATCTCGACCTCGGGGCCGGGTACCGGCAGCACGTTCGCCGCCTCCGTGCCCGCGGTCATGCCGCCGCCGAGCGAGACGGCGTTCGTGTTGCCGATGTTCGCGGTCTGCGTTCCTCCGTCCACGTGCGTGCCGGGATCGGTGAGCGCCGGCAGCGCCGTGAGCGGCACGAAGCGGGCGACACCGGCGGTGAGCTGGTTCGCGAGACCCGCGCGCAGGCCGGGGTGCGCGAGCCCGTCGCCCACCATGAAGACGCTGGTCTCCGAGCCGGCGGGCAGGCCGGCCTGCGCGAGGCCGGCGTTTCCGAGCGCGTTCGCGTTGAGCAGGAACTGCCGGAGCGTGCCCTGCCCGGCGTCGCGCGTGCTCACGATCGTGTCGAAGTTGTAGCCGAAGTCGAGCCCCGTGACGTCGGCGATCCCGAGAGTCACCGACGTCACCGACTGCGGGGTGGCCGACCCGGTCGTGAGCGAGGCGAGCGGGAGCGCCGACGTGTTCGAGTCCGCGTCCGCGATCGAGGGCGTCTCGCCGCCCACGCGGTCGGCCACGGCCGCCGGCGCACCGGAGGCCGCGTCCGTGCGGAACGTCTGCACCGGCAACAGGCCGGCAACGGCTCCGGCCCGCGCGGAGCGCACCGAGGCGTTCACGACGCGCACCGTGTAGTCGCCCGTCGGCCAGCCGTCGAAGACGTAGAGGCCGTTCGCGTCGGTGTGCGCCGCGCCGAGGTAGGCGCCCGAGGCCGCGTAGAGCTCGACGCGCGCCCCGGGGCGGCCCGTGCCGCCGGAGGCCGCGAGCGACCGGCCCGCGCCGCCGCCGTAGCCCGCGTCCTCGAACACGGTACCGAGCATCCGCGCGGCCGTGACGGTGACCACCGTGGGCTGTACCCCTCCCGCGACGGGATCGCCGTCGCTCCGCGCGACGAAGCCCACCCCCGACTGGGCGCCGGTGAACGCGAGCGAGCCCTGGTTCGACACGGCGCTGCCGCTCGGCGCGGGCGGCGTCACGACGACCCGGAAGCGCACCTCGCTCGTGATCCCGATGTCCATCTCGCCGCCCGCGGTCGCGTTCGCACCCGTGCCGAGCCGCGCGACGACGGTGCGCGAGCCCGGCACCCAGTCCATCTGGTCGTCGCCCGCCCCGTCGGACTTCGGGCCCGCGTTCGGGCCGCTCACGATCTGCATCGAGCCGGGCACGTAGGCCGTGTTGGCGGGCAGCGTGTCGCGCATGACGCACGCGATCGCGTTGTCCTGGCCCGCATTGCGCATCGTGACCGCGTACTCGAGCACGTCGCCGGGCTGCACCGCTCCGCCGTTGACGTCCGTGACGGTCTTCGTGAAGTTCGCGGCGTCGAACACCGGCGCGTAGAGCTCGGTCGAGAACGCCACGACGCCGGGGTAGTAGGTGTCGCCGTTCGTCGTCAGCGTGATCGTCGCGCTCGTCGCGCCGTTCGGCAGCACGCCGTTCGCGCCCACGAGGTCGGCGTCGAAGCCGTACTGGTTGACGTAGTCCGGGTTCTTCGCGGTCAGGCGGGTGCCGAGAATCGTGATCGAGCTGTTGAAGAAGTTGGTCGCCGGGTTCTCGGCGTCGGAGAGCGGCGTGCCGTTCAACCGGAAGCTGTCGCCCGTGTAGCCGAGGTCGCCCTCCCACGTCACGACGCCGAGCCGCGTGTTCACGACGCCCGCGGGTGGCGTGACGAACCCCGAGACGCCGATGTTCACCGTGTTCGTGCCGCTCACGAGCGCGTATCCATCGTAGACGACGAGGTTGCGAGGCGGGTCGGTGGCGAGGCCGTACGCCACGACGAGCGCCCAGCCGCCGTGCACGTTCGTCGTGTTCGGCGTCGAGCGGACGTTCGCCGCCTGGTAGGTGCCTGCGCCGCCGGCCTGCACGAGCGCGGTGACGTCGGCGAAGCACTTGTAGGCCTGCCCGCTCGCGTCGGTCTGCGCCGCGTTCACGGTCACGTAACCCGAGGCCGGCGTCTGCAGGAGCACCTGGGTGCGGCCCGCGTCGTTCGTGTAGCCGCCCCAGTAGAGCCCGGCCCACAACACGGTCGCGCCGGAGGGCAGCCCGAGGTCTGCGCTGCTCGAGGAGAACGTCGAGGGGTCGCCATCCACGTCCACGTAGACCATGCTGAAATCGTTGTTGTTGACGCTGCCACCGATGCCGTTGCGGCCGCTCGTGCAGGAGCTGCCGCCATTGCAGGTCATCACCGTGTTGCCGGTCAGGGTGACGTCGCCGGGGGCGTTGGTGCTCCAGCGCACGGTGAACGGGCGCACGACCTGGGCCGCGGCGGGCGCGACGCCGAGCGCGAGCGCGAGCGCCGCGGCCGCGAGCGCGCGCGGCGCCCGGGTCACGGGCGCCCCCCGTCGCGCTGGAAGATCGTCTCGTCGAACTTGACGCGCATGCGCAGGTAGGCGCCGGTGCGCGTCCACTGCCCGTCGGTCAGCTCGTCGTCGGCGTACCCGAAGCGGTTGAACCCCAGCGACAGCCAGGCGCCGCCGGGCAGCAGGCGTCCCGCCTCGGCGCCGAGGCCGTACTGGCGCTGGGTGATGCGACGGCCCGCGAGCACGCTCCCCGTCACGCCGCAGTCCCACTCGCGCCCGAGGTCGCGCGTGATCCGGCCGTGCAGCCACTGCGCCCCGCCGGCGGTCACGAGCCCCGCGCCCTCCTCGCGCGTGATCTTGCCCGCCCACGCGAGCGAGCCTTCCCAGCCGTCCGCGCGTCCCGTGGCGGCGAAGCCGGCGATGTTCGCGACGCGCCGCGTGCGCGTGCCGTCGCCCGGGGCCGAACGGTCGTAGCGCAGCTCCCATCGCCCGATTCCGTCCCAGTCGCCGCCCGGGCGGTACGCCGCCGCGATCTGCAGGCGCTCGCTCGCGTCGCCGCCCAGGCCGTGGCGGCGCTCGAGCGTGAGCAGGTGCCGGCCGAGGCCGGTCCACGACGAATCGAGCTTCACCGCGGCGGCCATGCTCTGGAGGAACTGGTCGGACGTGCGGTTCGTGCGCACCTCGGCGCGCGAGGAGCCCTTCCACACCGGGTCCTCCGTCCAGTCCACGCTGCCGGTGATCGCGGTGCTCGCGCCGGCGTCGGAGCCGCGCAGCGGGTTCACGCGCTCGAACGACGTGCCCACCCGCATGCCGCTCTCGAGCCGCCAGGCGTTGCGCAGGCCCACGGCCGCCTGCGCCTCGCGGCCGCCGAACGCGTCGCCCACGCGGTACTCGCTGAACAGGTGGGCGTCCTTCGCCACGTCGGCGTCCACGCCGAAGACCGTGCTCGCCTGCCGCTGCGCGCCCGAAAGCGCCCAGGCCGACGAGAAGCTCGAGAGCAGCTCGTGGCGCAGGTAGAGCCGCCCGCGCGAGGTGAAGCGGTACTCGCCGCCCAGCGCCGCCATGCGCCGGTCCCACTCGCGCGTGTCCTGCTCGAGCTCGCCGTAGCCGCTCCACTCGGGGTGCTTCGGCCACTGGGCCGACAGCTTCCCGCGCACGGAGGCGCTCGCCGGCTCGACCGCGGCCATCTCGTCCTGCTCCTTCGACCAGCGCACGCCCAGCTCGCCGTGCCACGCCTGGTCGAGCGCGCGGTCGAGCGCGAGCAGGAATCCCTCGCGCTTCTGGAGCCCGCGCGCGTCCGCCGAGAAGAGGGCCTCGAGGTTGAGCCGCGTGCGCGGCGCGAGGCGCGAGCTGACGCGCGCGCCCGCCTCGCTGCGGCCGCCCGCCATGCCGGCGCCCGGGTTGTCGAACGCGCTCGCGGTGGCCGCGCCCCAGAGCCGCGCCTGCGTGCGGTCGCTCTGGTGCTTGATCTCCACCCGTCCCGCGTCGCCGGCGAGGCCGCCGAGGTGGCGCGTCGCGGCCCATTCGCCCTCGAGCGTCGTCCCGGGGGCGAGGCTGGCCGAGGCGGTGACCGAGCGCAGCTCGAACGGCGATGCCGGGTTGTGGTCGTCCACGTAGGAGCCGCCGAGCGCGAGGCGCGGACTGACGCGCACGCGGCCCGAGACGCCGTGCACCCACGCCGGGCCCGCGCCGCCCGCGACCTCGTAGGTCACGCGCACGTACACGGGGTTGAGGTCGGGATCGAGGCTCGGCACGGGGGCGCGCATCAGCAGGCGGCCGGTGACGGGCTCGATCTCGTAGTCCGTGAACCGCTGCTTCGCCGTCGTCGAGAGGATCACCGCCGGGTGCGAGCGGTCGCGCACGACGATCTCGACACGCTCGGAGTTCTCGAGCATCGGCCGGCGCGTGAGCTGGTAGGGACCCGAGGTGCCCTCGCCGCGCAGCTCGTCCACGACCTGCGCGGAGCGGTCGCGGCTCGTGAACGCGTCGAGCGTCCCGGCCGAACCGGTCCAGTGTGCGGCGGTGCCCGTGAGGCTGCGGCTGTAGTTGCCGAGCGAGCGGTCCCCGGCGCCGCCGGTCACGAAGTCGCCGTAGAGCATCGAGGCGTTGCGCTGCTCGAGCCGCACGTAGAGCTGGCCGGTGGACTGGGCCTCCCAGCCGCGCGCCGAGGCGTCGCCGAAGACGGGGTAGCCGCGGTCCGGCTGCTGGTCGCGGAACTGGCGCTCGTCGCGCGGCCGGTCGGAGTCCCAGCCGGCCGTGAGCAGCAGCGACTCGCGCACGCGGCCCTTCACGAACAGCGCGCCGTGCGCGGCGGCCGAGGCCTCCGCGTCGCGGCTCGAGTTCGCGAACTGCTCGATCGGCGCCTCGAACGACGCCTGGCGCGCGACGCTCACCGGGCCGCCGCCGCGGAACCGGTGCAGCGAGACGACGCCCTCGAGCGATCCGACCGCGAGCAGCGGGCGCAGGTCGGGGACGAACTCGACGACCGCCGCGGTGTGCACGTCGCCGGAGGAGGCGGTGATCCGCACCTCCCCGGGCGCGCCGGGCGCGACGAGCGGCACGCGGAGCGCGCCGCCCTCGACCGCCACCTGCACGCCGGGCGCGGCCGGGTCGAGGTCCCGGGCCGCGAGCCGCGCGTCGCCGGCGTCGAGCGTGACGAGCGTGTGGTCGCCGACCGGCACGCCCGCGACGTCCACCGCGCGCAGCACGAGCGAGGCGATGCTGTGCCCGTCGGCGGGCACGCCGCGCGGCGCGTCGAGCTCGAGCCGGTCGAACGGCCCGGGCGCGACGAGCCGCAGCGCGACGCGGCCGATCGAGCGCGGCGGTGCCACCTCGAGGACGTTGACGCCGGGCCGCAGCGAGACGCCGACGTACTCCCAGACCTCGAGACCCTGGCGGGGCACCGACACGCGGCGCCCGACGCGCGTCTCCGGCAGCACCTCGCCGTTCACGCGCAGCACGAGCCGGGTGCCGTGGCGGCCCTTCACGACGATCGGCATCTGGCGGTAGGCGACCGTGTCGAGGTCGGCGAGCCCCACGAAGCCCAGGTCGGGCTCGAGGTCGGGCAGCATCTTCTCGAGCGTCGAGGGGTCGAAGGACGCCGGCACGGCCGGTGGGGGGGCGCTGCGGTCGTGCGACACGGTCACCACCGGGAGCGTGCTCTCGCCCGTCACGATGCGCGACGCCGGCAGCGAGCGCGGGTCGGGCACGGCGCGCGCGGCCGCGAGCACCTCGGGGCCCCGGCCGAGGACGCGCGTGCGCTCGTCCGTCCCGTGGCCCTCGAACGCGACCCGGCGCTCGGCGGCCTCGCGCAGCATCGAGGTGTCGCCCACCGCCGCGAAGTCGGCGCGCACGAGGTCGCCGCGCGTGAGGTCCACGAACCGCAGGCCGGAGGGGCCCGCCGCGCGGTGGTCGCTCGCGGCGATCCTCGACCGCGGCGGCAACGTCGTGACGTCCACCTTGAGCGCGTGCGTCCGCGGCGTCAGGCCGGTCAGGCTGTAGCGGCCGTTGCCGTCCGTCACCGCGAACGTGCCGTCGTCGAGGTAGAGCCGCACGCCGGCGAGGCCGGGCTCGCCCGGCGACTCGCGGCCGTCGCCGTTCGCGTCGTAGAACACGGTGCCGGTCACCATGGCGTCGCTGGAGAACACGTCGCCCTTCACGCGCACGACGGCCCGCGCGCGGTTCGACGTGACGTCGCCCGCCCGGGCCACGGCCTCGCTGCGGGCGTCGCCCGAGGGCGCCGCGGGGCCGACGCGCACGCGGTAGGTCAGCTCGACCTCGCGACCGGGCGCGAGCGCGCCGAGCGAATGGACCAGGTTCGGTCCGGGCGCGCCCGCCGGGTCGGCGAGCGGCGCGCCGTCGAGCCGCGCGGTGCCGCGGAGGTACACGAAGCCCGGCGGCAGCCCGTCGTCGAGCGCGACGGCCGCGAGGGTGCTGTCGGAGCGGTTCGCGACCTTCACGCGGTAGTCGAAGTCGTCACCCCACTCCACGACGGGCCGCGAGGCGGTCTTCTCGGCGAACAGCACGACCGGCGACTCGGAGTCCACCGGGACGTCGAGCCGCACGGGCTCGCCGTCGGTCCCGATCGCGAAGGGTCCGCCGTACGAGCCCGCGACGTCGATCGTGCGCGAGGGAGGGAACGATGCGGGCGAGGCGAGCGAGGGGAACGAATACGGCGTCGGCGGCGTGACCACGAGCCGGTACGTGCTCGCGTTCACGCTCGGGAACTCGAAGCGTCCCTCGGCGTCGGTGACGACATCGGCGCTCGCCGGCGTGACCCCGTCGTACTGGAACACGCGGGCGAGCCCGCCGGCCGCGCCGCCGTTGCCGGCGCCCGTCTGGTCCACGAGCTGGACGCGCGCCCGCGGCACGGGCGAGCCCGTCCGCGAGTCGAACACGGTGCCGCCCGGCTCGACCCACACCTGGGCGCGGGTCTCGACGGAGCCGCAGCCGGGCAGGATGGCGGTGATCCGGTCGCCGCGTTCCTGCTCGACCACCCCGTCGCCCGAGAGCGCGATCGCCGGGGGCGCCGCGACCGGCGCGCCCGTCAGCCGGAACACGCCCGTGGAGGGGCCGGTCTCGACGCCGGTGAACGTGTCGAGGTCGCCCGTCAGCTGCGAGGTGAGGGTGATCCGCACCGTGTCCGGCACGGCCGGGTCGAGGTTGCACTGCGGGGCCGTCGCCTGGACGTAGAGGTCCGCGCCGAGCGGCGTGGCGTGGATCGTGTTCGCGAACGTCGCGCCGCGGTAGAAGGCGAGCGTCGGCGCCGGCGCGGCCGCGGTCACGTCCACGGTGTCGGTGACCGAGGCGGTCACGGACTGGAACAGGCTCGTCGCGCGCAGCGACAGCCGGCCGATCGCGGGGCCGGGCGCCGACGGGGGCGCGAGCGCGGTGACGAGCACGTCGGCGGAGTCGCCGGCCGCGAGCGTGATCGTCCCGCCGTTCGCGATCGGCACGTCGCCCGGACCCGGAACGCCGTCCCCGTTCACGTCGCGCAGCAGCGAGAACGAGGCGAAGTCGAAGTCGTCGCCGCCGAGGTCGATGGCCTCGAGGCGGAAGTCGCCGCCGGCGTTGCCGCGGTTGGCGAGCCGGTGCGAGAACGTGACGCCGGCGCCGGGGGCGCCGGTGGCGCGACGGTCGGGCGCGAGCGAGACGAGCTCGAGCGCCTGCACGATCGCCGTCACGGTGTTGCTGTTGCCCACGACGGGCGAGCCGCTGGTCGAGTCGCTGCCCGCCGCGTACGCCGTGTTGTCGATCGGCGTGCCCGCGGGGGGCGCGGCGAAGGCGGCGGGAGCGAGGAACAGGACGAGCCCGAGCGCCCACGCGTGCAGCAGGCCACGCGGGACGCGATGCGACCGATCGTCGGGCTTCGTTCTGCTCATGCCGCCATGTCCTTGCCCCGCGGGCCGGGCGGGACGGACCAGGGTGCCGTCCGCGCCCGACGCCGAGAGGCTGTTGCGGGAGCCGGAGTCTTCCGGCCGGCCCCCACGACCGGCGGAGCGCTTCCGTGCGCTTCGACGGCCGGTGCTTCTCCTTCGGGATGACCCGGTGCCCCGCCGGCACGCGCCGGCGGAGCTCCGGGGTGCCGCTTTACGGGAACGAGATCTGGACGCTGAACTCGATCACGGCCGTCTGGCCGGGGCCGAGCACGCCCACGTTCGCGGTGACCGCGCCCGACGCGCCGTCGGCCGGCACCGAGATCGTGCCCACCGTCGAGCTCGCCGACGCGGCGTTCCACGACCACGTGTTGGCGGGCGTCGCGTCGTTGACCACGACACCCGTCACCGGCGTGGTGCCGATGTTGGTGACCGTGATCTGGTAGCGGATGCACGCACCCGGAACCGCGCCGTAGGCGAGGTTCGCCGACGTGAACGTCGAGTCCGCGACGCCGTTGCAGTCACGGTCCACGCTCTGCGTCTTCGTGATCGTGAGCTGGCCGTTGATCACCGTCGTGCCGTCCGTCGCGTTCGCGACCGCCGGAACGGGATCCGTGTAGGCCAGGTTCGACGTCGTCGCCGAGACCGTGGTCGTGTTGAGCTGGCCCAGCGGGGCGCCCGCCGGAGCGAAGACCTGCACGAACAGGCGCACGCTCGCGCCCGGCGCGAGGCCGCCGATCCCCGACAGGTCGGAGATCGCCGCGTCACCCGCGTCGAAGACGCCGCTGCCGTTCGTGTCCCAGTACAGGGCCGAGGTCCAGCCCGCCTGGTCGTTGGCCATCGTCAGCGCCACGAAGCTGCCGGCGCCGTCACCTTCCGTGACGTTGCCGGTGTTCGTGAGCATGTGCGTGTAGACCACGAAGCCGCCCGGCGCGACCTGGGCCGTGTTGTTCGGCACCAGCGCCAGGCTGCGCGTGACGTTCACGCCCACCTGGTCGTGAATGCGGTCGAGCGCACCCGAGACCGGCGACATCGCGCGGAAGAAAAGGTCCACGTTCGCCGCGGCCGCGTTCGCGGGCACGTCGACGTCGGCGTAGACCAGCACCGAGGCGCTGGGGGCGATGACCCCCGTGTTCGTGATGACGCTGTTGCCCGCGTTGCGGAACGTCACCGTCCAGCCGGCCGGCAGCGTGATCGAGCCGAACGTGTTGTCCGTGCTCGCCGCCATGTCGAAGTTGTCGTTCTGGCCGCTGGTGTTGTTCACGTACAGCGTGAACCGCGTCGTGGTGCCCGGATTGGCCGTGTTGCGGATCACGTAGGCCGCCTCCGGACCCGTGCCCGCGCCCGGCGCGCCCGGCAGCGGGGCGTCGTTCGTCAGGTCCACGGTGTTCCCGACGACCGTCGTGAGCACGTCGGTCGCGACCGCCGAGACGAGCGGGTCGGTCGCCGACGTCGCGGTCTTCGTGAGCGAGTAGGGGCCGCCCGTCGCGCCAGAAGGCAGCTGCACCTTCACGACGACGTCGTAGCTGGCGCCCGCGGCGACCGGGCCGGTGTCCGGGATGCCGTTGCCGTTCGTGTCCGTCAGGAGCGCGAGGCCGCCCGTCTGGTAGAGCGTCGCCGAGCTGCCGACCGGGAACGTGCCCATGTTCACGGCGACGTCGAACACGTCGCTGCCGTTGCCCGTGTTCACGAGCGTGTTCGTGAACGTGACGATCGAGCCCTGCAGCGCGCTCGGGACCGTCTCGCCCGTGAAGGTCAGGCTCACCGACTGGTTCACCGTGAACGAGGCGATGTTCGTGAAGAACGGACCCACGTCCGCGGCGCCGTCGTTGTAGGCGAAGCGCGAGGAGTTGTCGATCACCTGCGGTGCGAGGCCGGGGTTCACCGTGACGTCGAAGGTCACGCTGCCGGACTGGCCGGGAGTCACCTGGGCGATCTGCGCGGTGACCGCCCCGCCCGTTGCGACGTTGAAGTCGAACCGCACGGTGTTCAGCGCGACGCCCTGCGCGTCGGTCGAGTCGGCGTCGGTGAGCGGCGTCGCGCCCGTGACGCTCCAGCGCGCGCTGCCCGCGACATAGGTCATGCCGGCGGGGATGACGTCGGTCAGGCGCAGGCCGGTGGCCGTCGCGTTGCCCGAGTTCGTGTAGGACAGCGTGTAGGTGTACGGGCCGCTCGGCGAGGCGCCGTTGTTCTGGTTGATCGCCTTCGTCACGGCGAGCACGGCGTTGCCGGTGACCGTCGTCTGGTCGTCGTTGAACGCCGTCTGCGCGGGATCGAACGTGCTGGCCGCCGAGACGCGGACGTTCGAGACGTCACCCGCGACCTGGGTGCCGGGCACGCTGCCCATCACGACGAAGTGGAACTGCGCGCCGGGCGCGAGGGGCCCGGTCGTGGCGAGGGGCGTGAAGTTGTCCGCCACGCCGTTCGCGTCGGCATCGGCGTACATCGCGAGACCCGTCAGGTCGAAGTCGTCGCCGCCGAGGTTCGCGATCGTGAGCGGGAACGCATCGGTGCCGTTGCCCGTGTTGGTGAGGACGTGCGGGAAGACCACCGACCCGCCCGGCACCGCCGTGCGCGAGCCGTTGGCGGTCAGCGTGAAGCTCGCCACCTGCTGCACGATGGTCGTCACCGGGTTCGACGTGACGGTGTGGGTCTGCGCCGCCGCGTCCAGGTAGGTCGCGGTCGCCGTGTTGCCGATGGGCGTTCCGGCCGGCGGGGCGGCGACCGCCGCGACCGACAGCAGGACCATCGCCGCCAGCGCCGACGCGAAGACTCCGGCCCCGACGAGGATGCGCCGGCCGAGGCCGGCGTTCTGCGTGTTCATGTTCACACTCCAGGCTTGGGGTCACGAACCACGAGGCATGACGCGAGGCCGGCGCGACGCCGCTGCCGCTTGCGAAGGGTCACGAGCGGGGCGCGCGAACACGCGGCCGTGGAGAGAAGGGACCGGTGTCCGGTGCTCAGTGCGCGTTGTCGGCGACGCTCGCGAGCGGGGCGACCCGCATGCGCGCGCGCACCGTGCGCGACTCCTTCACCGCCAGGCTGCCGATGGCCCAGCGGAGCGCGCGGTACTCCGAGAGGGGGACCTCCCGGACCACGTCCCGCCCGTCGGCCGTGCGCTCCTTCCGCACGAGCGGGACCGGGGCGAAGGTGCGGCCGTCGGTGCTCGCGAGGACCACGGCGGGCGCCGCGGTCTTCGGCAGGTATTCGAGCCCGTTCGGCACCGGCAGCGTGGCGTCGAGCCCGCGCACCGCGTTGCGGCCGTCGTTGCGATAGACCGCGCGGTACTCGATCACGTCGCCGGGCCGGGCCCTGTCGGCCGACACGAGGACTTCCTTGCCATCGACGAGCGTCACGCGCTGCGCGGTGAGCGCGACCTGGACGTCGCCGTCCGCGAACGCGAGCGCCGGGGCCAGCATCGCCACGGAGACGATCGCGAGCGCGAACACGCGCTTGAGCATTGCGTACATCGCCGGAACCTCCCTGGTGGGTCCGAGGAACGAATGCGGACCGCCGCCCGGCGCACCGGCGCCGCGCACGACGAACCGCTTCGAGGCTCCGGGTGCTTCGCGAGAAAGGTCGGAGCGCGTTGCGTCACGCGACGTTCGGGCCGTGAACCCCCTGGCCGCGGGTCGGATGCCTCGTCCGCGTTATCGGGCGCCGGCGGTCGGGGGCTTTAGCCCGGAATGGCGTTTCGCAACGTTCGGGGCGCTCCGGAGGGCCGGGGGCGGGCACGGCCCGGGGGGAGGCGGCGTCCCGGCAGGCCGGGGCACTCTCCTCCCTACGCGGCCTTCCGCGCCTCGCGCACGCGGCGGTAGACGCTCAGGCGGCAGGGTACGGGGCCGAGGCGCACCTCGACGCCGGCGACCTCCATGCCGGGGCCGGCGGCGATCGGGCTCGGAAGGTACATCGGCAGGCCCAGGCGCAGCTGCCCGTCGCGGCCCGCCATGTGCGACTTCACCTTGCCGGCCACGATGTTCATGACCTCCGAGACGCCGTCCATCACCTCGCGCTCGCCCATTTCCTCGCTCGCGCGCATGCCGAGCAGCGCGCGCGCGATCGCCTGCAGTCCGGCGGACGTGCTGGAGAGGCCGAGATGGATGGAGTTGTGGTCCGAGAGGATCGCGATGTAACTGCCGGGCCGCGAGATCTCGTCGCCGGAGACGTCGGAACGCAGGTCGAATCGCATCGAGCCGGCGGCGAACTCGGAGGCCGCGGCCTCGTAGACCTGGAGCCACTCCTGCAGCGGAATCGTTTCACGGCTCATCGTGTCACCTCAGGAGGCACGGTGGACACCGGGCTTCGGCCGGTAGGCGACCGTCCGCCCGAACGTCACGGGTTCGAAGGAATCGTCCATGGTCAGCGTGGTCTCGCCCCCACCGAGGAACAGAATTCCGTCGGGTGCGAGCACCTGGTGCACGTTGCGCAGCACGTTGCGGCGCAGCTCGGGCTCGAAGTAGAGCAGCACGTTGCGGAGCAGCACGATGTCCTGCTTCGGCAGCGCGGGCCACGGCGCGGTCAGGTTCAGCTCGCGGAACTCGACCGCGTTGCGCAGGTCGTCGCGCAGCCGCCAATCGAGGCCGTCCTTGCGGAACCACTTCACCAGCATCGGCGCGGGCAGGCCGCGATTCACCTCGATCTGGCTGTAGACCGCCTCCCGCGCGCGGCGCAGCACGGTGGTCGAGAAGTCGCTCGCCAGCAGGCTCACGTGCCATGACACGAGCTGCGGGAAGTGCTCGCGCAGCAGCATCGCGACGCTGTAGGGCTCCTGGCCGCTCGCGCAGGCGGCGCTCCAGATGCGCAACTCGCGCGACGCCGTCCGGCGCTGGATCAGCTGCGGGAGCACGCTGCGCCGCAGCTCGTCGAACGGGTGAACGTCGCGGAACCACGACGTCTCGGCGATGGCGAGCGCCTCGGCGACCCGGCGGTGGAGCACGCCCCAGCTCTCCTCGGTACGCAGCACCTCGACCACGTCGGCGGGCGAGCCGAAGCCCTCGTCGGTCGCGAGCGCGCACAGGCGCATCTCGACGAAATACTCCTTGCCGGTCTCGAGGCGGATGCCGGTGCGCTGGTGGAGCAGCCCCCGGAGCATGGCGTGGTCCTGCGCGGTCAGCACGGGAAGCCCTCCGGCGTTCGCGGCGGTCTCAGGCGGCACGGCGACCTCCCCGGTGGCGGACGCGTTCGAGGATCTCGCCCGCGATGTCCTCGAGCGGGAGCACCTTGTCGGCGTGCCCGGCGCGAGCGACGGCGCCCGGCATGCCCCACACGACGCTGCTCGCTTCGTCCTGCACGATGACCTGACCGCGGCTCTCACGGATGCGCGCGGCGCCTTCGAGTCCGTCCTGGCCCATGCCGGTGAGCACGACGCCGAGCGAGCCCTGGCCGAACACGGCCGCGACGGAGCGGAAGAGCGGGTTCACGGACGGACGGCAGGCATTCTCGGGCGAGCCCTGGTCGAGCTTCAGCCGCAGCCGCGGTCCGTCCCGGACCACGCTCATGTGGTGGTCACCCGGGGCGATCCACACCGTGCCGGACTCGAGCGCGACGCCGTTCTCGGCCTCGCGCACCGGCAGCTCGCACTGGACGGCGAGGCCGTCGGCGAGGTGCCGCGTGAAGAGGGCGGGCATGTGCTGCACGACGAGCACGGGCACGCCGAGGTCGGCCGGCAGGGGGCCGAGCACCTCGGCGAGCGCGCGCGGGCCGCCGGTCGAGGCCCCGATCGCCACGACGCCGGCGCGCGGCGTGGGCGGCTCGATCTTGCCGAGCGAGGCGGGGTGCAGCGCGACGCCGGGCACCGGACCGGCGGGCACGGCCCGTCCGCCGTCCCGGCGTGTGAACGCCCTGATCCGCGGCATCAGCTCGCGGCGCGCCTGCGCGACGGCGGAGTCGTAGTCGGGCGCCGTCGGCTTCGCCACGTAGTCGCTCGCCCCGTGCCAGAGAGCCTGCAGCGTGGTGGCCGCGCCGTGCGTCGTGTGCGTGCTGAACACGATCACGGGAAGCTTCGGGTACGTCGGGCGCACGCGCTGGAGGAACTCGAGCCCGTCCATGACGGGCATGTCGATGTCGAGCACCACGACGTCGGGCGCGAGCCGGGGAAGCAGCGTCAGGCCCAGCGCCCCGTTGGGCGCCGAGCCGACGATCGCCACTTCGGGATCGGCGCCGAGCGCGTCCGCCAGCAGCTGCCGGACGGTGACGCTGTCGTCGATGATGAGGACCTTGATGGGCGACATGAGGGGACGGGCTCCGTTTCAGGCGGCCTGGGCGCCGGGGTCCACCCCGAGGAGCAGCAGCTTCTCGAGCAGGCCCTGCTTGTCGAACGGCTTCATGAGGTACTCGTTGGCGCCGGCTTCGAGCGCGACGGCCACCTGCTCCATCTCGCTTTCGGTCGTGACCATCATCACCGGCACGTCCTGGAACTGCGGCTCGATGCGCAGCTTCTCCAGAAACTCGCAGCCGTCCATCTCGGGCATGTTCCAGTCGAGCAGCACGAGCGAGAGCCCCTCGATCTTGCGGACGTCCACGAGCGCCTGCATGCCGCTCGCCGCCTCGAAGACCTCGAACCCGAGCTCGCGGAGGTACTTCCCGATGATGCTGCGCATCGCGCGCGAGTCGTCGACCACCAGTGCCTTCATGCCGTTCCTCCTTAGGGTGTGCGCCGGGCGTCAGGCCGCGCGGCGGTAGGCGTCCTCGTCGGGCTCGGGCGGGGCTTCCGCACGGGTCGGGGGCTCCGGTCCGGAGGCCGGGTCGATATGGAAACGTTCGGTCAGGCGGCGCATGTGCGCGGCCAGTCGCGCCAGCTCGCCCGCCGCGCTCTGCGTCCGCGACGAGCCCGCGGCCGCCTGCTGCGCGGCCTCGGCGAGGTGGCCGGTGCCGTCGCTCATCTCGATCGCCGCCGTCGCGGCGAGGCCGAGGCTGCGGCCGATCTCGCCGGTTGTCGCGAGCTGCTGGTCCACCGCGCTCGCGATGGAGCCCGAGATCTGCTTGATCTGGACGATGCGCGAGCGGTTGCGCTCGATGGCCTCGACCGCGGCGCGGGTGTCGGCCCGGACGCTCTCGATGGTGCGCGCCACGTCCTCCGTCGCCGCCGCCGTGCCGCGCGCGAGCTCCTTCACCTCGTGCGCCACGACGGCGAAGCCGCGCCCCGCCTCGCCGGCGCGCGCGGCCTCGATCGTCGCGTTGAGCGCGAGCAGGTTCGTCTGGCGGGCGATCGCCGCGATCGTCTGCACCACGCCCGTGATCGTGTCGCTGCTGGCGCCGAGACGCTCCACGGTGCCGCTGGCGGCCTGCGCCTCCGCCGCGGCCTCCGCGGCCAGGCGCGCGGCCTCCGTCGTGTTCTTCGAGATCTCGAGGATGCTGCCGCCCACCTGCTCGACCGCGACGGCCACCGCGCCGACGCTCTGGCTGACGTCCTGGGCGCCCGACGAAAGCCCCGCCGCGCGGCTGGAGGTCGTCCCGGAGTTCGAGCTGAGGTCGAAGCTCACGATGCTCATCTCCTCCGAGGCACGGGCGAGCGCCTGCGACTGGCGCTGGAGCTGACCGGTCACCGAGACCAGCGAGTCCTGCAGGTGGTTCATCGCCGCGGCGAGCTCACTGACCGGGCCGTGGCCGCCGTCCGGCGCGCGGAGGCCGAGGCGTCCCGCGGCCATCGCCGCGGTCACCGCCGTGAGTCCGCGCAGGTCGGCGAGCAGCGCCCGCCACAGCCGGTAGCTCCACGCCGACGCCGCGAGGAGCACCGCGAGCGCGCCGACCGCGAACGGCGCCACGATCCCCGTGAGGCCCGCGCCGAGCATCAGCGCCACGCCGAGCGTGGCGACGATCAGGACGGGGGCCAGCGAGAGGAGCGCGAGGTGCCGGTCCAGGGCCAGGTCCCGCAGGCGGAATCGGGCGTTCATGCGGCTCTCCGGAGCGGGATGGGGGCGGGCAGCGGGGGCTGCTCCGCCGCTTCCTGCCCGCGGAACCGGCTCACGAGACGCTGCAGCTCGGCGGCCATCATCGCCAGCTCGTTCGCCGCGCGCTGCGTCTCGCGCGCGCCCGCGCTGGTGCTCTCGGTCCAGCGGGCGACCGTTCCGATGGTCTGTGCGATCTCGGCCGTGCCGCGCGAGGCCTCGCCCATGCTGCGCGTGATCTCGCCCGTGGCCGCGCTCTGCTCCTCGACGGCGCCGGCAATGGTCGTCTGGGTGGCGTTGATGCGCTCGATGATCGCCACGATCTCGGCGATGGTCGCGACCGCCTCGCGGCTGTTGTCGCGGATCGCGTCGATGCGGCGATTGATGTCCTCGGTCGCCCGCGCCGTCTCCCGCGCCAGCTCCTTGACCTCGTTCGCGACGACCGCGAAGCCCTTGCCGGCCTCGCCGGCCCGCGCCGCCTCGATCTCGGCGTTGAGCGCGAGGATGTTCGTCTGCTCGGCGATCGACGTGATCACCTCGAGCACGTTCTCGATCTGCTCCGTGCTCTCGCCGAGCTGGGTCACGGTCGTGTTCGCACGCTCGGCGACCGTCACGGCGTGCGAGGCGACGCCCGCGGCCTCCTGGGCGCCCATGGCGACCTCGCGGATGCTCGAGCCGACCTCCTGCGCGGAGGCGGCAACGAGCCGGACGTTCGCGTGCACCTCCTCGGCCGCGCTCGAGACGACGCTCGACTGGGTCGAGGTCTCGTGCGCGCTCGAGAAGAGCTGCTGGCTGACGCTCGCGAGCTCCTCGGAGGCGTTGCCGACCGACGAGGCGTTGCGACCGATGGCCGCGATGGTGTCGGCGAGGCTCGCCGCGGCGCGGTCGATCGCGCCGCCCATGCGCCCCAGCTCGTCGCCGGCATGGAACCCGGTGCGGGCGTCGAGGCGGCCGTTCGAGATCGCGTCGAGCACCTCGACCGCGCGGTCCAGCGGCTCGGTGATGCTGCGGCGGATGGCGTTCGACGCGAGCAGGAGTGCGAGCGCGATGAGGAGCGGGAGAAGGAGCGCCAGCACCGTCACCCGGCGGGCGATCTCGGCGTTGATCCGTTCGCCCGCGAGGGCCCGGTCGCGCAGGCGGTCGGACACCGCGTCGTTGCGCTCGCGCAGCGAGCGGACACTCGCCTCGAAGGCGGTGAGCGAAGCGAGGGCGCGGGCGCGCTCGCCGCGGGCGGCCGCCGAGAGCACGGCTCCGGCGCGGCGGCCGAAGTCGATGGCGGCGGTGCGCGACTCCTCGGTGGCCTCGCGGGTCACCGGGTCGAGGCCGGCGGCGTCACGGGCGTTGCGGGCGCGTTCGGCGTCGGCGAGGTGGTCCGAGAAGTCCTGGCGCGCCCGGTCCACGCCGTCGCCGTCGGTGGCCACGAGCGCGGCGAGCACGTCGGCGCGGATCGACTGCTGGGCGAAGACGAGGTCGAGGTGTGCGCGCATCGCCTGCGCGGTCGAGGCGAGGTCGCGCGCGTTCCGACAGGCCTGGTCGACGCCCAGCCAGCAGACACCGCCGCCGGCGAGGATGAGGAAGGTGCTGAGCAGGCCGAGGGCGGTGAGCCTCCGGCGGACGGTCCAGTTCATGGGGTTCCTCCGGCGGGCCGCGGGGAGCGGCCGGTGACGGGGATCGCGTCCGCTTCGGCGAACGCGCGTTCGAGCACGCGATCGAGGTCGAGCACGAGCAGCAGGCCGTCGGCGAGGGGCACGGCGCCGGCGACCAGGTCGCGCGCGGGGCCCTCGAGGGTGTGCGGGACGGGGACGAGCGTGGCGTCCGCGTCGCGACGCACGTCGCCGATCGCGTCCACCACCAGGCTGACGGGCCCGTCGCCGTCGAAGACGATCACGTGGCCGCCCGGAGTCGAAGACGGCGCGGCCGGCAGTCCGAGCACGGCACGAAGGTCCACCGCGGCCACGATGCGGCCGCGCAGGTTGATCAGCCCGCTCACGCTCCCCGGGGCGAGCGGAAGCCGGGTGACGGGCTGCGGGCGCAGCACCTCCTGGACGCGCCCGACGTCCACCGCGCACAGGCGCTCGTCGAGCACGAACGTGCACCAGCCCGGGGCGGCGCTCATGCGGCCTCCATCGGGGCGTCGTCGGGGACGAAGCGCGTGGTGAAGGCCGGCGAGAGCTCGGCCATCTCGGTGACGCGGTCGGCGACGAGCGCACGGTCGCCCGCGCGGGGCCGCACGTCCATCTCGACCACGTCGGCGATCGCGTCGACGACCCAGCCGAACGGGGCGCCGCCGCCCTCGCCCACCATGACGGGGTACACGCGATTCGCCTCGAAGGGAACGACGCAGCCGTCCCCCTCGGGTGCGAGCGGCGCCACCGGCAGCACACGGCCGCGCCAGCGCACGTAGGTGTCGTTGCCGCGATGCTCGAAGGCCTCGCCGGGCAGCTCGTCGATCCGCCCGATCGCCTCGAGCGGCACCGCCGCGCGGCCGCCGCCGCAGAGATCCACGAGGAGCAGTCGTCCGCGGCTCTCCGCCTCCGCTTCCCCGAAGCGACCGTCCGCGGGCGCGAACACCGCGTCGGCGCCCTGCACCCCGGAGCGCCGGGCGAGCGCGGGAACGTCGAGGATGAGCGCCACGCGGCCGTCGCCGAGCAGCGTGGCGCCCGCGAAGAGCTCGATCGCGCGCAGGCGGTCAGAGAGCGGCTTGACCACGATCTCCTCGGTGTCGTGCACGGCCTCCACCACGAGGCCGAACGCGTGCCCTTCGGCGCGCAGCACGACGAGCGCCCGGCCGCTGGCCTCGCGCGCCGGGACGCCGCGCAGGGCGTGCGGGAGGAACACGAGCGGGAGCAGGCGACCGCGCAGGCGGTAGACGGGCGCGTCGTGCAGCCACTCGACCCGCGAGGCGAGCTCGCGCGCGCCCACGCGGACCATCTCGACGAGGTTCATCTGCGGCACGGCGTAGCGCTCTCCGCCGTCGCCGACGATCAGCGCGGGAAGGATCGCGAGCGTGAGCGGGATGCGCAGGCGCACCCGCGTGCCCTCACCGGCCCGGGTCGTGAGGTCGATCGAACCCCCGACGCGCTCGAGGTTCGATTTCACGACGTCCATGCCGACGCCGCGCCCCGAGACGCTCGTGACCCGCGAGGCCGTCGAGAAGCCCGCGCGGAACACGAACGCGAGCAGCTCGTCCTCGCGCAGCGCCGCGGCCGCCTCGCGCTCCACGAGCCCGCGCTCGATCGCGCGCTCGCGGATGCGGTCGAGCGGCAGGCCCGCACCGTCGTCCGCCACCTCGAGATGCACCTGCCCCGCCTCGTGCCAGGCGCGCAGCATCAGCCGTCCCGCCGGCGGCTTCCCCGCGGCGCGGCGCTCCTCGGGCAACTCGATGCCGTGGTCCACCGCGTTGCGGACGAGATGGACGAGCGGATCCTTGAGGGCCTCGACGAGTGTCTTGTCGAGCTCGGTGTGGGTGCCTTCCATGTGCAGCTCGACCTGCTTGCCGCACGAATCGGCGACGTCGCGCACGAGCCGTGGCAGCCTCGTCCACAGCGTCGAGATCGGCTGCATGCGGGTGCGCATCGTCTCTTCCTGCAGGCGCGAGGTGACGTGGCTCAGCCGTTGCGCGCTCGCGGGCAGCGCCGCCCAGTCCTCGCGCGCCACGTTCTGCACGAGCTGGTTGCGCGCGAGCACGAGCTCGCCGACCAGGTTCACGAGGCTGTCGAGCACGCGGACGTCCACGCGCACGTTCGAGCGCTGCAGGACGCCGTCTTCGGCCGTCGCAACCGCGGCCGCACCGCGCCCGCGCGACGCGCTGTTCGGAGCGGGGGAACCCCCACCGGCGGGTCCGCCGAGCTCGGCGACCTGCGCGAGCACGGCGGTGTCGTCGCCCTCGGGCTCGAAGCGCGTGGCTTCGATGCCCGCGAGGATGCCGCGCACGGTATCGGCGACGGCGAGGAGCACGCGGGTCACGGCCGGGCTCGGCGCGAGCGAGCCCGAGCGCAGGCGGGCGAGCAGGCTCTCGCCGGCGTGCGCAACGCGCTCGAGGCGGCGGAAGCCGAAGAACGAGCAGGTGCCCTTGATCGTGTGCAGCGCCCGGAACGCGCGCACGAGGGCCGTCGACGAGCCGTCCGCCGACTCGATCTCGACGAGGTCGCGATCGAGGCGGTCCAGCCCCTCGTAACTGTCGACGAGGAACTCGTCGACGATCTTGTCGTCCAGCTCGCTCACAGGATGAAACGCTCCACGCACTCGAGGGCGTCGAGGTGGATCCGATTGGACCCTGTTCGCCGAGTCTCGATAGGTTGCGGGTCCCTCCGAGGGGGACCCCGAGCCTGCCGGCCCGACTCTTTCTATCGCCCCCCGCGAGCGCGCGCTTTAGCAGGCATTTGACGTCTGCCTGCCGGCGCGGCTCAGGGCCTGGAGCCGATGGCGATCGAGAGCTCGAGACCCTGGGCGCCGAGGCTGACGATGCGCCGGTGGGTGGCGAAGCCCTGGGCCATGACCGAGAGCGTGCGGTCGCCGGGCGGCGCCGCCACGCAGAAGTGCCCTCGACGGTCGGTCCGCGTGGCGATGTCGAGGTCGGCGAGCGCGATCTTCGCGCCCGCGACCGGCGAGCCCGACTCGTCCACGACCACGCCGCAGAGCAGCGGCCAGTCGGCGTTCGGGTCCACCGCGGGAGCGGAGGACGGCGCCGGTGCCGGGGTTGCGGGCGTCTTCACGGGCGCCGCGGCGGTCGTCGGCGCCGCGGTCGTCGGTGCCGCCTGCGCTGGAGGCGTGCCCGTGCCGGTGCCCGTTCCGGAGGCGACCGGGGTGGCGGCGGGCGGGGCCGAGGATGGCTTCGCCGGTGCGCCGTCCGCCCGCGTTGCCGCCGGCTGCGGCTTCGGGTTCGGAGGGTCCGTGGAGACGATCGTCGGGGGCTCGGTTTCGGTCCGGGCGGGCGCGGGCCGGGGTGTCGTGCGCGCAGGCGGCGCGACGGGCGGTGCGGCGGGCCGCGCCGCGCTCGCGACCTCGCGACGGGCCGGCTTCGGCGCGGTCACGACCTGCGGCTGCGGGGCCTGGTCGCCCACGGGCCGCGCCTCGGTTCCGCCGGAAGACCGCGCCGTCCCCTCGGGTGCGTCCTGCGCCGGACGTTCGGTCCCGGCGAGCGGCACCTTCACGACCTCGATGCGCGGAAGGCGCGGCTTCGGCAGCACCGGAAGCGGTACGCGGATCACCGGGGGCAGGTAGCCGCTCCCGCCGAGCACGGCGAGCAGGGCGACCACCGCCACGGCGCCGCCCACGAGGAAGCGCTTGCGCACGTGCACCCGGCGACGCGGCGGCTCGTGGCGCGCGTGCGTCGGGGGCCTGCTCCCGGGGCGCTCCACGGGGTTCGCGAAGGGATCGTCGACCGGGTTCGGCCTCGGCGAGACGCCGCGTTTCGGCGGTGCTTCGATCGGCGCGTGCTCGAATTCTGCCCCGTGCGGAAGGTCCGGCCCGACCGGCAGCGGTCCGTCCACGACCACCCAGTTGAGCGCGGGTGCTTCCTCGGGCACGGTGGGCTCGTGCGCCACGGGCACGTACGCCGGCGTCGCAGGCTCGTGCGCGACGGGCTCCGGCGGGAGAGAAGGTGCGGGCGCAGGCGGAGGCCCGGGCTCGGGTCGCTCGGCGACGGGCGCGGCTTCGGCGACCGGTTCGTGCGCGGCGAGAGGCTCGGCTTCGGCGACCGGTTCGGGCGTGGCGAGAGGCTCGGCTTCGGCGACCGGTTCGGGCTCGGCGACCGGTTCGGGCTCGGCGGCCGGTTCGGGCTCGGCG
>CAZPVG010000003.1:30475-121670 GCA_964589945.1 uncultured bacterium
GACCGGTTCGGGCTCGGCGACCGGTTCGGGCTCGGCGGCCGGTTCGGGCTCGGCGACGGGCTCGGCTTCGACGACCGGCTCGGGCTCGGCGACCGGTTCGGGCCCGGCGACCGGTTCGGGCTCGGCGACGGGCTCGGTTTCGGCGGCCGGTTCGGGCCCGGCGACCGGTTCGGGCTCGGCGACGGGCTCGGTTTCGGCGGCCGGTTCGGGCTCGGCGACGGGAGGCTCGTCCGCTTCGGTGTGCGGGTCCACCCCGATGGGCTCGATCGCCATCGGCTCGGGAGGCGCGGCGGCCGGTGGCTCCGGCGCCCGGGGAGCGACCGGCTCGGGCTCCGCGGGGGTCGGCTCGCGCCGCGTGGACCTCGAAACGGCCTCGCCGGCTTCGCGAAGCGCTTCGAGGATGTCGGGCGGCAGCTCGAGCAAGGCGCCGCCCTGCGGCCCGGCCGGGCGAGGGGGCTCGTTCCCTGCGGCCGGCGGCCCGGGTGTCGCGGCGGGCTTCGACACGTCCGCGCCGGGCTGCGCCGCGGCCGGGGCGGGGGGCTCGTTCCCCGCAGTCGGCGGCTCGGGCGTGGCGGTGGCGGGCGGCTCCTGCTTCTCGCGCAGCTCGCGCATCAGGTCTTCGAGCGAGCTGAGCGCCGCGGCCTCGGCAGCCGTCAGCTCCTCGGCCGCACGCCGCTTCTGCTCCTCCTCGGAGATCAGTGCGGGGTTCGGGACCGAGGCGCTCGGCGGCCGCGGCATCGCGCGGGAGGGCGAGGGCTCCGGCGGGAGCGGCGGCAACGGGGGAGGCAGCGCGTGCTCGGGCGGCACCTGCCCGCGCGATTCCGCCTCGAGCACCGCGCCGAGGCGCGCGAGCATGTCGTCGAAGAACACCTCGCCGAAGTCGCAGTCGAGCAGCCGGCGCAACGCGTCGTCCTGCTTCGTGAGCCGCGCATGCCGTTCGCGGCACTCGTGGCAGCTCGCGAGGTGTCGCACGACCAGCTCCAGCGAGACTCCCGACAGCGCCCCGTCGAGCGAGCCCGAGATCTGCTGGACGGTCAGGTGCCTCACGCCGCCTGCTCCCCGCGCTCGCGCGCCGAGTGCTCGACACGCTCCCGGGCGGCGGCGATGCGGTGCATCGTCGTCGGCAGCGCGAGGCCAGCGACCTTCGCGACCTCCGCGTACGGCAGGCGCTGGAACAGCCGCATCGCGAGCAGCAGCTGGTCGTCCGGCGTCAGCTCGCCGAACGCGGCGAGCACGGCCTTCTGGTACTCGAGATCGTGCGCGCCGAGTGCGCCGCTGCTCCAGCGGTCCCCGTTCGGCCGGCGCAGCCCGGTCGGGGGCTCGTCGCCGGCGCGCCGCCGGGCCCTCGCGATCGCCAGCGTGCGCGCGATGCGCGCGAGCCACGGGAAGAACGGCTGGCCGACCGGCAGCTGCCTCAGGTTCCGCAGCGCGCGCCGCGACGTCTGCTGGACGAGGCGCTCGCCCTCGACCACCTCGCACGTGAACGCGAAGCACAGGCGCCACAGCGGGCGCTGGTAATTGCGCAGGAGCTCCAGCATCGCGTCGAGATCGCCGCGCTGCGCGGAGAGCACCAGGCCGGCTTCGCGGCCGGCTTCCATCCATGGCGCCGAAGGGCGCACGTCCATGACCGGACGATCCTCCGCGAACGAGGGGCGAGCACGGACAGCCGTCCGCGCCTGCCGACGGGTTTCGTGCAGGGACGAATCTGGGGGAACGAGCCTTTGTGCAGGGTTTTCGGCCGCCGCCGGGCCCCGCTTGAGGCGGGAGCCGGCCTCCCCTGCCCGCCCGGGAAGGGGCCGGTTGCGGAAGGGCCCGCGGGCGGAGAGGATGCCCTGTCCGGCGCCGCGACCAACCAACCCCCGCGGCCGGCCAGAGGAAAGAGACCCCTTCCATGAAGCCCATTTACGAAGTCGCGAAGTCCCTCGACATCGAGCCGTCCCAGCTCGAGCCCTACGGGCACTACAAGGCCAAGCTGGCGCTCTCCGCGTTCCAGGACAAGCCGCGACGCGGCAAGCTCGTGCTCGTGTCGGCCATCACGCCCACCCCCGCCGGAGAGGGCAAGACCACGACCACCATCGGGCTCGTCCAGGGCCTCGCGAAGATCGGCGTGCGCACGGCCGCCGCGCTCCGCGAGCCCAGCCTGGGGCCCGTGTTCGGCATCAAGGGTGGCGGCGCCGGCGGCGGCGCGTCCGAGGTCGTGCCGGCGCTCGACATCAACATGCACTTCAACGGCGACTTCCCCGCCATCTCGGCCGCGCACAACCTGCTCGCGGCCCTCGTGGACAACCACCTGCACAACGGCAACTCGCTCGGGCTGGACTCGCGGCGCGTCACCTGGAAGCGCGTCGTGGACATGAATGACCGCGCGCTGCGCGACATCATCGTCGGCCTCGGCGGCCGCACCGAGGGCATCCCGCGCGAGACCGGGTTCGACATCACCGCCGCGAGCGAGGTCATGGCGGTGCTGTGCCTCGCCGACGGCATTGCCGACCTGAAGGCGCGCCTTGCGCGCATCGTCGTGGGTTACCGCTCCGACGGGACGCCGGTGACCGCGAAGGACCTGAAGGCCGTCGGTGCCATGGCGGCGCTGCTCAAGGAAGCGATCAAGCCGAACCTCGTGCAGACCACCGAGGGCGTGCCCGCGTTCGTGCACGGCGGCCCGTTCGCGAACATCGCGCACGGCACGAACAGCGTCACGGCGACCCGGGCCGCCCTGGCGCTGGCCGACATCGTCGTGACCGAGGCCGGCTTCGCCTTCGAGCTGGGCGCCGAGAAGTTCTTCGACATCAACTGCCGCTATGGCGGCTTCGCCCCCGCGGCCACCGTGCTCGTGGCGACGATCCGCGCCCTCAAGATGCACGGCGGCAAGCGGCTGAGCGACGTCGGGGAGAGCGACGTCCCGGCGATGATGCGCGGCCTGTCGAACATGGAGAAGCACCTCGAGAACACGCAGAAGTTCGGCCAGCCGTGCATCGTGGCGATCAACCATTTCCCGACCGACACGAAGGAGGAGATCGAGACGCTCAAGGCCCACTGCGAGAAGCTGGGCGTGCAGGCCGTCGTCTCGTACGGCTTCAGCGAGGGCGGCAAGGGGTGCATCGAGCTGGCCGAGCAGGTGCGCGACCTCGTCGCGAAGAGCGAACCCCAGTTCAAGCCGCTCTACGACTGGGACTGGCCGATCGAGAAGAAGATCGCCACGATCGCGCGCGAAATGTACGGCGCGCAGGCCGTGGACTACACGACCCGCGCGAAGCGCGACCGAACCCAGCTCGAGAAGGCCGGCTTCGACAAGCTGCCCGTCTGCATCGCGAAGACGCAGCAGAGCCTGTCCGACAACCCGACGCTGCTCGGCCGGCCGAAGGACTTCCTCGTGACGGTGCGCGAGATCCAGCTGGCCGCCGGTGCGGGGTTCATCGTCCCGATCACGGGCGAGATCATGCGCATGCCCGGCCTGCCGAAGGAGCCGCTGGCCGGCAAGTTCGATCTCGACGACCAGGGCGAGATCCTGTTCGGGTAGCCGCCGGGCCCCGCGCAGGGCGCGACACGGGAGCGACGGGCCGAATCGCGAAGCGGCGATCCGGCCCGTCGTGCGTCCCGAGGCGATCAGGCCGGGCCGCGCGGCTCCGCCAGCAGGCGCGCCGCGGCTTCGACCAGCTCGGCGTTGCCGGACGCCGGCCGGCCGTCGGGCAGGACCACGGTGTCCTCGAGCCCGGTCCGGATGCCGTGACCGCGTCCGGCCGCCCGACGAGTCACCGCCCACAGGGCGATGCCCTCGCCGTGGTGGACCTGCTCGAGGCCGATTCCGGCCCCGGCGAGCGCCCGCTCCATGGACTCGGCGTGCGCCAGCGCGACCGCCGGGTCGGCGTCGAGCGGCTCGACCAGCACGCGAACGCACCGCGCCGCGATGCCCGACTCGACGAAGACGCGCACCGCCTCCATCGAGAGCAATCCGGCCTCGATCCCGATGCCCCGCTCGAGGAGCAGCTCGCACAGCTCGAGGATGCCGGGCTCGTCCATGTTCGCGGTGACCAGCTCGGGCCGCTCGGTCCACGCGGCCACGAGGCGGCGGCGCCGGCCCGGTTCGGGCTCGATCTCGGCCGACGTGGACAGCGAAACGGTCAGCCCCGGGCAGGCCGCGCGCACCGCGCGCAGTGCGGCCGCGCAGGGCTCCGCCTCCAGCGTCTCGCGCCCGCGAGGGTCGTGGGGGTGCAGGTGCACGACCCGCGCACCCGCCCCGAAGACGCGGCGCGCGTCCGCGGCCAGCTCCCCGGGCGTGCGGGGCGCCGCCGGGTGATCGCGGTTGCCGTTGAGCGCCGCCTGGAGCAGGAGTCGGGGTGCCTTCACGCCGCGCAGTCTAACCTCTGCGACAGGCCACGCCGCGACGGGCGTCCCGGCCCGTCCGGCGTCCGGGCGGGAGCCCGGGGCGCGTCAGCGCCGCGCACCGGCCCCGGCGCCGCCCTCGCGCGCGAAGAGCCTCGCGAGCACGACCATGACGACCGGCATCACGAGCGCATAACCCGCGACGCCGGCGAGCTGGAGGCGCATGTTGCCCACGACGGGGCCGATGGTGCCCGCCAGGCAGAGGATCCCGCATCCCAACAGCCCGCGGCGTGCCGCGCGCTCGCCGGGCGTCACGAAACCCGCGGCCGCGAAGACGAATGCCAGCCCGAGGAACACGTCCCATGCGAGCAGCTCGGCGGCGTAGCCGTGCGAAGGCCACGCGATGCCGCCTTCGCCCATCTGGCGCGCGGCCGTCAGCCCGACGAAATGAACGACGCTCGTCACGCCCGCGCAGAGGGCCCCGAACACGAGTGCCGCGAGCGTCCAGGCCCTGCGGCCGGCCGGAGCGCGCTCGTGGATCGCGGCGAGGAGCGTGACGAGGGCTGGCGCCGCGAGCAGCGTCAGCACTTCCATGACCGCGAGCACAGGGTCGCCGATCGGTTCGCGCAAGCCGTGGCGAACGAAGCCGGCCGCGAGCGCGAGCAGGTAACCCGCGCCGATCGCGACGAGAAGGACGGCGGACCAGAATCCGAGACGGGAGGTGGTCATGAGCGGGCAAAGCCTACGCCGGTCCGACGCGGTCCCGACAGTCGCCGATGGGACCGGGAGCCCGGCTCCGTGGGTCTACCTCTGCGTCAGAGCGCCTCCAACGACGACGGCACCTCGTCGCGGGCGTCCACGGGGACGAGCCTTCGCGCTTCCGCGAGCTCGCGTTCGGCGCCGCGCGCGTCGCCTGACGCCTTCGCCACTCGCGCGGCGAGCACGTGGACGTGCCAGGCGGGCTCGGCGCCGAGCTCCAGCGCCCGGTTCAGGGCGTGACGGGCCGCGAGAAGGTCGGCTTCCGTCGGCTCCTTCTGTCCCACGATCAACCGGGCGACCCACGCAAAGCCTTCGTTCGCGAGACGCGAACGCAGCGTCGAGTCGGCGGCCAGCGCGAACTCGCAGGCCGCGACGGCGTCGCTCCACCGCTTCGACATCGCGGCGGCCTGGATGGGCGCGAACGCCTTCTGGAAGCGGATCTCCAGCTCCATCCGTTGCGAGTATCCAACGGCCCAGGCGTCCCGGTCCCAGGTCCCGGCGAGCACCTGCTCCAGCGGGCCTTCGAGCCCGTCCGGGGTCCCGATCCAGGCCACGCGCCCCGAGCCGTCGATGAGAATCGTGCGCGGAATCGTGATCCAGTCGGGTACGCCCACGAAGGCGGCGGCCGTGAGGCCCTCGTTCGCCTCCTTTTCGGCGGGAATGCTGTCGAGCGCGACCCACATCGGCATGGAGTCCGCACGCGCCTCCACGAGGCCCGGCACGCGGTCCGGCGTCATCTCCCAGACGTTCATCGCGATGATGGTGACCCGATCCGGGAACCGGTCCTGGATCCGCCGCAGCACCGGCATGGAAGAGAGGCACGGACCGCACCAGGTGGCCCAGAGGTCCACCACGTAGACCCGGCCGGGTTCGTAGCGGACGATCGGCGAGCCGCGCAGCCACGCGGACGCCTGGATCGGCGGTGCGGCATCGCCGCCCAGCACGCCGACGGCGTGCCGATCGATTTCCGAGGCGAAGGGCGGGTGGGCGAGCGAGACGAGAAGCGTGGCGGTGAATGCGTACCCGAGCCAGCGGTGCATGGCGGCCCTCTCGAGGTTCCGAAGAAGAAGTGGATTCTGCTTCTGCTCTCCTCGGGGGCGCGGATCGCGGCCGGCGGCGCTGCCTCGGAGCCAAGTCCCGCTCGCCGCGTTCGCGCGCACGTGCGCTCCTGCCTCCTGCCGCTCTGGACTGCATCTTGGGGGCGGCCCCCCGGCCTCGCCATGGGTGCCCTGCGGGGCGGCGGCGAGCCGGCGGCGGGCCGGGAGCCGGGGGCCGCCGCGGCCGTCGCGGCTACAGCTCCCGCGTCAGGAACACGCTGTTCGGGTCGTCCACGTAGCCGCCGAACGGGCCGCAGGGCACGAAGCCGGCGCTCGCGTAGAGCCGGCGGGCCGGCTCGAAGAACGGCTGGGCGCCGGTCTCGAGGCTGAGACGCGTGTAGCCGCGGCGCCCGGCCTCGGCGAGCAGGTGCCCGAGTACGGCGCGCGCGACGCCGCGGCGGCGGGCGGACTCCGCGGTGCGCATGGACTTGATCTCGCCGTGGTGGAGGTCGATCTGCTTGAGCGCGCCGCAGCCGAGAAGCCGGCCGTCCTCCCACACGGTCCAGAACGTCACCTCGGGCCGGCGCAGGCCGTCCAGGTCGAGCGCGTGGACGCTCTCGGGCGGCGAGATGCGGCGCATGTTCGCGAGGTGCTCTTCGAGCAACGCGCGGATCTCGGGACCCTGCAGGTCGTCGAGGCGGATCTCCATGGCGCGGCAGGATAGCGGAGAGCGCGGCGCTCGACCCCGCGCCCGGTCAGTCCGTCCGGCCCTTCACCGCCCAGGCCCGCGCGCGCAGCCGGATCGCGCCGTCCGCGCCCGGACGAAGCCGGTCCGCGAGCCGCTCGCGCAGCGCATCGCGCTCGGGGCCGTCGAGACCGGCCACGTAGCCGGGCGCGGGCCCGGTGCCGCGCAGGAACGGCGCCCAGTAGTCTTCGAACGTCGCGAAGGGCGTCTCGATCTCGACCGCGCCCGTCTCGACGCCCGCGAAGCCGGCCTCTCCGAAGAGCGCGGCGAGCGCGGGCTCGCGACAGAGCGGGAAGCGACGGCCCTCGTCGAGCGCTTCGGCCCGCGGGTCGAGCGCCGCGGCCTCGTCCCAGAAGATCCTCAGGAACTCCATGCCCTCCGCGTAGTCCCAGACGCAGGCGGCCGCGGTGCCGCCGGGGCGGAGCCGCTCCCGAACGGCCGCGAGGACGCGGGCGGGTTCCGGCACGAAGTTCAGGACGAGGCCCGAGACGACGGCGTCGAACCCGCCGTCCCGGCGCGGCAGGCCGGAGGCGTCCGCGACGACGAAGGAGGCGCGGTCCCCGCCGAGGCTCCGCCGCGCGTGCGCGACGAACGGCTCCGCGGGATCGCACGCGACCACGGAGGCCGGTGCGCAACGCTCGAGGATCGCGGCTGTGAGCGCGCCGGTCCCGCAGCCGAACTCGAGCCAGTGCCCGGCGGCGGGGGCGCGGAGCCAGCCGGTGAACTCACGCGCCAGCGGCCGGCTCCAGCGGCCCATGTAGGCGTCGTAAGCGTCGCCCGCCCGCCACGGATCCGTGGGCGTGGATCCGCCGTCACCGCGTCCGCCGGAGGGCTCCGGGCGCTCGTGGGACATCACGCGGTCCTTCAGCCCTTCCTTCTCGTCGGCGCGCGCTTCATGGGGCGCTTCTTCCGCGGCGCCGGCTTCGGGGTCGCGGTCTCGAGCAGCTTCGTGAAGTCCCAGCCCGTCGCCGCGGCGCGCTCGCGCTCGCGGTCGATCCAATTCTCGAGCGCGGCGAAGTCCCGCACGAGCGGTTTCTTCTTCGCGGCCGTCGCGAGCAGCGCGGGCAGCGCGCGCCACCAGGCGAAGCGCAGGTGCGGCTCGCGCCGGAACCAGTGCTTGCCCTCGCTCTCGTGCGCACCGATGAGCCAGCGCACGTCCGCATCGTCGCGCCAGGGCGCCGCGGCGTCCTCGTCGCCGCCCGCGCGCCAGCCCGTGTGCGCGAGCGCGGCGCGCACGAACGCGGCGGCGCGCCAGCGCGCCTCGTCCGAGTGCCCGAGCTGCCGCCACACGAACGCGTCGTACGCGCCGCGGCGCAGGCGCAGCGCGTCGAACAGCCGCAGCGCGGTGTCCTGCGGGTCCACGGCGTCGGCCGCGCGCCCCAGCGCCCGCGCGGCGAGCCAGAGGGCCGCGAGCGCCCACGGCACTGCGCCCGACTCGCGCTCCGCCGCCTCGCCGAGCGGTGTCAGCGGCAGCACCGCGGCCGCCTCGGGATTCTTCGCCCAGGGACGGTTCGCGGTCGCGGCCGGTACGCGCAGCAGCGCCTCGAACGCCTCGCCGGCCTCCCCGACCGCGGCCTGCTCGTCGCCGGTCCACGCGCCACCGAGTCCCGCGGCGTGCGCCGAGGGGCCCGTGGCGAACCGGCGGGCCTGCAGGATCAGCTCTTGCACCCGCTTCTCGAACGACTCGCGGCGCTGGCGCGCGCGCCTCGCTTCGGCCTCGGCCGAGGGAGGCACGCCCATCGCGGCCTCGGCGCGCGCGGCGGCGAACAGCAGCGCCTCCGGCACCGCCGCGAACGCGTGCGTCACGGGACCCAGCTCGTGCTCGAGCATGCGGTCGTCGAGGCTCGGGACGCCGTGCCCATCGAGCCCTCGGCACAACTCTCCCCACGGGCGCCCGTCGTCGTGGATCTCGTTCCAGTCGAGCAGCACCCGCGAGCCGTAGCCGCCCAGCTCGACGCGCAGGCCCTTCTCCCGCAGGTCGTGCGTGCGGTAGAGGAATTCGAAGCCGGTCACGACGTCGCGACAGCGCACGTACGGGGCCCGGTGCGGGTCCAGGCCGAGCGCGTCGGCGAGCGCGTGGCGGCGCGAGTGGCCGCCGTCGTGCTTGTCGCCGAACGCGGCCGAGAGGCGGATCCAGCCGCGCGCCTCGGCCCACCGGTTGTGGTACAGGACGAGCCCGCGCTCGTCGCCGCGGCGGTTCGAGTAGGCGAAGACGTCCTCGTTCACGGAACCGTTCTCGGTGAAGCAGTCGTACAGGCGAAACTCGCGCGCGCCCGAAAACAGCGCGCGGCGGTGCAGGAGCGGCACGATGCGGCGCCAGTGCTCGGCGACGAGGCCCTCGTCGGGCTCCTCGATGCGCTGCGCGCGCCGGAACTCCATGCCGTACTTCTCCTCGAAGCCCTCGATCTGCCCGTGGCCGAACATCGGCAGGCCGGGCAGCGTCGCGAGCAGCGTGCAGGTGCCGAAGTACTTCTCGCCGCGCCCGAACTGGTCCACGGCGGTGCGCTCGTCGGGGTTGTTCACGAAGTTGACGTAGCGCTGCAGGATGTCGGCGTCGAATTCGATCGTGTTCTTGATCACGCTGCGGTAGTTCGCGTTCTGCTCGTCGCGCAGCATGTTCATGAACGCGCTGTTGTACACGCGGTGCATGCCGAGCGTGCGGACGAAGTAGCCCTCCATCATCCAGAAGGCCTCGGCGAGCAGCAGCGTGCCGGGCGCCTCGACCGCGACGCGATCCACGACCTCGCGCCAGAACTCCTGCGGCATCGCGCGCGCGAACTGCTCCGCGGTCAGCGCGTGCTCCGCGCGCGAGGGGATCGCGCCCCCCGAGCCGGGCTCGGGGTACCACAGGCGCTGCACGTGCCGGCGCGCGAGCGTCATCGCGGCGTCGAAGCGGATGACGGGGAAGCGGCGCGCGACGTCGAGGATGGTGCGGATCACCTGCTCGCGGACCGCCGGATTCAGGTAGTCGAGCTGCGCGGTGTCGTTCCAGGGGAAGCTCGTCCCGTCGTTGCCGTGGTAGAGGAAGCGCGTCTCGCCGCTGCCGCGGTCCACGCGCCGGAACACCACCGCCGCGTCGGTGCGGTCGTAGTAGTGGTCCTCGATCTTCAGCTCGGCGCGCGGGTCGTCCGACAGGTCGGGGCCGTTGAACGAGTACGCGGGGTAGGGGCTGTACGGCAGCTGCAGGAACCAGTCGGGGTGCTCGATCACCCAGTGCGAGTCCAGGCCCATGTGGTTGGGCACCATGTCGCTCGCGAGCCGCAGGCCCCGGGCCGCGGCGCGATCCCGCAGGTTGCGCCACGCCTCCTCGCCGCCCAGCTCGCCGGCGATCTCGTAGCCGCGGAGCGAGTACGCCGACGCCGCCGCGTCGGGGTTGCCGCAGAGCTGCTTGATCCGCTGCGAAGCGGGGCTGCGCTCCCAGAGCCCGATGAGCCACAGGCAGGTGATGCCGAACGCCGCGAGGCGGTCCAGCTCCTCGTCGGGCACCTGGTCGAGGCGCCGCACCTCGCGCGCGTA
Source organism: uncultured bacterium (assembly GCA_964589945.1). Classification (GTDB taxonomy): domain Bacteria; phylum Eisenbacteria; class RBG-16-71-46; order RBG-16-71-46; family RBG-16-71-46; genus CAIXRL01. Next base: position 40,853 of record CAZPVG010000003.1, read on the forward strand.
CTGGCGCGCGAGCTGGTCGAGCCAGACGTGCGTGCTCTTCGCCATCAGCACGACGCGCGGCATCCACTCCTCGTCGTTGCTGAACCCCTCGTACTCGACGTCGCCGAGCCCGTAGCGCGGAATCGCGCCGGGCCCCGAGTCGCCGCCGAAGTGCCGCTGCTCGGCCAGTTGGCGCGCGTGCTCGCGGGCCGCGAACCAGCGCTGTTCCTCGCGCATCACGTCGAGGCCCACGAGCACGCGGTCGAGCAGCGCGCCGAGCATCCAGCTCCAGTTCTCGCGCAGGAAGTCGAGCTGCTCGAAGAGCGAGCCGGGCCGCGCCAGCACGGGGGCGCGCAGGAAGTCCACCAGGTTGTGCGCTCCGGGCCCGAAGCGCGGGCGGGTCTCGAAGTACTCGCGCAGCATCGCGGTGAGCTGCGCGTAGGCGGTCGAGGCCGCGAGCGGCCGGTCGTCGAAGAGATCGCGGTAGGACTCGCAGGCGGGGTTCGCGGAGGTGAGCCAGAGCATCACCATCTCCTCGAACGCCAGCGCCCGGTTCGGAACGCCGCCCGTCGCGTCCGCGAGCCACTCGGCGGCGGGCCGGCCCTCGCGGTAGACCGCGAGCGGCGGGAACTCGACGACGAACCCGAGCAGCGTGCGGTCGAGCGCCTCGGCGCCGAGGCGGGCGGCGAACCACTCGAGCGCGTCGGGCACCACGTTCGGGTCGTGGTCGGCCCGGTAGCGCGCGATCGCGACGTGCATGGCCTCGTCGAGCAGGCCCATCGCGTAGAGGTCGGCGGCCGAGGCCACGGGCTCGCCCCCCCGCGCGCGCGTCAGCGAGACGGCCAGGCGGCGCGCCTGGTCCGGACGCGCGAGCACGATGCGCCCGTCGGTGGCGAACAGCATCCCGTCGAACGCGCAGCGCTCGCGCGCGTCGCGTGAGATGTGGAACTCGAACGGAAGGGTGGGGTTCATGGCGCTCCGGTCGGTCGGAGGGTCGGAGGACGGTCGAGGGGCGAGGATAGCAGCCCCACCGGGGGGGGCGGCCAGCAGGTTGCGCCCCTTGACCTTGAAGGGACGAGCCAGGGCGGCGCCGCGGTTCGCGCGGATGGGGCGGTGCGGGCCCGGCGGCTCAACGGTCCGGCGGCCGGGCCGCCTCGGCACGCTGCAGCTCGGCCAGGACCTGCCGCGTGAAGGTGTCGTTCGGCGAGATCCGCAGCGCCACGCCGAGGCTGCGCCGGGCGGCGCGGAGGTCGCCCCGCCTCAGCGCGATCAGGGCCTCGAGCGCGAAGCTCTCCGGCGTGGGGCCACGCACCTCGAGCGCCTCGCGGTTGAGCGAGTCGGCCGCGTCGAGGTGCCCGTACGACAGCTCGATCGCCGCCAGGTTCTGCAGCACGTTCGCCGAGAGCGAGGGGCTCTGGGGCGACTGCTCGGCGAGCGCGCGCAGGAACCGCTCGCGGGCCTCCTCGAGCCGGCCGGCATCGCTGGCCTCGTGCCCGAGCGTCCAGTCGCGGCGCGCGTCGGGCAGCATCTCGAACGCCAGCGGCCGGCCCGCACGCGTATCGTAGGAGACCACGAGGTCGGTGGAATCCGGACCGGAGTTGGCCGATTCGATGGCCACGAAGGTGACGGACGTGTCGCGCGTCCACACGCGCGCCGCGAGCCCGCCCCGGAGCCCGTTCATCGTCATCTCGGGCAGGCCGATGTACGCGAGGCGCGGGCCGCGCCGCGGCTCCTCCCTCCGGACGACCTCCGCGGTCGCGGCCACCACCCGCTGCATGCGCGTGAGCCGCGCGAACGAGAGGTCCGACACGGCCGGCGGGGCCTTGCCGTTCACCTCCGTCGGCGCCGGTTCGGCCGCGCCCAGTGCGACCAGGCGGACCGCGACGAGCGCGAGGCCGAGGCCCGGGTGCGCGCCGGCCGCGACGAGCGTGACGGCGAAGACGAGCGCGAGCGCGGGCACGAACGCGCGCCAGGCGTTCCAGTCGGGCAGCAGCGAGGCGAGCGGCAGCAGCCCCGCCCAACCGATCGCGAGCGCCACGCCGACGGCGGGGGCGACGCGGCGCAGGTCCGCCCGGCGCCGGGAGGCCAGCACGAGCGCGCCCGCCGCCGCGAGCACCTCCGTGGCGAGGACCGCCGCCCGCCCCCATTCGGCGGGGAGCGTCTCGGCATTGAACGCCGCCCGCGTGCCGAGCCGGAACGCATGGGCCGCGGCGGCGACCGACGGAAACGGACCGTTCCCGGGCAGGCGCACGCCGTGCGCGAGCGCGGCCCGGTAGCCGGCGGCGTAGGCCCCCGCGAGTGCGGCGGCGAGTGCGACGTCGAGCCACGCGGCGCGCCCCCGGCGGTTCGCGAAGCCGCCGATCGCGACGAATCCGAACGCCAGGACGCCCAGCTCGTGCGAGACCGCGGCCGCCAGCGCCGCGAGCGCGGCGCTCCAGCGGCGGCCGGCGAGCGCCTCGTGCGCCGCGAGCGCGATGCCGAGCATGGCCAGCAGGTGCTGGATGCCGCTCGGCCAGGTGATCAGCACGCGCGCCGGCGCGGTCGCGAGCACGGCCGCGCCGACGAGCGCCGCGCCCGCGGCGCCGACCCAGCGGCGCGCGAGCCGGGCGAGGACGAACGCGATCGCGACGAGGATCGCGACGTGGATCGCCGCGACGACCCACGGCGCGGCGAGCAGCAGCGGGGTGACGAGCGGGAACCAGAGCTGCCGCGAGAGCGGGCGCCAGTAGTAGGTGGCGCCCATCGAGCCCAGCAGCCCGCCGCCGCCGAAGAGCGAGCGCGAGAGGAACTCGAAGTCGTCGGCGACCGGCGTGCCGAGCGGCGCCCCGCGGAGCGACCAGGCGAGCACCACGAACGCCGCGAACGGCGAGAGCCGGCCCGCGGCCTCCAGCGCCCGGCCGGCGGTGCCCGGGGTCCCGCGCGGCGCCGGGTGCGCGCCCGCTCGGGCGGCGCGCGCGCCGCGACGCCGGGCGGGACCCGCGCTCATCGCGGGACTCCCCGCCCCGCGCGGGCCGCGGACGGCCGCGGCACGCTCATTCGGGCGTGCCCGCGGCGGCGGTGGAGTCCGCCGCCGGCTCGAACAGCTCGCGCGCGGGGCCGCGCAGCTCGACGCGGATCGAGTCGGCGGGCGGCACGAGCGCGGGGTCGAGCCGGCCCTTCGCCGCCATCTTCGACGCGATGAAGTGCATCTGCGCCCGCTCGAACGGGCGCAGCGAGCCGTCGGGCCCGAACCGCCAGCGCCACTTCGACGGCGCCGGCACGACGGTCGCGAGGAACAGGGCCTGGTCGAGCGACAGCGAGCCGGCGTCGGTGTCGAAGAAGTACTGCGCGGCCTCGTCGGCGCCCTGCACGCCGGGGCCCCACTCGATCACGTTGAGGTAGACCTCGAGCAGCCGCTCCTTCGACAGCCCGCTCAGGTGCTCGATGATCCAGGCGAGGGCGACCTCCTGGCCCTTGCGCGCGAGCGTGCGGCGGTGCCCGAGCCACAGGTTGCGCGCGAGCTGCATCGTGATCGTCCCCGCCCCGCGCTTGTAGGCCCCGGCCCTCAGGTTGGCCGCCACCGCGAGCCCGATCGCCTCGGTGTTGAAGCCGTGGTGCCTCCAGAACGCGCCGTCTTCGTTCGTGACGACCGCGTCACGCAGGTAGGGACTGATCCGGTCGAGCGGCCGGTAGTGCGGGTTGTCCGGGCCGATTTCGCGCACGGCGATCCGCCCGCGCGGCAGCAGGATCGTCGCCGTGAACGGGTCCTCGATCTCGGCCGGGGACGGCCGCGAGCGGCGGGGGTCGAGCCAGAGCTCGTGCGGGATCACGTCGGCGTGGAAGTGCACGCTGTCGGGCCTCGCGAGATCGAGGTCGAAGCCCGCGTGCCAGTCGAACGTGCCCTGCAGATCGAGGCCCGCGAGCGGGCCCAGCAGCACGCGCGGCAGGCTCGTGACGATGTTCTTCTCCCCGAGCCCGTCGAATGCGGCGTCGAGCCGGAAGCGCGGCCCGGCCCGGGCGACCAGGCCCTCGATCCGGCCCACGATCCCGGTGCCGACGCGCAGCACCGAGCCCGGGGCGATGCGGAGCTCGCGCGCGCGGCGGTCCTGCGACACGCGGCCGTCGAACGAGAGCACGAGCGGGCGGCCCTCCCGGCCGCCGGGCTCGGGAATGTCGAACTGGGCGCGGCCCGTGAGGTGGTCGTCGTCGCGCCAGCTCCCGAGCAGGTCGAACGGCACGTCGTCCTCGTCGTGCCACGTTCCCGTGACCGCGATTTCCGTCGCGCCGCCCGCGCGCGGGTCGAGCGCGAGCGCGGCGACCCAGGCCACGGGCTCGCTGCCGCGCGTCACGCTCACGCCGCGGATCCGGAGCGCGGGCAGCGTGCGCGCGGGCGCGAGCAGCGCGCGCGCCAGGGCCTGGGCGCGCTGGAGCACCGCGGGCGCCACCGGGCCGCCGCGGGGCTCGCCCGGGGGCGCCAGCGTGTCGGCGTCCGGGGGTGCCGGCGGTGGCAGGCGGACGCCCACGTCGTCGAGCTCGACGCGCCCGGGGCGCGCGCGCAGCAGGAGCAGGGGTGCGAGGCGCATCTCCGCGGAGGCGCTGCGCGCCGTGAGCAGGGTGTCGCCCGAGGCGGTGCGCAGGACGGTCAGCCCGCGCACGTCGGCGCGCGCGGGCCAGCGCACGTCGAAGCGTTCCCACGCGAGCGTGAGTCCGCGCGCGCGCGCGGCGGCGCGCGCCCGCGAGACGGCGAGGGGCTTCGCCAGCAGCGCCCCGAGCGCCGCCACGACGACGATCGCGGCGAGCACGGCGAGCGCGGGCCGCAGGAGACGGCGCGGGTCCATGGCGGGCGAGACTACCCGCGGAGCGGAGATCCGCGCCACGGGCCCCGCGGCTCTCGCGTCGGCGCGCGCCGACCGATACGAACGGGGCCCGGCGCGCACGGCGCCGGGCCCCGGAAGGCGGTGACGGCCGTCACGAGACGGCGGTGGCCTTCGTCTCGGTCCACTCGCGCCAGAGCGCGGGGGCATCGTGGACGAACGACGCGTGCCGCGGCACCCAGCCCAGCTCGCGCCGCGCCTTCGCCGACGTCACCTGCGAGTCGTTGAGCAGCCCCTTGCCGAAAAGGCCCATCGTCTTCACGACCTCGTCGGCCGGCATCGGCACGGCCCTGGCGCCGGCCGCGGTGGCCGCGGCCTCGGCGAGCTGCTTCACCGTGTGGTGCGACTCGTCGCACAGCACGTAGCGCTGCCCGCCCTGGCCGTCCTCGAGCGCGAGCGCGTACGCCTCGGCGACGTCCTCGCGGTGGACCAACGGCCAGTGCTGCGAGCCGTCACCCGGGTAGGTGATCGTGCGCTTGCCCTGCGCTTCGGCGAACCACTGGCCGAAGAGGCCGCGCATGCCTCCGTAGACCATGCCGGGCCGCAGGATGATGGCGGCCACCTCGTGCGCCGCGAGGTCGATCACGATCTCCTCGTGCGCGGCGCGCCAGGTCGCCAGCTCGAGCGGCTTGAGCGGCGCCGACTCGTCGGCGACGCCCGTCGTCGGGCCGAGGACCCACAGGCTGCTCGTGTAGAGCACGCGGCGCACGCGGCCGTCCAGTGCGGCGGCGCGGAAAGCCTCGAGCGCGTGGTGGTCGAACTCGGACGCGCTCGTGCCCGGCGCGGCCGCCGCGTGCACGGCGCTGTCGCAGTTCTGCAGGACGCCGAGCCAGGCCGAGGCGTCGGCGAGGTCGCCGACGACCGGCTTCGCGCCCAGCTTCTCGAGGCGGGCGGCGTTCTCGGCATTGCGCGTCAGTGCGGTCACCTCGTGTCCCGCGCGCAGCAGGCGCGCGACGATCGCGCTGCCGAGGTAGCCGGAGGCACCGGTGACGAAGACTCGATGGTTGCTCATGGCGGACTCCCTGGGGCCGTTCCGTACCCGTGGTCTCGGCCATCGGAGGACGGCGGTACAGCGGATTTCGGGGATGCCTCGTTCGCTCGTCTATTCAACGCTCCCGATGCGGACTTCTTCCGCCCGGGGCGTCAGGTTGCGGACAAGAGTGCGCGGCGGGGATTTCAGTCGCCGCGGTACGTGCAGCGGGCCGTGCACGTCTCGTGGACGGTCACGGAGGCGAGGTGCGGGACGAGAGGCTGCAGGCGCTTCCAGAGCCATCCGCAGAGCACCTCGGAGGTCGGGTTCTCGAGACCGGGCACGTCGTTGAGCAGCCGGTGGTCGAGCTCGTTGCGGAGCACCGGCTCCACGCGGGCGCTGATCTCGCCGAAGTCCACGAGCCACCCCATCGCCGGGTCCACCTCGCCCGCGAGGGCGACGTCGATCCGGAAGGAGTGCCCGTGGACGCGGGAACACTTGTGTCCGGGCGGCACCATGGGGAGCCGGTGGGCCGCCTCGAAGCGGAATCGTCGTGTGAGTTCGACGCGCAAGGGCGTCAATCCTCGCTGGGGGTCGTGACGTAGCGCGTGGGATCGGGGATCCCCGCGGCGCGAAAGCCCTTCGCGCGGAGCCGGCAGGAGTCGCAGGCCCCGCAGGCGCGGCCGTCGGGCGCGGGATCGTAGCACGAGTGTGTCATCGCGTAGTCCACGCCCAGCGACGTGCCGAGGCGGATGATGCCCGCCTTGTCCAGGTTCATCAACGGCGTGTGCACCGTGAAGCGAGCGCCCTCGACGCCCGCGCGGGTCGCGACCTTCGCCAGCGCCTCGAACGCCTGCACGAACTCCGGCCGGCAGTCCGGATAGCCCGAGTAGTCGATGGCGTTCATGCCGGCCACGAGGTCGGTGGCGCCGAGCGTCTCGGCGAGCCCGAGCGCGACGGCGAGGAACACGGTGTTGCGCGCGGGCACGTAGGTGACCGGGATCTCCGCGGCCATCGCCGCCTCGTCGCGGCCGCGCGGCACGGGCAGGTCGGCGGTGAGCGCCGAGCCGCCGATCGCCCCGAGATCCACGCGCACGACGCGGTGGTCGCGCGCGCCGAGTGCCGCCGCGACGCGGGCCGCCGCCGCGAGCTCGACGCGGTGGCGCTGGCCGTAGTCGAACGCGAGTGTCGTGCACTCGAAGCCCCGCTTCCGCGCCCAGGCGAGGCAGGTCGTCGAGTCGAGCCCGCCCGAGAGCAGCACCACGGCGCGGCTCACACGCCCCTCCGCGCGCCCCACAGCCAGACGTGCAGGCGGGGGCCGAAGCGCAGTCCCTCGCGCCTGCACACTTCGGCGAGCGCGAGCGCGTGCGCCTTCACGGCCGCGTCGGTGAGGCCTTCGGGCATGAGCACGACGCGCGCGCGCGGCAGGCCCGCCTCGACGACGAGACGCAGCGCGTCGGCGGTGTCGGGGTCGTCGCCGACGACGAGCTTGAACGTCGTGTTCGGGTCGGCGGCGAACACCGCGACGTGCGCCCACGTCTGCTCCCAGCGGTCCGTGGCCGACGGCAGCTTGGGCGAGCAGTTCCAGGCGAGCCGCTCGTGCGCGATCGGCGGCGGGAGCAACCCGCTCGTCTCGACCTCGACGCGCGGCCACAGGCCGATGGCCGCCGCGAGCAGCTCGCGCACCCCCTCGTGCTGGAGCGGCTCGCCGCCCGTCACGACGAGCAGCGGCGCCTCGCCGAGGGCGCGCAGGGTCGAGAGGACGCGATCGAGCGGCGCAGCCTCGCTCGCTCCCGCGTCCCAGGTGTACCGGCTGTCGCACCAGCGGCAGCCCACGTCGCATCCCTGCAGGCGCAGGAAGTGGGCGGGCATCCCGGCCGTCGGGCCCTCGCCCTGCAGGGACAGGAAGCTCTCGGAAACGCGCAGCCGCACGGCGGTCACGGGGCCGCTCACGGGTTCTCCGGGGCGCCGGCCGCGCGCCGGGCGCGCAGCGCGGTGCCGCGGGAAGATGGGACGTGCGGGCCCGGGACGGGATGCCGCTTCATGGCGGGGACCTTCGCGGGGCGCCCGCAGCCGGGCGGGCGGTTCAGTGCTTCGATCCGCGGTGGAGGTCGAACTCCTTCCCGCAGTTGAAGCACTTCCAGTGGTACGTGTCCTGTCCGGCCGGCCACGTCACCCAGTCGTGACGGCCGCATCCCGGGCACGAGATTTCGACGCGCGCGGGGGTCTGCTGCGGTGCGGTCGGGTTCGTCATGGTGCCTTCCGTGAACGAGGGTGGGTCGGATGGACGCGGGAGTATAGCCAGCACCGGCCGGCCCGCGAAACCGGCCCCTCAGGCGCCGCCTTCGGTCGGCGCGGGCGCGCCGAGCAGCGCGGGCAGCTGCGCCACGAACGCCGACCGCGGCAGCGCGCGGTCGAGCCCCGCCGCGAGCGCCGCGTCGCGGACCGCGACCTCCACATGCGAGAAGAAGCCGATCGTCGGCACGTCGCGCGTCGCTTCGCCCGCCTTCAGCGCGCGCAGCATCGCCTCGATCCCGGGGGCGTGCAGGTCCGCCAGCACGAAGTCCGGCGGGTCGGCCGCACAGCGCGCCGGCGCCTCGGCCGGCGCGACGAACACGAGCGCGGCGCCGGCGGTCTTCGCCACCGCCCCGATCTTCGCGGCGAAGAACAGGTCGGGCACCACCGCGAGCACGCGGCGGGCCGGTCGGGTGTCGTTCATGGCACGCAATACCACCGGCCGCGGGCCCGCGCGTCAAGCGCGCCGGCAAACGCACGAAGGCCACCCTGGCGGGTGGCCTTCGTGCGAATCGGGTACGAGCGGCGCCCGTCCCGCGGGCGTCAGCGGTAGAGCGTCTTGATGTGGCCCCAGGTCGAGTTGCCCGCCGGCGTCGTGCAGTCGGGCGCGTCGAACTTGCCGTTGTTGTGACCGGTGTAGCCGGCGGGCGGCGAGTCGGCGTACCACAGGCCGTCCATCAGCGCGGTCAGCGCGAGGCCGCCGCAGAACTGGTCCTGGTACGTGCCGCCGGTGATCTGGTACTGGCCGCGGAACGAGCCGCTGATGCTGCCGAGACTGCTCTGAGTGACGAGGGTGACGAGCGAGTCGATCGTGCCGCTCAGGATGACCGTGCCCTCGGCGTACTGCGGATACGCGATGCCCGGCAGCGGCACGTCGGCCGATGTCCACGGCCGCGCGTTCACGGGCCCTTCGTACAGCGCGAAGGTGCCGCCCGTGTAGACGGTCGTGTACTTGTGGCCGCTCGAGCCGAACGGCGCCGTGACGGTGCCGCTCGAGACGAGGCCGTTCCACACCATCGTGTACTCCTTCGCCGGGTCGTTCGGGTCGAGCCCGGAGAGCGGGCCGCAGAGCAGCGAGACGGCGAGCACGTTGGTGAGGACGTTCCCGGCCGGGGAGACGAAGCCCGTGTAGGGGTTCGGCCCCTCGTAGGAGAAGCCGTTCGCGTCCCAGTCGAGCAGGATATCCGTCCCGGTCCCGGACACGCATTGCGCGTTGGCGCGGGGAACCATGACCGCTGTCGCCAGCATCGCGATCAAGGCCGCCAACCCGATGATCCTCTTCATGACCAACCTCCCGTGGCGCAAGTGCCGGATGCCTGGCTAGCGGTAAAGGTTCTTGATCGAGCCCCACGAACGAGACTCGGCGGCGGTCGCAGGCGGAATCTGAACTTCGCCGTCCAGCTGGTTCACGTAGCCGTCAGGAATGGTCGCGTTCGGTCGTCCCGCCGTGCCGCTCAGCACCCAGCCCGAGCGCTGTTCGGCCGGGATGGCGCCGAGCTGCGAACCCTCGTCGATGTCGGCCATGCAGTCGAAGTTCCCCTGATTCACCGTGTAGTCGTACACGAGCACGAGGTTCGTGACGTCGGCGCCCAGGATCAGCGTGCCGTCGGTGAAGGTCGCGGGCGAGGTCGCATTGACCGGGTCCACGCCGTAGTCGGCGTTGTGATTCGCGTCCTCGTAGATCCGGAACCGCGCGTGCGGAGCGAAGATGACCTCGAGCACCGCGCCGTCCCAGTAGATCGAGGACGCCATCGCCTCGGACAGGTGGAACGTGTGCTCGTCTGCGGGGTTCGTCACGCCCGCCAGGAGCGGGCTCATCGAGGTGATGAATCCGACGCCGCAATACTCGTCGTTGAGCGCGAGGAACGGGGTCGGAATGCCGCCTCCGCTCGGGTTCGCCTCGTTCACGTAGTCGTACCCCGTGAATCCGCACAGGAACACGCGGTCCGCCGAATGGGCCGGCGCGGCGAAGAGTACGAGCGCGGCGAGGAGAAGCAGTGGTTGCAGTCTCTTCATCGAGCACCTCCCGGTGATATTCCCAACAGCGAAGTCGGTGGAAGACGTTCCTTCCCGGAGTCGCTGCGCGGCCGGCGCCGATACGACGACGTGCTCGGGGGGTGCAGGGCGTGGGGTCACGTCTGCCGCGGCAGGGACACGACGGGAAGACACTCCGCTGGGGTCAGAGCGATCATCCGTCGATCGTTCGGATTTCATTCGGCCCCCGTCCCGCGGGGGCACCATCGCCCCGGCAGTATCCCGTCGCGGCCTTCGATTGGCAATGGCTCTGTTGCTTCGGCGCGATGAAACAGGGAGGGGGGGCCGCAATTTCAGCGACGCCAAACGCGGGCGCGGACTCCCCGCCGCGCCGCCCTCGGAACGCCAGGACCGCCTGCGGCTAGAGGTTGCGCCCGGCGAGCGTCCGGCCCGCCGCTGCGACCGCCAGCGCTGACAGCGCCAGGCCCGCGGCCAGCACCCCGCCCGGCGGCGGGTGAACGCCGAGTGCCGGCAGCGCCAGCCAGGCCCCGACCTGCGCGAGCAGCAGCGCCAGCCCCGCCAGCCGCCCGGGCAGGCTGAGCATGGCGCGCGGGTGGCTCCACGCGGTGTCGGCGAACGCGGCGCCGGTCAGCAGCCCGAGCGAGATCGAGACCGCGGCGGCCGAGCACGCCCACTCGAGCAGCCGGGGCACGACCGCCGGCGGCAGGCGGAAGCCCAGCGTCACGGCCGCCGTCGCCGGCAGCAGGAGCGCCGCGGCGAGGATCGCGACGCCGGCGAGCCGGCCCCGCACCCAGCGCGCCGGCCCGAGCGGCGAGAGGCGCGCCCAGGCGAGCCCGCGGCGCTCGAGCGCCAGCGCGCGGGCGCCGACCTCGTAGCCGATGCCGATCGCGAGCAGCACCAGCATCGCGCGCGCGAGGTCGGTCCGGCCGGCCGGCACGAGCGGCACGGCGAACAGCGGCAGGAGCAGCCAGAGGAGCGAGGCGGCCACGACGTCCGCCGCGACCGACCACTGCCGCCCGAAGAGCCGCGCGTCGCGGGCGAGGAACGCCGCCGTCGCCGACCGCGCGACGCGCGCCGGCCCGAAGCCGCGGCCCGCCCGGCGTGGCGCGTCGAGCGTGCGGTCGAGCGCCGCCGCGAGGTGGCGATCGGTGCTCCACCACGCGAGCGCCGCCCCCGCGAGCGCGGCGAGGGCGAGGAACACCGCCGCCCCCGGCTCCGCGAAGCGGGTCGCGAGCGCGTCCGCCGCCCATCGCGATGGCAGCCACCCGGGCGGCGGCGGCAGCGCGGCGAGCGCGCCGGCCCCGGGAGTTCCCGAGAGCCCCTCGAGCCCCGCGCGCGGCACGAGCAGCGCGTTCGCGAGCCACGCGGCCACGAGCGCGAACGTGGCGAGCATCCCGAGCAGGTCGCGCGCCCGCGCGGGCGGCAGCATCCGCGCGAGCGGCAGCGCCAGGGCGAGCCCCGCGCCCAGCGGCGCGAGCCAGAGCCCCGCGAGCGCGAGCGCGACCATCGCGGCCCCGCCGGCCGGCGCCCCGTACGCGACGGCGTAGCCGAGCGCGGCGGGCAGCGCGAGCGTGAGCACGATCGGCAGCGACTGCGGCAGCGCGTCGAGCAGCCGCAGTGCGACGAGCCCGCGCCGCGAGAGCGGCGCCGCGCGCAGCAGGTCGAGGTCGGGCGCGGCGACGAGCACGGCGAGCGCCTGGTGGAGGTCGAAGACGAGCACGCCGGTCAGCGTCGCGGTGAAGAGCCACCCGAGCAGCGCGCGCGCGACGGGTTCGCCCACGTCGAGCCCACGCAGGGCCGCGAACGCCACCGACAGCGCCCACGCGAGCCCCGCCGCGGAGAGCAGCGCGAGCGCGAGCGAGACGATCCCCGAGCGCGGCCGGACGCGCCCGCGGTCGCGGGTCCAGAGCCGGCCCCGCACGAGCGCGGCGCGCCCCCGGAGCACGCCCCCGACGTTCAGGCGCCCTCCTCGGCGGCGAGCTCGAGGAACAGCGTCTCGAGCGTGGCGTCGCCGCGGGCCCCGCGCAGTTCGGCGAGCGTCCCGGAGGCCACGACGCGGCCGCGCCGCAGCATCACGACGCGATCGCAGAGACGCTCCGCCACCTCGAGCTGGTGCGTCGAAACGAGCGCCCCGGCGCCGGCCGCGGCGCGCTCGCGCAGGAGCTGCTTGAGCGTGAACGCCGCCGGCGGGTCGAGGCCCGCGAGCGGCTCGTCGAGCAGCAGCGTCCCCGGCTCGTGCAGCAGCGCCGCCGCCACCGCGACCTTCTGGCGCGTTCCGAGCGAAGCGGTCTCGAGCAGCGCGCCGGCCGCCTCGCCGATCGCGAGCCGCGAGAGCATCGCGGCGATGCGGCCCTCCGCAACGGCCGGCGGCACGCCGTAGAGCGCCGCGACGAACGCGAGGAACTCCGGCGGCGTCAGCCTCTCGTACAGGTACGGCCGGTCCGGCACGAAGCCCAGCGCCGCCCTCGCCGCGCGGCCCTCGCGGTCCAGCGCGTGGCCGTCCACCTCGATCGCGCCCGCGTGCGGCTTCAGCAGCCCCGCCGCACAGCGGAGCGTGGTCGTCTTGCCGGCGCCGTTCGCGCCCAGGAAGCCGACGATCTCGCCCGCGCGAACCTCGAGCGAGACGCCGTCCACGGCCACGTGGGCGCCGAAACGCCGCTCGAGTCCCCGGATCGCGAGGCGGACCGCGGGACCCGGCTCGCTCACGCGCCGAGCGCCTTCGCCAGCAGCGGCAGGCTGGTGTCGTACCGGTACGACACGTTCATGTGCGCGTCGTCGAACTCCTCGTAATGGTGCGGGATCCCGAGCGCTTCCAGCGCACGGACGAACCGGCGCGCGCCGTGGTGGAGGTGGAACTCGTCCTTCGTGCCGCAGTCCAGGTAGAGCAGCTTCAGCGAGCGCAGCGCGCCCGCGCATCGCTCGATCTTGAGCAGCGGGTCGTGCTCCCGCCAGCGCTCCCACACGTCGGGCCGCAGCGCGGACGTCCCGAGGTCGAACGGCAGCGCGATCCCCAGCTCCGCCGCCGGGTCGGGCGAGTAGCAGGCCGCCATCGCGAGGATGTTGAGCGCGAGGAAGTCGTCCTTGCCCTTCTGCCGTCTGGCCTCGAACTTCTCGAGGAACGCGCGGACGCCGCCGGCCTCCTGCAGGACGGAGCAGGTCTTCGGCAGGTCGGGTCCGTAGCAGAACTCGAAGTACATGTCGCCGCTGTGGCAGGCGACGGCGCCGAAGACGTCGGCGCGCTCGAGGCCCATCGTGATCGCGCCGAAGCCGCCCGAGGACTTGCCGGCGATCCCGCGCGCGTCGCGCGTCGCGTGCGTGCGGTAGTTGGCGTCCACCCAGCCGACCAGCTCCTCCGCGAGGTGGTCGGCGTAGCGGCCCGTCGCGGAGGAGTTCACGTACTGCGAGCCGCCGAAGCGGGTCAGGCAGTCGGGCATCACGACGATCATCTCGCCGCAGCGGCCCGAGGAGACGAGCCGGTCGAGCCGGTCGTCGAGCGAGGGCGACCAGGCGTTGTCGTTGAGCAGCATGCGGCCGCGCCCGGTGAAGCCGCTCAGCACGTACAGCACCGGGTAGCGCCGGCTCGCGTCCTGCGCGTACGAAGGCGGCGTCCAGACCGGGATGCGGCGCACCGCGGGGTCGCCCGCGGGGTTGCCCCGCAGCACCTGGCTCTCGAACTCGATCACCTGCACGTTGCCGCGGGTCATGGCTCCTCCCTCGTCGTCACGGGATGGGAACGGTCTCGACGCCGTGCGCCCCGGGGGCGCGGGCCGAAAGGGTAGCCTGCAGCCGGGCGAACGTCGTGTCGTCCGGCCAGCGCCGGCGGGCGGCCCCGGCCTCGTGCAGGGCGCGCTCGGTGAGCCCCACGTCGGCGAGGCCCTGGACGAGCGCGACCCGCGCGCCGGGGTCCTCCGGGGCGAGCCAGGCGGTGACCTTGGTCTCGAGCAGCCCGAACTTGGCGTTGCGCCGCCGCAGCAGCTCGGCGAGCGCCGCGTGCACCTCGGGCCGCCCGATGCCCGCCCGCAGCGCCTCGAACAGCCGGCGGCGCGCCGCGGTCGAGTCGCCCGACGCGAGCGCCGTGGCCGCCTCGCGCATGCCGCGCGCGTAGAGGAGCGTGTCGTCGGCGGCGCCGAAGGCCTTCCAGGCCGCCTCGGCCGCGTCGCGCCGGCCCTGCCACAGCAGCGCCCAGCCGGACCAGTAGAGGTTGTCCTCGCGCAACCCGCCCGCGTCGAGCGCGCGCTCGAAGGCGAACGAGGCGCCGGCGTACCGGTCGAGCAGCAGCAGGTCGGTCCCGACCTGGAAGAACGGGTCGTGCGTCTCGTCGCTCAGGCGCTCGAAGTCGGCGCCGTTCCAGAACAGGAACACGCACGGCGCGCGATCCGCCGTCGTGTCGGAGAAGCCCGAGTAGAAGTAGGACCGGAGCGACGGGTCGCCGTACGTGACGCGGATCAGCGCCCCGTTGCCCATCTGGAAGCCCGCATAGGAGGGCAGCGTGGCGAAGAAGAACCGCGTGTCGCGCGCGGGATGCGGCTCGATCCGGTGCAGCGCCGCGCGCAGCCGGCCCGAGAGGGCGGCGCCGCGCTGGAAGTAGTGCGCCGTGAGGTGCGAGGTCCAGGTCCAGGCGTCGTCGGCGACCGAGAACGCGGGCACGGCGCTCACGATCGCGTTCCACCAGAGCAGGATCGCAAGCCCTCCCGCGTACGCCCACGGCGAGAGGCGCGAGGCGAACGTCGCGACGAGCACCGCCGCACCGACGGCCGCCGGCGTGTAGAAGTAGGCGCTCCACCCGTGGGCGACGGGCCAGACCGGCACCGCGAACGCCGCGATCCAGGCGAGCCCGAACAGGGCCGGGTGCGGGGTGCCCGGCGCGTCCTGCTCCGCCCGGCGGGCGCCGGGGAACCACAGGGCCAGCGCGCCGAAGGCCGCAAGCGCGGCGACCGAGGGCGCGGCGCTCCGGAACCCGGCGAGCAGCCCGGTCGGGTTCTCGAGCCCGACGAGGCTCTGCGCGGCGTGCGCGAGCGCGGCGGCGAGCGCGCCGGGGTCGAAGCGCAGCGAAGCGGCCGCCGGCGAGCCCGCGCGCAGCGCCGCCTCGCCGAGCACCCAGAGCACGACCGGCAGCGCGAACGGCGCGACGCGGCGCAGCGCCGCGCGCGCGGTGCGCCGCTCGATCCGCCACGCCCACAGGAACAGCAGCGCGGGCAGCGGCAGCGCCGACTCCTTCGAGAGCACGGCGGCGAGGAAGGCGAGCAGCGCGAGCCGGTCGCGCCCGCGCCGGAAGAGCGCGAGCGTCCCGAGTGTCCCGGCCAGCGCGAGCAGGTCCTGGCAGCAGGAGATCCACATGAGGTTCACCCGCTGGAAGGGCAGCACGGCGAAGTAGACGAGGCCCGCGAGCGCGCCCGCGCGCGGCGCGAACGCGCGCAGCAGGTCGTAGAGGAGCCACGCTCCGAGCAGGAACAGCGCGAGCCCGGCGAGGTGGAAGGCGAGCGGGTTCGGGCCCAGCGGGGGCCCGAGCAGGCCGAACCACACCTGGCGCGACAGCGGGCGGAAGTAGTTCGCGAGCCCGCCCGCGGCGGGCGCCCACGGGCCGCGGGCCGCGTCCTCCAGGAAGAGGTAGTCGTCGTTCAGGAAGCCCGTGGCCAGCGCGCCCGCGTAGAGGGCGACGACGCCGGCGGCGAACGCAAGTGCCGGCAACCAGCGGGTCCTGCGGAGGGTCTCGAGCACGGGCCGGCACTGTAACGGGGGCGCGTTCGCGCCCGCCAGCCGGGCAGGTGGCCCCGGTGAAAGTGGTCCCGGCGGCCCCGGGCCGGGGCGCGGACGGTCGCTTCCGCTCTCAACCCTCCGTCCCCCGCGGCCGAAAACCCCGGGGACCACCGACACCTCAGGCCCTCTCGGAAGACTTCCATGACCAACGTCACCCCGAAGACGCCCAACTGGAAGCAACTCGACCGTGCCGGCTGGCTGCTCTGGAGCGTCACGTTCTTCCTGCTGCTGACGCTGGCCGTGGCGATCGCGGCGCTGTACCTGCCGGCCGCCGAGCTGCTCTCCTCCACGACGGGCCTTTCCGACGTGCCGATCCTGCGCGATCCGGCCATGGCGCTCATCGCCCTCGTCGGGCTCGTGCTGCTCTTCTGCCTCTACACGGTGACCAAGCAGCGCGAGATCAACCTCATGCGCTCCGAGATCGAGTCGGAGGAGCGCGAGCGCGAGGACGTGCAGTCGCGCCTGTCGGAGCTGTCGTCGCTCTTCCAGGTGTCCACCTCGCTGCAGTTCCAGCTGCGGCTCGAGCTCGTGCTCGAGATCATCGTGCGCCGCGTCATCGCGACGCTGAGGGCGCAGCAGGCCTCGATCATGATCCTCGACCCCGAGCAGGGAATGCTCGTGACCCGCGCCTCGCACGGCCTGGATTCCGAGTTCGCGCGCGGCGCGCAGAAGCGTCTCGGCGAGGGCATCGCCGGCTGGGTCGCGATGCGGAACGAGGCGCTGCTGCTCGGCGAGAAGCCGCCGAACGAGGAACTCGGGCGCCACTACAAGACCGAGCGCACGATCAGCTGCGCGCTCTCGCTGCCGCTCTCGCTCGGCGACCGGGTCGTGGGCGTGCTGAACGTGAACCGCATCCACCAGTCCGAGCCGTTCCGTCCCGACCACCTCGAGGTGCTGCGCGTGTTCGGCGACCACATCGCGGCCGTGATCGACCGGGCCGAGATGATGGAGCGCCTCGGCTCGCGGACCCGCGAGCTCGAGGAGGACGTCGAGAAGCTCGCCGAGCTGAACCACATGAAGGACGTCTTCCTGTCCACGGCGAGCCACGAGCTCAAGACGCCGCTCAGCTCGGTGCTCGCCTACGCGGAGCTGCTCGAGGACCAGGAGGGCAAGCTCACCACCGAGCAGGCCCGCGAGTTCCTGGGCCGGCTCCGCGGCGAGGCGACGCGGCTGCTCGGCATCGTGGACGACATCCTCGACCTGTCGCGGCTCGAGAGCGGGAAGCTGGCGCTCAAGCTGGGCCAGGTCTCGCTCAACGGCATCGTCTCGGCGGCGATCGAGACGACGAAGCCGCTCGCGCAGAAGTACGGCGTCGAGATGCGCGCCGAGCTGGACGAGTCGCTCCCGACCGCCGGCATGGACGAGGTCCGCGTGCGCCAGGCGGTCACGAGCCTGCTGGTCAACGGCGTGAAGTTCGGCCCCCGCGGCTCGGCCGTGCGCGTGCGCACGATGACCGACGGCCGCTTCGTGCGCGTCGAGGTGACCGACGAGGGTCCCGGGCTCGCGCCCGAGACCGCCGTCCACGTCTTCGAGCTGTTCGGCCAGGGGGCGAGCGCCGAGGGCGAGGGGCGCAGCGGCATCGGCCTGGGCCTGCACCTCGTGAAGCGCCTGACCGAGCTGCACGGCGGCCACGTCGGCGTGCAGAGCCGCCGGGGCGAGGGCAGCACGTTCTGGCTGCGGGTGCCCATCGCGGCCGCCGGTGCGGCCGGTGCGGCCGGCGCGGCGAAGGCGCTGCTGGCCGAGGCGGCCTAGGCCCCTCCGGAAGCGCCCGGGAGGATCGCGCGCGCGGGTCTCAGGCGGCGCGCCCGCGCGCCGGCCACTCCGCGTAGGGCAGCGCCCGTTGCACGGACCGCGCCGCGGGGAGCGGCCCGGCCGCCCGCACGCCGGGCCCCGGCGGGGCCCCGCCCGGACCGGCGAGCCACTCGACACGGGGGCGCTCCGGGTCCTCCGGGGAGCCGCCGAGCGAGCAGGCGAGCGAGCCGTCGTCGAGCTCGACGAGCTGTCCCGGCGGGTAGACGCCGAGCGCGCGCACGAGCGCGGCGCGCAGCCCCGGGTGGAAGCGGGAGGAGAGCGGGCCGAGCACCCGGCCGAGCGCCTCGACCGGGGTGAGCGCGGGCCGTCCGGTTCCGCCGTGCTCGAGCAGGCTCACGAACGCGTCGGCGATCGCGACGACCTGCGAGACCGGCGAGACGCGCCAGCCGGGCGGGAGCGGCGGATGGCCCGCCGGGCCGCCCGCGTGGTGTTCGAGCGCCGCGCGCATCGCGGCGAGCGAGGTGGCGTTGAGGTTCGTCGCGCGCGCGATCCGGCGCACCCCCTCGAGCGTGTGTCCTCCGGCCCCTGCGCTCCCGGCGGCGGGCCGGCCCGCGTCGTGCAGCAGCGCGGCGACGCCCAGCTCCGAGAGCTCCGCGCGATCGAGGCCGAGCCGGTGGCCGATCTCGATCGCGAGGACGCAGACGTGGACGGCGTGGCCCCACGACGTGCCGGCGGTGCGCGGCACGGCCGAGAGCGCGCCCGCCCCCTCGCCGCGGAGCGCCTCGTCCACCAGCGGCTGGGAGATGCGCTTGAGGTGGCGCAGCTCGAGCCCGTGGCTCCAGTCCGCGCGCGCGAGCAGCACCTCGGCGGCCTGCAGCGCGCGCGCGTACGCGTGCCGGTCGCCGGCGACGTGGCCGGGCGCGCCGGCGGTCCCGCCGGCCGGCTCCCCGTCGGCCGGCGCCTCGACCGGCGCGACGTGCCGCAGGCCGTGCGCGGCGCAGGCGCGGTCGAGCTCGCCGCCCTTGTAGAGCTCGGAGGGGAGGAAGTAGCGCATGAAGTCCTCGAGCTCGCCGAGGCCGAGACCCTCGAGGAACTCGACCCCGCCGATCTCGCGCACCTGCAGCTCCTGCGCGAGCTGCTCGAGGAACTTCAGGCTCGAGGCGCGCAGCGGGAGCCGGACGTCGTTCAGGTGCAGGTCGCCGTCAACGGACACCAGCGCCGCCCGGCCGTGCTCGCGGAGCACGGGCAGGAGCACGTCGAGCAGCTGCTCGAGCTGCCGCGTGAAGACGAGGTTGCCGATCGAGTACGAGCGCCCGGTGCGCAGCGTCGCGACCAGCCGCATCGTGATCTGCAGGCCCTGCTCGCGCAGGGCGGCCCCGTCCTCGGAGCGTCCGGCGGCGCGGGCGTTCACGCGACGCGCTCCTTGCGGGCCAGGGCCTCCTGGCAGCTCGCGCGGATGGCCTCCGAGCGCGAGCGCAGTCCCGCCTGGAGGACGTCGATCGCCGCCGGCGAGCCGATGCGCGCGAGCGCGAGGGCCGCCGCCGTGCGCTCCGGCGTCCGGCGCGCGAACCAGCCGCCCTTCTGCAGCACCTGCTCGAGGACCTTCACGGCCTCTCCGCCGCCCGCGTCACCCAGCGCCGAGACCAGCGCGAACTTCACCTCGTCGGGCCGGGACTCGAACTCGGGCGCGGTGACGCGCTCGAGCAGCGCGGCGATCACGCGGCGATCGGCATCGCGCGAGAGCATCGCGAGGGTCGCCGAGACGGTCTGCGCGTCGGTGGACTCGAGCAGGCCGAGCAGCAGCGGCGTGCGCCTGGCCACCGGCACCTGCCCGAGCGCGTGGACGACCGTGCGCCGCACGCGGGCGTCCACGTGGCGCGCCGCGGCCGCCAGCAGCTCCGCCGCTTCGGGCCCGCCGATCTGGCCGAGCACGAACGCGACGTTGCGCACGACGTACCAGCGCTCGTCGGCGAGGTGCGGGGCGAGCAGTCGCGGCTCGTCGGCACACAGGTAGGCGAGGGCGGTCGTCGCCGCCGCGCGCAGCCGCGAGCGGGTCGCGATGGCGAGGACTCCCACCAGCAGGTCGAGGGCCGGGCGCCCGGCACGGACGCCGAGCGCGAAGAACAGGGCCTGCTCCTCGTCGGGCGACTCGTCGAGGCGCTCCGCCACCGCCTCGGGGTCCACCGCCCCCAGCACCTCGCGGAGCCGCTCGGCCGTGCGCCCGCCGGGGTCCACGGCCTCCAGCGCGGCGATGGCCTGCGCCGCCTCGTTCCAGGCGCATCGCTGAACCGCGCTGCCGAGCCAGCCGACGACGCTGCGGCCAAGGGCTTCGGTCGTTTCGAGGCCGGGATCGAGCGCCGTGACCTCGTTCAGGAACTCCGGCACCTGCGACGTCCACGGGGCGGCCTGCGCCTCGTCCCAGGCCGCGCGGAACTCGCCGAGCGCCGGGCCCTCCCGCGCGGCGAGCTCGCGCCATGCGGAGAGCGGGTCGGCCGGGTGCGCGGTCACCTCCCGGTTCTCGGACGTCGCTTCCTCGCCGGAACTCCCGGAGCCCTCGGCCGCGGGGCCGGCATCTCCGGCGCTCGCGTCCACGCGGAAATGCTGCTCGACCGGCGCGACGTCCACCCGCAGCCCGGACAGGTCGGCCTCCCAGAGCAACGTCACGAGGTCCTCGTTGGAACGCCTCGACGTGGCCACCCGCGCGAGCGCGTCGAGGAACGCGCCGACGTCCGTGCGGGTCGCTTCCGCCGCGAACGTCAGGTCCCGGATCCCGTCGCGATAGAGCAGGAAGGGAAGCCGGCGCTCGACGTTGCCCCGCGACTCGAGCGATCCCGGCGCCGGCGGGCGCACGATCGCCTCGTCGCGGAGGAAGATCTCGAGCGGGGTCACGTGGAGCGTGAACGGCGCGTGGTAGCCCAGCTGTTCCAGGAAGTCCTCGAGCAGCCGCTCGCGCGCCGCGACGGTGTTCGGGTTGGCGGCGCCGAAGGTCCGGACCATGCGCACCCAGCGGTCGAGCTGCCGGAACCACTCGGACAGGTTGCGGGCCGCCGGCGAACTCTCGTCGGCCCCGCGGGGGCTGGTTCTGGGCGTGGTTTGGCTCATCGGGTCGGTGGTGGTGGCGCGGCGGGGGGGCTCCACCGGAGCCGGGCCGGGCCGGACAGAACCGTTATCGGCGCCGGCGGGGGGATGGTTGAGGCGGCGTTGCGCGGCTGCGGCTGAAATTAGTAAGGAGCGTCCGCCAGCGGACCGCGGTCGTCGCCGCGGGCCGGCGCGGGCCCTCCCGGAGCTAGCGCATCAGCACGACCCGCCGCACCGCCACCGGCCGCCCGTCCACCGAGAGCCGCACGAAGTGAACCCCCGGGCGCACGCCGCGCGGGTTCCACGCCACGTCGTGCACCCCATCCGGCCCTGGACGTCGAGCACCTCGAGCGACACGCTCGCCTCCTTCGGCAGCGCCAGCGAAAAGCGCACCGGGCCCGTGGCGGGGTTGGGCCGCGCCGGACCGAACTCGAGCCGCTCCGGCAACACCGGCGCTCCGTTCCACTGGCCACTGAAGATGAAGACCCCATCCGCGGCGACGTGGCGGTGGAGGGACAGGTGCGAGGAGCGGGTGCCGTCGGCCTGCACCCGGGAGGCGAGCTCGGCGAGGATCTCGGGGTCCTCGAGTGTGATGCCGTTGTACCTTTCTTCGGGCCCCTCGCTCGACATCAGCTGCATGAGGTCGAGGCCGTTGCCTGCCTCCACGGTCACCTGCTGCTTCGCCTTCAGGGCATTACCGCCCAGGACGTCGTTGGTCAGCGACAGCGTCGGAGTCGTCAGATCCCCGCCCGCCCCGCTGAACGGGAGTCGCAGCGACCGGGCGTACGGGGACGATGTCAGCGGCACGCGCGGCGACAACTCCACGCCACCTCCCACCGGGATGCCCAGCCAGTAGGGGACGTCGAACGGCAGCGTCAGCGGCGTCGTGCTGCCGAGGATCACACTGAACCCGCCGCGGACGAGCGCCACCGACGGGTGCGCCTCCGAGTACAGCGCGCTGCCCCCCGATGCGACGTCGTAGATGTTGAACGTCAGGTCGTAGCTGCCCTCGGGGAACAGCGTGCCGGCGTCGTCGGTCAGGACCCCCGGGAACGTCATCGTGGATGGGACCTGCGCCGCCGCGGGAGCCGCGATTCCCGGCAGCAGGAGACACGCAATCACAGGAGAGGGGGGGCGCATGCCGCCTCCGGTCGAGAGGGTTCGTCCGATGCCGCCGCGGCCGGGAACCCCCCGTCCGACGGCTCGTGTCAGAGGGGGGGGATTCGCGAGCGCCGCCCGTCACAGGAAATCCCGGGGACGGGCGTGAGACCGACCGCTCGGGGACCGCGTCGGGGCCGGGGAACCGGGGCCGTTCGGCGCGAGCCCCCGCGGCCCGGGCGGCGTCCCCGCCGCGGCCCCTCGTGTCCTTGACGGCGGCGGGAGCCCTCGCCTAGGCTTCGCCGTCTTTGCCCGTCCTCCGCTGCCTGACGAAGAGGTTTCTCGATGAAGCGCACGTTTCGTCCCAACAACCGTCACAAGAAGAAGACGCACGGTTTCCGCGCCCGAATGAAGTCCAAGGGCGGCCGCAAGGTGATCTCGGCCCGCCGCACGCGCGGCCGCAGGCGCCTGACGGTTTCCTCCGACCCCCGCTGACCGCTTCCGCCTCCTGACGCTTCCCGCCCCGAGGGTCGTGCAGGCCCCACCCGGCCGACGACCCGAGCGCTGAACCGGAGCGGGCACCCGAGCCGGGCCGAATCGCACCCCACGTCCCGAGATGAGCCTGGCGCATTCCGAACGATTGGATCGGCGCCACCGCATGCGCAGTAGCAAGGACTTCGCCGCGGTGCGCCGGAACGGGGTGGCCTACCGGGGCCGCTGCTGCCTCCTGCTGGCGCTGCCGTCACCCGGTGAGGTCACGCGGCTCGGCTGGATCGCGAGCAAGCGGGGCGTGGGAGGGGCCGTGCAGCGCAACCGGGCCCGTCGTCGCCTGCGCGAGATCGTGCGGCGGCGCTGGCCGCGGGTTCCACACCAGGGATTCCTGCTCGTGTTCATTGCTTACCGCGCGGCACTGACCGCGCCGCACCAGGAGATGGCCACCGAAGTCGAGAGCCTGCTCGCGCACGCGGGCGCGCTCTCCCCCGTGGCGCCCTGAACGATGCGCGCGCTCGTCCTGCTGCTCATCCGGTTCTACCAGGTGGCGATGCCGCCCGCGTTCCGCGGCGGCTGCCGTCACACACCGACCTGCTCGGAGTACGCGCGCGAGGCCATCGAACGTCACGGCGTGTGGCGCGGTGGCCGGCTCGCGCTCGCCCGTCTCGGCCGGTGCCACCCCTTCGGCTCGTCCGGATACGACCCGGTGCCCTGACATGGATCGTCGAACCGCCCTCGCCCTCGCCCTCGCGCTCGTCATCTTCGTCGTCTTTTCGGCCCTGCAGGCCCGCTTCGCCCCGAAGCGCAAGCCGCAGGCCGCCGCCGATTCGACGCTCGTCTCGGCCGAGAGCACGCTCACCGACACGACCGTCGCGGTCGCGCCGGTCGCCCCGGCGGCCACGCCCGGCGCGAAGCCGCCGGCGCTCACGGGCCGGCCCGCGGCCGCGCCCGCCACGCCGGCGACCCCGGCCGAGCCCGAGCGCGTCACGGTCGTCGAGACGCCGCTCTACCGCGCCGAGTTCACGAACCGCGGCGCCCGGATGCGGTCCTTCGAGCTCAGGAAGTACTCCGCCGCCTACGGCGCGAGCGATTTCCAGGCGAAGCCGTCGAAGCGCCCGCACCCCGGGCAGCTCGTTCCGGAAGGGGACCGGGTGGACCTCGACGGCGCGCCGACGTTCGCGCTCGACCTGGGATCAGGCGGCTCCCTTCACTCGCTCGGGAACACGGTGTTCGCCGTGAGCGAGAGCACGGACGCTTCCGGCGCGGTGCGCAGGCTGTCCTATACGACACGCGATTCCAGTGGCCTGATGCTGCGCGAGACCTGGCGCGTCCGGCCGGACACCTACGCGCTCGATTTCGAGGTCGAGACCGCCGGTGTCCCGGCGAACTCGGAGCTGCGCGACTACTCGCTCACGACGCGGAGCTGGCCGCTACTCACCGAGCCCGACCCGACGACCGACCTGCACGGCCTGCGCGCCGTGAGCCTCGTGGGGAAGGATCTCCACCGCGACGCCGCCGCGGGACTCGTCAACAAGAAGGGCAAGACCTTCGAGGGCGTGGCCCGCTGGGCGGGCGTGCAGAGCCGCTACTTCCTCGCGCTCGTCGGGACGCTGGGCGACGACGGGAAGGCCACGACGGCGGACGCGACGACGATCGAATTGCCGAAGGACCGCCTCGCGATGATGCCGACGGGCACGAAGCCCACGGTGCCGGCGGCCGTCGCATCGCTCGTCATGCCGATGCCCGCCTCGGGCGCGGGCGTCCAGCGGTTCCTGGCCTACTTCGGCCCCGCGGACCACTTCGCGCTCGCGAAGCTGAGCGGACCGCTCGAGATGGAGCGGTCCGTGGACCTCGGATGGCGGTGGATCGTGCCGCTCAGCCAGCTGCTGCTGCGGCTCATGCGCGCGATCAACAGCGTCGTCCACAATTACGGACTCACGATCCTGCTGCTCGCCACGCTCGTGAGGCTCGTGCTGCACCCGATGAACATGGCGAGCATGCGCAGCATGCGCTCGATGCAGAAGTTGCAACCCGAGATCGAGAAGATCCGCAAGAAGTACGAGAAGGACCCTCAGGCGCTGAACACGGCGACGATGGCCCTGTACCGCGAGAACAAGGTGAATCCCATGGGCGGATGCCTGCCCATGCTGATGCAGATGCCCCTGTTCTTCGCGCTCTACGCGGTCATCAACAACGCCATCGACCTGAGGCAGGCGCCCTTCGTGGCCTGGATCCACGATCTCTCGTCGCCCGACCTGGTGGCCACGATCGGGCCGCTGCCGGTGATCGGGCATCTCCCGGTGCGTCTGCTGCCACTGCTCATGGCGGCGACCGGCTTCCTGTCGCAGGTCCTGACGCCGACGGACCCGAAACAGGCGCCCACCATGTACATGATGAACCTCTTCATGTTGTTCATCTTCTACAACCTGCCGTCCGGCCTGGTTTTCTACTGGACGATCATGAACGTGTTCACCGCGGCGCAGCAGTGGCTCGCGCTGCGCGGCGACAGCGGCGCGGCCGTGGTCGTTCCGGCATCGGCAGTCAAGGGGCGCAATTCGTAGCGCCCCGCCCCGAGCGTTCGGCGTGGCAGGCGGGGCTCACGTCGAAGTAAGCTGACCCGTCGTATCCACGGTCTTTCCGGCTGCGTCGAAGCGCGCCGGCCGCTCGACCCGACAAGGCGAGCGCCGCGCGAATCCGGTCGCGCCGAGGGACCACGATTCCATCGGCCCACAGGACGTCGCATCGGCGCGCCCCCGGCAGCGCCTCCATCCGATCGCGCGCGTGTGAGGGCAACGGAGATCCCATGGCAAGAGGTTCGGTGTACGAAGGCAGGACCTTCGAAGAAGCAGTGCGCAACGGGCTCGACGATCTCAGGCTGTCGCGCGCCGAGGCCACCATCACGTTGATCGAAGAGGGCAAGGGTGGGTTCCTGGGCTTCGGCTCCCGCCCGTTCCGGGTGAGCATCATGCGTCGCCCCGGCGGGGCGATGCGCGAGCCCGAGGAGCAGCGCGAGCGCCGCGTGTCCGGCCGCCGCGAGGAACGGCGCGGGGGACGCGGCGGGCGAGGGCGCGACCGCGATCGTGACCGCGAGGGCCAGGGCGGCCCGCGTCGCCGCGAGGAAGGCCGCCGCGGCCCATCGCAGCCCGCGCGCGCCGAGGGAGCCCGCGAGGAGAGCCGCCGAGAAGGGCGCCGGGACGACCGCCGCGAAGGGCGTCGCGAAGAGCGTCGCGAGGGGCGTCGGGACGAACGTCGCGAGGAGCGTCCGGAAGAGCGTCGCGAGGAGCGCCGCCCGGCGGCGGCGGCGCCGCCGGCGGGTGCCGAGGGTGGCGCCGCCGCCGAGGAATCGATGGAACGCCGCCGCCGTCGCCGCGGCCGCCGTGGAGGCCGGGGCCGACGTCGCGAGGGGGCGCCGGGCGCGCCGTCCGAGGCCGAAGTCGAGTCCACGAACGGCGTCTCGCACGAGCCCGACGAGCTCGAGACGCACGAGGCGTTCGAGCCCCGGCAGGAGTTCGAGTCCGGCGATGCGCCGGTCGAGCCTGCCGCGGAGCCGGCCCCGGCGTCCGCGGAGGAGCCGGTGGCGGCGAGCGCTTCCCCGGCGCCCGCACGCGAGGTCTCGCCGATCGCGGTCGAGACGCGGGAAGAAGCCGCGCTGGCCTCGGGCGAGCTGGCCGAGCAGAGCCGCCGGCTGACCGAGGAGCTGCTGCGCGCGATGGGCTTCGAGGCCACGATCAAGGTCGTGGCGGAGGGCAACCGCGCCGACGTCACCGCCGAGATCGCGAAGGACGACGACCTGCTCACGGGCCAGAAGGGCGAGGTCCGGCAGGCGCTCCAGCACCTGCTCAACCGCTTCATCAATCGCGGCGACGGCTCGCGCTATCACCTGCAGCTCGAGATCAACGACTTCTGGGCCCGGCGCGAGGACGAGCTGCGCGAGCTGGCGCACTCGCTGGCCGACCGCGCGGTGAACGAAGCGACCGAGGTCGTCACCGACTACCTGAACTCGCAGGAGCGCCGGATCGTCCACGTGACGCTCAAGGAAGACCCGCGCGTGAAGACCTACGCGCTCGGGACCGGCATGATCAAACGCGTCGCCGTCGCCCCCGCGGGCTTCCCGGAAAGAACCGGCGAAGAGGA
This sequence comes from uncultured bacterium, assembly GCA_964589945.1. Classification (GTDB taxonomy): domain Bacteria; phylum Eisenbacteria; class RBG-16-71-46; order RBG-16-71-46; family RBG-16-71-46; genus CAIXRL01. The sequence continues at coordinate 67,256 of CAZPVG010000003.1, forward strand.
CGCGGGCTGAGCCCGGATCGCGGCCACTCCCGGCGCCGGGTTCGCCTGCGGGCGGACCCGGCGCCTTTTTCGCACCGTCCCGACACCCGAAAGTCCCCGGAGCACCCATGAGCCTGCCGCTCGACGACGACATCGCCGCGATCGCCACCGCCCCCGGCGCGGCGGGCCTCGCAGTCGTGCGCGTCTCGGGCCCCGGGGCGATCGCGCTCGCGGATCGCGTGTTCCGCGGCGGAGAGCGGCTCGCGGACGCGGCGGGGCACACGCTGCACCACGGCTGGGCGGCTTCGCCGGCGGAGCCGGAGCGGCTGCTCGACGAGGTCGTGGCCGCGGTCTTCCGGGCGCCGCGCTCGTTCACGCGCGAGGACGTGGTCGAGCTCTCCTGCCACGGCGGCGCCCTGCCCGCCCGGCTCGTGCTCGAGGCGCTGCTCGCCGCCGGCGCCCGGCTCGCCGGGCCCGGGGAGTTCACGCTGCGGGCGTTCCTGCGCGGGCGGATCGACCTGGCGCAGGCCGAGGCCGTCGCGGACCTCGTCCACGCCGAGACGCGCGCGGCCACGGAGCTCGCGCTCGCCCAGCTGCGCGGCGCGCTGTCGGAGCGCCTTGGCGCGTTCGTCGAGCGGGTCGCCGACTGTGTCGCGGAGGTCGAGGCGCGCGTGGACTTCGCCGAGGACGTGGGCGGGATCGAGGTGCCGCCGCACGTCGTGGCCGCCGCGCGCGCGCTCGCCTCGGACCTCGCGGCGCTCGTGGGCGAGGGCGCGTTCGCGCGCGCCATCCGCGAGGGCGTCCACGTGCCGATCGTCGGCCGGCCGAACGCGGGCAAGAGCACCCTGTTCAACCGGCTGCTCGGCGAGGAGCGCGCCATCGTCTCGCCCGTGCCCGGCACGACCCGCGACCGCGTGAGCGAGGCGCTCGAGATCGGCGGCGTGCGCGTGACGCTCTCCGACACCGCCGGACTGCGCGGCACCGGTGACCGGATCGAGGCCGAAGGGGTCGAGCGCTCGCGCGCCGCGATCGAGCGCGGGGCGCTGGTCGTGTGGGTGCACGACGCCACGCGGCCCTTCGACGACGAGGACGCCGCGCTCGGCGCCTCGCTCGCCGGGCGGCGCTGCGTGCTGGCGATCGGCAAGTGCGACGCGCCCGGCGCCGACCCCGCGGGCGTGCGCGCCGCGCTCGCCGCGCGCCTGCCGGGGGCCGCGGCGGGCACCGTGGCCCTCTCGGCGGTCACGGGCGCGGGCGTGCCGGAGCTCGTCGGCGAGATCGAGCGCGCCCTGGGCGGCGACTCGCACGGCCCGCTCGCGGGCGCGCTCGCGAACGCGCGGCACGCCGAGGCGGTCTCGCGCGCGGCCGCGGCGCTGGATCGCGCGGCGGCCGCCGGCGAGGCGGGATCTCCCGGGGAGATCGTCGCGCTCGAGCTGCGCGAGGCGCTCGGGGCGCTGGAGGAGGTCACGGGGCGGCGCGTGAGCGACGACCTGCTCGACCGCATCTTCGGGCGCTTCTGCGTCGGGAAGTGAGGACGGCGTGAGCGAGACGGCAACGGACCGGCACGCGGCGCCCCGCGAGGGCGCGTGGGACGTGGTCGTCGTGGGCGGCGGGCACGCCGGCTGCGAGGCCGCGCACGCCGCCGCGCGCATGGGCCTTGCCACCGCGCTGCTCACGGTGAAGCGCGGGGACGTCGCGAAGATGTCGTGCAACCCGGCCGTCGGCGGCATCGCGAAGGGCCACATGGTGCGCGAGATCGACGCGCTCGGCGGCCTGATGGGGCTCGTCACCGATTGCGCCGGCATCCAGTTCAAGACGCTGAACCGTGGGCGCGGGCCGGCCGTCTGGTCGCCGCGTGCGCAGTGCGACAAGCGCCGCTACTCGGCCGCGATGCTCGCGCGGCTCGATCGCGTGGACGGCCTCGAGATCGTCGAGGGGGTCGCGAACCACGTGCGGCTCGAGCGCGGCCGCGTCGCCGGGGTCGAGCTGGCCGACGGGCGGCTGCTGCGCTGCCGCGCGCTCGTGATCACACCGGGCACGTTCCTCAACGGGCTCATCCACGTCGGCGACCGGCAGGTGCCGGGCGGCCGCATCGGCGAGCACGCCGCCCGCGCGCTGAGCGAGTGCCTGGCCGGGCTGGGCCTCGAGCGCGGCCGGCTCAAGACCGGGACGCCGCCGCGGCTCCACCGCGACTCGATCCGCTGGGACGGCCTCGAGCCGGCTCCCGGCGACGACCCACCGCGCCCGTTCTCGCACTGGACGCGCGCGCTCGAGCTCGAGCAGGTGCTTTGCTGGACGACGCACACGACGGCGCGCACGCACGCCGTGATTCGCGCGAACCTCGCGCGCTCGCCGCTCTACTCGGGCGCGATCCGCGGCACGGGGCCGCGCTATTGCCCGTCGCTCGAGGACAAGGTGGTCAAGTTCCCCGGGCGCGAGTCGCACCATCTCTACCTCGAGCCCGAGGGCCTCGACGTGGACGAGATCTACGTCAACGGGGTCTCGACCAGCATGCCCGAGGACGTCCAGCTCGAGTTCCTGCACACGATCCCGGGCCTCGAGGACGCGCGCATGATCCGGCCCGGCTACGCGGTCGAGTACGACTTCGTGCTGCCGCACCAGCTGCGCGAGACGCTCGAGGTGAAGCGCGTCCCCGGGCTGTGGCTCGCGGGCCAGATCTGCGGCACGTCGGGGTACGAGGAGGCCGCCGCGCAGGGATTCGTCGCCGGCGTGAACGCGGCGCTCTCGCTGCTCGGGCGGGCACCGTTCGTGCTGCGCCGCGACCAGGCGTACGTGGGCGTGCTCGTGGACGACCTCGTCACGCGCGAGCACCGCGAGCCCTACCGCATGTTCACCTCCGCCGCCGAGCACCGGCTGCTGCTCCGCGCCGACAATGCCGACGAGCGGCTCGCCGCGACCGGCCGCTCGCTCGGCCTGCTCAGCGAGGAGCAGCTCGAGTCCGTGCGGGAGAAGTACGCGGCGATCGAAGCCGAGACGCGCCGGCTGGAGCACGTCACCGTCACGGTGCCCGCGCCGCCGGCGGCCGAAGGCGGGGCGCCGCGCGCGCCCGAGGTCCTGCGCGCGATCGATCTGCTCGCTCGGCCCGGCGAGGACTACGCGCGGCTCGAGGCGCTGGGGGGCGCGGACGGGCTCGAACCGCCCTGGCGCGAGCTGGTCGAAGTGCGCGTGAAGTACCGCGGCTACATCGAGCGGCAGCAGCGCACGGCCGACCTGGCTCGCTCGCTCGAGGAGGCCCCGCTCGCGGACGGGCTGTGGGACGGCGAGCTCGGCGGCATCTCGAGCGAAGGGCTCGAGAAGCTGCGCCTCTGGCGCCCGGCCACCGTGGGGCAGGCCTCGCGTATCGCCGGCGTCACGCCCTCCGACGTCGCGGTGCTGCTCGTGCACGCGCGCCGTCACGCCGCCGCGCCGCGCTGAGCGAAGCGGGCGCGGCGGCGGCGGCGGCGCCATGCGCGCTCCGTTCCCGCGGCGAGCCCCGGGGGGGCGAGTCGTCACGACGTCGCCGTCCGCTGGCGGCGGTGCGGGCGTGCGGATAGAGTGCGCGCTCCATGAAGCGCCCATCGAGTTCGAGGCCGCCACGCGGCGAGGGTCGCGGGCCGCGACGGGACGGCGGCGCGCGCGCGAAGCGCGGCGGCGATGCGGCTCGCGCGCCGGCCGCGCGCGCCGACGCCCGTTCGCGGGCGGGCGGCGCGAAGCGGACCGCGGCGCGGCCGGCCGATCCCGCGGCCGTGCTCGCGCGGCAGCCGTGGGTGTCGCTGCGGCCGCTCGTGCCCGGCGGGGAATCCGAGGTGGAACAGCGGCTCGAGGCGCTGCGCGACTTCGCGCGGCTGCTGCTCGAGTGGAACCGCGGCGTCTCGAACCTCGTCTCGCGCCACGACGAACCGCGCCTCGTGGAGCGGCACCTGCGCGAGTCGCTCGTTCCGGCGCGCGAGATCGCGGCCACCGGCTGCGAGCGTTTCGTGGACTTCGGGTCGGGCGCCGGGCTGCCCGCCGTACCCCTCGGCGTGTGCGGTATCGGCCGCACCTGGACGCTCGTGGAGTCGCGCCGAAACAAGACGTTATTCCTCAGGAAGATCAAGCAGGAGTTGGGACTCGAGCAATTCGAAGTGCTCACGGGCAGGCTCGAGATCCTGGTGGACGAGCCGGCTGCGGGCCTGGCCTGCGATGGCTTCACCTCGCGCGCGACCGCAGCGGTCGGCCCCACGCTCGAGCTCGCGCAGAGGCTCGTGACCCCGGGCGGCTTCGCGTTCCTGTGGAAGGGCAGCAGCTACGAGGGTGAGATGGAGGACGCTCGGGACGTGTGGTCGGCGGCGTGGGGGTTCGAACGGGCGATCCCGATCCCGAACGGCCCGAATGTAGTAGCTGTATTCAAAAAGAAGACAACAAGTTCATAGTTTTTCATTGAGATGGTTCCACGTGGAACATAGAGCTTGAGGCGCGGAATCTCCCGCTGATATCTTGCGCCCACGTCATCGCCGCGCAACGTGCGCGGCGCTCTCCCCCAGAGCGGGTCGGCGCGAAAGCTCGCGCCTTGACAATCACCCGCCCCCGCACCGGGCCACCCGCCCGATCGAGTAGAGGCATGGGACGCGTCATCTCGATCGCCAGCCAGAAAGGTGGCGTCGGCAAGACCACGACAGCGATCAACCTTGGGGCCTGCCTCGCGCAGGAGAACAAGCGTGTGCTGATCGTGGACATCGACCCGCAGGGAAACGCGACGAGCGGGCTCGGTATCAATGGCAACGATCAGCGGCACTCGACGTACGAGGTGCTGATCGGGGAGGCCGAGGTGTCGCAGGCGGTCATGCCCACGGCCCTCTCGACCCTGGACCTCATGCCTGCCGGCCAGCGGCTCTCAGGGGCCGAGGTGGAGCTGGTCGGCATGATGGCCCGGGAGACCCGGCTGAGGACCTGCCTGGCCCGGGTGCGCGAGGAGTACGACTACGTGTTCGTAGACAGCCCGCCTTCGCTGGGCCTGCTGACCGTGAACGCCCTGACGGCCTCAGACTCCGTCCTGATCCCACTCCAGTGCGAGTACCTCGCGCTGGAGGGACTGACGCAACTGATCGGCGCCATCCGCCTCGTCCAGGACCACCTGAATCCGGGCCTGAGGATCGAAGGCGTGCTCCTGACGATGTACGATGCGCGGCTCAACCTCTCCCAGCAGGTCGCGGAAGAGGCGAGAAAGTTCTTCGCCGAAAGGGTGTACAAGACCGTCATCCCGAGGAACGTGCGACTCAGCGAGGCACCGTCCTTCGGCAAACCCATCGTGCTCTACGACCCGCACAGCAGCGGTGCGGAGAGCTACCGCGAACTTGCGCGGGAGGTGCTCGAACATGACTAGGAAAGTGCTTGGGCGTGGCCTCGAGGCGCTGATCTCGTCGTCCGGCTCGGGGACAGCCGTCGAGGGCAGGCCGGCGCAGCTCTCGGGCGGGGTGACCGAGCTCGCCATCGACGAAATCGGTCCGAACCCCTTCCAGCCCCGGACGCGGTTCGATGATTCGGCGCTCAAGGAGCTGGCCGATTCGATCCGCTCGACAGGCGTTCTGCAGCCCGTCCTCGTGCGCAGGCAAGGTGCGAACGACTACCAGCTGGTTGCGGGTGAGCGCCGGCTGCGGGCCGCACAGCTCGCCGGCCTCGAGAAGATCCCCGCCATCGTCCGGGAGTACGGGGACCGCGAGATGATGGAGCTCTCGCTGATCGAGAACATCCAGCGGGAGGACCTGAACCCGATCGACGAGGCGAAGGCCTACCACGCCCTGGTCGAGAAGGTGGGTCTCACGCACGACCAGCTCTCGGAGCGAGTCGGGAAGCAGCGCAGTTCGATCACGAACTCGCTCCGGCTGCTCCTCCTGCCGGCCGAGGTCATGGACATGGTTTCACGTGGAACATTGTCCGCCGGCCACGCACGGGCCCTGCTGGGACTGGAGTCGAGCGGCGACCAGCTGGCCGCCGCGCGGTACGTGACGAACAAGGGGTTCTCGGTGCGCCGCACCGAGGCCTTCGTGCGCCGGCGGGTGCGCAAGGCGCACAGTCGGCCGAGGATCTCGACCCGCCTGCAGGGCCTCGAGGAATGGGAAACCAAGCTGAAGCAGCGCTACAGCACGCGTGTCGCCATCGCACTCGGCCGCAAGGGCGGAAAGGTGGAGTTCGAGTTCTACAGCCAGGAGGATCTCGAACGGCTGCTGGAAGCGTGGGGAGTTCTGTAGCCGGCCAACGTCCAGCCCGGGGGGCCCGATGCGATTCGGAAGCAAGCAGCAGGTGGAGGAACCCGAGCGCCCGAACACGGTCATCGGTGTTGGCTCGAGCGTCCGCGGCACGCTGATGGTGAGCGGGACGCTCCGGATCGACGGCGAGTTCGAGGGCGACGTGCTGAGCTGCGAGCGGCTCGAGATCGGCGAGCATGGCGTGATGCGGAGTGACGTCGAGGTGCGCGAGGCGAGCGTGCAGGGGCGCGTCATGGGCAGCATCCGCGCCCTGGGCGTCATCGAGCTCCGGACGGGTGCGCGCGTGGAGGGCGACGTGGCCGCCTACAGCGTCGTGATGGAGCCTGGCGTCCACTTCACCGGGCGCTGCACCATGCTCGAGGCCGGCACCGAGGGCGTTCAGCTGTCGGGCTAGCCTCGAGAAGGCGCTGACGATATCTTGTATAGTGCTGCGTTGCAGTTAATTGTATCTAACACTTCCGCAACCGACAGCGGCGAGGCAGCGGGACGTCGAGGCGCGATGAGGCCTGCCGCTGCCGGCGCGGTGCGTGCGAAGGCCGGAAGCGATCAGCTCGCCTCCGCCCACTCCGTAAAGTCGGGCTCGTCGTGGACGCGATGCCCGCTGACGAGCCGCCCGCGCAGCCCCTCGACGCGGAGCGTGCTGACGGTCTCGACCGCGTAGCGCTCGTCCCAGACGAGGTTCCCGCGCAGCCACACGCGCAGTTCGGGGAAGTCGGACATCAGCGTCATGCTCGTCTTGCCCTTGAGCTCCCGCACCGCGCTCGCCACGCTCTGCGACGGCCGCAGACCCAGGAGCACGTGCACGTGGTCGGCTCCCGCGACGACCTCGACAAGTTCGAAGTCGCGCTCCTCGCACGTCGAGGTCACGAGCGCCTTGAGTGCCGCGATGTGGCGTTCCTTCAGCACCGGACGGCGCCCCCGCGTGTTCCACGTGACCAGGTAGTGGAGCTGACTGCGGTACAGCGGCTCCCAGTGGTTGTTGAGGGCCTTCTTCACCTGGGGGGCCAGCTCGAGATCCACGGTACTTCCTCCTGCGGGGACGGTGAACGGATGTGCACGACGCGGGGGTTAAAAAAACGGGAGCCGGAGCTCCCGTGGTGAACCTTTCAGTGACGGACGGTGCGCACGACGCCGCGCACGATCCCCAGGATGCGGAGAGCTTCGTCGCGGCCGACAATGATGGGCTCGTACTTCTCGTTCGCGGCCACCAGCTCGACGTGCCCGCGGCGCGGCTGGAAGTACTTCACGGTGGCTTCGTCCTCGAGCAGGGCGACGACGATCTCGCCGGCGCGGGCCTGCTCCTGCTTGCGGACGATGACGTAGTCGCCCTCGAGGATGCCGGCGTCGATCATGCTGTCGCCGCGCACCTGCAGGGCGAAGAGGTTGTCGGTCTCGCCGAAGAGGCCTTCCATCTCGAGCGTGCCCGACATGTTCTCCTCGGCGAGGATCGGCTGGCCGGCGGCGACGCGGCCGAGCACCGGGATGCCCGCCGCCGAAGCCGCCGCGCGGATGCCGCGCGACTTGCGCTTCTCGCGCGCGATGTGCCCTTCGTTCTTCAGGAGGTCGAGGTAGTAACGCACGCCGTTCGTGGACGAGATGCCGAAGTGCTGGCCGATCTCCCGAATGGTGGGCGCGGACCCGTGCTCACGCGTGAATCGCCGGATGAAGACGAGGATCTCGCGGGCTCTGTCGTTGAGCATGTGAGGCTCCATCCCTGTGGATTGGTCCCGAACGGGGACCCGGCACGTCCGGAACCCTAGTGCACACGCGTGCAGTCCGTCAAGGGGGAAGCCGGGGGAGGGTAACGGGCCCTCCGGCCCGGCGTGGCGCGGGGTCGCGGCCGGGCCCGCCATCACCCCGGCCCCCGCGCCGCGCCGCCGTCGCCCGCGACTCCCGCGCGTCGGCCGCTGGCGTGGCCGGCCGACGGGCCGCGTTGCGCCGCAGCGCCCCGGGCGCCCCCGCACCGGGAAGTGACGCTGGCCGTGGCCTTGCGTGGATCTCGCGGCGAGGCCGCGAGGCCTCCGTCGCATCGGGAGGGTGTGGACGGCCGAAGGCCCCGAGGTGGTCGCAATCGGGGGCCGACTGTCCGAGGGGCAACGGCCACCACACCGCCCGCTGCGACGAAGCGAGCGGGTCCCGCTCACCGACGGTTCCCCGTTTGCGTGCCCGCCCGAAGCGCGGCGCTCCGGCGATGCCGGAGCGCGGAGGTGCGGTGGAGGGGACGTGGGCGTCGCCCGGCACGGCGCGCGAAGCGCCGCGGCCCGGCCTCGGGTCGAGGCCGGGCCGCAGGACGCAGCGCCTGCCCGCGCGCGGGCTCAGATCGAGATGCTGATCTGGAACGTGTAGCGGCGCGGGGGTGCGACGTAGAACTGCGAATCGCCGATGTCGCTCTCGGAGACGTCGTGGCGGCTGTCGCCGAGGTTGCGGGCGGTGAACGAGGCGCTCGCGGCCATCAACTCGAGCGTCACACCGGCGTCGTACTCCTCGAAGCCGGGCGTCCACGAGGTGTTGCGACGCGACAGCGGGCGCTCGCCCTGGTGCCGCACCGCGGCCCAGGCGCCGAGCCACAGGATCGGCGCGTACGTCACCTTCGCGTTCCACATCTCGCGGGGCGCGAGCTCGACCTGGTTGCCGGAGACGTTCCGCAGCTGGCCGTCGGGCGTGAGGAACGTGAACTCGACGAAGCGCGGGTCGTGGTGCGCGTAGCCGGCCGACAGCGTCCAGCCCGGATAGGAGGCGGGCGTGAGCACGGCGCTCACCTCGAAGCCCTTGAAGCGCTCGTGTCCGGCGTTCGTGAGCGCCGGATCGCCGTTCGCGTTCAGCACGCCGACGACGATGTTGTGGAAGTCGAGCTGGAACGCCGACGCCTCGAAGGCCAGCTGGCCCTCGAACGCCCGGCCCTTCAGGCCCGCCTCGACCGAGTGCGAGTGCTCCGGGTCGAGGATGCGCGCGTCCTCGGCCTCGGTCAGGTTCGGCGCGGCGGGCTTGAACGAGCTCTTCCAGTTCGCGTAGGCGTTCAGCGCGCCCAGCGGGCCGGCGCCCTTCTCGGGCAGCAGGCGCACGAGCCCGGCGAGGTCCCCGGACCAGGCGGAGTCCTCGCGCGAGTCGTCGCTCACGACCGCGGCGAAGCCCGTCTCCTGGCCGTAGGCGTGCAGCGTCTCCCTCGCGCGGTCCCACCGGCCGCCGCCCGACAGCGTGAACGCGCGGACCGGGGTCCAGGAGTCGTGCGCGTAGACGCCGAAGAACGTGCGGCGGTCGTCGAACGCGCGATGGTCGCCCACCGGCACCGCGCCCCAGTAGGGAATGCTCGCCGGGTCGTTCAGCACCTGGTCGAAGTCGAAGCCGATGCCGCTCGCGCTCGTGTGGCCGTAGGTGATCGCCGCGCCCGTCACGAACTCGTGCTTGCCGAGCGCCTGGAATCGCGAGACGAGGCCCAGATCCTCGTAGACCGTGTACTCGACCGGCTCGATCGCGACGCCCGCCGACGAGACGTCGGTGCCGTTCACCCCGCTCACGAAGCTGCGGACCGAGCGCTGGTGGTCGCGCGTGAGCGAGACCGTGTTCCTCAGGCCCGTGACCGGGCCCACCGGCGCCGAGGCGTTCAGCGACAGGGTCCAGAGCCGGTGCTCCATGACCGCTCCACCCACCGCCTGGTTGCGGTCCGGGTTCTCGAAACCGGGCAGCGGCACGCCGTCCGCGACCGGAACCGGCGTGCCCCAGTCCTGGCGGTCGGCGATGCCGTCCACGCTCAGGCTCAGGTGCGTGCCGCCGACCGAGCCCGACAGCGAAGCGCGGCCGTGCATCCGGCCCGAGGCGGTGCGGTCCTGCCAGCCGTCGTCACCGGCGCCCGACAGGGAGGCGTCGAGCGTCATCCCGTCGCCGCTGTTGCGCATGTTCACGCGGCCGTCGAGGCGTCCGAACGAGCCGCCGCCGATCCAGCCGCTCACGCCCTCGTACTGCTGGCGGCCCGTGAACACCTGCACCATCCCGGCGAACGCCGAGATGCCGTACATCGAGCCCTGCGGGCCCTTCACGATCTCGATGCGCTCGATGTCGTCGATCGGGATCTGGGCGAGCGAGGGATTGAACGGCCCGCCCACCGGTACCCCGTCCACCGTAACGAGCAGGGCGTCGAACTCCCTGAGGCCCCACATGCCGATGTTGGTCAGCAGGCTGCCGTTGTCGGTGCCGCCGCCGGCCTCGACGCCGACGACGTCGATGAGCGCGTCGGCGAGCGTGCGCGCGCCGGTGCGCTTGAGCTCGTCGCCGCGCACGACCACGGCGGCGTCCGGCAGCTCGAGGTTGTCGCGCGGCGTGCGCGTCGCCGACACGACGATGCCGTACTTCTCCGGGTCGTGCGACATCACGACCGATTCGGGGTCCTCGGCGCGCGCGGCCGCGGCGCCGAGCACGACGAGGCAGGCGGCCACGAGCGCGGCGCGGAACGGGAGGGTCATCGGGAGTCCTTTCGAGGGGACGCGGAAACCGGCCGGCCCGTACGGGCGCCCGGCTGGAGCACCGGTCGGAAGGGATCGTTCGATTCGCATCAGTTCAGGATCCGGGTCTCGAGGCGGAACCGCCGCCCGGGACCGGGAAGCCCGAAGGCATCCCATGCCGCTTCGTCCGTCACGTTCTCGGCTGCCAGCGCCACGCGCAACTCCGGCCCGGACGCCCCGCCGGGTTTCCACGAGCGCCCCGCCACGAGATCCAGCCGCACCCAGGCCGGCAGCGAAGCCAGTTCGCCGGTGTCCGGGTCGAGCGCGTACTGCCGGCCCGTGTGGCGGACCGCCACACCCGCCGACCAGCCCCGCGGCAGGCTCCACTCCGCCCGCACGCCGCCCGCGACCTCGGGGAGGTTCTCGGGGTGCTCGAGCGACGCGGTCGAATCGAGCAGGTCCGCCCGCCGCGCGGTGAAGTCGGCGCCGAACGACAGCGCGCCCGCGCGGGCGCCGGCGGTCAACTCGGCCCCCCGGCTGCGAAGGCCCGCCTGGTTCACGCGTCTGTACTTCCCGTTCTCGCGGATGCGGACGACGGCGTCGGCGAGCCGCTGCACGAACCCGACGACCTGCAGCGAGGCGCTTCCGCGCCGGATCGTCACGCCGGCTTCGACGGCGGTGAGTTTCTCCGGCGAGAGGTCCGGGTTGGGCGTGAAGCGGTCGAGCGCGCCCGAGTACAGCTCGCGCAGGGAGGGAAAGCGCGCCCGCCGGCTCGCGCTCGCGTGCGCCGTCAGCGCGCCGCCCGCGAAGCGCGCGCCCAGGCCGACCCGCGCCCCGGGCTCGCCGAGCGGGCCCAGCCCGGGCCGGCCGCCGGCGAGTGGGTTCGTCGAGCGGTCGTACGACGCGCCGAGGGCCAGATCCGCCTCGTCGAGTGCGCCGCCCCGCAACGGCAGCCGCACGACGCCCTCGCCGGCGAGGCTCCAGAGCCGGTGCCGGTAGCGGGACATCCCCCCGGGCGTGAGCGTCTCGTCGTAGGTCAGCTCGCTGCTCGTGACGCCGAGCCGCAGGTCCGAACCGGAGCCGAGCGTCTGCGACCCGACGACGCGCAGCGACAGCGTGCGCTGGTCGCCGTCCTCCTCGGACGCGGGCGCGTCGTAGCCGATCGAGTCGAAGGCGTGGATCTCGGTGCGGCCGACGTCGAGCCCGAAGCTCGCCCGCAGGCTCGCCGCGCCGCCCCACGGGGCCCGGCGGGCGCCGCTGCCCGCCGAAAGCACCGTGAGCGAGCGCGCCACCATCGGGTAGCGCCAGTAGCGCGGCTCGTCCACGCCCAGCTCCGCGGCGATGCCGCGCTCCTCGCGGAACGCCGAGGTGACCAGCGAGGCCCAGCCCCCGTCCTCGCGGTCGTAGCGGAGCGTGGCGAAGCCGTCGGTGGCGGCCGCGTCGGTGTTCGTGCGCAGCCGGTCCGCCGCCACCGGTTGCGCCACGCCGCGCGCGAGCGGCTCGCCCGGCGAGTCGCGATGGCCCGCGCCCGCGCGGAGCGTCAGCCGGCCGCCCCGCAGCCCGTGCGGCGCCTCGACGGAGGCCGCGACGCCGAACGCGCCGAGGTCGTCCACGCCCGCGTCGAGCCGCGAACTTCGCCCGGCCGCGCCGGCGGGGGCGCCGCTCTCGAGCTCGATCACGCCGCCGAGCACGTTCGGCCCGGAGACCAGCGACGGGAGCCCGGGCACGAACACGACCTCGCGCATCGCCCCCACGGGGATCACCGAGACGTCGGTGCGGCCGTCCCAGCCGAGCGTGAGCGGCAGCCCGTCCCAGAGCACGGCGACCTGCCGTGACTCGGAGCCGCGCACCGAGATCTCGGCCTCGCCGCGGCTGTTCGTCCGCACGTGCACGGCCGGCAGCGATTCGATCGCCCGGCGCAGCGTCGGCGCGGCCGGCAGCGCCAGCGAGTCGAGCGCGACGCGCACGGCACTGCTGCCGCCGCGGGTCGTTCCCGGCCGACGGCCCAGGACGCTGGTGCCCTCGATCTCGACGATGGCAGTGTCGGCGATCACGCTCCCGGCGTCCTCCGCTCCGGCCGGACCGGCCGCGAGGACGCAGGAGGCCGCCGCCACGAGGCCGCGCAGGGCTCGGGACGTTCGGGTACCCAGGGGAGACTCCTTTCACGATGGACGGACGACGGCGCGCCCGCGCCGGGGGATCGACCGGCGGCGGGCAGGGGCGGTCGGGTTCTCGCGAACGGGGTCAGTTCCGCAGCGGCACGAAGGCGGGTCGCCGCGGGAGCGGCCGCAGCGCGGGCGCGGGCGCGGGGGCCGGAGCGGCGGAGCCGCCGGCGGAGAGCGCGCGGGCCGGGGGGCGCGCGCCCGCGTCGCGCGGCGACGCGACCGCAAGGACCGTGCGCGCCGCGGCGACGAGCGCGGGAGCGCCCGGCGGCAGGATCCGCGGCCCGGGAGCGGCGTCGCGGCCGAAGTGCCGCTCGAGCTCGTCCTTCGCGCGCAGCAGCTCGGCCTGACCGAGCGGCTCGCCGGCTTCGATCGCGAACGCCGCCGAGGGCTCCGATTCGGTCTCGCCGAACCGCCCGCCGGCGCGCAGCACGAGCCGCGCGCGGTCGGCGCCGACGCGCGGCATGCGCCAGCGCACCGCCCCTCCGCCCCCCTCGCGCTCGGCCGTCAGGCGCACGAGGCGCCCGGGGCCGTCCTCGACGAGCAGGAAGAGCTCGAACTCCTCGATGCCCGCGGGCAGGCCGGCGACGACGGTCTCGTATTCGGCGCCCTCGCGCACGACGGCCGGTGCGCCGACCGCGGGAATCCGCGGGGCGGACCAGGCGGTGGTGGCGGCCAGCAGGCCGGGCAGCAGGAACACGAGGGAGCGGGAACGCATGGAGCCGCGAGTCTAGCCGAGCCGGGTGCTGCCGCAGGAGCCGGTTTGCGAGCGCGGCCCGGCGCGCGCCGGACGCGGGGGGCCGGCCGGCGCCGGCCGCGGGCCGGCGGCATTCCCCCGCGGAAGCAAACCGGCTACCTTCCCCCGCCCGGCCCGCTTCGGCCGGGACCTGCCATGACCGCCACCGCTCCCGCCATCGGCTCCCGGAACCGCGTGCGCACGTACGCCTCGTTCGTGCGGTTCGAGCACACGCTGTTCTCGCTGCCGCTCATCCTCGCGGGCGTCTTCAGCGCCCCGGGACCCGCGATGAGCGTGGGGCGCTGGCTGCTGGTCGCGATCGCGGCCGTCGGCGCGCGCACGAGTGGCATGAGCCTGAACCGGCTGATCGACCGCCACATCGACGCGCGCAACCCGCGCACGATGGTACGCGAGCTTCCGGCCGGGAAGATGAAGACGGCCGAGGCGGTCGCCCTGCTCCTCGGCAGCACCGCCGTCTACCTCGCCGCGTGCGCGGCGCTGGGGGCCTGGTACCTGGAGGTGGCGGCGATCCCGCTCCTCGTGTTCGCGAGCTACCCGTACCTCAAGCGCTTCACGCCCCTCTGCCACCTCGGCGTCGGCGCCGCGCTCGCCCTCTCGCCGCTCGCCGGATACGCGGCGGCGCACCCGGACCTGGGGAACTGGTGGCCCGCGGCGCTGCTCGCACTGTTCGCGCTCGCATGGGTGAGCGGCTTCGACATCATCTACGCGACGCTCGACGAGGAGTTCGACCGCGCGAACGGCATCCACTCGCTGGTCGTGCGCCTGGGGCGCGGACGCGCGCTCTCCGTGTCGTCGGCGCTCCACCGTCTCGGCGCGCTCGCGCTCGCGGGCGCGGCGCTCGCCGTGCTCGAACGCACGGCGCACGGGCCCTTGCCGGGCGGCTGGCTGGCGGTCGGCGCGGTCTGGGCCGCCATCGTCGTCCTGCTCGAGGCCGAGCAGCGGCTGGCCGAGGACGTGAACCTGGCGTTCTTCAGGATCAACGTGTGGGTGGGCGCCGCGGTGTTCGTGCTCGTGCTCGCCGCGCGGCTCGCCACCGGCGGCTTCTGACCGTGGCCCGCTACCTGATCGGGATGACCGGCGCCTCGGGCGCGATCCACGCCGTGGACTTCGTGAAGCGCTGCCCCGGCGAGAAGTACCTGGTGATGAGCGACTGGGCGCGGCACGTGCTGCAGGAAGAGACCTCGCTCAGGCCCTCGGACCTCGAGGCGCACGTCACGAAGGTCTTCCGCGACTCCGACCTCGCCGCCCCGTTCTCGAGCGGCACGAACCGCTACGACGCGCTCGTGGTCGTGCCGTGCAGCGTGAGCACGCTGGCCAAGATCGCCGTCGGCATCGCCGACACCCTCGTCACGCGCGCCGCCGCCGTCGCCCTGAAGGAGCGCATGCGCCTCGTCCTCTGCGTCCGCGAGACGCCGCTCTCCACGATCGCGCTCGAGAACATGGCGAAGCTCTCGCGCGAGGGCGTCGTGATCATGCCCCTCTCGCTCCCCTACTACCGCGGCGCGAAGGAGATCGCCCCGCTGGTCGAAGCCTTCACGGACAAGGTCCTCGCCGTCCTCGGCGAGCCCGCCGGCGAAGGCTGGCGCCAGGACGAGCTGGAATGAGCAACGAAGTGGAATGGACCGGGCGCGACGGAGCCGGAATCGAGCCGGGCGCGACCGGACGGAGTCGCGGAGGGAGCGAAGCCAGGACGGCGGCGCGACCGGAGCGCCTGGCGAGGCGAAGGCAGGAAGCCGAAGCCGAGCGTCCGTCCGGTCGCGCCCGGCTCGATTCCGGCGGCGCCCCCGCAAAGGTCGCACGATGAGCTTCCGCACGCTGGGCAGCTTTCTCGATCACTGCGACGGCCAGGGCGACCTGAAGCGCGTGAAGCGCGAGGTGGACTGGCAGTACGAGGTCACCGAGATCGCCTGCCGCGAGGCCAAGGCCGAGGGCCCCGCGCTGCTGTTCGAGAACGTGCGCGGCGCGAACTTCCCGCTCGCCGTGAACGTGCTCGCCGCGACGCGCCGCATCGAGTGGGCGCTCGGGCGTACGCCGGCCGCGGTCGGCGCCGAGATCGAGGAGATCTTCCACGCGCTGCCCCCGAGGGCGCTCGGCGACCTGTGGTCGCTGCGCGGCAGCGCCAGGCGGGTGCTCGCGAGCCGGCCCGCGCGGATCGAGCGCGGGCCCGCCCAGGAGCGCTCCCTCGGCGCCGACCTGTCGCCGCTTCCGATCCTGCAGCTGTGGCCCGGCGACGGCGGCCGGTTCGTGACGTTCCCGCTCGTCTTCACCGAGGACCCGGTGACGCGGAAGCGCAACCTCGGCATCTACCGCATGCACGTCCACGACGCGAAGACGACCGGCATGCACTGGCAGATCGGCAAGGGCGGGGGCTTCCACTTCCACCGCGCGGAGACCGCCGGCAACGGGCTCGAGGTCGCCGTCGCCGTCGGCGCCGATCCCGCCACGCTGCTCGCGGCCGTGGCGCCGCTGCCCGAAGGCATCGACGAGCTGGCGTTCGCGGGCTTCCTGCGCGGCGCGCCCACGCGCCTCGCGCGCGCGCGATCGCTGGACCTGCTCGTTCCCGCCGACGCCGAGTTCGTGATCGAGGGGCACGTGCCCGCGGGCGAACGGCGCACCGAGGGGCCCTTCGGCGACCATTTCGGGCACTACTCGCACGCGGCGCCGTTCCCGGTCTTCCATGTGAAGCAGGTCACCCACCGCGCGCTGCCGGTCTTCCAGGCGAGCGTCGTCGGCAAGCCGCCCCAGGAGGACAAGTACATGGGCGAGGCGGTGGCCGACATGTTCGTCGGCGTGCTCCGGGTGATGCACCCCGAGATCCGCGACCTGTGCGCCTACTTCGAGGCGGGCTTCCACAACCTGCTCGTGGTCGCGGTCGAGAACCGTTACGCGCGCGAGGGCCGCAAGACCGCGCTCGGCCTGATGGGCACCGGCCAGCTCTCGCTGACCAAGGTGATCGTGCTCGTGGACGCCGACGTGAACCCCCGCGACCGCCGGGCCGTCTTCGGCGCGATCGCGCGGCACTTCGACCCGGCCGAGGACTTCCTGCTCGTGCCCGGCGTGCCGCTCGACACGCTCGACTTCACGAGCGGCGTGATGAACCTCGGCAGCAAGATGGTGCTCGACGCGCAGTCGCACGCGAAGCCCGTGGGCTCCTCGGGCAACTCGCCCGGCACCGGCGTCGCGCCGTCGCCGCCGCTCGACGGCGTGGCCGACCCACGGCCGTTCGATCCGCGGGTGAAGGCGCACCGGCTCGTGAGCCGCGGCCTGCTCGTCGTGCAGGTCGCGGGCGAGGGCCGGGCCGTCGTCGAGGCGCTCGTCCGCCGCCCCGAATACGCCCGCTGCAAGATGGTGGCGGCGGTGAGCGAGGACGTGCCGCTCGACGACGACGCGATGCTGCTCTGGGGCGTCTTCACGCGGTTCGACTGCGCGCGGGACGTCGTGCCCGCGAGCGTCGAGACGCGCGGGGCCTGGCTCACGTGCCGGGGGCCCCTCGGCCTCGACGCGACCTGGAAGGTCGGCTACCCCGAGCCCGTCGCCAGCCTGCCCGGGGTGATCGAGAAGGTGGACGGCTGGTGGGCGAAGGACGAATGACGGCGGCCCGCGCCCCGGGGGCGCGGGCCGTCGATCCTGCCGGCCGCTCCTACTTCGCGAACTTCTCCGCGAGGAAGTCCTTCATCGCCTGCCACGAGCGGCGGTCGGCGATCGCGTTGTAGGCGGCGCCCTTGCTGTTGTCGTCGCCGGCGCGCTTGTCGGAGAAGCTGTGCACGGCGTTGCTGTACTGGACGACCTCCCAGTCCTTGTGCGCGGCGCGCATCTCGTCCATGAACGCCGTGACCTCGGACTGCTTCACGAACGGGTCGTCCGCACCGTGCAGCACGAGCACGCTCGCCTGGATGTTCCTGGCATCCTCGGGATCCGGGTTGTTGAGCGCGCCGTGGAAGGTGACCACGGCCTTGAGCGGCGCGCCGCTGCGGGCGAGCTCGAGCGCGCCCATGCCGCCGAAGCAGTAGCCGATCGCGGCCAGGCGCGACTTGTCGGTCTGCGGCTGGGCCTCGAGGTAGTCGAGACCGGCGCGGGCCCGCGCGCGGTACAGCTTGCGGTCCTCGTAGTACTTCTTCGAGACCTCCGCCGCTTCCTTCCCGTTCGCCGGGCGCACGCCCTTGCCGTAGATGTCGCAGGCGAACGCGACGTATCCCAGCTTCGCGAGCATCTCGGCGCGCATCTTCTGGTAGTCCGACAGGCCCAGCCAGTCGTGCACGATGAGCACGCCGGGACGCGGGCCCTTGATCGACGCGTCGTACGAGAGCCAGCCCTCGCAGACCGTATCGCCCTGCTTGTACTCGACCTTCTGGGTCTTCACTTCCGCCCTCGCGATCACGGGAAACAGCAGCAGCGCGGCCAGTGCGGGCAGCAGACGCTTCATGCTTTCTCCGCTCCTCTCGGTCCGGGGTTTCACGCCGGGGACTTCGACGACCGCTCGCTGTCGAGCGTGGCCATCCCCTGCGCGTTGTAACGATCGCCCGCGGCGGCGCCGCGCGGCACGATCCCTTCGAGTACGGCGAGATCCTCCGGCGTGAGGGCCAGCGAATCCGCCCCCAGCGCCTCGTCGAGCTGCTCGCGCCGGCGGGCGCCCACGAGCGGCACGACGTGCTCGCCCCGCGACAGCACCCAGGCGATCGCGACCTGCGCGACCGTGGCGCCGCGCTCCTTCGCGAACGCGCGCACGCCCTCGACCAGCTCGAGGTTGCGGTCCAGGTTCCCCCCCTGGAAGCGCGGCATGCCGGAGCGGATGTCGCGCCCGGCGCGGTCGCGCCCCCAGTGGCCGCTCAGCAGGCCGCGCGAGAGCACGCCGTAGGCGGTGACGCCGACGCCCAGCTCGCGGCACGCGGGCAGGATGTCGTCCTCGAGGTCGCGCGAGAAGAGCGAGTACTCGATCTGGAGGTCGGAGACGGGATGGACGGCGTGGGCGCGGCGGAGCGTGCCGGCGCCCACCTCGGACAGCCCGACGTTCCGCACGTAGCCGGCGCGGATCATCTCGGCGATCGCGCCGACCGTCTCCTCGATCGGCACGTCCGGGTCGAGGCGGCCGGGGCGGTAGACGTCCACGTGGTCCGTGCCGAGACGACGCAGCGTGTAGCCGAGGAAGTTCTTCATCGCCGCGGGCCGGGCATCGTACCCGACCCAGTTCCCCGCCGGGTCGCGCATGCCGCCGAACTTGACGCTGATCACCACGCGCTCGCGGTCGCGGCCCTTCAGGGCGCGGGCGATGAGCATCTCGTTGTGGCCGGCGCCGTAGTAGTCGCCGGTGTCGAGCAGCGTGACGCCGGAGTCGAGCGCGGCGTGGATCGTGCCGATCGAGGTCCCCTCGTCGGCGGGGCCGTACATGTCGGACATGCCCATGCAGCCGAGGCCGAGGGCGGAGACTTCGGGTCCGTGCGTGCCGAGTCGTCGCGTGTTCAAGGTGGGGCTCCCTCCGAAGGCGCCGTGGGAGGTGCGGCCGGGTCCGGGCGACACTCTAAGCAACGAGGCGGGGTCCGCGCGACGGGAACGCCTCACCCGCCCTCGGATGTCCGCCGGCCGCACCGGGTTCGCGCCGGCTCCGCCGGCGGGCCGCGGCCGCGCCCCGGCTTGCGCGCGGCGCGGGCGCCCGCGACCATGCCGCGCATGTTCCGATCCTCCCGCACCCCCGCCGCGGCCCTGCTCGCCGCCGCCGTGCTGCTCGGCTCCTGCGGCCCGCGCGACGTCCAGTCGCCCGCGGCGCTGGCCGGGCACTGGGAGGGCAACCTCGCGTGGCGCGACCAGACGGTGCCGGTGGACCTCGACATCGCCCCCGCGGGCGACACCCTGGCGGCCCGCTTCGGCTCGCCCGCGCTGCTGCTGCGGGACCTGCCGGTGAAGGGGTTCCGCTACCGCTCGCCGCGGGTGGACTTCCGCGTCCCGGTCGGGTCCGGGTCGTGGGACTTCAACGGCTGGTTCCGCCGAAACATGCTGGTCGGAGCGTGCTCGGGCGGCTCGCTGCCGCGCTCGCAGAGGCTCGGCGCGATGCCGCAACTCGGGCTGCGCCGGGTGCCGCCGGCCCCCGGGCCCTACGTGGCCGACACGGTGCGCTTCGCGGGCGGGGCCGCGTCGCTCGCGGGCACGCTGCTCTCGCCCCGGGACTCGCTCGCGCATCCGGCGCTGCTGTTGCTGCCGAGCCCCGACGACGGCCCGCGCTCGATCGCTCCCGCGCTGGCCGACCGCTTCGCGCGCGCCGGGTTCGTGACGCTGCGCTACGACCCGCGCGGCCGCGGCGCGTCCGCCGGGACTCCGGCCGCCTCGCCGGCCGACGCGGAGCGTGACGCCGCGGCCGCGATCGAGTACCTGCGCCGCCGGCCCGGGGTGGATCCCGGGCGCGTCGGGGTCTGCGGCCGCTCGATCGGCGCGCTGCTCGTGCCGCCCGTCGCGTCCCGTTCCCGCATCGCCTTCGCGGCCGCGATCTCGCCGCCGGGGGTGCCGCTGCGCGAGCTGTTCGGCCTGCGTGACGGCGCGCTCGGCCGGCTGATGCGCGAGCGCGCGCCGGAGTGGGCGGGCGCCGACCTCGACGCCGACCCGGCCGCGGCCTGGAGCGCGCTCGCGACGCCGGCGATCGTGCTCTACGGGGCGCGCGACAGCATCGCTCCGGCGATCGAGAGCGCGGGGCACGTGCGGGCGGCTCTCGCCGCGTCGGGACAGCCGGATTCGCGCGTCGTGACGGTCCCGCGCGCCGACCACGCGCTGCGGCTCGCGATCGAGCCCGGCGAGCCGTTCGACTTCCCCCGCGCGGCGCCGGGCGGTGTGGACTCGCTGCTCGCGTGGGTGCGCCGCGAAGCCGGCCTGCCGCCCGCGCCCGTGCCGCTCGTGCCGCCCGCGCGCTGAGGGCCGCTGGACCGTCCCGCTTCGCGGCCCTAGCCTTGCGGGTCCATGAACCCGCTCGATTCGTTCCGCCAGCTCTTTGGTGCGCCCCGGGCCCTGCTCGGCATGATCCACGTCGGCGCGCTGCCGGGCACGCCCGCGGCCCACCACTCGGTGGACAAGCTGACGCACGACGCGGTCGGCGAGGCCCGCGCCTACCGCGAGGCCGGTTTCACGGCGGTGATGATCGAGAACATGCACGACCGCCCGTACCTGCGGCGCCGCGTCGGCCCCGAGATCGTCGCGGCGATGACCGCGATCGGGCGTGAAGTGAAGCGCGAGGTGCCGCTGCCGCTCGGCGTGCAGGTGCTGGCCGGGGCGAACCGCGAGGCGATCGCGGTCGCGCACGCGATCGGCGCGGAGTTCGTGCGTTGCGAGGGATTCGTCTTCGCGCACGTCGCCGACGAGGGCCTGGTCGAGTCCGACGCGGGCGAGCTGCTCCGCTACCGGCGCGCGATCGGCGCGGAGCGCGTGAAGGTGTTCGTGGACGTCAAGAAGAAGCACTCCTCGCACGCGATCACGGCCGACATACCGCTGGCGGCGACCGCGCAGGCGGCCGAGTTCTTCCTCGCCGACGGCGTCGTGGTGACGGGCGATGCGACCGGGGAGCCGGCCGACCCGGCCGACGTCGAGGCGGTGGCGCGCGCGGCGGCGCTGCCGGTGCTCGTGGGCTCGGGACTCACGCCCTTCAACCTGCCGCAGTTCGCGGCCGCGCAGGGGTACATCGTCGGCTCGTCGGTGAAGCGCGGCGGACTGTGGTCGAACCCGCTCGACCACGAGGCCGTCCGGGCGATGGCCGCGGCGTTCGGGGCGCTCGGGAAGCCCGCGTGACGCCCGAGATCGTGCTCCTCGGCAACCTGCTCGTGGACGACGTCGTCTTCCCCGACGGCCGGACGCGCCTGGGACAGCCGGGCGGAGCAACGCTCTACTTCTCGCTCGCGGCGTCGCTGTGGGGAGCCCAGACGGGGCTCGTGAGCGTGCGCGGCGACGACTACCCCGAGGCGGCGTTCGAAGCGCTGCGCGGCCGCGGCGTGGACACGGGCGGCGTGCGCGACCTCGGCCGGGACGGCGTGCGCACGTGGCTGCTCTACGAGGGGCGCGTGCGCCGCGTCGTGCACCGGCTCGGCGGCCCCACGCACGAGGAGGTCTCGCCCGAGCCCGGCGACGTGCCGGCCGACTGGCGCGACGCGGACCTCTTCCACCTCGCGCCCATGCCGATCGCCCAGCAGGGCCGCCAGGCCGCTGCGCTGGGCGCCGCGGGTGCCTTCGTCTCGGTGGACCCGCACGAGCTGGTGACCGAGGAGACGCTGCCCGCGTGGAAGCAGGTGCTCGCGCACGCCGACGCGTTCTTCCCGAGCGAGGACGAGCTGCGGCTCGACGACGCCCAGACCGACCCGCGCCGCGCGCTCCAGCGCCTCGCGGGGGGGCGCCTGCGGTTCGTCGCCTACAAGCGGGGCCTGAAGGGGGGCCTGCTCTACGACGCGCGCGAGGAGCGCTTCCACGAGTGGACCGCGCGCACGCGCGGCGTCGCGGACCCGACCGGCGCGGGCGACGCGTTCGCGGCCGGGTTCCTCGTCGCCCACCGGCTGGGCAGGCCGGTGGAGCAGTGCCTGCGGCAGGCCGTCGTCTCGGCGAGCTTCGCGATGGAGGAATGGGGGGCGGACGGCCTGCTCGGGGCGAACCCGGGCGCGGCGTACACGCGGATGCGCGAGTGGTTCGGCGCGGAGGTGGCGGCGTGAGGGTGCCGTTCGAGTTCGGCGAGGAGGTCGCCTCGGCGCTCGCGGCCCGCCGCCCGGTGGTGGCGCTCGAGACCACGGTCGTCACGCACGGCCTGCCGCACCCCGACGGCGTGAACGCCGCGCTCGCGCTCGAGCGCGAGGTGCGCACGGCGGGCGCGGTGCCCGCGACGATCGGCGTGCTCGGCGGCCAGGTGCGCGTGGGGCTCTCGCGCGAACAGCTCGAGACACTCGCGACCACGCCCGGCGTGACCAAGCTCAACCTCTCCAACTTCGCCGCCGTGCTGGCCTCGGGCGAGGCGGGCTCGACGACGGTCGCCGCGACGATGTTCGCCGCCCATCGCGCCGGCATCGAGGTGTTCGCCACGGGCGGCATCGGCGGCGTGCACCGCGGCGCGTCCGAGACCGACGACGTGAGCGCCGACCTCACCGCGCTCTCGCGCCTCCCGGTGGCGGTCGTCTGCGCGGGGGCCAAGGCGATCCTCGACCTGCCGCGTACGCTGGAGCGCCTCGAGACGCTCGGCGTGCCGGTGCTCGGGTACCGCACGGACCGCTTCCCCGCGTTCTGGCGCCGCGACTCGGGCCTGGGCCTCGACCGCCGCTTCGAGGACACGGCCTCGCTCGCGGCCGCGGTCCGCGCGCACTTCACCCTGGGCTTCGGAACGGGCGTCGTCGTCGCGAACCCGATCCCGGAGGCCGACGAGCTGCCGCGCGAGCTCTACGAGCGCTCGCTGGCCGGCGCGCTCGCCGCGGCGAAGGAGAGCGGCGTCCGCGGCCGCGACGTGACGCCCTTCCTGCTCGAGCACCTGCGCGGCTCGACCGGCGGCGGGAGCGTGAAGGCGAACCTCTCGCTCCTCGAGCACAACGCCCGCGTGGCGGCGGCGCTGGCAGGGGCGCTCGTCCGGGCGGCCTGATCACCGAACCTGCGCCCGTCGCGCCAACGGCGGCCCCGGGCGGCGCGACGCCCGCGCTCGTCGGCCCCTCCTGTCGCGCCCGTTGTCGGGCGGACAATCTCTCTTCCCGAAGCGCAACCCTGAGCGCGCACCGGGCGTAACCGCTCTGTCCGGCAGGCCGCCCCCCCGGGGAGGGTTCCAACCCGGGCGGCGCCGGAGTCGTCCAAGCGTCTGACCGACCCGCCATCCTCCGCTCGGAGTCCCCGAATGCGCCCTGTCCTGTTCAGTCTTCTCCTGTGCCTCGCGGCCTCCGCCGCCGCCGCGGCGCAGCAGGCGCCGGCGCCGCCCCCGCCCCCGCAGCATCCTCCCGTACACGCGGTCCGTGTGAACGACCCCATCGTGATCGACGGCATCCTCGACGAAGAGGTCTGGCAGGGCCCGCCCTCGGCGGAGGGGTTCCGCCAGCAGAGCCCGGTCCCCGGGGCGCCCGAATCCCAGCGCACCGCGGTGTGGGTCGCGTACGACGACGACGCGCTGTACGTGGCGGCCCGCCTCTACGACACGAGCCCCGACTCGATCGTGGCGAGGCTCGGCCGGCGCGACGACTCGAGCGGCTCGGACGAGTTCGTGGTCTGCCTCGACACGTTCCACGACAAGCGTACCGGGTACTACTTCGGGCTCTCGGCGGCCGGAACGCTGTTCGACGGGGTGCTGCTGAACGACAGCTGGGACGACAACTCCTGGGACGGCGTGTGGAACGGGCGCGTGCACCGGGACGCCCGCGGCTGGACGGCCGAGATGCGCATTCCCCTCTCGCAGGTCCGCTTCCGCACGGCCGATCACATGGTCTGGGGGGTCAACTTCAACCGGACCGTCTCGCGCCGCAACGAGACCGACCGGATGGTCATCATCCCGCTGCGCGAGAGCGGGTTCGTCTCGCGCTTCGCGGACCTGGTCGGGCTCGACGGGCTTCACTCGCAGCGCAAGATCGAGGTCCTGCCCTATACGACGGGCAAGGCGGAGTACCTCGTCCACGACCGGGCGGATCCGTTCAACGACGGCTCGCGCTACACGCCGGCCCTGGGCGGCGACCTGCGCACGAGCCTGGGCTCGAACCTGACGCTGAACGCCACGGTGAACCCCGACTTCGGGCAGGTCGAGATCGACCCGGCGGTCGTGAACCTGTCCGACGTCGAGTCCTACTTCCAGGAGAAGCGGCCGTTCTTCACCGAAGGCCTCTCGGTCTTCCGCTGCGGCAACAACGGCGCCAGCGACTACTGGAACTTCAACTGGCCCGAGCCGACGTTCTTCTACTCGCGGCGCATCGGCCGGGCGCCGGGCGGCTCGCTTCCCGACGACGCGCTCTACTCCAACGTGCCGGTCGCGACGCGCATCCTCGGCGCCGCGAAGATCACCGGCCAGCCGCAGCCGGGCTTCAACGTGGGCGTGCTGCAGGCGCTCACGCAGAAGGAGATGGCCGACTACGAACTCTCGGACAGCACGCGGGGCTCGACGGCCGTCGAGCCGATGACCTACTACGGCGTGCTGCGCGGGCTGCGCTCGTTCAACCACGATCGGCAGGGGCTCGGCCTCATGACCCTCGAGACGGCGCGCATGTTCAACGGCACGAATCTCGACGGGCAGTTCAACCGCAACGCCCTCGTGGGCACGATGGACGGCTGGACGGCGCTCGACCCGAAGAAGGACTGGGTGCTGTCGGGCTACGTCACGGGCTCGCGCGTGGACGGCACGACGGAGCGCATGACATCGCTCCAGCAGGACCCGCGGCACTACTACCAGCGCCCGGACCGCAGCGACCTCGGTGTGGACCCGAACGCGACCTCGCTGCAGGGAGCGGGGGCGCGCCTGTGGGTCAATCACGAGAAGGGCCCCTGGCTCAGCAACTCGGCGATCGGCTTCCTCACGCCCGGGTACGAGGTCAACGACCTCGGGTTCGGCTCGCGCAGCGACGTGATCAACGGCCACCTCGGGCTCGCCTACAACTGGGACAAGCCGAACGGCTGGCGCGACCACTGGTACGTGCTGGGCGCCGTGGCGCAGATGTGGAACTTCGGCGGCCAGCACACGATGAACCAGCTCTTCCTCAAGACGCAGCTCGAGCAGGTGAACGGCCTCTCCTGGGACCTGAGCGGCGGCTCGATGGGCCGGTCGACCAACGACCGCGGCACGCGCGGTGGTCCCGCGATGCTCAACCCGAAGGGCGGCTGGGTGAGCTTCAACTTCGACACGAACAGCAAGGAGAAGCTGTTCTGGTGGCTGAGCGTCAATCCCGACTTCGACGACGCGGGCTCGCACTCGGAGTACTACGAGACCGGCCTGACCTGGAGGCCGCGCGCCGGGCTCGCGCTCACCGCGGGGCCGAGCTTCGCCGTGAACCACCAGGACGCGCAGTACGTCACGCAGGCGACGGACCCGCTGGCCACCTCGACCTACGGCGGGCGGTACGCGTTCGCCGTGCTCGACCAGAAGACCGCCGCGGCCGAGTTCCGCGTGGACTGGTCCATGACGCCGAACCTGAGCCTGCAGCTCTACGCCCAGCCGCTCGTCTCGTCCGGGCGCTACAGCCAGTACAAGGAGCTGGCGCAGGCGGGCACCTACGACTTCCTCGTCTACGGCACGAACGGCTCGACGATCACCCGGGACAGCGACGGGAACTACATCGCCGACCCCGACGGCGGCGGCCCGGCGCCCGCGGTGGACCTGGGCGCCCCCAGCTTCAACTACCGCTCGGTGCGCGGCAACGTCGTGCTGCGCTGGGAGTACCTGCCGGGCTCGACCGCCTACGTCGTCTGGACACAGGAGCGCGACCGCCAGGTCTACGACGACGGCAGCTTCCACCTGCGCCCGACACTTAGCGAGCTGGGCCGCACGGCCGCGAACAACATCTTCCTCGTGAAGGTCTCGCACCACTTCGAGCTGTAGGGCTGCGGTGCGGCCGCCGCAGGCGGCCCGCCGCGCCGGCGGCGCGCGGTCCTCTCATCCGAAAGAGAGATCTGTCTTCCATCCCGTCCACTCGGGGGAGCGCGGCGGGATGGTCGGGGCCCGGTCGAACGACCGGGCCCTTTCGCTCGAGAGCCGCAGGGAGCGGGCGCGGGGAGGTCCGCCCGTCGCCCGACGGGTGGATCGGGCCGGCTCCGCCTACCGCCCCCGTCCCTGCATCAGGTCGAGCACGCCGGGCTCGGCGACGGCCGCGCGGGCGCCGTCGGTCTCGGGGATCTCGTCCCCTTCGCCGGGGGCGAGGAACAGGTTCTGCTCGAGGCCGTGCTGGCGGTCGTAGAGGTCGCGGTAGCGTCCCCCCAGCGCGTAGAGCGCCTCGTGGTTCCCGCGCTCGACGATGCGCCCCTCCTCGACGACGAGGATCTGGTCCGCGCGGCGGATGGTCGAGAGGCGGTGCGCGATCACGAACGTCGTCCGCCCCTTCATGAGCGCCGTGAGACCGGCCTGAATGAGCGCCTCGCTCTCGGAGTCCAGGCTCGAGGTGGCCTCGTCCAGGATCAGGATGCGCGGGTCGGCGAGGATCGCGCGCGCGATGCTGACGCGCTGGCGCTGGCCGCCCGAGAGCTTCACGCCGCGCTCGCCGACCACCGTTTCGAGCCCGTCCGGGAAGCGGTCGGCGAACTCGTCCACGCGGGCGATGCGGCAGGCCTCGAGGATCTCCTCGTCGCTCGCGTCGGGCCGCGAGAACGCGACGTTCTCGCGGATCGTCCCCGCGAAGAGGAACGTGTCCTGCAGCACGACGCCGAGCTGGGTGCGGTAGGTGCCGAGCAGGGCCGTCGAGAGATCGGTGCCGTCCACGGTGACGCGGCCGGCCTTCGGCGAGTGGAACGCCGAGATCAGGCCGATGATCGTGCTCTTGCCCGAGCCGGACGAGCCGACGAGCGCCGTGACCGTGCCCGCCGGCGCCGCGAACGACACGTCGCGCAGCACGGGCTTGCCGGACTCGTACTCGAAGTCCACGTGCTCGAACGCCAGGTCGCCCTTCAGCACGGGCAGCGCCGCGGTGCGGTTCGGGTCGGCGTCCTCGCGGAACTCCGAGAGCACCTCGCGCGTGCGCTCGAGCCCGGCGAGCGCCTCGGTGAGCTGCGTGCCGATGTTGACGATCTGGAAGATGGGCGCGATGAGGAAGCCGAGCAGCATGTTGTAGGACATGTACTCGCCCAGCGTCATGTGGCCGCCCAGGATCTGCAGCGCGCCGTACCAGGAGATCGCCGCGCCGACGAGGCCCATGAGCAGCGCCATCGAGAGCTGCATCACCGACTGCGCGGTGAGCGTGCGCAGGACGTTGTCGAGCAGGCGCTGCACGCCCGCGGCGAAGACGCCGCGCTCGCGCTCCTCGGCGTGGTAGCCCTTCACCGTGCGCACAGCGCCCAGCGACTCGGTGAGCCGCCCGGTGACCTCGGCCTGGATCTTCCCGCGCTCGCGGAACACCGGCCGCATGACGCCGAACGCGCGGCTGAGGACCAGCGTGAACGCCACGAGCACCGCGGCCGTCACGCCGGTCATGCCGGCGTTGATGCGCAGCAGGAGGACGAGCGAGACCGCGGCCGTCGCGAGTCCGCCGATGAACTCGACGAAGCCCGTGCCCACCAGGTTCCGGACGCCCTCGACGTCGCTCATGATCCGCGACACGAGCGTGCCGGTCTTGTTCGAGTCGTAGAACGCGACGGGCAGCCTTCCGACGTGCGCCTGCACCTTCGCCCGCAGCTCGGCGATGGCGCGCTGGCCCTCCTTCGAGAGCACCTGGGTGAGCACGTAGGAGGTGACCGCCTGCAGGGCGGTGGCGGTGAGCAGGCCGAGCACGAGCCACGGCAGCAGGTCGGGCCGCTTCGGCGTGATGATCCGGTCGATGAGGACCATCGGCGAGAGCGGCAGCACCAGCCCGGTGACGCTCCGCACGAGCACGAGCCCGAGGCCGAACGTCAGCTTGCCGCGGCGCGGGCGCACGAGCGAGGCGACCTCGGGCCAGACGGCGCGCAGCGAAACGGGCTTCTTCTTCGGGGGCTCCGCCGGGCGGCCGGAACCGCGCGAACGCTCCGAGGCGCTGCTCATGAGTCGGGACTCTCCGGGAGGACGGAAGAAGGAGGGCATGGCCGGGTCCCCTGCGGATGCGCTCCGGCCCCGCCGCGATGCGGGGTCGTTTCGCTGCCGCGGCCCCGGACAGGGCGGGCGCGGCCGGGCGGAAATGGCCGGCCCCGGCGGGCGGCCGCGGCCGGCCGGGCGCTCAGGCCGCGCGCAGCTGGATGCGGGCCGTCGTGCCCCGGCCGTTCGCGGACTCGAGCGCGACCGAGCCGCCCATCAGCTCGAGGATGCGCCGGACGCTGGCGAGCCCGATCCCGAGCCCGCCGACCGCGCGCGTGCTGGAGCCGTCGGCCTGCCGGAACGGCTCGAACGCGATCGCCAGCTCCTCGGGCGTCATGCCCCGCCCGTGGTCCACGACCTCGACTACGACCGACGCGCCGACGCCCTCGCCGACGCGGCGGGCCGCCATCGAGACCTCCGAACCGGCGGGCGAGAACTTGAGCGCGTTCGTGAGCAGTTCGACGAGCGCGCGACCCAGCCACTCGGCGTCGGCGAGGGCCATGACGGCCTCCGCGGGCAGCGAGGTCGAGACCTCGCGCCGGGTCTCGGCGAGGAGCTTCGAGCGCGGCCCCGCGAGGTCGCGGATGCACGCCGCGACGTCGGTCGGCTCGCACCGGATCTCGGCGCGGAGGCTCATCAGCTCCGCGTGGTCGAGCAGCATCGTGATGAGGTCGCGCGCCTGCGCGGCGTGCTTCTCGACCAGCTCGAGGAAGTGGTGGCGGTGCGCGTCGGGCAGGCCTGCCTCGCGCAGGCAGTTCGCGGCGCCGAGGATGACCGCGATCGGCGTGCGGAACTCATGGTTGAGGTTGTGCAGCATGTCGCTGCGCAGCCGGTCGAGCACCTGCATGCGCGCGTTCGCGGCCGCGAGGCGCTCGTGGCCGAGACGCAGGTCGCGCACGAGCCGCCCGTTCTCGATTGCCGCGGCCACGATGCCCAGCGAGGCGGCGAGCAGCTCGCGGTCCACGGAACCGTAGAACGGCCGGGTGCGCGGGGCGGCCAGCGCGACGAAGCCGAGCCAGTCGTCCTGGCCCTCGAGTCGCGCCAGCGCCGACAGCCCCGCGCGCCGCGCCCGCTCGGCGGCTTCGCCGAGCCAGTCGGCGGTGAACAGTCGGACGATCTCGCCCTCGGCCCACATCTCCGGAAGCGCGTCGAGCGCCTGCGCGATCTCCCGGGCGGCCCCGGCGGGAATGCCCACGAGCGCCGTGGGCTCGAGCGGGCCCCCGCCCGGGCCGCGCAGCCACACGCCGCCGTGCGGGGCGCCGAAGTGCCCGACGAGGTTGAACAGGGCGAGCTGCGCCAGCTCCTCCTCGGGCAACTGCAGGTCGAGCGTGCGCCCCAGCTCGACGAGCGCCATGAGGCTGTGCTCGCGCTGCGCGGCGAGCGTCGCGTCGGTCCTGGAGACCGGAGGCGGCGTCGCGGGATCGGGTGCGGGTTCGGGATTCCCCACGTCGGTTCTCGGCTCGCGGAAGGCTCAGGCCGCGCGCTTCAGCGCCTCCTCCTCGGTCTCGTACACGTTCAGGTATTCGCGCAGGTTGAGCAGGTCGATGGTCGCCGTGACGACCACCGCCGGCTCGGCGAGGCGCAGCTCGCCGCCGCGCTCGCGGGCCTGCTCGCTCAGCGCGAGCAGCGCGCCGATCCCGCTCGAGGAGAGGAACCGGATGCCGGAGAGGTTGACGACGACGCACTCGCCCTTCGCGGACGGAGGTGTGAACTCGCGGACGAACCGCGGCGTGCCGCGCGAGTCGAGCCGGCCGGACACGGTGTAGACCCGCGTTCCGGACGGGGAGAAGCGCGACGTGATCTCAAGCGCATCTTGCATCGCCAGCTCCTTTGAGGAGGTCGAGGTACCGCAGGGAATCGAAGTCGAGGATCGTCACGTTGCCGAGGGACGTGTCCGGCCGGTAGCGCAGGCCGGGCGCGAGCCGGCGGAGCATCGCAAGGCCGAGACCCCGCCCGCGCAGGCGCGACTCGAGCCGCGAGAGGTCGGCGGGCTCGGCCGTCGTCGGGTCGAAGACGCGGCCGTTCTCCAGAAGCACGAACGTGCCGCGCGTCCCGGCGCCCGCGGAGGGGCCCTCGGAGGGCACCCACCACAGCTCGAGTCCGCCGCGGCCGTCGCAGCCGTAGCCGTGCTCCACCACGTTGGCGCAGACCTCGTAGAGCATGGACTCGAGCAGCCCGGCCACGTCGTCGCCGAGGCCGCGCGGCCCGGCGCTCGAGGCCAGCCACGGGCGGAGCTGTTCCAGCTCCGCGAAATCGGCTCGCAGCCGCAGTCCGGCGCCGCGGGCGCGTGCCCGGGAAAGCCAGGTCCCGGCCTCCTCGTCCGACAGCGGCTTCACCGTCGCCCCCGCGCGGTCGCGCCGAACGACGATGGCCGTCTGGTCGTCCTCCGGCGCGACGCCGCGTGTCCACGTCTCCGCGCGCTCGCAGACCCGGCCGAGCAGCGCCTCGACGTTCCCGTCGTCGGCGGAGGCCAGCACGTCCGCGACGCCGTCGAACCCGAACTGGGCCTGGTCGCCGGGCCGCTCGGCCTCGGTGAAACCGTCCGTGAGCTGCAGGACCGCGTCGCCGGGCGCGAGCCGCACGCACACGTCCTCGAGGCTCTTCCCGAGCGTCGCAGGCGCCAGGATGCCGAGCGGGATGCCGCGGGTGGCGTGTCGCTCGATCCGCCCGTCGGCGCGCCGGATGAACGTCGGCAGGTGGCCCGCCGAAGCGAACGTGAGATCACCGCTCAGCGGATCGAGCACGCCGTACCAGACCGTCACGAACGCTCCCGTGTCGAGCACCGGGCGCAGGTGGCGGTCCACCTCGAGGAGCAGGCGGGAGGGGGAAGACTCGTGCTCGCGCATCGTGCGCATGAGCGCCGCGAGCATGAACGTCACCAGGCACCCGGCGAGCCCCTTGCCCGCGACGTCCGCGATCGCGAGCCCGAGACGGCCGTCGGGCAGCTCCATGACGTCGAACCAGTCGCCACCGACCTCGGCCGCCGGCCGCTGGTGCCCCGCCACGACGTACGGGCCCCGCCGCACCGTGCCGGTGGGACGCAGCAGCGCCTGGATGCGACCCGCCGCCTCGAGCTCCGCGGCGAGCCGCTCGCGCTCGAGCTGGCTCTTCTGCGCCACGGAGAGCCGCGCGGCCATCTCGTCGAGCGTGTCGGCCAGCAGGCCCAGCTCCGTCGCGTCGCGCAGCGCCAGCCGCGTCTCGAGATCTCCGCGGCCGATGCGCTCGAGGCCCTGGCGCAGCTGCGTGACCGGGCGCAGCAGCCGCGACATGAGCGTGAAGGTGGCGAGTCCGCTCGCGAGCACGAGGATCACCGCGATCCACCACTGGCGTATGCGCGCCGCCACGAGCGCGCGCTCGAGGGGTGCGCGCGGCATCGTCACGATCGCGTGTCCGAGCACCGAGCCGGACGCGTGTCGGATCGGCATGACCGCCACGAGCGACGACCCGGTCTCGCGCAGCCGCGCGCCGCCCACGGCGACGCCCTCGTCCCCGGGCACCGGCTCGTGCTGGCCGATCCGCCGCGAGTCCGGGCAGGCCAGGATGCGGCCCGCGCGGTCGAGGACCATGGCCGACGACAGGTCCTGCCGCCCGCGCAGCAGGTCGGTGAGGATCGGCTGGAGCGTCAGCTCGGGAAAGCCCTCGAGCATCGCGCTCGCGCTCGCGCGGGCGAGCAGCTCCGCTTCGAGGGCCAGGCGGGACCGGGCCTCGGCGACGAGCAGGTTGCGGGTCTGCCGCTCGTTCACGAACGCGCCGGCGAGCATCGCCCCGGCGAGCAGCAGGGCCGAGGTGAGCGGCACGAGCACGCGCAGGCTCGAGCGGATCCGGCGGGGGCGAGAGAACGGCGCGACCGTGGCGGGAAGCGCGGCGGCGCTCACTGCCCGACCCCCAGCTCGGCCGAGCGCACGAGGTGCTCCTGCGCGCGATCGAGGTAGCTGCGCGTGCGGGCGTCCTTCGGATCGAGCTGGAGTGCCCGCTGCCACTGCTCGACGGCGGCCGAGAGGCGGCCGGCCGAGAACGCGTCGAGCCCGCGGGTCTGGTACTCCCGCTTGAGCAGCTCGCGCACGCGGGCATCCCCGGGGTTCTTCACGATGGCCAGCTCCCACGAGCGCACGGCGAGGTCGTCGTTGCCGGCACGCTGCGCTTCGAGGCCGCTCTGGTAGAGCTGGTCGGCCTCGCGCTTCGCCTGCTCGGAGACGACCGGCAGGGCCGCCGGGATGGCCGCCGCACGCGGCGCCGGCTTCGCGCGGGCCAGCATCTCGCGGGCGCGCGTCACCGCGGGCGCCTTCGGGTCGAGGACGCGGGCGCGCTCGAGCGCGGCCGAGGCCTCGTCGAACATCCCGGACTGCAGCAGCCGCTGGAACTGCTCGAGCCGCGCGTCGAGCTGCACCGAGGTGACGCGCTCGAGCCGCAGCAGCAGGGGCGCGATCGTGCTGTCCGCCACACCCCGCGCGCGCAGCGAATCCACCCAGCTTCGGGCCGCGATCGGATCGCCGGCCGCGATGGCGCGCAGGACCGAGTCGTGGAGGCGCCGCTGCTCGGTGTTTCTCCGCGCGAGGCGGTCGCTCTCGTCGCGACAGCGGGCCGCGCCCCGGACGGCGGCCGGAGCGTCCGGCTGCAGGGCGAGCGCCTTTTCGTACTCGACGCGCGCGCCGTCCCAGTCCTGGGCCGCCTCGAGCTGCGAGGCGCGGGCGACCAGCACCTTTGCCATGAGCTGCCCGGACTCGGGACGGTTGGGCGCCATGGCGCTGAGCACCGAGGCCTTGTCCCAGGCGCCCTCGAGGTCGCCGGCGGCGAGCGCCTGCTGAGCGCCCTCGAGCAGCGACCGGGCGCGGTTCGCCATGTCGGCGTCGAACGCCGCCTGCAGGCGGTGTTGCAGCTCGCGCTCGCTCGCGGCTGCCGCGAGGTCGCGCGACTCGCCGACGCTGCGGCCGAACCGCCAGCCGAGGCTCATGCGCTGCTCGGCGCCGAGCGGGTTGTCGCGCCAGGTGTAGGAGACGTCCATGCCCCGCCAGCCGAGGGCCGTGCCGGCGCTGAACGCGTCGCCGTCCCAGCCGGCCCGCAGGTCGAGCGCACCGAGGAGGCTGTACTCGCCTCCGAGCCGGGCGCGGGCGAGGCCGCCGGCGACGTGCTCGAGATCGGCCGCGAGCGTCACGCGCGAGCGGGCGGAGCCGTGGACCCACGCCACGCCGCCGCTCCAGACCGCGGGCTCGGAGACCTCGTCGCGGTCGAGCCGCACCGCCGGGCGGATCGCGTTCGAGAGCCGCAGCCCCAGCACGAGGTCGCGCCACCACGGCGCCGGGTCGGCCGCGAGCTCCGACAGGTGCAGCGTGGCGCCGGCGTCGGCGCCCACGCCGCCGCCCGAGCGGTCGGCGAGCGTCTGCCGCCGCATCTTGATCGCCACGCCGAGGCCGAGCGCCGGCGCGACGGTGTGCCCGTAGGCGAGGCCCAGCTCGGTCTCGCGGTCCGCGAACGCGCCGGTCGGCAGGCCGCGGGCGTCGCGGCCGTCGATGCCGTCCACGCCGAACTGCCGCCACGACAGCGCGACCGCGCCCCAGCGCCAGTCGGGCACGGCGAGCGCCGCCTGCGTCTCGCGCGCGCCGATCGCGTCGGGCGCGCCCTGGAGCGCTTCCGCGCTCGCGCGGGGCAGCCACGCGAGACCGCCCGGGTTCCACGTCCAGCCCCACGGGCCGTCGGCCACCGCCGTGAAGGCGCCGCCCATGGCGATCGCGCGGTTGCCCGCCCCGGTTGCGAAGACGCCCGTCGTGCCGCCGTCGTCGCGCGCGGCGAGCGCCGGGGAGGTCGCGGCCGCGAACGCCGCGGCGAGGAGCGCGAAGCGCAGTCGCGTGCTCATCGCACGACTGCCACTTTCCGCAGCACGCGCTGGTGCCCGCCGTCGTCGAACGTGACGTCGAGCTCCGCCACGTACACGCCGTTCGCGACCACCGCGCCGCGACCGTTGCGGCCGTCCCAGCGATCGGACTGGCGCAGGCCCGCCGGGACCTCCGCGCCGTCGAGCAGCGTCGCCACCGGCTCGCCCCGCGGCGTCCAGATGCGCAGCGTCGCGCGTCCCGGCCCCGGCATCAGCCACGCGAACGTCGTCACGTCGCGTCCGGCGGCGAACGGGTTCGGGTAGTTCTGGTAGCTCCGGGCGAGGTCGCCGGAGGAGAAGCTGGCGGCGTCCGACCACATCGGGAAGCTCGAGCCGGGCGCGGCGAGGACGGCCACGGCGAGCAGCGCGCTCCCGGGCTGTACGACGCCGATACCGTCCGAGCGCCAGCCAAGCCGGAAGCGCGTGCCCGGGTCGGCGGCGCGCGGAACCGCGAACAGCTCGAACACCACGGAGTCCTC
Source organism: uncultured bacterium (assembly GCA_964589945.1). GTDB lineage: Bacteria > Eisenbacteria > RBG-16-71-46 > RBG-16-71-46 > RBG-16-71-46 > CAIXRL01. The sequence goes on from CAZPVG010000003.1 coordinate 101,839, forward strand.
GGCGGCGATCTGAACCGGCGCGGCGAAGGCGAGCGTCGCGGTCGCGGAATCGGCGGTCAGCGCCGCCTGGGCGATCGCGGTCGGTCCGATGTGGAGCTCGAGCGCCCCGGCGACCGCGCCGACGTCCAGGGCGGCGCCGCCGGCGTCGGCGGCGCTCACCACGACGTGGTCCACCGTGATCGAGTCGGCGCCGGCCGGTCCGGGGTGGCGGAGCACGAGCCGCGCGACGGGAACGGTCGCGGCGCCCGATGGCGCCACGAGCGCCGGCAACTCGCTGGTCGCGCTCACGCGCAGCTCGCGCGCCGGCGCCACGATGGAGGCGAGGCCGGACTCGAAGGGCCAGGCCGCCGGCGCGACCGGGGTGACCGCGACGAGCGCATTCGAGTTCGCGTCGCAGGCCAGGATCGCGTCGCCGGCGACGCCGAGGCCGATCGTGGCCGCGGGCGCGTCGGCCGCGACGTCCACTTCGAGCGTCAGCGTGTCCGTGCCGGAGGCGGTCACCGTGTCCGCGGCGGCGAGCACGACGTCGCTTCCGGCCGGCGCGACCTGCACGCTGACGGGCACGCCGCGGCGCAGGAGCCGGAGGGAGGCGAGGTACTCGTCCATCGGCAGCAGCCGGCCGTCGGGGGCGTGCAGCGAAACGCGGACGCTGTCCACCCGCACGTCCGCCACGCCGGCCGCGCCGGGGTGGTGCAGCGCGAGCGCGAGCGCCGGCAGCTTCGTGCGGCCTGCGGCCACGGTCGCCGGCATGAGCGCCTGCGGCGTGACGTCGAGCTCGGTGGCCGGCGCGTCCACCACGAGCGTGTCGCCCGAGACCGGCGGCGTGACGACGAGCGGCACGGCGTCGCCGGTGTTCACGTCGCGCACATCCCATTCGGCGAGGCGCACACCCTGGAGCGCGAAGCGGCTGCCCGCGGCACCCGTCGCGAGGTCCGCCACGAACCGCAGCTGCACCGACCCGCCGGGCTGCACGACCGGTGCCGGGACGAGGTCGAGCCGCACGTCGCCCGTGTCGCCGGCGGCAACGGGGTGCGTGTTCACGACGTAGCCGTTGGCGAGCACGCGCCACGAGGTCCAGGGCAGCGGCGAGGGCAGGCCCGTCGGGGCGTCGGACCGCACCCACACCGCGTTCAGGCGCAGGTCGGCGCTGGTGGACTGGGAGCTCGAGTGGGCGACCGCCCACGTCGCGAGCGGCACGCCCGCCTGTCCGCTCGAAGCGTGGCGCAGGCCGGCCGCCGGAGCCGTCAGCACGAGCGCTCCGTCGCCGCTCAGGATGCGGGCGAGCCCGGACTCGACCGGGTACGGCTGGTCCTGGAGCCGCACGCGCACCGGCGCGCCGCTGATGGCGTCCTCGGCCACGAAGACGGAGCTGTCGGGCACGAGGAGACGGAAGGAGGTCACGGTGGTGGCGCTGGCGATGTCGAGCCGCAGCGCCAGCGACACGGGGTCGCCGGGCGTCACGGTCACCGGCGTCGCGAGCGTCAGGTCGATCTCGTTGCCGACCGTCTCGAGGCTCGTGCGGCGCAGGTAGAGGGTCGTGCCTTCACGCACCTCGATGGCGCCCAGCAGGTCCGCGGGCACGATCGGCGAGCCGTCCTCCTGCTCGAGCCGCACGCGGAGCCTCTTGAAGACGATCGCCGAGGAGCTGGCGTCGCCGGGATGCTCGAGCGTGAGCGTGAGCGGGACCACGCCCGTCTGCCCGCGGTTGACCGCGGACGGCATGGACTGCAGTGCCACGAGGCGCAGGCTGTCGGCCTCCATGTACACGCGGCCGAGGCCCGAGTGCGCGACGAGCGTCCGCCGCTCGAGGAGCGTCGTCTGCCCGGTGCCCGAGGCGGTGGTCGAGAAGCTCAGGTCGCCGGCAGTCGAGGGCGCCAGCGTCCACGTGAAGATTCCGCTCTCGCCCGGCGCGAGGTCGTCCGAAGCGGGCGTGGGCCCCGTGAGGCTCTGGTAGCCGGCGCTGCCCTCCGCGACGAGCGCGCCCGGCGCGACGCCCGAGAAGTCCTCGGTCCCCACGTTGCGCACGGTCAGGCGCACGTCCACCTGCTGGCCGATCGTGCTCGCGACGGGGTCGAGCTCGAGGCTCGCGAGCAGCGGCCGCGTGCTGAGCACGTGCGGGTCCGGGTTCGCGAGCGCCGCGTCGAGCGGCCCGTCGTCGCCCGACTCCATCTCGACGCCGCCCGTCGGGATCGCGACGCGCACGAGGCTCGAGTCCGAAGTCGTTCCCGCAACGGTCAGCCCGACGTAGTAGCGGGCCCCGCCCACCGGCAGCGGATCAGAGAGGTAGGCGCTCTGCCACTGGCCGGTTTGCGCGACGAGCGGGCCCAGGTCCACGTCGTCCGACGAGGCGCCGCCGAACACGTCGTCGCCGCCGTCGCGATAGAGCCGCAGCTCGGCGATTTCGGATGGCACGGCGTTCCCGAGGTTCACGACGCGCACGCCGTGCAGGACGTCGGCGAGGTAGCCGTCCCCCGGAAGGACGAAGTCGAGGACGGGCACGGGACCGTCGCCCGGCGCGAGCGTGAGGCCCGCGACCGGCCGAATCGGGGCCTGGGAGGCGACGAAGCCGTCCACCGTCCACACGGCCCCGGAGCGCGCGGGCCACGTGCCGGCCACGGTCGTCGTCTCGACGAACTCGATGTCCTGCGGGCTCTCGAGGCTCACGACGAGGTGGTCGCCGTCGGTGGCGCTCACGCCGTCCACGTCCACGGTGACGAGCAGCCGGACCTCGCCGCCTGCCGGGACGACCAGGTCGAGCCCGTCGAAGAGCACGCGGCCGTTCGCGAAGCTGCCGACGGCGAGCGGCGCCGCGATCGTGGCGTCCTGCGCGCCGGTCCCCGAGGCGAGCCCCAGCGCGACGTGCGCGAACTCGGCGTCCAGCTGCGTGATGTTCCCCGCGCCGGTGGACACGTCCGTGAGCAGGAGCGAGCTGATGGTCCGGGACTCCGCGTAGCCGTTGGCGAACGAGAGCTCCAGCGCCGGGATGCCCCGCTGCCCGGCGCTCACGCTGCCGCCCGTGAGCGCGGTGGCAGTCACCAGGATGCGCTCGCCACCACCGATCACGTCGTCGTGGTCCGCCATCGCCACGCGGTCGATGGGGCCGCTGTTCCCGCTCGCCATGCCGAGCCCCACGTCCGGCAGCGTGGGCAGCGCGAAGCGCAACGTCCGGCCGTCCCGGGCCCCGGCGGGCACGTCCACGCTCAGGATCACCCACATGCCCGTGTCCGGCACCGCCACCGAGAGCCCGGTCAGCTCCCAGCGGTCGCCGGTGAACAGCATCTGCCCCAGCCGCGTGTCCGCCAGCGTGTCGAGCGCGCCGTCCCCGCCGTCGAGCCACGCCTCGACCCGGGCGAGGTCGGTGTCAGGCCGTGCCGTGCCGAGATTCTCGACGTTGAGCCTCAGGAGGAGGTCGGAGTCCCAGCCGTTCCCCGGCACCCGGATTCGCGCAACCGCGCGCCGGCGGGCGCCGGCAAGCACGGGGCCGTTCGCCAGGGACTCGATCGTCAGTTGCGCTGCGGTCATGCCGTCCACGACGAACCGGGTCGGTGGGGCCGCGTCGATGAGAACGGCCTTGCGGCCCGAGAGCAACTCGACGTCCGTGTCCGAGTCGAGCACGACCCCGAGGGAGTCGCCGTCGCGTGCCCGCAACGCGGCCGCGCCGAACACCGACAGGCGCCGCGACGACCCGGCGGGCACCGGCAGGCCGACGTTCTCGAACCGTACGCGACCCGAGGCCCACAGGCTCGTCGCGAGCCTCTTGCCGGTCGAGTCGCGAAGCTCGAAGACCGACCAGGAGTCGGCGCGGTCGGCGTCGAGCACGGGCCCGATCGAGACGTCGGCGAGGTCGAGCACCTCCACCGTGTCGGCGAGCGAGCTCGGGTTGAGCACGCGCAGGCGCGCGATCTCGACGGGGCTCGCTCCGGGGAGCAGGCGCACGGACGCGACCGGGAGCGGCGAGAACTGCGCGCTCGCGGCCGGGTCGGAGACGCTGATGAGCGCCGTGTCGGCCAGGGCGCCGCTCGTGCCGATCACGCGCGAGAGGCCGACGGCCTGGGCGACGTAGAGTCCGCTCGCGTCCACGCTGCCCGCACCGCCGCTCTCGCTCCAGGTGATCGGGTCACCCGCGCGCACGTTCCCGTAGGCGTCGGTCACCGACGCCGACACCGACACCGAGTCCCCGACGAGCCTCTCGGCCGTGGCGGGCCTCACGGTGAGGTCGGCCGCGGCGGCGGGAACGACCACGACCTGCCAGCCGGACCCGCCCACGAGGTCGGGATTGCCCTCCGTCGCGACCTGTTCCTGGACGGCCGTGGCGGTGTCGTCGAAATAGGTCACGAACCCCGCGCCGACCGGGTCCGCCAGCTTCGGCGCGGTCGCGGTGAAGTTCACCACGATCGGCCCCAGGAGCTGGCTGGAGGCGAGCTGGGCGATCGCGGACTCCGACGAACTCGAGTCGGCGAAGGCGATCGGGAACCCCAGCGGCCCCGTGACCGACGTCACGTGCGGAGCGGACCAGCCCGCGGGCAGCGCGACGCGAACCCGGTTGATGCCGGTCTCGCCCAGCCCGACCGTGAACCCGAGCCGCGCCAGCATCGGCTGGTCCACCGTACCGGCCAGAACCGAGTGGGGCTCGACCTCGGCCGTCGCCGAGCCGGCCGCGAGCCCGCTCCCGAGCACGGTGGCCGTCAGGTCGAGCGCGTGCGAACCGCCGAGCGCGCTCGCGACCGAGGTCGCGGCGACCGTCATGTTCGTGAGGTAGGACTGCGGCGGGACGACCGCCGGCAGCGCGAGGTGCAGCTCGAGATCGACTCGCAGGGCCGACGTGTCCGTGAGCGCGTCGATGTTCCTGCCGACCGGCGCGGCGAGCGAGTCGAGGTACCCGACCGTCGTGCCCGACACGCTCGTGCTGTTCCAGCGCACGGTGGTGTCCGCGGCCCCGCCGCCGAAACGGGCGCCGGGGTCGGTGAGGCCTGCGAACGCGGGGACGGTTGCGGTCAGGCTCACGGCCGTGTTCGACACCAGGCGGTACGAGACCTGTCCGGTGGTGGGCGTCGAGAGGGGCAGGCTGCTCTGGCCCGCGGTGCCCGCCGCGAAATCGCCGCGCGCCGAGAGCAGGGTCCACTCGACGCGCTCGGCCATGCCATAGCCCGCGGCCTTGGCCGTGACGGTGCCGGTCCAGGCCTGCACCTGCCAGCCCGCCGCGTCGGCTCGGGCCACCGTGCTGGAGACGATGGCGAAGCGCACGCGCTGGGGCGTCGTCGCGTTCGTGACCGTGTCCACGCTGCTCAGCGCCGGGAGCAGCTGCCAGCCGTCGGACTTGGTCGTGCGGAACGACCACGCCGGAGTGGTGCCGCGCTGCCAGATGACGCGCGCGCCCTGCCACGTCGCCATGCCGACGCCGGCGGCGGTGCCGAGCGAGAGCGCCATCTCGACGTCGGACACGTTGCGGAAGCCCGTCGAGTCCGCGACCCAGATATCCACGAGGACCGTGTCGGTGGGCGCCAGCAGCTTCGTGGGTTGCCCGCGGACGTTCCGGACCTCGATCGACGTAATCGCCGCGCTGCCCACGGCCTGTGTCGCCGAAGGGCCGACCGGCCCCCGCCCCGGACCTGACGCGGACGAGACCGCGGGCGCGGAGACCGCGACCGCCAGCGCAAGCCAGCCCGTCATCCATGAAAGGCGCATTGGGGAGACGCTCGAGTGGAAAGGGCGACAGCGGACACGCGTTCCGGCGATTGGCGTCGGCTGCGAGGGCGTGCCTCCATCCGGGTCCTGCCCCGTTTTTATCGGACGGTGCCGCCCGGCACTTGACGGCCGGGGCCACTGAGCGGCCCCACGGCGGCCCGGCGCCGCCCGTGACCCTCCGGGCGGCCTGTGTCTATACTGGCGCCCCGTTCATCCCCTGAAAGGACCACGACTTGAGCGAACACGTCGCCGCCCTGAAGCTCCGCGATCCCCTCGTCGAGGCCGCCCGGCGCCGGCTGCTCGAGGGAGCCTCACTGGGGCAGGAAGAGGGCATCCACCTGTTCGAGGCGCCCGTGCTGGAGCTGGGCCGGCTGGCCGACGCCGCCGTCCGCGACCGCCATGGCGACCGCGTCTACTTCACGGTCAACCGGCAGCTGAACCCGACGAACGTCTGCGTGCTCTCCTGCCGGTTCTGCGACTACGCGAAGAAGCCCGGCGCGCCCGACGCCTACACGATGACGAAGGAGCAGATCCTCGCCCACGTGGATCCCGAGATCGCCGAGATCCACATCGTCGGCGGCCTGCACAACAAGTGGCGCTTCGACGACTACGTGAACGTGATCCGCTGGGTGAAGGAGAAGAAGCCCGGCCTGAGCGTGAAGGCCTACACGGCCGTCGAGATCGACTTCTTCTGCCGGCTCACGAAGAAGCCCGCCGACTGGGTGCTCACCGAGCTCAAGGCGGCCGGACTCGACGCGCTGCCGGGCGGCGGCGCCGAGGTGTTCAGCGAACGCGTGCGGCGCGAGCTGTTCCACCAGAAGATCGGCGGCCGGCGCTGGATGGAGATCCACGAGATCGCCCACGCCCTCGGGATCGCGAGCAACGCGACGCTGCTTTACGGGCACATCGAGACGCGCGGCGAGCGCGTGCAGCACCTGGTCGAGCTGCGCGAGCTCGAGCGGCGCGCGCCCGGGTTCCTCGCGTTCATCCCGCTCGCGTTCCAGCCGGGCGTCACCGGGCTCGTGCGCCGGCAGGCGTCGGCGATCGAGGACCTGAAGACGATCGCCATCTCGCGCCTCGTCTTCGACAACGTGCCGCACGTGAAGGGCTACTGGGTCATGCTCGGGCAGGACACGGCCGCGGCGGCGATCAACTTCGGCGCCTCGGACCTCGACGGCACGATCGGGCAGGAGAAGATCGCGCACGCCGCGCTCGCGCGCAGTCCCGTGGGACTCGCCGAGGACGGCATGGTGCGGATGATCCGCGAGGCCGGGAAGGTGCCCGTGCAGCGCGACGCGCTCTATCGCGTCGTGCGCGAGTACCCCCGGGAGTCCGCGACGACGCCGGCGACGGCGGAGGCGCACGCGTGAGCACGACCGACCCGGAAGCGAAGGCCCACTACCACAACCCGGGCTTCCTCGCGCTCATCGACGACGCGCGGAGCCGCGTGCGCACGTTCGGGGTGGACGAGTTCCTCGAGCGGCTCGAGCGCGGCGAACGCTTCGTGCTGCTCGACAACCGCGAGGACGGCGAGTGGGAGCGCGGCCACCTGCCCGGCGCCCACCACATGGGCAAGGGCATCGTCGAGCGCGACATCGAGACCGCCGTGCCGGACAGGAGCACCCCGATCGTGTGCTACTGCGGCGGCGGGTTCCGCAGCGTCCTCGTGTGCGACAACCTCCAGCGCATGGGCTACACGAACTGCATCTCGCTCGACGGAGGCTGGCGCGACTGGAACGCGCGCGGCCTCCCCGTCGTGACCCCCGAGCCCCGCGAAGCCTGACGCCGAGCGGGCCGCACCCCACCGGAGGCCGCATGATCCCCGAGCTGCAGGGCTTCGCCCTGGTCTTCAACGCGAATCACCGGCTGCTTCCCCGGGCACTCGACGGACTGACGGCCGCGCAGGCGCTCGAACGCCCGGACGGCGCGAACCCGATCCACTGGATCGCGGGTCACACGGTGACCGTGCGCGCCCTGCTCGGGAGCGCGTTCGGCTGCGACGCCGAGGTGCCCTGGGGCGGACACTTCCGGCGCGGCGGCGAGGTGAAGGACGAGCCGTCGTGGCCGTCCCTCTCCGAGGTGCGCTCGAAGTGGGACGAGGTGCACGCGGCGTTCATGAAAGGGCTCGAGGCGCTCACGCCGGAGAGGCTCTCGGCGAAGACGAAGGTCATGGGTCTCTCGGACGACCTGCTCGGCGTCGTCGCGCTCGCGGCCGCGCACGACAGCTACCACGTCGGCCAGCTCGCGGCGGCCCGCCGGCGCTACGGGCTCGACCGGATCCTCGGCTGAGGGGTCCGGGCTCCCCGCCGGGGGCCCGGACTTCAGGCCGCGCGACGCTCGCGTTCGGCGGATTCGCGGCGAGGCTCGCGCGCCCGCCACCACGGCACGCGCACGAGCACGAGCGAAGCGACGACGGCCGCCCACGCGTCCAGCGCTCCGGGGCCCCCGAACGGCCACGCGGGCAGGCGGATCAGGCTGGCGAGCACCAGGGTCACGAAGCCGGCCACGAACGCCGACGGCACGAGCGTCGCGGGGTTCGCCACGCGCGCGAGCGGCGTGCCCGTGACGTCTTCCTCGCGCGGCGGCGTCTCGACGCCGCGCACCGCCGCGACCGCGGGCGCGGCCTGCCAGGCCCGCAGCCGTGCAAGAAGCGCGTCCACGTCGCGCGGGAGCGTGTCGAGGCGCGGCGCGTGCGCCGGCCGGAGCTGCGCGATTTCGTGCGCGCCCGTGGCGGGGTCGATCCATTCGATCGCGACGCGGGGCGCCGGGATCCACCCGGGCGGTCCCGGCGCGCGGCGCACGTCGGCGACGGATTCGCGCGGCAGCCGGAACGAGGCCTCCTCGCCGCGGTAGACCAGCGCGTCCGGCGCGATCTCGAGAAAGCCCAGGTCCCAGTCGAAGAAGCCTTCGTAGACGCGGGCGCCCGGTCCCGGCGAGAGGCCCACGAACTGCGCGCCCGCCGGTACGCCCGGCCGCGCGGCCAGCGCGCCGCGCAGCCCCGCGAGGCCGCGGGCCGCGAGCAGATCGCTGACGAGCAGCACCGAAGCGAACGCGGCGAGCGTTCCCGCCGCGAACGCGAGCGGGCGGGGAAGGCCGGCCAGCCGTACGATCGCAACCGCAACGAGCGCACCGCCGGCCGCCGTGAAGAGCAGCAGCCACGAAAGCCGACCGCTCGCGCCGCGCTTGAAGACGCTCGAGAATCGCTTGCCGTCGGGCCGGGCCGGCGCGGGCACCGCGTCGCGCTCGCGCGGCGGCTCGTCGCGCGCGAGCAGCCCGGCGAGCCGCTCGGAGGACAGGTTCGCGAGCCGCGCGATAGCCTCCGCGCGGCGGCGGTTCGAGGGATGCGTGAGCCCGCTCTCGGCGGCGCGGCTCCACTGCAGGGGCACGTGGTTGAGCCGCGAGAGCCGCACGAGGCCGGTGACGAGCGCCTCGGGATCGCCGGTCATCCGGACCGCGAGCGCGTCGGCGGCGAACTCGAGGCGCCGCGAGACGAAGCGGGTGAGCAGGAGCGAGAGGAGCGTGCCCAGCGTGACCGCCAGCGCGAAGCTGCCGGCGACCACGGTGAGGACGCCGACGAGGACGCCCGCCGCGGCCGCGAGCCCGAGCTTGCGCGGATGCCCGAGCCGGATGTGCGCGAGCTCGTGCGCGAAGACCGCGTCGATCTCGCGCCGGTCGAGGTTCTCGATCAGCCAGTCCGTGAGCCACACGACGCCGCTGTTGACCGCGAACGCGTTGGCCATGCGGCTGCGCCGCATCGGCACCACGTAGAGCTGCTGCAGCGGCACCCCCGCCTTCGCCGCGAGCGCGAACAACCGGTCGCGGAGCGGTCCGTGCGTGACCGCGTGCGGCTCGAGCCCGAGCGAGCGGGCCCAGCGCCCGCGCGCCGCCAGCGCGGCGGCCACGCACGCCGCGACCCACGCGAAGCCGACGGCCGTCATGCGGAGCCTGGACGCGGTCATGAGCCCGAGCACGGCCGCGACGAGCGCGCCCATCATGAGGAGCAGGTACGAGGACTGCCGCAGGCTCTCGGCGAGCGTGAGGTCGCTCCCGCGCGTTCGCGCGGTGACGTCGTGCAGGGCCGCCGTCGAGACGGCCACGGCGCAGGCGATCGGCAGCATCGCGAACGGGAAGGCGAGTAGCGGCGCGAATGGCCCCGCGAGGCCCTCGAGCCAGCCGCGCAGCGCCAGTTCGGCGGGCGAATCCACGGAGGCGAGGACCCCGAGCGTGACCGCCGCGGGAACGTGGACGAGCCACTGGGCCGAACCGAACCAGACGGCGGCCGGGTCAGCGCCCGCGGCGAGCAGCCGGCGCGCACGCCGCAGCACGAAGGCCGCCGCCAGCGCGGGCAGCGCGCAGAGCGCCAGGAGGTGACCGGCGACCATCGCGGCCTGGAGGGGTCCGGACATGGAAGCGGTATCGGCCCGTTCGCGCTGACGCCTGAAGGGCTCGAGAGGCGCGTCACTCGAGGGCCCGTTGGTCACGCCGCCTCATCCTCGCAAGGCGCCGGCCGCTCCTTCCGCACCCGTGGCGCCATGCAGCCGAGCGCGTACTCGAGCCGCTCTTCCGGCGGTGCCTCGGCGCGGCTCGCGCAGTAGGCGAGCGCGCACTCGAGGTCGCGGTCGCGGTAGCCGAGCAGCCGAAACGCCTCGCCCAGCTCGTCGCGCTGGCGTTCGATCTCGCGCCGGCGCTTCTCGGTGCGCTCGCGCTCGGCCTGCCTGTGGAAGCGCTCAGCGGCACGGCGGCGCTGCGCGGCTTCGCGCCGGGCGCGGACGAGGTCGCGCCCCAGCGCGCGCTCGGCGGTGTGCTGGTTGTGCGCGCGGCAGAGGAGCCGCAGGTTCTCGACGGTCGACTGGCCGCCACGGGCTACGGGCACGACGTGGTCCAGCTCGAGTCGGGAACGTTCCTCGCAGCGATGGCCGTCGGCGCTCGTGAACGTGCAGCGTCCGCCGTCGCGCTCCCAGACGGCACGAAGCACGGCGTTGGGGATGCGGCGGCGGTTGGAGCTCGCGCGCGGCGCGGCAGAGTCGTCGCCGGTCCGTACCTGGTCGGCGGCGCCGTCGGCATCGGTGCTCGTCCGTGGCCGGTCGGTCGCACCGCAGCGGCGCTTGAGCAGCCGGGCGTACTGGAGCGCGATCGCCCGCTCGAGCACTTCGGCCAGGTCGCCCGAGGGCACCGCGTGCGCGAGCAGGTCACGCGAAGCTTCGAGTTGCGCGCAGGCCTCGTCGGAAAGCAGCGCCACCAGCTCGGAGGCGCCGGGGCCGATGGGCGAAATCCGAGCCCGGCCGTAGTGCGTTGCTGCACAGGCCATTAGTGATGCGTCCGCCGACCGAACTGGCCCCGGGGCCTGTTCCTGTGACGCAGGCATGACATCGCCGAACGGCAGGGCCGCCGGACCGACAGCAGTTTCGGGAGTCGCTCTGTCGGCTCCCCGGTGCGGCGTCGGCACCGGGGCGGCGGCCGTTCCGGGCGTGGCGACGGCGGCTTCACGGGGAAAGCGGCACACCAGCAGCCTTTCGATCCCGCGCCGGCTCTTGTGCTCGGCCGCGGCCAGGAGCTCGCGCGCGTTCTCCCTCGTCAGGTGCTTCGCCAGCAGCGAGACGCCGCTCAGGTGCAGCCGCCCGTCGGCGATCGCGGGGAGGATCGCCGGGCAGCGCCGCGCGGCGCGCGCAGCCCGGACCCGCTTGTACGCGACGTCGGCGGACATGCCCAGGCGGTCCACGCAGTAGCGGTACATGGAGGAGCAGCCGTGCTCGAGGTACAGCCGGCGGCGCTGGACCTCGGCGATGTGGGCGAGCAGCCGGGCGTTCGTGAGCCGGTCGTCGTCGGCCAGGCGGGCGAGCCCTTCGAGCAGGAGGGCATCCGACAGGTGCTTCAGCGAGAAGTCGTGCATCGCGAGACTCCGCTTCGGGGGCGGGTCTGGCGGGGACGGCGCGCGCATCTTCGCATGCGCGAGTTCGAGCGCCATGCGTGGCCGTGCGTGCGCTCGCACGCGCCGACGCGAAAGAAACGCGAACCGAGGTGCTCACCCCGGCTCAGCACGCCTCGACGGTGCGGCCAGACGCAGCTCGGTGAAGGCGGCCCACCGGCACGGCGTGGCCGTCGGGAGAGGCGTCAAGTCAACTCGGTGTGAGGAAGAATCCACGCGAGGTGCGTTGCACCGTGTCGCGAAGCGCCCGACTCGAGCCGCCACACCACCGGGCCATCCACCCGTTGGGCAACGGGTGGATGGCCCGGCCGGCCGCGGCCTTCACCATCCCCGGCCGCCGGACGTCCCGTCCGCTCATGAACCCATGAGAAGGGGGTCCACGGAAGGACATCTTCACTGACGCGCCGGGGGAGGACCTTTTCGCTGACGTCCCACAGGGCGACCCGGGCGTCTCGCGCCGCCGCCGTCCATCCGCTAACGTGCCCCCTCCCGCGTGGCGCCGCCGCCGACGCGCGGCCACCGGCACCCCGCACCCGCTCCCGTCCACGGAGGGACCTTGCTCGAGTCCAGCGCGCCGCTCTTCCACGCGGCGAAGTTCGAGGACCCGCAGCGGGTGCTCGAGGCGGTCTACGGCTTCCGCGAGTTCCGGCCCGGGCAGCGGAAGATCATCGACGCGGTGCTCGCGGGGCGCGACTGCATCGGCGTCATGCCGACGGGCGCCGGCAAGTCGCTCACCTTCCAGGTCCCGGCGAAGATCCTGCGCGGCACGGTGCTCGTCCTCTCGCCGCTCATCTCGCTCATGAAGGACCAGGTGGACGCGCTCGTGCGGCTCGGCTTCCGCGCGACGGTGCTCAACTCCACCGTGCCGTTCGAGGAGCGACGCGAGCGCCTCGCGGCGCTGCGCCGCGGCGAAATCGAGCTGCTCTACCTCGCGCCCGAGGCGCTGGAAGGCTCGCTGCGGGGCCTCATCGCGGGTTGCCCCGTCAGCCTGGTCGTGGTGGACGAGGCGCACTGCATCAGCCAGTGGGGGCACGATTTCCGGCCCGCGTACCGCAAGCTCCGCGGGCTCAAGGAGGAGCTGGGCGACATCCCCGTGCTCGCGCTGACCGCGACCGCCACGCGCCGCGTGACGGGCGACATCCTCCGCCAGCTCGGCATGAGCCGGCCCGAAGGTTTCAAGGGCTCGTTCTACCGGCCCAACCTGAAGATCACCGCCGTCAAGAAGGGCGAGCGGCCCGACGGCACGAAGCGCGACTTCCGCCGCGACCTGCTGGGACTGTTGCGGCGGCACGAAGGCGAGAGCGCGATCGTCTACTGCATGAGCCGCCGCGCGGTCGAAAGCACCGCCGAGTGGCTGCGCGCGCACGGCGTGAGCGCGCTGCCCTACCACGCCGGCCTTCCGGACGATGTGCGCCACCGCCACCAGGAGGCGTTCGCGCGCGACGACGCCGACGTCGTGGTCGCGACCGTCGCGTTCGGCATGGGCATCGACAAGAGCAACGTGCGGCTCGTCGTGCACCGTGACATGCCGAAGAGCATCGAGGCCTGGTACCAGGAGATCGGGCGCGCCGGGCGCGACGGGCTGTCGAGCGACGTCGTCGTCTACTACTCGTGGGCGGACGTGATCGGCTACGACGCGTTCCTCGATTCGGTCGAGGACCCGGCGCTGCGCGCCGAGACGCGCGCGAAGACCGTCGAGCTGTTCCGGCTGCTCGACCGCGGCGGCTGCCGCCACGCGGCGGCGTGCGCCTACTTCGACGAGGAGCTTCCGCCCTGCGGCGAGTCGTGCGACACCTGCCGCGGGATCACCGTCGCCGACCTCGTCGTGGCGGCCCCGCGCGGCGCCCGCGGGGCGGCAAAGCGCGGCGGGGCCGGCTCCCGGAGCCGGCTCTTCGAGACCTTCGGCGCGCCCGACGCGCCCGCCGACGAGGCGCTCTTCCAGCGGCTGCGCGCGCTGCGCCGCCGGCTCGCGGATGCCGAGGGCGTCCCCGCCTACATCGTCTTCAGCGATGCGGTCCTGCGGGCGATGGCCGCCGCCGGGCCGCGGACGCGCGAGGGCCTGCTCGACGTGCCCGGCGTCGGCCCGGCCAAGCTCGAGCGCTACGGGGACGCCTTCCTCGAAGAGCTCGGGCGCGGCGGCTGAGCCGCCGCACCGGCCCCGCTCGACGCTCCGGGGCCCCGCGTGTATCGTCCTCGCGCCATGTCCACGTCCCGGCCCATCACCTCGACCGTCGCCGCGCGCATTCCCTACGCGAACACCGCCCCGTTCTACGCGCTCTGGGGCGACGCGCCGTTCGCGGTGCAGAACCTGGTGCCGCGCGACCTCGGGCGCGAGGCCGAGGCGGGAACGGTGGACCTCGGCATCATGGCCGCAGGCGACTACCTGCGGCTCAAGCCCGCGTTCGAGCTGCTCGCGCCGCTGGGCGTTACCGCGCGCGGCGCGGTGCAGTCGGTGCTCCTCTTCTCGCGGCGCCCGGCGGCCGCCCTCGAGGGCGCGCTGATCTCGGTGACGCCCGAGACGTCCACCTCGATCCGCCTGCTCCGGCTGCTCCTCGGAGTGCGGCGCGGCTTCAAGGAGACGCGCCTCGTGCGCGGCCTCGAGCCCGCGCAGTCCGACGCGCTGCTGCTGATCGGCGACCAGGCGATGCGCACGCGCAAGCGCCCGCCCGAGGGCTTCGTGCACACGCTCGACCTCGGCGCGGACTGGCTCGAGTGGACCGGGTTGCCGTTCGTCTACGCCGTGTGGGCGGTGCGCGCCTCGCTCGACGAGGCGACGAAGGCCGACCTGCGCTCGTTCGTCGAGGCCTCGCTGGCCGCGGGGCTGGCGTCGCTGCCCGACGTCGCGCGGCGCGAGACCGGCCCCGGCTGGAGTCCCGACGAGGTCGAGGCCTACCTGCGGCGCTTCAACTACCGCTTCGGTCCCGAGGAGCTGCAGGCGCTCGAACGCTTCGAGTCGCTCCTGCGCGAGCACGGCCTGCTGCACCTCGACTGACCGACTGACCCGCGCGCCGCAACCCCGAGGCCCGCGCGGACGTATTCCAGGCCGACACGCCAACCGTCGCCCGGCTCCGCGCCGGGCGAGCCATCAGGAGGAACGACGTCGATGGCCACCATGCACGAAGTGGACTACGAGATCCTCGGCGACGACATGCAATTCGTGAAGGTCGAGCTCGATCCCGGCGAAGCCGTGGTCGGCGAGGCCGGCGCGATGATGTACGTCGAGGACGGCATCCAGCTCCAGACGATCTTCGGCGACGGCTCGCAGCAGCAGAGTGGCTTCATGGGCGCGCTCCTCGGCGCCGGCAAGCGCCTGCTCACCGGCGAGTCGCTGTTCATGACGGTCTTCCAGAACCAGGGGCAGGGAAAGCGCCGGGCCTCCTTCGCGGCGCCCTATCCCGGCAAGATCATTCCGCTCCACCTGCACGAGCTGGGCGGCGAGATCCTCGCGCAGAAGGACTCGTTCCTCGTCGCGGCGAAGGGCGTCAGCATCGGCATCGCGTTCACGAAGCGCTTCGGCGCCGGCCTGTTCGGCGGCGAGGGCTTCATCCTGCAGCGCCTGACGGGCGAC
Source organism: uncultured bacterium (assembly GCA_964589945.1). Taxonomy (GTDB): domain Bacteria; phylum Eisenbacteria; class RBG-16-71-46; order RBG-16-71-46; family RBG-16-71-46; genus CAIXRL01. Next base: position 117,018 of record CAZPVG010000003.1, read on the forward strand.
GGCTGGTGCTTCGTGCACGCGGGCGGGACGCTCGAGGAGCGGACGCTGGGGCCGGGCGAGATGCTGCGCGTGGACACGGGCTGCATCGTCGCGATGCAGCCGAGCGTGAGCTACGACATCCAGCTCGCGGGCGGCATCAAGACGGTGCTGTTCGGCGGCGAGGGCCTGTTCCTCGCGACGCTGCGCGGCCCCGGCAAGGTGTGGCTGCAGTCGCTCCCGTTCTCGCGCCTCGCGAGCCGCATCTACGCGGCGGCGCCCCAGACGGGCGGCCGGCGCGTCGGCGAGGGCTCGATCCTCGGCGGCCTCGGCGACCTGCTCGACGGCGACGGGCGGTAGAGGCCCCGGTAGAAGACGGACGGCCCGGGCGCGCAACGGCGCGTCCGGGCTTCGCCTTTCGCCGTGCCGGCCCCGATCGGGCCGCGAATCACGCACTCGCGCCGCGGGTGGCTCCGCGCCGGGCACGCTCGACCCTCGCGGCGCGGGCCTGTATTCTCGGCGCCCGTTCCTGCAACCGGATTCGCGGCGCCGCGTCGCGCCGGAGGAGAGGAGTTCCCGACGTGTGGTCCCGGATCGAAGACAAGGTCTCGCGTGGTGAGCGGCTGACGACGGAAGAGGGCGTCTACCTGGTGACGGACGCGCCGCTGCTCGAGCTGGGCACGCTCGCGAACGAGGTCCGCGCGAAGAAGACGGACCCGCGCGTCGTGACCTACGTCATCGACACCAACCCGAACTACACGAACTGGTGCACGGTGGACTGCCACTTCTGCGCGTTCTACCGCAAGCCCGGCCGGCCCGCGGCCGACGGCTACACGCACGACGTCGAAGGCGTCATGCGCATGATGGAGAGCGCGAAGCAGCTCGGCGCGACGACCGTGCTGCTGCAGGGCGGCCTCAACCCCGAGATCCCGTGGGAGTTCTACACGACGATCGTGCGCGAGGCGCGCCGGCGCTACCCCGGCATCACCCCGCACTTCTTCTCGGCGCCCGAGATCCACCAGATGGCCGAGGTGAGCGGCCTGTCCGTCCGCGGGGTGCTCGACGCGCTCTACGAGGCCGGCCAGCGCACGCTGCCCGGCGGCGGCGCCGAGATCCTCGCGACGCGGGTGCGCAAGCGGATCTCCGTGAAGAAGGGCGGGCCCGAGGCGTGGGTGGAGGTGCACCGCGAGGCGCACCGCGCGGGCATGCGTTCCACCGCGACGATGATGTACGGCCACGTCGAGACGCCGGCCGAGATCGTCGAGCACTTCGACCACATCCGCGCGCTCCAGGACGAGACGCACGGCTTCACCGCGTTCGTGCCGTGGTCCTACAAGCGCGGCAACACGCCCATGGAATCGAAGGTGCCGCACCTCGCGGGCGCGAACGTGTACTTCCGCGTCCTCGCGGCCTCGCGGCTCTACCTCGACAACTTCGGCCACATCCAGGCGACGTGGTTCAGCGAGGGCAAGAAGACCGGGCAGATCGCCCTGCACTTCGGCGCCGACGACTTCGGCGGCACGCTGTTCGAGGAGAACGTCCACCTCGCGACCGGCCACGTCGCGAAGACGACGGTCGCCGAGGTCGAGACGCTGATCCGCGAGTCGGGCTTCACGCCCGCGCAGCGCGACACGCTCTACAACGTGATGCGCGTGGGCGAGGGGCCGGAGGCGCTCGCGAACCTCTCCGAGGACGTGCCGCTCTTCGTCGAGAACCTGCGCGAGCTGCCGGCCGAGTACCCGGCGGTGCTCGAGGGCGAGGAACCGGGACAGCTCGTCAACCCGAGCTGACGGGCCGGACCGGGCCGCTGCCCGCCTTCGCCGGCGGCGACCGCGGGCTCGAGCGGGCCCAGCTCGAGCCATACGACGAGGAAGCCGTCGCGCGTGCGCATGCGGTCCTCCTTGATCACGTCGAGCCCGGGGACGGTCGCCGCCGAGCCCTCGCGCTCGAGGATCTCGTTCCAGGCGGGCCAGGTGCGCTGGCCCTCGCGCACGACGAGCACGATGTTGCGGAACGGGAGCAGCCTCCGGCACGCCGCGACGTCCGCGGGCGACGTGCACACGCTGACCACCGGGTGCTGCGAGCCCCACGCGAGCGACGGACCGAGGTTGCTCATCACGGGCTCGCCGGACGCGAGCCGGGCGTTCAGCGCGATCGAGAGCGCCGTGATGGTCCGCGACGACGGCATGCCGCGCTCCCGGGCGGTCGCGCGGGCCTCGTCGTTGCCGCGCGCCGTGGACCAGGCGCCCCACGAGAGCGCCAGCACGGCGATGGCGCCGAAGAGCACCCGCCGGCCGGCCGCGGACACCGAGTCGCGCGTGAGCCGGGAGAGCAGCGCGCCGAGCGCGAGGATCCCGGCCGCTTCGAAGAGGACACGATTCGGGAACAGGTAGCGCAGCCAGGGAATGCTCGCCGCCGCGCTCAGCATCGCGAGCGCGATCCCGCCGAGGGCGACGAGTCCCGCGGCTGCGAGCGGCCGCGGCGGCCGCGCGAGGAGCAGCCAGCCCACGAGCCCGCCCAGCCAGACGCCGCGCGGGCCCATGAGCATGTCCTTCAGGACCGTCGGCGTGTTGTGTGCGACCTTGGCGGCGAGCAGGCGCACCGCCTCGAAGCCGTGGGGCAGGTCGGGAAGCCGCGGCACGTGGTAGATCGAGAACCAGCTCCGTCCCTGCACACCATCCCAGACGACGTAGCGCGTCAGGTCCCACGACGGAGACCCGAATGCGTGCCATTTGTAGATCCACCAGGGCGCGAGCGCGAAGGCCCAGCCGAGCAGGACGATCGGCGCCGTGCGCAGCCGGCGCCCCTCGGGCGCCGACCACGCCCCGGCCACGGCGAGCAGCGGCGCGAGCCAGAGCATGTTCGCGCGGAAGAGGCCCGTCACGCCGAGCACGAGCCCGTACGCGAGCGGCACCCGGCCCGGCGCGCCGAGCGCGAGCCCGAGGTAGGCGAACAGCAGCCCGACCGTGAACGGAAGCTCGGTGAACCCGCTCGTCGCGAAGTGCTGGGCTTCCGGGTCGAGCAGGAACGACAGGCCGATCACGAACGCCGCGCCGAGGCGCACGTCGCGCGGCGCCTCGGGCCACCAGCGCGCGAACAGGTAGCGCACCGACAGCGCGAGCGAGGCGCCGAGGAACAGGAAGCTGCAAAACGGCAGCAGCAGCGTGAGCCACGCGCGCGGGTCCGAGCCCGCGACGATGCCGCGCGCGGGCACGAGCTTGAACACCAGCGCCTCGAACAGCACGAGACCGGGCTGCACCGTCGAGAGGGGCCAGGGCGGACTCGGGTGAGAGACCAGCTCGATGGGAAGCGCGAACGGCGTTGCGAGGCGGCCGTGCCAGGCGAGCTGGCGCGCCGCGATGGCGTACTGGGCGGCGTCGTAGCTGAGGATCGGCGAGCGCACGCCGAGGTCCCATGCCTCGGCATGGAGCAGCCACAGCGCCGTGCCCGCCACGAGCAGGATGGGCAGCAGCAGCAGGTCGACCCGGGACCTCCGTGTCTCCGTCATGGTCGCGCAGGGTACGCGGCGCGCACGCGCGCCTCAACCGTCGCCCGGTTTGCCGCGCTCGCGCGGGAGCCGGTTGCGTGCGCGGCCGGCCGGGGCGCAGAGTCCCGCTTCCCTCGCCGCCCCGCGCCATCCTCCACGGAGGTCCCATGTCCCGCGCCCCCCGGCGCCTCCTGCCCGCCCTGCTCGCGCTGCTCGCCCTCGTTCCCGCCGCCCGCGCCGCCGACGCGCCGGACGTCCGGCTGGGCCGCGACGTCGTGCCGACGTTCCAGTCCATCCGGCTGCACCTCGACGCGGACAGGCGCAGCTACTCGGGCACGACGCGCACCGACCTGAAGGTGGCGAAGGCGACGAACACGGTGCGGCTCCACGCCGAGGGGCAGAAGCTCGTGCGCGTCGCGCTGCGTCAGGGCGGCGATTCGATCCACGTGGCGGTCGAGCGCGCGGACCACGGCCTGCTCACGCTGACCGCGGACCGCGGGCTGAGGCCCGGAACGGCCTCGCTCGAGATCGACTTCACGAACTCCTACGGCACGCGCGCCGTGGGGCTCTACCGCGTCTACACGGGGGGACACGGCTACCTGTTCACGCAGTTCGAGTCCGACGACGCGCGCGAGGCGTTCCCGTGCTGGGACGAGCCGGACTTCAAGTTCCCCTACCAGCTCACGCTCGAGGTCCCCGCGGCGCACGAGGCGGTCTCGAACACGCCGGTCGAGTCGCAGACCGAGAAGGACGGCTGGAAGACGGTCGTGTTCGAGAAGACGCCGCCGCTGCCGAGCTACCTGCTCGCGCTCGCGACGGGCCCCCTCGAGTTCACGCCCATCCCGGGCCTGCCGTTCCCGGCCCGTGTCGTGACCGTGCAGGGCCAGAAGGCGCTCACGGCCTACACGGTCGAGACCACGCCGAAGCTGCTCGGCGGGCTCGAGCGCTGGTTCGGCACGCCCTACCCGTTCAAGAAGCTCGACCTCGTCGCGGTGCCCGAGTTCGCCTACGGCGCGATGGAGAACGCGGGGCTCATCACGTTCCGGGACGAGATCCTGCTGATCGACCCGGCGAGCGCCACGGTGAGCCAGCGACGCCGGTGCGTGAGCGTGAACTGCCACGAGATGTCGCACATGTGGTTCGGCGACCTGGTGACGATGGCGTGGTGGGACGACCTGTGGCTCAACGAG
>CAZPVG010000004.1:0-112859 GCA_964589945.1 uncultured bacterium
CCGGCTCAAGCGCGCTGCCTGAAAGCGCGGCGCGGCGCCCCTGCAGGGCGCCGCGCTCACACTCGCCCACAATCTCCGCCGCACAACCTACTCGTAGCTCGCCGAGACCACCGTGCCCGACCAGTACTCCCACGTGCGTGTCGGCAGCTCCCACGAGGCTTCGCCCCGGTACGGGATGCGCTGCGCCTCGATCCAGCGCCAGTCGGACCAGCGGCCGCGCCACGGCGTCGGCACGAACGCGTCGCCCACGAGGCGCGCCCGCGAATCGGAACCCACCCAGCTCACGAGCGAGTCCGCGCCGAAGTGGAAGTCCAACGACGCCGAGAGGCTGTCCGAGGTGACCGTCGCGCGGGCGGTCGAGTCGTCGATGGCCGTCCACCGGACCGACTGTCCCGGCAGCAGCGCCGTCGGGAACCACGCCGTCTCCGCGAGCCAGCGCTGCAGCGCCGCCTCGTTCAGCGGCGCCTTGCCGCCGGCGTTCACCATCGGTATGAGCCCGGCCACGCGCGCCAGGGTGGTGCCCTCGCTCCTCGTGAACGCGTCGCGCACGAACAGCGAGACCCCGAGGCCGAGGCCCATGCGGGCGTCCCACACGTAGCCGGGGGGCCGGACGTCGAACTCCTCGACGGAGCGGAACCGCCATCCGGAGCGATTCACGCTGTCGGCGCGGAAGACACCCTCGTGCCGGATCACGGCATACCAGGGGAGCGGGGCGCCGTCGCGCAGCGCGGCGCGCAGGTAGCGGGCCACGGGCGCCGGCAGGTCCTCGAGCTGGCGCGGGGCGAACGCGCTGTCGGGCGGCGAGAGCCCCGCCCCCTTGAGCTGCGCGACGACCTCGGCCGTGCGCGAGGACCACGTGGCGTTCGCCGCGCCGAGCAGCACGACGACGACGAGAACGAACAGCGTGAAGAGCAGCGCTCCGGTCTTCATGAGTGGCGGCCTCCTTGCCGGCTGGTCGGGGAAGACTGCCTCGGCGCGGCTCCGGGCGCAACAACGGCCTCGCGCACGGCGCGCACCGCGGCGGCCGAGGGGAGCCGGAAGGCCCGGGGCCGTTCCGCGCTCTGGACCGCCCCCGCGGCGGCGCGTAACGTGGCCGCCTCATGTCCGCTCCCGCCGTCCGCCTCGTGGGCATCACCCGCCGCTTCGGCACGCTCGTCGCCAACGACGACGTCTCGCTCGATCTCCCGCCCGGCGAGATCCACGGGCTCGTGGGTGAGAACGGCGCGGGGAAAAGCACGCTGATGAAGGTGCTCTACGGACTGCTGCAGCCGTCGGCGGGCCGGATCGAGGTGGACGGCCAGGCGGTGCGGCTGCGCGACCCCGAGGACGCCATGCGGCTCGGGCTCGGCATGGTGCACCAGCACTTCATGCTCGTCGGGCCGATGACGGTGGCCGAGAACGTGACGCTCGGGCGCGAGCCGCGGGCGGCCTTCGGCGCGTTCCGGCCGGCCGCGGCCGAGCGCGAGGTCGCGGCCCTCGCCGCCCGGCACCACATCCCGGTGGACCCACGGGCGCGCGTCGGCCAGCTCTCGGTCGGCGCGCAGCAGCGCGTCGAGATCCTGAAGGCGCTCTACCGCGGCGCGCGCGTGCTGATCCTCGACGAGCCGACGGCCGTGCTCACGCCGCAGGAGGTGGACGAGCTCTTCGCCGTCCTGCGCGCCCTGCGCGAGGACGGCGCAACGATCGTGCTGATCACCCACAAGCTCGCGGAGGTGCGTGCGCTTGCCGATCGCGTGACGGTCATGCGGGCGGGCCGCGTCGTGGGCGGCGGGCCCATCGCGGAGATGAGCGTGGAGCGCATGGCCGAGCTGATGGTCGGGCACGTGCCCGCGGCGCTCGCGGCGCGTTCCGGCCGGCCGCCGGGCGCGGTCGCGCTCGGCGTGGAGGACCTCGAGGTCGCCGACGCGCGCGGGCTGCCCGCGGTGCGGGGCGTCTCGTTCGCGGTGCGCGCGGGCGAGATCGTCGGGATCGCCGGCGTCGAGGGCAACGGCCAGCACGAGCTGATCGAGTGCCTCGCGGGGCTGCGCCCGGCGGCGCGCGGCGCGATCGCGATCGGCGGCCGCGGCGTCGCCGGCGGCGCGCGGGCGCACCGCGACGCGGGGCTCGCGCACATCCCGAGCGACCGGCTGCACCGCGGCCTCGTGCCCGACATGACGCTCGCCGAGAACTTCGTGCTCGGCCGCCAGCGCGACCCGGCGCTGCCCGGCGGCGTGCGCTTCGGCGGCGCCGCGCTCGACCGGCTCGCGCGGCCGCGCCTCGAGGAGTTCGACGTCCGCCCGCCCGAGCCGCGGCGGCTCGCGTCCCGGCTCTCGGGCGGCAACCAGCAGAAGCTGATCGCGGCGCGCGAGCTGTCGCCGCGCGGGGCCGGCGCACCCGACACGGTGGCGATTCTCGCGGCCCATCCCACGCGCGGCGTGGACCTCGGCGCCATCGACTTCCTGCACCGCCGGCTGCTCGCCGAGCGCGACGCCGGCCGCGCGGTGCTGCTCGTCTCGAGCGAGCTGACCGAGATCCTCGCGCTCTCCGATCGCATCCTCGTGCTCTACGAGGGGCGCATCGTCCACGAGACGACGCCGGCCGGGACCGACGAGCGCACGCTCGGGCTGCACATGACCGGACGCGCGACGATCACGGACACGCCGCTGCCGCCCCGCGGTGACGGGCCGCGCACGGAGCGCGCGTGAACGTGAACCGCGCCCGCCTCGCCGCGCTGCTCACCGGGCTCTCGCCGTTCGTCGCGGTGGCCGCCGCGCTCGCGGCGGGCGCGGTCTTCATCGCCGCCATCGGCGAGAAGCCGCTCGAGATCTACGGTCTGCTCGCCAGCCAGGCCTTCGGCACCGGGTACGGCATCGGGCAGACGCTGTTCCGCGCGACGCCGCTCCTGTTCACCGGGCTCGCCGTCGCGCTCGGCTTCCGCGCGGGGCTCTTCAACATCGGCGTCGAGGGCCAGATGTACCTGGGCGGCTTCGCCGCGGGCCTCGCGGGCACCTACCTGCACGCGCCCGCGCCGCTCGCGCTGCCGGCCGCGCTGCTCGCCGCGGCCCTGGCGGGGGGCGTCTGGGGCGCGGTGCCGGGCGTGCTCAAGGCGCGCTTCGGCGCCCACGAGGTGATCAACACGATCATGCTCAACTTCGTCGCGTTCGCGCTCGTCTCGTGGGCCGGCCGCGGCCTGTTCGAGACCGCCACGGTGCGAACGCGCACGATCGCGGCCGCGGCCGAGCTGCCGCGCCTCGACGCGCTCGCCCCCGCGCTGCGGGGCTCGCCGGTCAACGCCTCGCTCCTGCTCGGCCTGCTCGTCGCCGCCGGGATCGGCGTGCTGCTGTTCCGCACGCGGATCGGTTACGAGCTGCGCGCGGTCGGGTTCAACCCGTCGGCCGCCGAGTTCGGCGGCGTGCGCGCCGGGCCCGCACAGGCGCTCGCCCTGACGCTGTCGGGCGTCGTCGCCGGCCTCGGCGGCACGAGCTTCGTGCTCGGCTACAAGCACTACTTCGAGCTGGGGTTCACGGGGGGCGCCGGCTTCATCGGCATCGCCGTCGCGCTGCTCGGGCGCAACCACCCGTTCGGGGTGCTCGTCGCCGCGCTGTTCTTCGGGGCGCTCTCGTACGGCGGCCTGGTCGTGAACCAGCGCGTGCCGCGCGAGCTGGTGGAGGTGCTCACGGCGCTCGTCATCCTGTTCGCGATTACCGCGCGCCCGCTGCTCGAGCGCGTGGCGCGGAGGCTCGCCTGATGGTGGCGCTGCTCTTCTTCGCCGCCGCGGTGCGGATCAGCGTGCCGTACGCGCTCGCCGCGATGGGCGCGGCGCTCAGCGAGCGCGGCGGCGTCATCTGCATTGCGCTCGAGGGCATCATGCTCGCGGGCGCGCTCGGCTACGTGCTCGGGGCGTATTGGTCGGGAAGCGGGTGGATCGGCGTCGGCGCCGCCCTGCTCGTGGGCGCGGCCATGGCGTGGCTGCACGCCGAGGCGACGGTGCGCTTCCGCGCCGACCAGATCACGTCGGGGCTCGGCATCAACCTGCTCGCCGCCGGCGCCACGCGGCTCGCGCTCGTGCAGGTCTTCCACTCGTCCTCGAACTCCTCGCGCGTGGTCGGGCTGCCGCAGTGGAACCTGCCGCTGCTCGCCGGCGTGCCCGGGCTGGGCGACCTGCTCGGCTCGCCGCTCGTGCTCGCGACGATCGCGCTGGTGTGGCTCGTCCACCGGCTGCTCTTCCGCTCGGTGTTCGGACTGCGCCTGCGCGCGACCGGCGAGCGTCCCGAGGCCGCCGCCACGCTGGGCCTGTCGGTCACGCGCATCCGCTTCGGCGGCGTGCTGCTGTGCGGCCTGCTCGCGGGCCTCGCGGGGGCGTACCTCGCGAGCGAGCAGCACTCGTTCACCGATGGCATGACCGGCGGCCGCGGCTACATCGCCCTCGCCGCGATGATCGTCGGCAAGTGGAACCCGATCGGCGCCGCGGCCGCCTGCCTGATGTTCGGGGCCGCCGAGGCGCTGCAGATCCGGCTCCAGGGCTCGGCGTTCCCGAGCGAGCTGCTGCAGGCGCTGCCGTACCTGGTGACGATGCTGGTGCTGGCGGGCTTCATCGGGCGGGCGGTCGCCCCGGCGGCGGACGGCATCCCCTACGACCCCGAGGACCGCTGAGGGCGCGGCGCAGATCGTGGGGCGCGGCGCGAGCCCGCGCTCCGGCAACGACTTCGCCACGGACCGGCCTTCGTACCGGAAATTCGTTCGCGGACAAGGGCCTGCGCCAGCCAGCCACTCCCTGCGCCGCCTGACAGCGTCCCCACACTCGTGCGGGGGGGAATGCGCTCCCGTCGGTTTCAGAGCCGGGTGTATAGTCCGCCGCACGCGCAGCCCCGTCGGGGGGCCGTCGTGGGGTCAGGAAGGCCACAACACGTGTCGAGTGCCGTCCGGAAGTCGCTCCCGTCGCTGTTGACGCTCGTCGCGCTCGTCGCGCTCGTGGTGCCCGCGCGCGCGGGTGGCCAGGCGGGCTGCAACGACCCGGTGAAGTGCCGCGGCGGCGCGACCACGGAAGCGCAGGCCACGCCCACGACGGCGGCGCGGCGCGACGAGGCGTCGGTCGGGCCCGCCTCCGACGACTACCTGCCGCTCTCGCGCACGGCTTCGCCCGCAACCGCGTCGAGGACGCCCGAGGCGGCCGCGGCGCTCGCGAAGGCTCCGAAGTCCGGGACGCCCGGGCCGGCGCAAGCGCACGCGAAGGCCTCGTCGAAGAAGCCGGCCCGGCCGCACGCGAGCGCGCCGGCACCCGCGAAAGTCAGCCTTCCGAACCGGCCCGCACGCCCGGGCATGGGAACGCTGATCCGCTTCGGCATCACGATGAGCCCCGAGATCTCCTGACGCCTCCGCGTCAGCGCGTCTTCTCCCCGCGGTTCCGCGCCTCCAGCGAGTCCCTGGCCATGCGCTCGCGCTCGTCGAGCCCAGGCAGTTCGGGGTCGAGTGCGCGCGCGGCCCGCAGCTCCTCCAGCGCGCCGGTCCAGTCGCCCTCCAGGAGGTCGAGGTTCGCGAGCAGGCTGCGCGAGTGGCCGGTCCGGGGCGAGTCGTGCACCGACCGTTCGAGCTCGACGCGCAGCCGCCGGCGCAGGGTCGAGTCGGCCTCGAACGCGGCCCCCAGGGCCTGCATCTGGAGGTAGCTCGCGGGCAGCCACCGGTAGCCGAGGCTTTCGGCGAGTGCGGCCATCGAGCCGTCGCGGCGAAGTAGCACGACCCATTCGTCGTCGATGAAGCCCGGCACGAACGCGCTGTCGGCCGCGATCACGTCCACGCGGTGCGGGTGCGGCCCCGGCGTCCGCCGGACCAGCACCCAGTCGAACCGCCGCTCCCGGTCCAGTTCCGTCCACGCCCGCGGGTCGGTGTAGAACGCCGCCATCAGGTCGCGGTCCCGCCGGGTGCCGGTCTGGTGGATGTCCATGAACGGCAGCCGGTCGCGCCGCGGCCAGAACCGCCACAGCAGATAGCCCGCGTCGTCGAACGAGTTCCACAACCGCCCGTGCACGTCGTGGCGCTCGATCCAGTCGCAGGCCGCCACGGGCAGGCCGCTCGTCCTGATGCCAACCCCGAACGGCGTCGTGGGCCGCAGGAGCTCGGGCAGCGCCACGGCGACGCACAGCGCTGCCGCGAGGGTGGCCCGTGCCGCCGGCGGCCGCGCCCAGTCCGGCCACCGGCGCGCGGCGAGCCCGTCCGAGAGGTCGCGGGCCAGGAACGGCGCGATCGCGATCGAGAACGGGCCGAGGAAGCGCGCCGACTGCAGCGCCTGGGCGTAGAAGGCCACGTAGATCAGGGCCTGCGCGACGTCGGGCTTCCTGCGCCAGCGAGCCAGCGCGAGCAGCGGCGCGAGCAGCATCAGCAACGGCAGGCCGCTCCGGAGCGTGTCGGCCCAGGGGATCGTGGACAGCTCCTCGACGACCCGGAAGATCGGCTCGTTGCGCTGGAACAGCAGGAAGTCGAACGGCTCCCACAGCGCCCGCCAGCCGAACGGGTTCACGAAGCACGCCGCCAGGGCGACGGCGAGCACGACGGCGAGCCGCCCCGGGGCGCCGCCCTCGCGGCGGCGGAAGAACGCGTCGGCGAGCCACGCGGCCCCGACCTCGAAGAACATCACGAACGAGACGTTCGCGTTCGCCCACACCATCGCGATGGGGACGAGCCACCACGCGGCGCGCCGGTCGCCGGCGCGGCGGCTCTCGAGCACCCAGATCTCGAGCGCGAGCATCAGGCCGCCGAGCATCTCGGGCCGCAGCATCGAGCGGCGGCGGTAGACCATGGCGCACCAGACGAGCACGATGAACGGCGCCAGCCCGCGCGCGCCGGCGCGCCGGGCCGCGAGCCACAGCGCGGCGAACGTGCCGAGCGTCAGCCCCCAGCGGAGGAGTGCCCCGCCCCACTCGCCGCCGGCCGCCCAGAACGGCCAGAGGAGCGCGCGGAAGAGCCACGACGGGAGGAAGTACGACTGGCCGTAGCCCGGCCAGGTCCACAGATCCACGTGGGGCACGGCGTGCAGCTGCCACATCGCCCTCCCCACCGCCAGGTGCTGCCAGAGATCCGGGTCGTCCATCCGGAAGCTGACCGCGAGGACCACGAGCACGGCCGCGAGGGCGCCGACGGCGACGAACCACCCGCGTGGCACCGGCGCGGTCGGTGGCTCCGCCGGACCGCGGTTCGCGGGCGCGCCGAAACGCCGCTTCATTCCGCCGGGATCTCCACGCCCAGGATCCTCGTGCCCTGCGTCACGCGGCGCGCGACGTCGAGGCCCTTCGTGACCCGCGCGAAGATCGTGTAGCGGCCGTCGAGGTGCGGCTGCGGCGAGAGCGTCACGAACCACTGGCTGCCGCCGGTGTCCTTCCCCGAGAGGGCCATGCCGACCCGGCCCGCCTCGTAGCGGAGGTGGTTGTACTCGCACCGGATCGTGTACCCGGGGCCGCCCGAGCCCGTACCGGTGGGATCGCCGTCCTGGATGACGAAGTCGGGCACGACCCGGTGGACGACCGTGCCGTCGAACCAGCCGCGGCGCGCGAGCGAGACGAAGTTGCGGACGGTTTGCGGCGCCGCTTCGGCCTCGAGCGCCCACTCCATGTCGCCCGCCGACGTGTGCACGATCGCGCGGCGCTCGGGCGGAGCGGTGCCGAAGTCACCGGGATGGCCCCGCGGCGCCTCGCGGGCGCGGTGCGCGGCTTCGACGCTGTCGGCGAATGCGCGGCCCGCGAGCGCGCGCAGCGCGTCGCGGATCGCGAGCCGCGCATCCGGCTCGCCGTCTCCCGCGCGGGCGGCGTACGTGTCCGCGAGACGGGCCACCGAGGCGGTGTCGCCCCACTCGCCGAGCGCCGCGGCGCAGGAGGCGGCCCAGAGCAGGTCCGGGGCCCCCACGCCCTCGCGCAGCACGGGAAGCATCGGCGCGAGCGGGCCCGCGGGGTCGCGCCCGCCCAGTTCCCCGGCGATCTCCGCGGCCGTCATCCGCTCGAGCAGCGGCCGGTCCCCGCGGATCGAGGCCGGCAGCACGTCCGCCGCGAGCGCCGGCTCGCCCCGCCGGCGGAAGCCGTCGAGCACGGCCACGCGCGCGTAGACCGAGGAGTCCGCGAGGAGCTTCCGTGCCGACGCGGCGCCGGCGCGGCCGAAGCGCGCGACGAGCGCCCGCCCGCAGGCGCCGCGTGTCGCCGGGTCTCGGTCCGCGAGCCCCCGCCGCAGCGCGAGGCGCGCGTCGTCGGCCGCCTCCTTCGTCGCGGGCGTCCATGGGAAGCCGTCCGCCATCACCGTCGCGGCGGTCACCCGCACGGACGGGTCCGCGTCGGACAGCCGGCGCGCGATCACGGCGAGCTGCGCGCCGTTCGAGGAGTCGGCGATCGAAGCGAGCGCCCGCAGCGCGTTCACGACCACGGCACCGCCGTCGCTCCGGCACACCGCCAGCAGCGGTCCGACGGCGCCGCGCGCCTTCAGGCGGCCCAGCGTCCGCGCGGCGTGCGCGCGCACGAGCGCATCCGGGTCGCGCAGCAGCGGCTCGACGGCCGGCGCGATGCGCCCGGGCGGCGCGAGCCGCTCGAGCGCGTACACGATGCGCCAGCGTAGCGCGGCGTCCGGGACGGACAGGTGGTCGAGCAGCGGCCCGGCGGCCGAGGAGTCGGCGAGCCGCCAGAGCGCCACCGCCGCGGCCTCGCGCTGCGCCGGCCGGTCCGCGTCGAGAAACGGCATAACCTTCGCGGTCGAGGCCCGCTCGCCGAGCTTGCCGAGCGCCTCGATCGCGAGTTCGACCGTCCCGGGGTCGCCGTCGCCCAGCGCCGCCTCGAGCGCGATCCGGGCGCCCTTCCAGCCGATCTGCCCGAGCGCGAACGCGGCCTCGCGGCGCACTCCGGGGTCCGGGTCGCGCAGCAGGGGCACCAGCGCCGGCGCCGAGGTGGAATCCTGCAGCCGGCCCACGGCGAGCGCGGCGCGGGCGCGCAGGACGGGCGAGGGGTCGGCGAGGAAGCCCTTCAGCACCCCGTCGTCCCAGGCGCGTTCGTCCTCGGCGACGGCGATGGCGCGGAGCGCCGCCGGATCCGCCGGGGCGGAGAACGCGGCCGGGGCGGCCTGAAGCAGCAGCGCCGCGAGCGGGACGGCGAAGGCGATGGGGGCTTTCACGAATCCTCCGGGCCCGCTCGGGACCGGCGCGGGCCTAGGGGACCGTCGCGTCGCTGACGTGACGGGGCTTGCGCAGCTTCACCAGCCGGCCGAGGTGCTCGTCGTGGCTCCCGCCCGGGCTGCGGGCACTGAGCCGGTAGAAGTAGACCCCGTTCGCGATCGGCGTGCCCTCGGCGTCGCGGCCGTCCCACGGGATCTGGTGGTAACCGGGGGCGAGGGCGCGAACCACCCACGAGTTCAGCTTGCGCCCGGAGATCGTGTAGACGTCGACCTTCACGTCCGCGTCCTGGGAGCCCAGCAGATCGAACGAGAAGTACGTGCCGTCGTTGTCGAACGGGTTCGGGAACGCGAACAGATTGCTCACCCGCGTCTCCGGCGTCGTCACGCGGAACGTGTGGGAGAGCTGTTGGTCCCCCGTCACGGTCAGGACGGCGAGATAGGTGCCGAGAGCGTAGTCCTCGTGGGTCCAGCTCAGCACCCACTCGCGGCCGGAGGCGTCCCCGGGGGCCGGCGTCGCGGTGAAGTTCTGCGTCGCCCCGTTGATCGTGAGCACCAGGTCGGTCGCGGGCGCGAGCGGCTTCGGGCAGATGACCAGGATGGTCAGGTTTGCGCGCGGCGAGACCGCGTCGCCGTCCCGGATCGGCGCGCCGTCCACCCGCAGCGTGGACTCGAGCGCGAGCGTCGCCGTGAAGTCGGTCAGCAGCCCGTTGCGGTCGCGCGTGCGGAACGTGTAGGTCACCGTGCGCGCGGGCGGCACGGTGGCGTAGGTGACGCGGAAGCGGCGGCCGCCGTAGAGCCCGCCGCCGGCCGTATCGGGAAACGCGGGCGTGACCAGGTACGACGCCGCGTCCACCGGCACCTCGCCGGCGCCGAGGTCCTCGTAGACGCCGAGCGTGTCCAGCCGCTCGGTCGAGACGAGGTCCGCGACGAACGTCAGCGTGTCACCGGGCGTGTGCACCCGCACCGGGACGCCCTGGGTCACCGGCACGTCGTTCGCGGTGACGAGGGGCTGCGGGTAGCCGACCGAGATCCGCGTCGCCGGGTCGCCGAGCAGCGTGTACGTGAGCGCGATGCCGCTCTCGCCGTAGTACTGGCCGCTCGTCGGCACGTAGCGCAGCAGCGACGCCTGCACCGCCTCGCCGGTCACGACGCGCGCGCCCCGGTCGCCGGGCACGAACTCGTCCACGGGCGGGTCGGCGAACAGCGAGCGGGCGAGTTCGACGTTGATGTGGGTGGAGTCGTCCCGCGGCACGACCTCGTAGCAGGACGAGGCCCACGAGCCGATCGCGCCGGTGGTGGGCAGCGTGACCAGGTCCTCGCCGATGCCGCCCCCGTAGGGCGAGCCGGGCCCGCTCTCGTTGCGGGCGAAGTCGTTCACGTGGCAGGAGAACGCCGAGTAGAGGAACAGCTTGCCCTGGTTCGCGAACAGGAACTTGTCGTCCGACGACGGCGTGTCCGCGATGTTGACGTACAGGTCCTCGTGCGTGAGCACGTGCTGGTTCGCGTGCCCCTGGTAGTTCCACCAGAGCACGCCCGAGTTGAGCTTGGCGAAGAGCTGCGGCGTCACGCCCGCGTGGCAGCGCTGCCGGGTCGCGTCACGGTCGGGCCGGCAGGTGTCCGCCGGCGGCGTCACGCTCCAGGGCTCGCTCGCGAGGTAGTAGCGCAGGTTGAACAGCTCGGCGTTCGTGAGCGCGAGGCCGGCGTCCCGGTTGATGATCGAGCGGATCTTCTCGTTCAGGCCGACGAAGTGCTCTTCCTCCGGGTGGTGGCAGTACCCGGCCACCGGGGTCTCCCCGCCGCCGAAGAACGAGTCGCCGGAGAACGCGTCGTCGCTGCACAGCAGCACGTGGCGCCGCCAGGACTGGTCGGGCGCGAGCTGCTCGTAGCCCACGACCTTCGCGACGACGGCCTGCGCCCCGGCCAGCGTGTTCACGGGCAGGCGGCCGATCATCAGCTCGCTCAGCACGGGCGTGAATCCCTGCGGGTTGCAGTTGCCCGTGAGGCAGCCGTAGGCGGGATCGCTCGGCGTGATCTCGAAGCCCTCGCCGACCGCGACCGGGCCCGGGATGGGCAGCGTGGGCACCCAGTCCACGCCCGAGGTGCTCGCGGTGCGCTGCGGGTCGACCGTGCCGTCGCCGAGCAGCAGGACGAAGCGCGAGTCCCAGTTCTGGTAGGCGTAGCGGAAGAAGCGCCTGAGCGCGAGGCCGGAGTGCCGGCCGCCGTTGAACTCGTCGTAGATGGACTCGGTCGGCGCGACCAGCACGCGCAGGCCCTGCGACTCGCGCAGGTTCACGAGCGGCTGCACGGCGGGCAGGAACGCCTCCGGGACGACGAGCAGGTAGTCGGGCCTCAGCGCCGAGTAGAGCTGCCGCCGCGTGACGGCGGTGAAGTTCGAGGCCGGCGGCGTGCGCGGCCCGTAGGTCGGGTCGCCGTAGAAGACCGCCGCCGCCACGTAGCGCCGGCGCTGGCCGGTCGCCGTCGAGTCCTGGAAATCGAACGAGACGCTCGTGCCCCGCTGCACGTGGGCCTCGTCGAGCACGAGCCGCACCGGGTGGTCCGGATCCGTGACGTCGTAGAGGCGCACGGAGTCGGCGAGGAAGCGCTCGGCGTGCACCTGGAACTCGCCGGAGGCGTTCGCGCTGTTGAACTCGAGGACGCCCTTGAGCGCCCGGAAGGAGCGCCAGTAGGTGACGTCGAACGCGTCCAGGCCGGCGTGGTCGAACTCGCCCGGCTGCCCGTTCGGCGCGCCCGCGTGGTTCTTGCCCCACAGGCGCAGCGCGTTCGTCCTCCCCGGCGTGAGCGCGGAGCCGAACAGCGTCGCGCTCGCGGTGTAGGGCTTCTTGTTGACCCACCAGACCGAGTCCGCGATCGAGGTGACCGCGCCGGCGCCGTTGCGCACCGCGGCCCACTCGTAGTGGTTCGAGAAGCCCTGGCCCGTCCAGCTGATCGTGAACGAGGCCGCACCGGTCGTATCGGCGTCGTTCGTCTCGAACAGGATCGTGTCGGGCCGGTTGTAGTAGAACGAGTACTCGGTCCAGTTGAAGACGTCCGCCACGGCCGTGTCGCCCGGCACTCCCACGTACTGCATCATGTGTGCGTTGTTCCGCTCGTAGTGCCGGGTGGACGGGTACGAGGGCAGCGGCGTGAGGCCGGTGGCGTTGCGCCAGCCGGGGCGCTTCTCGATGCGTGCGCCGCCGCCCGGCACGCGCGTGACGTAGACCTGGTCGGCGTCGCCCCACCAGCGCTGGTAGAGGCTGGCCCCCGAGCGTTGCGCCCACGTTCGCGCGTACATCCAGATCAGGTCGCCCGAGTCGAACGTGCCGTTGCCGTTGACGTCGTCCACCTCGACCGGCACGTCCACCGTCTGGTAGGGCGGGACCTGTCCGTCGAGGAACTCGTGCCGGTGGACGCCCACCTCGGCGATCGGCACGCCGGAGGGATAGCCCTTCGCGGCGAGGAGGTCGTAGGGCAGCTGGTACATCCCGGTCGAGTCCACGAGCACCCGCACTTCGGGCTGGCCCTCGTCGAACGCCGCCGCCGAGGACGGCTTCGCGAAGAGCGCGCCGGCGGCCCCCGCACCGGGCGCCTGCCGCCAGGAGCGGGCCTGGTCGAAGTTGAGCACGCTCGTCTCCAGCGCCGCGTCGAAGCCGGGATCGGGCTCGCCGCCGCCCACGCTCGAGAGCGCGCTCGCCCCGGCGGGCCGGTTCCAGTCCACGCGGACCGTGAGGCTGGAGACGGCCGTGAGCCGGCCGGCCGCCTCGTCGTAGCGGAACGGCCGCGTTTCGACGCTCACGAGCCGCCGGCCGCGGAAGCTCGCCGGCGCGCCCAGGCGCACGTCCTCGGCGGGCCAGGCGCCCCCGACCGCGATCGGGTCGGTCGGCTCCGTGTAGGGCACCTCCGGGCCGCCGGAGGGGTCCGGGCGGAACGCGGGGCGGCCGGCGACCTCGAGCTTCACGCCGTCGCGCACCGACTCGTCGCCGCGCGCGGTCACGCGCACCGTCGGGTGGGCGTCGGGCGGGATGGCCAGCAGCGCCGAGTAGGTCGGGAGCAGCGGCCGGCCCGGGACCGCGATCGAGCTCGCCTGCCCCACGCCGACGATCCGGGCGCGGCCCGTCACGGGGTCCGGGGCGGAGAGCGACCAGTTCTCGGTCGTGACCTGCAGGGTGACCCCCCGGTCGTCCGCGGAGAGGATCCGGAGGACCGCGGCGCGGGCCGCGAGGGGCGCCGCGAGGAGGGCCAGGACGAAGGGGAGAGTACGGATGGAGGTACGCATGAGCGGGTGCAGTCTAATGGGTTTGATGGGATCGCGCACCGGGGTTCCCTGGCTCTTCCCGGGCGCCGCGGCGCCCGTCCCGGGGTGACGGAACGCGATTCCTGACGGAAGGGGGACATGCCAGAGCGGGCCGGAGGCCCTAGACTGTTCCACGATTCCCCCCGAACGGCCCATGCCTGCTGGCAAGGAGTCCCCCCGCATGAGGTTTGAGACGATTCGTCGCGGCGCCGCGGCCGCGATCCTGGCCCTGTTGGCGATGCTTCCCCTGGCGGCCCTTGCGGCCCCGGCCGCGAAGTCCGGCAGCCACCCGAAGGCCCCGCTGCCCGACAGCGTCCTCGCCCGGGTCGTCACCGGAGGCGCCCAGGGCCAGGTCCACGAGATCACGCGGCGCGAGATGATCGCGGCCGCGGCCCGGACCGGCCGGCGGCTCGAGTCCCTTACCCCCCAGGACCGCCGGCAGTTTCTGGATATCCTGATCGACCAGGCCGTGCTGGTCGCCCGGGTCCACCACGACCCGCGGCTCTGGAGGCACGCCGACAGCACGGACTACAACCTGCTTCGCGACCGGCTCGTGCTGCGGACCGTCCTCGACTCGGCCATCGTCCGGCTGAACCGCGAGCGTGCCGCGCGGGGCGACTCGGCGCTCCCGCTGATGGCGGCGGGCATGGTGCTGCGCGACAGCGCCATGGTGACGCTCGACCCGCAGTGGAACGAGCGGGGGCTGGAGAAGGCCGTGGAGGCGTTCGACACGCTCCCCAGGCCCCGCCCGGGCATGTCCGTGATGGAGCAGATGCGCGTGGCCGGGGCCCGGCCGAATCTGACCGCGTCCGACAGCGCGATCGTCCTCGCCCGCTCGAGCATCGGCACGTACACGCTCGGCGAGCTCGCGGGCAACTTCGGGCACATGAACCCGCTCTACCGACCGCGCGTGACCACGACGGACAACGTCAAGGAGATGGTCGCGAACGTCTGGTTCGAGAACCTGCTCCGCAAGGAGGCGCTCGAGCGCGGTCTCGAGAAGCGCCCGGACATCGCCGAACAGCTCGCCCGGCGGGCCGAGTACCTCGACCTGCAGTCGTTCGTCGCGCGCGAGGTGTACGAGAAGATCCCGATGGACTCGGTGTCGCTGCGGAACTACTTCTCCGGGCACCGTTCCGATTTCGACTTCCCCGAGCGCGCACGGGTCGTGCGCATGCTCTTCCCCGAGCGCGCCGAGGCCGAGGCCATGGTGCGGCGGCTCACGATCCCGGACGAAGCCGAGTCGCTGGCGGCGCAGAGCTCGCGTGCCGGCGTGCCGTACGCCACGATCCTCGACGCGTACAGCGACTCCGTGCTGTTCCGCCGCATGAAGGCCGGCGGCGTCGGCACCGTGCTCGGGCCCGACTCGACCTCGCAGGGATGGCGGGCGCTGCGGGTGATGTCGCTCATGCCGCGGAGCCCGCGCCTCTACATCCAGGCGCGGGACATGGTGAAGGAGCGCTGGTACAACGCCGAGGGCGAGCGGCGCATGCGCGCGCTGCTCGACCGGCTTCGCCGCGAGGCCGTGATCGAGGTGAACGACGGGGCCGTCGCGAAGCCGCTCGCCGGCGCGGGCGCAGGGGGGACGAAGTGAGCGCCGCGGCGCGCCTCGGCGCGCTCGCGACGGCGCTGCTCGCGGTCGCCGCGGGCGCGGCGCTCCCCGCCGCGCGGGCGCGGGCGGGCGAGGTCGAGGTGCGGATGCTGCCCGACACGCTGAGGGAGAGCGAGGACGGCCAGTGGCGGTTCGCGGTGAGGATCCGCAACCAGTCGGACTTCGGCCTCTTCGGCGACAGCCTGACGATCGCGATCCGCGCGGCGGGCGTGAAGGCGGACGATCCGTCCGCGCAGCCGCGCCGCCTGATGCTCATGAAGGAGTTCGAGACCGTCAGCACGAGGGACTCGATCGAGACGCACATCGTCGCCAACGCCACCGCGCCGGACGCCACGATCGAGATGGCCTACTACGGGCACGACCACACGGGACGGGCGGTCGTCGCGCGCGGCCGCGCGATCGCGGCCGGCAGCGAGCTGATGGACCGGCATCCCCCCCTGGTGGTGAAGGTCGGCGGCCGCGACGTGGAGATGATCCCCGTGCCCGCCCCGGCCGGAGCCGCCAACGGGACGGGACTTCTCCTGCTCCCGGGCGGGCAGGAGTCCCCCCACGACGTGCTCGTGCTGGCGTGGCGCTACGCGCGGCAGGGCGTCTCGTCGGTGATCGTGTTCCCCCCGGGCTCCGCGCGCTCGGCCGGGCCGGCCGACTTCGCCGGGCCCGCTTCGGTCGCCGGCGCGCTCGCGGGGCTCGACACGCTGCTCGCCCTTCCCGGCGTGGAGCCGGGGCGGGTCGGCGCGTGGGGAACGTCCCGGGGGGGAACGCTGGCCCTGCGGCTGGCGCTCGAGCGGCCGGACGCCTTCCGGGCCGTTGCGGCGCAGTCCGCGTGTTACGACCTGTGGGCGGCCTGGCGCGCGGCAGGGTCCGCCGGGCGCAAGGCGATCACGTCGGAAGCCGGCCGGGACAGCGCCGCCTGGCGCGAGCGCTCGCCGCTCGTCGCCGCCGCCGACTTCAAGCCCGCGCTCGTCGTCGTGCACGGCGAGGCCGACGACGTCTTCCCCCCGGCGCCCGCCCACGCCTTCGTGGAGGCCGTGAAGGCCGCCGGCCGCACCGTGGACGCCCGCTTCCTGCGCGGCGCCGGGCACGACCTGCGGGCCACCGAGGCGCCGCGACTGCTGCTCCGGCGCCTCGTGGCGGCGCCCTGAAACCCCGGCCCGCGGGCGTCCCGCCCCGACTCTTGACGGGGCCGGGACGCCCGTTCGGGCCCGTCTTCTTGACCCTCGCCGAGGGCCCTCCCTAGAATTGCCCCTCCTCGATCCCCCGCGCCGCGAATCCCCGATCCCCTACCCCCCCCGAGGACCGATGCGCCCGATCCTTCGTCTTTCCGGCAGGCTCCTGCCCGTGCTGGCCGTGCTGCTCGCGGCCGTCCCGGCCCTCTCGCCCGCGGCCGACGCCCCCTCGAGCACCCCGCCCAGGGCGGTCGAGTACGTGGACGGCGTGCCCGACACCGGGCAGTTCCTGCCCGACACCGCGATCCTGGCGAGCGTGAACGACCGGAAGATCTCGGTCTTCCAGTTCCGGGACTTCTACTTCCTCTCGGACCCGCAGATCCGGCCCGGGACGGACAGCGCCGGGCGCGCCGAGTTCCTGACGAACATGATCCGCAAGGAGGTCCTCGGGCTCACCGCGCTCTCGCTCGACCCCCCGCTGGACTTCGCGGACCGCGCGACCCTGCGGAGCTTCCGCCGGACGCTGCTGTCGAATCGTCTCTTCGAGACGAACGTGCTCAACGCCCAGGCGCCCCCGGAGGACTCGGTCCGGCGCGTCTTCGGTTACTACCAGCGCGACCTGAAGCTGCGGATCGTCCACTTCAACGATCACGAGGACGCGATCAAGGCGCGGCGGGAGCTGCTGTCGGGCCGGGCGACCTGGGAGCAGCTGTCGGACCGCTACAACCCGCCGGGGCTGCGGCCGAACGCCGGGGAGCTTGGGTGGTCGTCGTTCGAGAAGGTCCCGACCGGCCTCGCGCTCGAGATCTGGAAGACGAAGCCGGGCCAGGTCACGCCGCCGCTGCTCGGCGCCACCGGCTGGCAGATCTTCCAGGTGGTCGAGAGCCGCAAGCGGGAGATCCCCGAGTACCACATCTTCCGCCCCGTCGTGGAGAGCCTGCTGCGCAACAACACCGCGGAGCTGAACCGGCGCGCGATCATGGAAGAGGCCAAGAGCGGCATGGGGATCCGCTACGACAGCACGAACGTCGTCTGGGCGTCCTCCCGCTTCTCTCAGGCGGTCTCGTTCGGCCACGACGGCGCCGGGCAGACGATCAACATCGACGAGCGCGTTCCCGAGTTCGAACCTGCGGACACCGCGCGCGTACTGCTCACCTGGAAGGGCGGCCGGCTCACCGTGGGCGACCTCGTGCACGCCTATTCCGACCTGGCCCCGGTGATGCGTCCGGCGCTCAACACGCCCGAGCTGTTGCGCGACTACGTGGACGCGCTGGTGACCTCGCCGCGGATGATCGAGCTGGCCGAGAAGCGCGGCCTCGAGAAGGACCCCGTCTTCGTGCGGCGCTACGAGCGCAAGCGCGAGGAGATCCTGGTCGGCAAGATGGTGGACGACTCGGTCTTCTCGCGCATCTCGGTGACGAAGGACGAGCGCCTCGCCTGGTACCAGAAGCACCGGGCGGGCTTCATCACGTTCCCCAGCGTGCGCTACGCGCTGGTCATCCGCGACTCGAAGGCCGCCGCCGATTCGATCCGGGACCGGCTGGAGAAGGGCGCGGACCTCGCGGCCATCCTCCGCGCCGACTCGCTGGCCGGGAACACGTTCAGCGGCATCCAGACCACGCGGTCCAACGAGAGCGTCGCCTACCAGAAGGTCCTCTTCGAGGAGATGCGACCCGGGCAGATCCGCGTGCTGGGTCCCGATGCGAACCGGCACTTCGCCTGCGTCAAGCTGCTGGAGTTCGACCCCGGTCGGCAGAAGTCCTACGACGAGGTCGAGGGCATCGTGGACGAGTCGGTCCGGAACGAGAAGGCCGAGGCCGCGCTGAACGCCTTCATCGCCCGGCTCGAGCCGCGCTACCGGATCATGGCGCGCTACGACCAGTTGATGAACGTCCGGCTCACGGTCCCCAAGCAGGCGGAATACGACCAGTACGCCGAGAAGTAGCCGGGATCGCCCGTGAAACGGGGGCCGGCGACGCACGTCGCCGGCCCCCGCGTCACTTCGGCCGCCAGGCGGGAATGCGGTGGCGGCACGCTTCGCCGGTCGTCCCGCGCGGCAGCCAGCGGTCCGGCGAGTTCTCGATCACGACCTTCGAGCCGGCGCGGTACTGGATGGTGGCGTCGTGCCACTCGATGCACACGGGCTTCTCGCAGCCGGTGAGCCCGGGATGGCGTGCTCCGAGCAGGATGCGCCCGAGCACGTAGCGCCTGCCCGCCTCGACGGGCCCCGCGTGGTGGAGCGGCATCACGTAGAGGAACCGGAAGCGGGCGCTCTCGCGCGTGCGGTCGAAGAGCGCGCTGCCGATGCCCTGCGTCGTCCACGGCTGGGGCTGCGGGAAGGACTCGTCCGGACCGAAGCTCACCGTGAGCCCGCCGTTGTTCACGCCGCCGTGGCCCATGGACCAGAAGCTTCCCAGCGTGTCACCCGGCTGCGCGTAGACGTAGAACACCGCCGAGAAGCCGTAGAACGTGGACTCGTCCTCGGCGGGCTCGAAGCACAGGTAGAGCGTATCGCGCCAGGTCGTGTCCCCGCACACGGGCGCGAGCGTCGTCCGCGCTCCCGGCGCGCCGTACGGCGCACCGGCCGTGAGGAAGATCCGGTTCCCGGCCGGCGCCGCGCCGGGCAGGCCGGGCGTCGAAACGGCGAAAAGCAGGGGCAGGGCGAGCAGGCGGAGAGCCGCGCGCGCGCGGTCGATCGGCATCGTTTCGGCCCTATCGGTAGAGGGTCTTGATCTGTCCCCAGGTGCGGTTGTGCGTCGGCACCGCCGCACACGCCGTACCCCCGCCCCAGGTGGCGAGGTTGCCAAACGACGGTGAAGGCGTCACGAACGGCCCGGGATCGCCGCCCGGGGCCCCGGGCACGCGGTGCACCTCGGCCTGGTTGAACACGAAGCAGACCGGCGAGGTGCATCCCGGGCAGGTCCCGGAGGTCGTGCCCGCGAAGTGGATCGAGAGGATCCCGGCCAGGTAGGGCTCGCCCGCGTTGAGCGTGAAGGCGTCCGGCGCCGCGACGCCCACGCCGAGGATCACGCGCAGCTGCCGGTCGTCGCCGCCGGGCCGCGGGTAGATCAGGCTCTGCACCACGGAGGAGCCGATCGCGGACCAGGGGTCGGAGCACTCTTCGGAACCGTCCGGGATTCCCGCCACGAACTGCGCGGGGTCCGTGTCGCGGCAGCCGCCGGGATAGACCTGCCACCACGGAGGCAGCGGCGAATCGTCGGAGGCGAGGTCGAGCACGAGCGTCCATCCCACGACCTGCGTGATCTCGGCCGGCGGCACGAACGACAGGATCAGGCGACGCTCCCCGATGTCGTTGACGCAGTAGCCGGCCGGCGGGAGGTCCACCGCCCCGCTCGGCGGGCACACGGTCCAGCGCACGGCCAGGTCTCCCTGGGCACGTGCCGGCGCCGCCGACGCGAGGACGAGCCCCGCCAGCAGGAGCAGGAACGGCCGCCCGGGTCCCGGGCGGCCGTCCTTGGCACATGCGTTTCCGCGGCGCGTCAGCGGTAGAGGCTCTTCACCGCTCCCCAGGTGCGGTTGAGCGCCGGGGTGCTGAGCGGGCAGTTCGTGGGATTCGTCTGCCAGGTGACGTAATTGCTGTTCGTCTCCGCCGCGTTCGTCACGGTGTAGTCGCCGATGCCGGCGGGCTGCTGCATCTTCGCCTCGTTGAAGACGAGGCAGGCCGCGACGTCGCAGCCGGCGCACGCGCCCGTGTTGATCGTCTTCGTGAAGTTGATGATGACCTTGCTGATGATCAGCTCGGCGCCGTCGTTGGGCACGTCGTACTCGCTGCCGGCGGGAATCGCGGCGCCGCCGTTCAGGCGGACCTGGTTCGCGCTGTGGCCCTGGACGTTGGTGCCCTGCTGCACGGCGAACACCGACAGGTTCGGGTTGTCGTGCCAGATGTTCCAGCAGTTGAAACCGCCCGCGAGCGCGGTCGGGTCAAACGTCATGCTGATGGCGTTCTGGCGGCACTGGCCGGAGTTGGTCAGCCACCAGTCCGGCAGCGTGGCGCCGTCCACGGTGACGTCCACGATCGCGGACGTGGCCGCGAAGCTCGGCATGTCCGCGGGGACGATCGCCGAGCAGTAGACCTGGACGTTGCCGAGGTTCGAGCCGCAGGCGAAGGTCTTGTCCTTCACCACGCCGCCCGCCGCGCAGTCGTCCCAGTTGAGGTACAGGCCGCTGGCCATCGAGGCCGTGGCGCCGAGGACCATGAGGGTAGCGGCGAGAGTAAGAACCTTCTTCATGTGCTCCTCCGTCCGATGGAATCGAACTGCGGTGGGTCCTACGTCGATCGACACTTCTGCGCGGGTGCCCGGTCGTGTCCGTCGGGCGGACGCGACCGGCGTTGCGGCACTCGCGCGGTGCAGGACGCTCGCTGCGGGACACGCAGGAGCGGAGTCGTCGTTGCCGGGCGCTGGCGAGGTGCGGATGCGGGGAACCGGAAGGTAGTGGGCCCGCTGTCTCCGGTGTGTGAGACCTCCAATCCTTCCCTTGGAGTGGAACTCCGGTCTGCGAACGGTCCTGGGGCTGCGGCATGTGAGCTGGGGGGCCGCTCGCCATTCCCTTGTCCTCAGGCGGCCGCAGTATAGGAAAGCCCGGAGGGCCAGGCAATGCCCGCCTGGTGGCCCCCGGCCGGACACCCTGTCCCGGTCATCGGCAGGCCGGTCCGCGACCTTGTGGGGAGCGCTTCCGGCAACCGGGCCGGGGCCGGGCGGGGACCCGGCGTTTCAGTGCCCCCGGGACCGGACCCGCCCCGGAGGCGGCAACCGAGCGGTGCTCCCCGCATCGGAGGAGCCGCCGGGGCTGAAACAGGACGGCCACCCCCTCTGCCTGAGGGTGGCCGTCCTGTTCTGCTTACTGACCGATCGGTGCTGCCCTGAACAGCCTAGCGATACAGGCCCTTGACGGCGCCCCACGTGCGGTTGTGGGTCGGCGTCGCGCCCTGGCAATCCAGCGTGCCGTTGTTGAACGTGACGGCGTTGCTGATCGGCGTGGTCAGCCGGTAGAGCGGCATGCCGGCGGGCTGCTGGAGGTAGCACTCCTCGAGCACGAGGCAGGCGCCGTCGGTGCAGCCGGCGCACGCGGTCGCGCCGACCGTGTTCGTGTGGTTGACGGTGATGCGGCAGACGTTCAGCTCCGCACCGTCGGCCGTCAGGGCGATCTCGCTACCGGCCGGCACCGCGGCGCCGCCGTTCAGGCGCAGCGTGTTCGGGCCGTGCAGGAACTGCTGCACGGTGAACACCGACAGGTTCGGGTTGTCGTGCCAGATGTTCCAGCAGTTGGTCGTGAGGACCGACGGATCGAACGACATGCTGATCGCGTTGGCGCGGCACTGGCCGGAAGCGGTGAGCCACCAGTCGGGGAGTGCCGCCGCCTCGACGGTGACGTCCACGATCGCGGTCGTACCGAGGAACTGGGGCATGTCGGCCGGCAGGATCACCGACGCGTACAGGAGCTCCGCGCCCGTGTTCACGTCGCAGGCGAACGTGGCCGAGGTCGCTCCGCCGTCGAGCGAGCAGCCGTTGTAGAGCAGATTGAGGCCGCCGGCCGCGAACGCCATGGAGGCGCTGAGGGCCAGGGCGGCCGCCGTGAGCGTAACGATCTTCTTCATCTCTTCCTCCGGTACTTCCGCGTTGGGGGATCTCGTGGCGTTGTGAGGCGAGGTGTCTGGTCGATGCCCGAACCACCCTGGAAGGGTCCCGGAGGCTGGGTGCTGCGGTTGGCCTGGGGGGCCTGATCCGAACTCACAACGCCTGGTGCCGTACCAGCTCAACTAAACCAGGTGTTGCGGCCCTGAACTGGGTCCTACTCAAGGGTACGGCCACCCCACGTGGGGTGGCCGTCCCTGTGCTGAAGTGAAGCTTAGCGGTACAGGTTCTTGACCGCGCCCCACGTCCGGTTCTTCGCGGGCGTCGGGATCGGGCACTCGGCGATGCCACCCTGCCAGGTGACGTACGCGCTGCCCGGCGAGTCCTCGTTCGTCACCGTGTAGTCGCCGACGCCGGCGGGCTGCTGCATCTTCGCCTCGTTGAACACGAGGCAGGCGCCGCTGGTGCAGCCGGCGCAGGCGCCGGTGTTGATGGTCTTCGAGAAGTTGATCGTCACCTTCGCGATGATCAGCTCCGAGCCGTCCGCAGGCACGTCATACTCGCTGCCGGCCGGGATCGCCGCGCCGCCGTTCAGGCGGACGGTGTTCGGGCCGTGCAGGCCCTGCTGGATCGCGAAGACCGACAGGTTCGGGTTGTCGTGCCAGATGTTCCAGCAGTTGAAGCCGCCCGCGAGCACGGACGGGTCGAACGACATGCTGATGGCGTTCGCGCGGCACTGGCCGGAGTTGGTGAGCCACCAGTCCGGCAGGACCGCGTCGCTGACCTGGACGTCCACGATCGCCGACGTGGCGGCGAACATGGGCATGTCGGCCGGGACGACCGCCGACAGGTAGAGCTGCACGTTGCCAAGGTTACGATCGCAGGCGAACGCCTGGTCCTTGACGACGCCGCCCGTCGCGCAATCGTTCCAGTTGGCGATCAGGCCGCTGGCCAGCGAGGCCGAGGCACCGATGACCATGAGCGCAGCCGTGAGAGTAAGAATCTTCTTCATGAGCTCCTCCGGTGGAACCGTATGGGGGTTAGAGGGGGACGATGCTGCACCAGGACGCAGTTCCGATTCTGACCACCAAACATGTCCCGGAGGGCCACTTCGTACTGCGTAGCCCCGGGGGATGTCAGGCGAGTTGCACTTCCTACGGGCAGTACGCCGCCGAGCTCACGTTCGAGCCGCCGCCGAAGTACGTGCCGCCCCAGGTCGACAGGTCGAGCAGGTCCACGCCACCGATGTTGTCGTAGTTGGCGCGGTCCGGATCCGTCGCGCTGAAGTAGTCCGCCGACCACAGCGACAGGTCCGCCAGCGTGACGCCGTCCTGGCCGTTCAGGTCGTAGCTGCCGACGTTGATCGAGCCGAGGAGCACGCCGTCCGCGTACACCTTGCCACTGCCGGCCGCGTGGGCCGCGCCGATCGGGTTCTGGCCGCCGCCCATCACGACGATGGAGGCCACACCCGAAGCGTCCGTCAGCGAGCTCACCGAGTACGTGCCGCAGTTCGCGACGACGCCCGGGTACAGCTGGCTGGCACCGTCACCGATGCGGGTATCGGAGACACAGCCGGAGAAGTCGATCACGACCGAGGAGTTCGCGATCGGGTTCGCCGCGAGGTCGCGCACGGTCACCTGGACCAGGGCACCCAGCGGGCCCGCATCGGCCGTGGACGTACCGGCGTCGGCACCGACGAGATTGATGCGACCCGGAATCGTCGAGTTGAACGGGTCGGGCACGCCCGCGTACGCAACCGCAGCGCCGAAGAGGACGCCGCACGCCGCGAGCACCGCGGCCTTGCGAACCAAACCAGTCATCGTTGCACCTCCCATAGATGGTGATTCCCTGTTGCAGAGTTCCAGGCAAGGCTCAGTTGCGCGCAATCAGGTCTGGCTGCGAGCCACCTCCTTTCGAACTCTCGATCGTTCTTGGGATTGTCGAGTTCGAAATACTCGGGTGAGCTTATCTGCCGCGCTCACAAGAGTTTCCAAGACGAGAAAAGTCTAGGTTTCCTGTTCGCGCGGTGTCAAGACCCTTTTTCCCGCGGCCCGCCCGGACGGGGACTTACGCCCGGAACCTGCTGCCGGCGAACGCCAGCCGGCCCAACCCTATCCTCTCCTGGGTTTCCAACGTGTTGCCGATACGCAACTTCGCTTCGACTGCTGGTGGGCGAAACAGGGCTCGAACCTGTGACCCCTTGCTTGTAAGGCAAGTGCTCTACCGCTGAGCTATTCGCCCGAGGCCGATCCCCCTCCGCGCACCAGCAGGGAAGCCGGGATGAGCACGCAGTAGCCGGTCACGAGGAGCACCGGGGCCAGCGAAATCGACCCCCGGGAAAGGCTCACGTAACCCGCCACGAGGAGCGCCACCCCCGCCGCCAGCAGGACCGTGTTCAGAGTCCCCCAGCGGAAGCCGAGGTCCACTTCGGGCGCCTGCATTTTGCTTCGGAGCGACTTCGGCTTCGTGACGTTGGCCCTGCTGCTCATTTGCGTTCTCCCTGCGCCCCGGAAGGTCAAAAGGCAACACCGACGACTTCGAACGATGCGAGTTCGTTCGAGATCGCCGGTGTCGAACCGGAGCCGATCGAGGCCCGGGGCACTGGACGATCTCAGCGAAGATCGCGGGGTGTGCCGCCGCCTCACAGGGGGCGCACCGTGTACTACCGGGACCCCCTGAAAGCGGTTCCCGTTTTATTGGCCCGCCCCGGGGCCGCCGGGCCCCGGCTCGAGCGCGCGATTGAGGCTGCCGGAACGCAGCCCCTCAAGATCCACCGAAACAAACCGATAGCCGGCGGCGCGGAGCCCTGCGACGACCCTGCCGCGGACCTCCGGATCGAGCAGCCGGGGCAGCGCCGCGAGCGGCACCTCGATGCGGGCCACGTCGTCGTGGTGGCGGACCCGCAGCTCGTCGAAACCCAGCGCCCGGAGCACCTCCTCGGCCCGCTCGATCCGGGCCAGCGCTGCGGGGGTGATGGCGGTGCCGTAGGGAATGCGCGAGGCCAGGCAGGGCGAGGCCGGCTTGTCCCGGCTCGCGAGCCCGAGATGGGCCGCGGCCGCGCGCACGTCGGCCTTCGAGAACCCCGCCTCCGCGAGCGGCGAGAGCACCCGGCGCTCCTCGGCGGCCCGCCGGCCCGGCCGGTGATCGAAGGCGTCGTCCACGATCGTCCCGTCGACGATCGCCGCCGCGCCGAAGCGCGCCGCGACCTCGTCGAGCCGCCGGTAGAGCTCCCTCTTGCAGTGATAGCAGCGGTCGGCCGGGTTGGCCGAGAAGTCGGGATTCGAGAGCTCGCCGGTGGGCACGACCTCGACCGCCGCGCCGAAGTCCGCGGCCTGCGCGAGCGCCAGCTCGAGCTCGCGCAGCGCGTAGGAGTCCGAGCGCCCGATCACGCCGAGGGCGCCGGCGCCCAGCTGCTCGTGCGCGACGCGCAGGACGAGGCTCGAGTCCACGCCGCCCGAGTAGGCGACGACGGCGCGGCCGAGCGCGGCGACGCGCGCGCGCAGCAACTCGAGGCGGCCGCGCCAGTCGAGGCCGGCGTGCGGCGCGCCCCGCGGATCGCGGATGGTGACGATGCCCGGGCCGTTCATGAGGGAACGCATGCTAGCACACCGTCTTGCCCGCGCGCCGGGCTCCGGCCGGCGGGGCTCAACGCAACGACTCCTTCCCGGCCGGGACGTCCGTGGCGGCCGCGGTCTCCGCCGAGTCGCTCGCCGCGCGCCGGGCGGCCATCGCCGCCTGCAGCGCCCGCGCGGCGGCGATGTTCGCGAGGTGCTGCCGGTAGGTCCGGGCGAACATGTGGCGGCCGTCGCCGCGGGCGACGAAGTACAGGTCGTTGCTGTGCGGCGTCGCGTAGACGACGGCCTCGATGCTCTTGTAGCCGGGGCTGCAGATGGGTCCCGGCGGCAGGCCGTCGTGCAGGTAGGTGTTGTAGGGCGACTGTACCTTGAGGTCGCGCAGCGTGAGCCGCGACCGCGGCCCCTTGCCCATCGCGTAGCCGACCGTCGGGTCGGCCTGCAGCCGCATGTGCCGCTCGAGCCGGTTGAGGTAGGCACGCGCGATGAGCGGTCGCTCGTCGCTCACCTGCGCTTCGGCC
The DNA here is from genome assembly GCA_964589945.1 of uncultured bacterium. Classification (GTDB taxonomy): domain Bacteria; phylum Eisenbacteria; class RBG-16-71-46; order RBG-16-71-46; family RBG-16-71-46; genus CAIXRL01. The sequence continues at coordinate 25,874 of CAZPVG010000004.1, forward strand.
TCGACGATGGAGGCGAGCGTGAGCAGCTGGTTCGGCCCGAAGTCGAACGGCAGCGAGTCGCACCCGGCGGTGGCCCGGCGCAGCCGCTCGCGCGTCCGCGCGACCATCGTGCGCAGCACCGCCTCGGCCGGAGTGCCGGGCAGCCACTCGTAGGAGTCGGGCGCGAGCCAGCCCTCGAGCGACGGGCTGTCCACGCCCAGCGAGTCGAGCAGGCCCTGGTCGGTGGCGAGCCGCTCGATCTCCGACGGCGCGACGCCGAGCCGCGCCCCGAGCAGCCTCGCGGTCTGCGGCAGCGTGAGCCCCTCCGGAATGCGCAGCAGGTCGAGCCCGTACATGCCGCGGTCGAGCGCACGCAACAGCGCCGGCACGGTGATGCCGGGGCGGAAGGCGTACTGGCCGGCCTTCACGCTGCGGTCGAGGTGCATGAGGCGCGCGAGCACGAGGAACGCGAGCGGGCTGCGCACGACGCCCGTGCGCTGCAGCTCCGCGGCGAGCGCGTGCAGCGACTGCCCGCGCTCGACGATCACGACGCGCCGCTCGCGTGGCGGGAAGGGCCCCGCGGGCAGCAGCAGCTCGTAGGCCGGGACGAGCAGCGCGGCCGCCAGCAGCAGCCACGCCCAGCGCAGCGGCCGGAACGCGCGGCGCGAGCGCGCGGGCGTCATGCGTCCTCCGCCGCCGCGCGACGGCGGTCGGCGTCGAGCTTCTGCAGCCACGACTCGAGCAGGGCGATCGCGGCGTCCTGGTCCAGGCGCCCGGTCCGCCTGCCGCGCCTTCCGCGCTCGCCGCGCTCGCGCATGCGGCGCGAGGCGAGCGACGAGGTGAGCCGCTCGTCCCAGGTGGAGACCGGCAGGCCGGAGGCCGTGGCGAGGCCGGCGGCGAAGCGCTCGGCGGCCTCCGCGGCGGACCCGCGCTCCCCCGAGAGGAGCAGCGGCAGGCCCACGACGATGGACTGCGCCTCGACCTCGCGGGCGACGGCCGCGACGCGCCCCACGGCGTCCGCCGGGCCGGAGACGACCAGCGTCTCGAGGCCGCTCGCGAGCGTCCCGGTCGGGTCACACACGGCGAGACCCACCCGTCGCTCGCCCCAGTCCACCGCCAGGATGCGGGGCAAACGGATCCTCAGGCGTCGGCGGCGCGCGACTCCACCTGCGGGCGGTGCTTGACCAGCAGGCAGGTGGTCCCGGAGGGGCCGAAACGGAAATCCACGCCGTCGCAGCACGACTTCATGATGAAGATCCCCCGCCCGCGCATGTCGAAGAGGTGCTCGGGCGATGTCACGTCCGTGGGGAGCTTGGCGAGGTCGAACCCCGGACCCTGGTCGCTGACGCACACCTCGAGCCGGTCGGGGTGGAGCGTGAACTTGACCTCGAACGACTTCGAGGCGTCCTGCCGGTTCCCGTGCTGCACGGCGTTCGTGCCGGCCTCGATCACCGACATGCTCACCTGCGAGCTCGTGTCCTCGTCGAACCCCATGCGCTCGCACACGGCCAGCGTCACGCGGTCGAGAATGGACAACAGCTCGAGCCGGCTCGGCAGGCGGAGCTCGATGACGTCGGTCTTGGGCGAATCGGCCATGGGATGGATCACGGGGTCCGCTGGTCGATGAACGCCCGAAGCAGCTCGAGCGCCCGGGCAAAATCGTCCGGCAACGGCGATTGGAAGCGAAGCGGCCGGCCCGAGACGGGATGTGCGAACTCGAGCGTCGCCGCGTGCAGCGCCTGGCGGCGGAGCAGCCGCAACAGGGCGTCCGCGAGGCTACGCTCCGAGGGACGGAGGCTCAACGATTTTCTGGCTCGGCCCCCGTAGGTGGGGTCGCCCACCACGGGGTGCCGGACCGCCGCCATGTGGACCCGGATCTGGTGGGTCCGGCCCGTCTCGAGCCGCGCTTCGACGCGGCTGGCGAGGCCGAAACGCTCCTCGACCCGCCAGTGGGTCCGTGCGGGCCGGCCGCCCTGGCGGACCACCGCCATGCGTTTGCGGTCCCTCGGGTCGCGGCCGACCGGCAGGTCCACGAAGCCGTGGTTCGGGCCCGGATCGCCCCAGACCAGGGCCTGGTAGAGCCGGGTCACCTCGCGGGCCCTCAGCGCCTCGACCAGCGCAAGGTAGGCCTCCTCCGTCTTGGCGACGACGAGCAGGCCCGAGGTGTCGCGATCGAGGCGGTGGACGATCCCCGGGCGGCCCTCGCCGCCGACGGTCGCGATGGCCGGGGCGTGGTGGAGCAGCGCGTGCACGAGCGTGCCGCTCTGGACCCCCGCGCCGGGGTGGACGACGAGTCCCGCCGGCTTGTCGAGCACGAGCACCGCGTCGTCCTCGTGCACGATCGCGAGCGGCCGTGCCTCCGGCTCGAGCCGCGAGGCGCGGCGCGGCGGCACCTCGACGACGACCCGGTCCGCCTCCTTCAGCCGGAGCGCGGCACGGGCCGCGCGGCCGTTCACGGTGACCCGGCCCGCCTCGATCAGCGACTGGACGCGGTTACGGCTGAGCCCGATCCGCTCCTTCGCCAGCCAGCGGTCCACCCTCTGTCCCGCCCCCTGCGGCGGCACGCTCAGGTCGATCATCCGGTTCATGGGATTCCGCTCCCGCTGAGGGCCCCGCGTCGCCGGCCGGCGCGAGCTGCTCGTGGTGGTCGTGCTCCTGCGACCAGGCGAGCGCGAACAGGCACACGCCGCAGGTCACCGCGATGTCGGCCACGTTGAAGACGGGGAACTCGTGCCCCTGCCAGGCGAGCAGGATGAAGTCCACCACCTCGCCCGCGGTGACCCGGTCGATCAGGTTGCCGATCGCCCCGCCGAGGATGAGCGCCAGGGACAGGTGCCGGCCCACCGACAGCCGGGGGTGCCGCGCGAACAGCACGAGCACCGCGACCGCGGCGACGATCGAGAAGACGTACAGCGGGAAGTTGCGCCCGGCCAGCAGGCCGAACGCGATTCCCGAGTTGCGGGTGTAGGTCAGCTGGACGAGATCGCCCACGAGCCGCACCGGCGGCGCGTACGCGAGGTGCTCCGTGGCGAGCCGCTTCGTCCACTGGTCCAGCAGGACCACGAACGCGGCGACGCCGAAGAGCAGCGCGGGCGAACGTCTCACTCGGCGCCCGGCGCGACGCGGCCTGCCCGCTGCTCCTTCTCGAGCTTCTCCTGCTCCTCGAGCGACCGCCGCGCCCACGGGAGGGCTTCGAGGCGCGCCCGCGAGATGGGCTTGCCGCTGGACTCGCACAGGCCGTAGGTGCCCGCGTAGAGGCGGCGCAGCGCGTCGTCGATCTCCAGCAGCAGCCGGCCCTCCTTCGAGGCGATGTCGAACGCCTTCTCCCGCTCCATCGAGTCGGTGCCGGCGTCGGCCATGTGGAAGGAGTAGCCGGACAGCTCGCCCGCGGAGTCGCGCGGGTTCACCTTGAGGACCGTGCTCTCGAGGTGGCCCATCTCGCGCGTGATGCGTGCGCGCTCGGCCAGCAGGCGGCTCTCGAAGTACTTCAGGTCGTCGGGGCTCAGACGATCGTCTCCCTTCAGGGGGGCCGTGGGCTTCGGGGGGGTCGCGGAGATCGTGCGCGTCACCGACAGGGCGGCACGCGCCGACCCGTGGCGGGGCCTCGCCATGGACTCGGGGGGCAGGACACCGAGAGGCCGGACCTCGGCCGGGCCGCGCGAGACCAGCTTCGAGCGGCCCGCCGGCACCTTCACGGCGCGCGCGCGCGCCTCGGCCGTCGCCGGCACCAGCCGCGGAGGACCCGTGCGCACGGGGGGCGCCGGCGGGGCGGCCTTCGCCGGCCCCTTCACGGCCGGCCTGCCGATCACGCGCGGTGCGGACTTCGCGGCCGCCTTCACCTTCGGCGCCGGCTTCGGAGCGGGCTTCGCGGCGCGGGCCGGCTTCGCGGCGCGGGCCGGCTTCGCGGCACGCGTCGGCTTCGCGGCGCGCGTCGGCTTCGCGGCGCGCGTCGGCTTCGCGGGCCGCTTCACCTTCGCGGGCCGCTTCGCCTTCGCCGCCGGCTTCGCGGCCTTCGCGGACCGGGCGGACTTCGCGGCCTTCGCCGCGGGCTTGCGCCCCTTCGCGGGCTTCGCCTTCACGGGCCGCTTCGACTTCTTCGCGGCCTTCGAAGCCTTCGCGTGGGACTTCGCCTTCGCGGAGCCCTTCGCGGGCTTCGCCTTGCCGCCTGCGCTCTTCCTGCGCGCGCTCGCCATCGTGTTGACCTCCGGGTTCTCGAACGCGGCGCCCCCCGGCGCCGCGCTGTTCACGGCCTATTCCGCCTCGTCCAGGCGCCGGACGATCTCCGTCACGAGCCGGGTCAGGGTCGGCGCGGTCTTGCCCGCCACCGCCAGCACCGCGGCGATGTCCACCGGGTGCAGGGCGTCGGGCAGGCACGCGTCGGTGACCACGTTGAACGCCAGCACTCGCTGGCCTCCGTGCACGGCCACCAGGTTCTCGGGCACCAGCGACATGCCCACGATGTCGGCCCCGATCCCGCGGAGGAAGCGGTACTCCGCCGCGGTCTCGAGGTTCGGTCCCGCCACGGCCACGAACACGCCGCGCTGGAGCGGAACCCTGAGGTCGAGCGCGACGCGCTCGGCCAGCTGCACGAGCGGGCGCGAGTACGGCTCGCTCATGTCGGGGAAGCGCGGGCCCAGCTCCTCGTCGTTGGGACCGATCAGCGGGTTCGCACCCATCAGGTTGACGTGGTCGGTCGTCACGACGATCGAGCCGGCCGGCATGTCGGGATTCATGCCGCCGCAGGAGTTGGTCACGATCAGCGTCCCGCAGCCGAGAGCCCTCAGGACGCGCACGGGGAACGTGACCTGCTGCATCGTGTAGCCCTCGTAGTAGTGCACGCGGCCCTTCATCAGCGCGACGGGACGGCCGGCGAGCCGGCCCAGGTGGAGCTCGCCCGCGTGGCTCTCGACGGTCGAGTGCGGGAAGTGCGGGATGTCCTCGTAGGGGATCGCGACGTCCAGCTCGAGCGCGCCCGCGAAGTCGCCGAGGCCCGTGCCCAGGATGATCCCGAGGCCGGGCTTCACCTTCGTGCGCGCCTGGATCCAGGCGGCCGATTCGCGGATGCGGTTCAGCAGCTCACTCGCCATCGTTTCCCCTCGGGGCCGCGATCGCCGCGGCGAGCCGCTTCTCGGCCTCGCCCGCGTCCAGCCCCGTCACTTCGATCGTCTTCGCCCGCGAGGCCGCGCCCCGCGTCACCGCCAGCTGGCGGCGCTTCACGTCCAGCAGCCCCGCCAGCAGCTCCAGCACTGCTTCGTTCGCCCGCCCGCCCTCGGGCGGCGCGGTCACGGCCAGCTTCCACTCCCCGTTCGCGAGCCGCCCGACCAGCGCGTCCCGCCGCGCGCCCGGGTGCACGCGCACCGCGAGCCGCGCCGCGCTCACCCGAGCCGCGCCGCGATGCCCTGCAGGGTCGGCACGAGGATCCGCTGCAGGAACATCAAAGCGACCAGCGCGATCATGGGCGCGAAGTCGATGCCGCTCATCACCGTCGGGAACAGCCTCCGGATGGGATTGCAGACCACGTCCGAGATGCGGTCGAGGAGCTGGACCGCCATGTTCGACGGATCCAGCCGGAACCACGAGAGGATCGCGTTGATCAGGATGACCAGCATCAGCAGGTTGAAGACGAGGTCCAGCAGCCAGGCCAGCGCCCCGACGACGTTCCCGAGTACGAACAACTCAGCCTCCCTGGGGCCTGCGTTCGCCGAAGATCGCGGTGCCGACGCGGACGAGCGTCGCACCCTCCTCCACGGCCACTTCGTAGTCGCCACTCATTCCCATGGACAGCTCCGGCAGCGGGCGCCCGAGGGAGCGCTCGCCCGCTTCGCGCAGCCGGCGCAGTCTCGCGAAGCCCGGCCTCGCGTCCTCGGGACGCTCCACCGGAGGGCCCACCGTCATGAGCCCCCGCAGCTCGATTCCCTCGACCTCCGCGACCCGCTCCAGCAGCTCCGGCAGCCTCCCGGGCGCCACGCCGAACTTGGAGCTTTCGCCGCTCACGTTCACTTCCAACAGCACCGGCATCACCCGCCCGGCGGTCCGGGCGCGCCGGCCGATCGCTCCGGCCAGCTCGGCGTCGTCCACGCCGTGCACCAGGTCGAAGCGTTCGACCGCCTTGCCCGCCTTGTTGCCCTGCAGGTGGCCGATCATGTGCCACCTCGCCGCCGTGCGGGCGACGACCTGCTGGTGCGCCTCGGCCTCCTGGACCCGGTTCTCGCCGACGTCCGCGAGACCGGCACGCACCGCGGCCGCAACCGTTTCCGGCGGCAGCGTCTTGACCACCCCGACGAGCGTCACGGACCCCGGCGGGCGGCCGGAACGCCCTTCGGCGTCCGCGATTCGCCCTCGGACGAGCGCCAGGCGCTCGGACAGGGAGCCCGGGTCCGCGTTCACGGGACGCGGGAGACTAGTGCGGGACCCCGCGGGCGGCAAGCGGATTCGTCGCCGTCCGGAGCCCCCCGCGGACCGGCGCCCGGGGGACGCGAGCGGGCCGCCCGGGTTTCCGGGCGGCCCGAGGTCACGGGGTTGGTGGAGGCGGCGGGAATCGAACCCGCGTCCGAAAGCTCTTCCACAGCGAGTCCTACAGGCGTATCCGGCGATTTGAGTCTCGCCCGCCTTGCTCCCACCGGCGGGATCGCGGCGAGCCAGCCCGGTTGGTTCTCGCCCTCGGGCGGTCGGGCCGCCCCCTCGGACCAGCCTGCGTTTTTCTGGCGCCCGCTCCGTCCCCCACAGGCGGGGTCCGGGAAGGCGTCACTGCCTAATTAGGCAGCGAGAGCCATCTGCTCGTTGGCAGATGAATGTTCCCGCTTTTTTGACGAGGTCACGGGTCCCCGGCCTGCACTCGAAGTTTCTGAACCCCCGTCGAAGCCAATCGCCCCCTGGGTGCCGCCTGCGGGCGCGGGGCGCCGCGCCCGAAGGGTCAGAACGGAATGTCGTCGTCGTTGCCGCCACCGCCGAAGTCGGCCATGTCGTCACCGCCCGGCACCGGCGCGCCCACGTCCTCGGACTGGCGCTCGTAGCTGCCGCCGCCACCACCCGACGTGCCGCGCCCGCCGACGAAGCGGATGTCGCGCGCGACGATCTCGGTCGAGTAGCGCTTGTTGCCCTGCTGGTCCTGCCACTGGCGCGTGCGGAGCGAGCCCTCGACGAAGATCTCGCGGCCCTTCGTGAGGTACTTCTTCACGTTGTCGGCCTGCTTCCCGAACACGACGATGCTGTGCCACTCGGTCTCGTCCTTCCAGCCGCCCTGCCCGTCGGGCCGGCGCTCGTTGGTGGCGAGCCGCAGGTTGGCCACGGTCGTCCCGCCCTGCGTGTAGCGGACCTCGGGATCGCGCCCGAGATGGCCGAGCAGGAACACTCTGTTGACGCTCATGCGAACTCCTCGCGTGGGGATGTGGGGGCGCCGCGGGGGCGCACCCGGGGGCGGGAGAGAACTGACGACAGGATAGGGCCTCGCCGCGGTGAACCCAAGGGGTCAGATGCGGCGGCGGCGGCGCGGAACCGTCCGCCATTGACGCCTTTTCGGGGCGTCAGTATCCTGCTCGCCCGATTCGCACCGAGCTTCACTTCGGGGCGTGGCGCAGCCCGGTAGCGCACCTGCTTTGGGAGCAGGGTGTCGGAGGTTCAAATCCTCTCGCCCCGACCAGCTTCCCAGGGGGCTGGCGCCTCAGGCGCGGGCCCCCCGGCACGCGCCTGTAGCTCAGATGGACAGAGCATCGGATTTCTAATCCGACGGTCGGGGGTTCGATTCCCTCCAGGCGCGCCATTTGGCGCCCGGCGCGAAGCCCGGGTCGAGATTGACGGTGGATGTAGCTCAGTTGGCAGAGCATCGGGTTGTGGTCCCGAGGGTCGTGGGTTCGAGCCCCATCATCCACCCCATCCTTCTCCCGGGCCGCCGCGCCCTTTCCGCGCGCGGCCCGTCGGTTCCATACTGCGAGGCATGACGCGCCGCGCCAAGATCGTCTGCACGCTCGGCCCCGCGACCGGCAGCTACGACGCCGTCCTGGCGCTGGTGCGCGCCGGCATGGACGTGGCCCGGCTGAACTTCTCCCACGGAACGCGCGAGGAGCACGCCGCCCTGTACGCGAACGTCCGCCGCGCCGCCGACGAGACCGGGCGCGCGGTCGCGATCCTCGTGGACCTGCAGGGCCCGAAGATCCGCCTGGGCCGCTTCGCCGGCGGATCGGCCGTGCTCGAGGCCGGGGCCGAGTTCACGCTCACGACCGAGGACGTGCCCGGCGACGCGACGGCGGCCTCGACGACCTACGCGCACCTGCCGGTCGACGTGAAGGCCGGCGACACGGTGCTGCTGGACGACGGCAACGTGCGGCTGCGCGTCGAGTCGGGCGACGGCACGCGCGTGCGCTGCACGGTGGTCGAGGGCGGGCGCGTGTCCGACCACAAGGGCATCAACCTGCCGGGCGTGCGGGTGAGCGCCCCGAGCCTCTCGGAGAAGGACCGCGAGGACCTGCGCTTCGCGATGGGGCTGCGCGCGGACCTCGTGGCCCTGTCCTTCGTGCGCGAGCCCTCCGACGCGGTCGAGGTGCACGCCGTGATGGACGAGTTCGGCGCGCGGCTGCCGGTGATCGCCAAGCTCGAGAAGCCCCAGTCCGCCGAGCGGCTCGACGAGATCGTCGAGGCCGCCGACGGCGTCATGGTCGCCCGCGGCGACCTCGGCGTGGAGATCCCCCTCGAGCAGGTGCCGATCGTGCAGAAGCGGGCGGTCCATCTCGCGCGCGAGCGGGCGCGGCCCGTCATCGTGGCGACGCAGATGCTCGAGTCCATGATCGAGCACTCGCGGCCCACCCGGGCCGAGGCCTCGGACGTCGCGAACGCCGTCCTCGACGGTGCCGACGCCCTGATGCTCTCGGGCGAGACGAGCGTCGGGCGCTGGCCGGTCGCGGCGGTCGAGACGATGGCCCGCATCGCCTCCGAGGTCGAGCAGCACTCGCCGTTCCGGCTGCCCCGGCTCGTCGGCCGGGCGGACTCGCCGCCGCACGCGCTGGCGGCCGCGGCGGTCCGCCTCGCCACCGACATCGGCGCGAAGTCGCTCGTCGCGTTCACCGAGTCCGGCGGCACCGCGCGGCTGCTCGCGGCGCACCGCTGCCGCATCCCGCTGCTGGCGTTCACGTCGAACACCGAGGTGCGCAGCCGGCTCGCGCTGCAGTGGGGCATCGAGACGTTCGTCGTGCCGCGCATGAGCGAGACCGACGCCATGATCCGGCAGGTGGACCGCTCGCTGCTCGAGCTCGGACGCGTCGCCGGGGGCGACCGCGTCGTCATCTGCGCCGGCACGCCGCCGGGCTCGGTGGGCTCGACGAACACGATCCGCGTCCACCGCATCGGCGGCTGCTGAAGCCGCCGGCGGTGCTAGCGGGCGGCGAGTTTCGCGGCCAGCGCCTTCACGGCCCGCGCGCGGTGCGAGCCCGCGTTCTTCTCGTCCTCGGACAGCTCGGCGAGCGTCCGGCCGTCGGGCAGCACGAACACCGGGTCGTAGCCGAAGCCGAGATTCCCCCTCGGCGCGCGGCCGATCGCGCCCTCGAGCACGCCGTCGGCGCTCACCTCCGCGCCGCCGGGGAAGCAGGCGATGCAGGTCGTGCGGAAGCGCGCCGCGCGCCGCCCGTCGGGCACGGGCGCCATCTCGTGCAGCAGCTTCGCGACGTTCTCGGCGTAGGTCGCCGACGGGCCCGCGTAGCGCGCGGCGCGCACGCCGGGGGCGCCGCCCAGGGCGTCCACCTCGAGGCCGGTGTCGTCGGCGATCGCCGGCAGGCCGGTCAGCTCCAGCGCCGCGCGCGCCTTGAGGCGGGCGTTCTCGAGCAGCGTCGCGCCGAGCTCCTCGGGCGCCCGCGCGCCGGGCCAGTCGGCGAGCGCCACGATCTCGAGCCCGGGCAGCGCCAGCAGCGCGGCCAGCTCGCGCGCCTTGTCGCGGTTGAACGTCGCGAGCACGAACCTCACCTGGGCGGCTCCGGCAGCAGGCCCGATCCCGCCAGCAGCCGGCGCTGGTACGCCGCGATGCGCCGGATGCCGGCGCGCGCGAGGCGCAGCAGGGCCTTCAGCTCCGCGTCCGAGAAGGTCGTGCCCTCGCCGGTCCCCTGCACCTCGATGAATCGGCCGCCGCCGGTCATGACGACGTTCATGTCCACCTCGGCGGTGGAGTCCTCGGCGTAGTCGAGGTCGAGGCAGGGGACGCCCTTCACGAGGCCCACGGAGATCGCGGACACGGCGTCGCGCAGCGGCGGCCGCACGAGCGCGCCCTGGTTCGAGAGCTTCACGAAGGCGTCGTGCAGCGCGACGAGCGCGCCGTTGATCGCGGCCGTGCGCGTGCCGCCGTCCGCCTCGAGCACGTCGCAATCGAGCGTGATCGTGCGCTCGCCGAACGCGGTCAGGTCGGTCACGGCGCGCAGCGAGCGGCCGATCAGGCGCTGGATCTCCTGCGCCCGCCCCCCCGTCTGGCTCGAGCGCGGCGTGCGTGAGCCGGTGGCGCGCGGCAGCATGCCGTATTCCGCGGTGACCCAGCCCTTGCCGGCGCCGCGCAGCCAGCCCGGCACCCGCTCCTCGACGCTCGCGCTGCACAGGACCCGCGTCCGCCCCATGGAGACCAGGGCCGAGCCCTCGGCGTGCGACATCGCGCCGCGCTCGATGCGGAAGGGCCGCGCCGCGCGCGGCGCGCGGCCGTCGGGCCGCGCGAACGCCGGGCCGGCGGCCGCGCTGGCCTCGTGCTCGCGGACGGGTTTCGGCTTGCGGGTCACTTGGAGGAACCTCCGCGGGTCGGTGGGATCTCGTGCACGCGCTCGAACCACGGCAGGTCCGTCTGGTCCACGACCGTGACGTGCGGGAGCGGGCGTCCGAGGAACGATTGCGCGATTCGCGCGAAGCTGCGCCGGCGCGGCTCGTCGCTGAGGAAGAAGTGGTGCCGGGGCCCCCTGCCCTTCGCCCCGGGTTCGGGCGCGAGCTGTCCACGCTCGGCGAGCAGCTGCGCGGTGGCGCGGGCCGCCTCGGCCCCCGAGTCCACGAGCGTCACCGCCGGCCCCATGAGCTCGTGCAGGAGCGGTGCGAGCAGCGGGTAGTGCGTGCAGCCGAGGATCAGGCTCTCGAGGTTCGCGGCGCGCAGCTCGGCCAGGTACTCCTCGGCCACGAGGCGCGTCACGCGGTGGTCGAGCCACCCCTCCTCGACGAGCGGCACGAACAGCGGGCAGGCGCGCGACAGCACGTTCGCGCCGGGCGCGAGCCGCGCGATCGCCTCGACGTAGGCGTGGCTGCCCACGGTCGCGAGCGTGCCGACCACGCCCACGAGGCCGTGCGGGCTCGCGGCGATGGCCGCCTTCGCCGCCGGCTCGATCACGCCGACGATCGGCAGGTCGTGGCGCAGCCGCAGGGCGTCGAGCGCGTGGCTCGACGCCGTGTTGCAGGCGACCACGATGCACTTCACGTTCTGGCGCACGAGGAACGAGGCGATCTCGAGGCTGAACCGCGTCACCGTCTCCTTCGACTTGTTGCCGTACGGCAGCCGCGCGGTGTCGCCGAAGTAGACGACCGACTCGTGCGGGAGCTGGCGGAACAACTCGCGCACGGCGGTCAGTCCGCCGATGCCGGAGTCGAACACCCCGACGGGCCTGGGATCGTGCGTGGCGGGCATGCGGTCCTCTCATTCCCCCGCGACGCGGACGGGGATCGGGCGGTCGAGCGGCAGGTGGCCGCCCAGGGTGGCGATCGGGGCGCCCCCGCAGGTGAACAGGACGCGCTTCACCTCGGGCACGTTGTCACGAAGGGTGCGGACGACCGCGTCGATCGCGAAGGCCTCGGCGCGCGTGCCGCCGTGGAAACCCTGCTGGAACGCGCGCGAAAGGTCCAGCGTGAGCAGCCCGTCGTCGGCGAGGTAGGCGTGCAGCACGGCGGTGCCGGGCGGCAGCACGGGCAGCCCCCGGCGCGTGGGCCCCTCGTCGAGCGCCGCGACGAGCGAGGCGATGCGCTCGTGCAGGTCGTCGCGGTCCTGCAGGTCGCGCGCCTCCGGCACGAGGCTGTCCCCGTCCACCGACGCGAACCACAGCGTCATCGCGCGCACGCCGGCCTGGACCGTGTCCGGCTCCGCGGCCGCGATCGCCGCGCGGTCGGCGCGATGCCGCGCCTCGCGCCAGCCGAGCCAGGCCGCGACGACGATCGCCGCGAGCACGAAGGGCACGAACCAGCCGCGGGGGACCCTACTCATGGCGCTGGTAGGCGAACAGGCCGTCGGCGATGGCGCCGGCCAGGTCGCGCAACCCCTCCGGCGACGTCACGCGAGCCCGGTCGGCGGGCGAGGTGAGCGTCGCGCACTCCAGCAGCAGCGCCGGGGCGTTGACACCCAGCAGCGGGCGCGTGAGCCGCTCGCGCACCCGCGCCGGGCCCAGGCCATCCTGCTCGAGCGCGGCGGTCAGCGCCTCGGCGAGCGCCCGGCTCTCGACCGCGTGCCGCAGTGCCACGTCGCGCCACGGCGTGAGCGGAACGGGACCGAGCGCCGCTGCACGCGTGTCCCGGGCGGGCTCGGCGTACGAGGCCGGCGGGCACCAGGCGGTCGCGCCGCTCGCCGCGGAGCCGGCGAAGCCGTCGAAGTGGAGCGAGAGCACGACGTCGGCCCGGGCGCGGTTCGCGATCTCGGCACGCTGCTCCTGCGGGACCGCGAGGTCCGCGTCGCGCGTGAGCACGGTGCGCACCCCGCGGCGCTCGAGGTCGCCGGCCAGCTGGCGGGCCAGCGCGAGCGTGAGGTCCTTCTCGACCGCCCCTTCCACCTCGACGCCCGCGTCGTCGCCGCCGTGGCCCGGGTCGAGCACGACGACGCGCAGCGGCCGCGGCCCCGGGGGGCCCTCCGGCGCGAAGCCTTCCTCCGAGGGCGAGCGCGAGAACTCGAGCGTCCAGCGGCCGCGCCCGACCTGCGTGCGGAAGCCCGCCGCCTCGGGCGCGACGGTGAACTCGAGCGTCACGCCCTCCGTGCCCGGCAGCCGCCGCACGTCGCGCACGAGCGAGCCGTCGGGAAAGCGGTCGGGCAGGCCGCCCGCGAAGGCGCCTGGGACGCGCACGCGGAAGTGCCGCCGCGCGCGGCCCACGACCGTCGCCGCCTGCGGGCGCTCGGTCGCGATCGTCACCCGCGTCACCTCGCCGGCCACGGTCACCACCGGCGCGCCCACCCAGCCGCCCGGCGGCGTGGCGCGCACGCGGGCCGCCGCCGCGTCGTAGCGCAGCCGGACGCCCGTCGTGTCGCGCGGCAGCTGCGCGATCAGCGAGACGGGGATCTGCAGCTCGCCCGAGACCGAGCGGACCGGCGCGTCGAGGCGCAGCGCATGGTCGTCCAGGATCACGATCGGCACGTCGGTCGTGAACGTCAGCCGGTGCTCGCGCGTGCGGATAACGAGCTTGCGGACGTCCGAGCGCCAGAACTTCGCGCCGTCGAGCAGGCGCGCGAGGTCGTTGGCGCCCACGCACGGCACGCCGCCGACCCGCACGACGGGTGCCGAGGCGCCGCCCTCGGGCAGTGCCGCCCGCGCCGGGACGGCCGCGAACGCGGCGGCCAGGGCGAGCGCCGCGGCCGCCGCGAAGGCGGGGCGGCTCAACGGTCGCGCTCCGCGCCGCGCCGCGCGCGGTCCATCTCGCGCCGGGCGTCGCGCTCGGCGATGGTCGCGCGCTTGTCGTGTGACTTCTTGCCCTTCGCGATGCCGAGCAGCAGCTTGGCGTGGCCCTTCGAGAAGTAGAGCTTCAGGGGCACGATCGTGTGCCCCTTCTGGGCGACGGCCTTGTGCAGCTTCGCGATCTCGGTCCGGTGCAGGAGCAGCTTGCGCGTGCGCACCGGGTCCAGGTTCCACCGGTTGCCCTGCTCGTAGGGCGGGATGTGCATCTGGCGCACGAACACCTCGCCGTCCTCCACCGCCGCATACGCCTCCGCCAGGCTCGCCTTGCCGGCCCGCAGGCTCTTGACCTCGGTGCCCGCGAGCACGAGCCCCGCCTCGATCGTGTCGAGAATGAAGTAGTCGTGGCGGGCGCGCCGGTTCTGGGCGATCAGGCGGTCGGGCGAATCGCGTTCATCGGAGGTCATGACGCCGTCCTCGCCGGCCGGCCGGAGGTTCGCACGTCGCCCGCGTCCCCGACCCGCCGCGGGGCGCCGGGAGCGCGCCGCGGGCCCCATCGGCGCGGGGCCTCGGGGCCGAGGCAAAGGACGGGTGGTGCGGAAGGGGGGATTTGAACCCCCACACCCTTGCGGGCGCTAGAACCTGAATCTAGTGCGTCTGCCAGTTCCGCCACTTCCGCACCCAATCGGGGCGGGCATAGTAGGCAGGCCCCGAACGGGCGTCAACAGCGCCGGGACGCCCGCGGGAGGCCGGCGGGAGCGCCTCCGGGGGCAGCGCCCGCGGCGCGAATCAGCGGATCAGCACGAAGCGGCGTACGGCCGTTGTCCCCCCGCCCCGGGCGCGCAGCAGGTAGACGCCGGCCGGCAGCGAGGGCGGCAGCGGCAGCTGCCATTCACTCGTTCCCGACGCCTCCGAGCCCAGGACCCGCTTCAGCACGACGCGCCCCGCCACGTCGGTCACCGTGACGTCCACGGGCCCCGACCACCGCGACGCCGACCGCAGGCTGAGGCTCGTGCGCGCGGGGTTGGGCCCCAGGGCCGCGAGCGAAAACGGCGCCGCGGGCCCCACGCTCACCTCGACTTCGTCGAGCACCGCTCCCGGTGCCCCGGCCTGGACGAGGCGGTAGGTGTACGTGCCGCCGGCGGCAACGTCCCGGTCGGTGAGCTGGAGGTCGCCCGAGCCATCCGGCGCGAGCACCGCGATCGGCCGCCATCCGTCTACCGGGGCCGACGGCGTGTGGCGTTCGACCTGGAACGCCGTCCCCGCCTCGGGCGAGACCCGCCAGAGGATCCGCACCTCGCCGTCCACGACGGTCACGAGCCGGCGCGAGGCGAGCGCGGGCACCGCCTGGTCGATCGCGCCGAAGCGCAGCTCCCCGGTCAGCGCGGGCCCGTTCGCACTGCAGCGGTCCTCGAACGTCATCCACAGCCGGTTCACGACCCCGGCCGAATCGTAGCCGACGTCGTAGACGTCGAAGCGCCCCGTGCCGTAGTACGCGCAGTCGCTGCCGGCCAGGCGCTCGATGTCGAAGACCGCGTCCGAAGCCCCCGCGTACCACGAGCCGACGGCGCCGGGATAGGGGCCCGGCGCGAGCGGCTCGTCTCCCGGGGCGCGGACGTGCAGGTACCAGGTGGCGTCCCTCGTCTGCACCCCGATGGAGGCGCCGTTCGTCCACAGGCGGTAGACCGTGAAGTCGGACTCGCGCGAGTCGGTCGAGTAGCTCTCGCCCCGACCGATGGGCTCGTAGGGATCGATGCTGACGGTCACCAGGCTCGCCGGGACGACGACGTGAACCACCACCACGCACGAATCCCGGAGCCCCTCGTCGTCGGCGGCGAACACCTTCACCGGCCAGTCCACCCCGCCGGCCTCCGGCGCGCGCCAGCGGAACTCCGCCGTGCCGTCGGCGCCAGCGTGGAACTCCGCGCCGGCGGGAACTCCGGTGGCCGAGAGCGACACCGGCCGGTGCCGGGCGTGCGAGGACCGGACGGCGAACGTCACCGAGTCTCCCGGGTTCACGAACAGGTCGCCCGGCGCCGTCAGGTAGAGCGTGGTGTCGGGATCGCCGTACAGGACCTCACCGGTGATGCGTTGGGCGGGCGCACCGGCCTCGAAGACGGCCCACAGCCGGCTCGGGCGGCCGTCGGCGGCCAACTCCACCTTGCGCACATGCATCCAGCCCTGGCCCGTGCCCATGTTCGTGCGACCGTTCCGGATGGCGGTGAGCTTGGGCGCCCTGGACAGGTTGTAGATGTTCGCCCCCAGCGGGTTCTCCCAGAACCCCGGCGTGAGCGGACGCCACGTGGGCGCGCCGAAGCGCGCGACCCAATCGTCCTGCCACGAGTGGACCTGGATGCTCACGAGGCCCTTGCCGTCGTTGTACGAGCCGAACTCGCTGTTGGTGGCGTTCCACTGGTACAGCCCGCCGCCCGTCGCCCACTCGCCGGGCACCGCGTCGAGCTTCAGCCATCGGGGTTCGAAGACCTGGATCACCGACGTCAGCGTGTCGGCGTCGCCCGCGTCGTCGGTGGACACGAACGTCGCGGTGGCCGAGCCCACGGGGGACGCGGCCGGCCAATCGAAGGTGGCCGAGTCGCCCGCTGCCGCGAGCGTGGCGCCTGCGGGAAGTCCCGCGCCGGCGACCTGCGCCGGGGCTCCGAAGGCCTGCGCCGCGCGGACGCCGAAGCGGACCGGGCGGCCGCGCTCGACCGGTACGAAGGCGGGTGCGCGCGTGTAGAGACTCGTGTCGGCGTTGAAGCGGATCTCGCCATAGGCCGTCGGGTGCCCTGCCTCGTACCAGCAGCTCCAGTCCCACAGCGCCCACAGCGACGTCACGGTACCCGACCCGTCCCGGGAGAACTTGCGCACGTGCAGGTGGGAATAGCGCGTCTCGTAGCCGTAGCTCCCGAGGACGGGCTTCATTCCGGCCCACAGCGGGCTGGACCAGGCGGCATTGAGGCGCAGCACCGAATAGTCACCCTTGCGCACGACCTCGCCCGTGGGCATCCAGAGCCAGAGCTCGTACCGGTCGTTCGTGCTGATGTAGCTCGCCCTCACCTGGTCGGGGTACGAGGGCGCGCCGGCGAGCTGACCGTCGAGGTTCGTGCCCAGGAAGGACTTTCCGTCCAGCTGGCAGTGTCCGGGGTCGCCGACCACGTGGAACCGGCCCACCGGCCGCACGTGCAGGTGGGTCGTCACCGTGTCGGCGGTCCCGTCGGAGGCGAGTGCCGTGAAGATCACGGGCAGGTCGTCCACCGGCGCGGACGGGGCCGTCCACACCAGCCGTCCCGCCCGCGCCGAGAGCGGCTCGAACGCCACGCCCGTGGGGAGCGCTCCGTGGTCGAGGAGCGCCTGGCCGGTGCGCGTGTCCACGGCCTCGACATCGAAACCGATCGAGTCGCCGGGCTCGACGAAGACGTCGGCCGGCGCGCGCACGTAGAGGGTCGTGTCCGCGTTGTAGAGCACCTCGGCCCGGATCGCCCCCGAGGCACCGACGCAGCGGCCGTCCACCACGGCCCAGAGGCCCGTGACCAGCCCGGCGGCGTCGCGACGCAGGCGACGGATCTCGAAGCGACCCTCCGTGCGCATACAGGGCACATTGCCCAGGCGCGTGGAGACCGAGAGTCCCGGGCGCACGAGCGCGGACGTCGGGGAGCCCTGGGCGGATTCGTAGGTGCCCTCGGCCAGCCTGCGCTGCATGGGCGCGTCGAACTCGAACGCCCACCCGCCGCCACCGCCCTTGAACTGGAGATTGAGAGGATGGACCTTGCCGCCGATCTCGCGGATCTCGACCTGGGTCCGTGGGTCGCGCAACGTGTCGGGCACGCCCTGCCCCATCGCGTCCCCCGGCTGGCTCCCGTAGCCGACCTTCAGCGCCGGCATGGCGTGGATCCAGGTCGTTGTGGTGTCGTCCGCGCCGGCGTCGTCGGTCGCGACCACACGGACGGCGAACATCGTCGGCGCGTTCACCGCCGGCGTCCGCCACCGGAAGTCCGCCGTGCCGTCGCCGGCGTCCGTGAAGGACGCGCCCTCGGGCAGCGAGTCGGCGACGAAGCCCACCGGATGGCCGCTCACGCAGTGCGCGCGCGTCGTGAACGCGGCCGAGTCCCCACCGAACGCCCAGACGTCCCCGGGATGCTCCTGCCACAGCGTCGTGTCCGCGTTCAGGCGGATCTCGCCGAAGAGCCGGGGCGAGCCGGCCGAGCAGCTGCCGGACCAGACGATCCACACTTCGCGCGCGACGCCGTCCGGGGCCCACGCCAGCCGCCGCACCTCCAGGTCCGCGATCGGGTGGCAGGCCTTGAGCCCGTAGTCGATCGCGACGGCCGGCTCGTTGTTCGTCGTGTAGCCGCCGATCGTGTGGTAGACACCCGTCCCGAGGTCGTGGTCGCCCTGCCCGAAGAAGCGGAAGTCCCACGTCGCGGCGGGCGCATAGACCGTGCAGCCGATGCCGCCCGTGGTGCGCCCGAAGCCGGTGGTCGCCGTGGGCGGGGCGTAGTAGAACGTCGCGCCGCCGGTCATGGACTCGCCCGGCTCGCCGCGGATGAGGACGGTCCCTTGCGCGTGCGCGCTCCGAGTTGAGGGAAGCAGGATGGCGAGCAGGAGCAGTGCGGCGCGGGCGTCGAGCCGTCGCGCCGGCGGGTGAACGCGGCCTGGGCGTGCCATGACCCCTCCGTGGGTCGTTCGCCGGAACCCGGGGGGACGCCTGCCGTGGCGCCTGGTTCGCGGGCGACGGCAGGCTAGGCCCGCGCCGGGAGCGGGTCAATCGCCCCGCGGCGCGGTCACGCCCGGCCGAGACGCCGCGGGCTGCCTCACGGCGGCTCGGTCCGGGCGCGTGGCGGCGGCCCCGCCGCGCGCGACGGGGCGCCGGAACGCCGCTCTAGCGCCGGCCCGCCTTCACGCGGCCCCAGGTCGTGGACCGCGCCGGCGTGCCCGAGCACGCGTTCGGCGCGCCGGGCGTGGGCACGCACCCGTTGCCCTGCGGAAGCAGCGTCCCCGTGTAGGGATTCAGCCCGTCGAAGAGCACCCACTCCCCGGACACGGGGTCGCGGCCCGACGCGCGGTCGGCGGCGGCTTCATGGCTCTTGAACGTGTACGCGTCCACGAGCGAGGTGTCGGCGCCGGCCACGCGCAGAAGCCTCACCGAGTCGCCGCCGTTCGCGAGCGAGAGGCCGTAGGCCGGCTGGCCGTTCGCCTTCTCCCAGTCGTAGCTCATCTTCCCGGTGACGAGCAGCACGCCGCCCGGCTCGAGCGTGCCCGAGAGCGCGTAGCGCGGGATCGCGTCGCCGTCGGTGACGAGCAGCCCCGCGAGGTCCGCCACGCCGGCGCCGGGGTTCTCGATCTCGATCCACTCGTCGTCGCGCGAGGAGAACGTCCCGCTGCCGTCCCAGTCGCGCGCCGGGCCGGCGAGGATCTCGTTGAGCCGCAAGTCCTGGGCGGAGGCGGCCGGCGGCGCGCAGAACGCGGCGAGCAGCGCGAGCGCGGTTCCGAAGGCGGGTCGAAGCAGGTGCATGGGATTCGCTCCACGCGGGGGCGGTGCGCGGGGGCGGTCGTCGCGGCCGTGCGGCCGCTCGCGGGGCGGATCGCACGCCGCGTGCCGCGATGCCCCCCGGCGCCGCGTCGAGCCGCCGCACGCGTTTGCGGCGCGCGGCCCGAACGACGACGCGAACGCCGCCGTCGCGAGGGGCGACGGCGGCGTGAACGCAGTGCACGGAAGCGGCGGGCTAGTCCTTCACCTTCGCCGACAGGAACTCGCCGATGCGGCGCAGGCCCTCTTCCAGCTTCGGGATCGAGTTCGCGTACGACAGGCGCAGGTAGCCCTCGCCCTCCCCGCCGAAGCCGGTGCCGGGCAGCGTCACGACGCCCGCCTCGTCGAGCAGCCGGTCGGCGAGCTGGCCGGACGTGAGGCCGGTGCCCTCCACCCGCGGGAACGCGTAGAACGCGCCGGCGGGACTCGGGCAGCTCACGCCGGGAAGGGCGTTCAGGCCCTTGACGACCACATCCCGGCGCCTCCGGAACTCGGCGACCATCGCCGCGACCTCGTCCTGCGGCCCCGTGAGCGCGGCGATCCCGGCGCGCTGCACGAACGTCGCGGTGCACGACGTCGAGTTGTTCATCAGCGTCGCCATGTGCTTCGCGAGTCCTTCGTTCATGATGCCGAAGCCCAGCCGCCAGCCGGTCATCGCGTACGTCTTCGAGAACCCGTCCACGACCACCGTGCGCTCGAACATCCCCGGCAGCGAGCCGAAGGACGTGAACCCGCCCTCGTACACCATGTCGCCGTAGATGTCGTCGGCGAGGACGGCGAGGTCGTGCTTCGCCACGACCTCGCTCACCGCGTGCAGCGTCGCGGCCGGGAGCACGCCGCCGGTCGGGTTGTGGGGCGAGTTCAGGATGATCGCGCGCGTGCGCTCGTTGACCCGCGCGCGCAGCGCGTCGAGGTCGAGGTCGAAGCCCTTCTCGGGGAGCAGCGGCACGGGCACGACGCGCGCCTCGAGGAAGCGCGCGATGGAGGCGTAGTTCGGGAACGCCGGGCTGGGGATGAGGATCTCGTCGCCCGGCTCGAGCAGCGCCATCATCCCGAACAGCAGGACCTGCTTGGCGCCCGGCGTCACCACGACGTTCGCGGCCTCGCACGGGATGCCGCGGCGGGCCTTCCAGCGCTCGGCGATGGCCTTGCGGAACTCGGGCAGGCCCGGCGCGGGCCCGTAGTGCGTCCAGCCCTCGTCGAGGGCGCGCTTGGCGGCCTCGCGGATGAAGCCGGGCGTGTCGAAGTCGGGCTCGCCGATGCCCAGGTGGACGATGCTGCGCCCCTGCGCCTCGAGGGCCTTGCCGCGCGCGAGCATGTCGAACGAGGCGGCCGAGGTGATGCGTCCCATGCGCTGCGCGAATCTCATCGGTATCTCCGAAGCCGGCGCTAGAGGCGCGCGCGGCGGGTCCATTCCGCGGTCCAGCGCGGCGCGGCGGCACGGCCGCCGCTCTCCGCGATCGCGATCGAGAGCCGGGCGCGACCGCCCAGGGCGGGAACGGCCAGCTCGCACCGCGTCCTCGAGCCCGCGCCCGTGAGCGCGCGGAGCACGAGGCGGTCCTCGCCCGTCTCGAGCAGGTACGCGCGCTCGCCGCGGCGCGCCGACCAGGCGGCGTGCAGGACGGCGAGGCGGGCGCCCCCCGGCAGCGCGGCCTCCGCCTGCGCGATCGACACCCGCCGGGCGGCCGCGCGGGCGAACGCCCGCGCGCCCCACCATTCGTGCCGCAGCGCGAGCCGGCCGCGGGGGGACTCCCCGTGCCACTCGAGCCACGCGCCCTGGCGCATGCCGGTCCCGCCCGCGGCCTTCGCCCCCAGGGCGGGGTCGCGGAGCGTGCCGTGCTGTTCCTCGAAGCCGACGAGGACCGTGGCATGGTGGACGAGTCTCCGGCGCACTTCAAGGGACGCGCGCGCGCCCGACGCGCCGGGGGCGAAGCGCCATGCGGCCAGCAGCGCCCGCGCCTCGCGAACCCCGTCGGCGAACGAGCCGGCCGCCGACAGCGCGCGGGCCGGCCCGGCGCGCTTCGGCTCGGCGAGCGAGCGGAAGCCGGCGAGCCCGCCGCGCGCGAACACGGCCGCGCGCACGCGGCCCTCGCGCACGAACCACGCCGCCTCCGCGCGCCAGCGGCCGCGGCCGTCGGCGGCGAGCTCGGCGGCCGCGTGCTTGCGGCCGAAGCCGGCGCTGGCCTGCGCGGCGCCGCGCACGGCGGCGCCGCCGAGCGCGACGGGCCCGGCGAGCGCGCGCCCCGCCCAGAGCGGCCGCTTCGCGAAGCGCCCGGTGAGCACCGCCACGCGATCGCCGGCCTCCCACACCGCGCCCTCGCCCGAGCGGCCGCGGAACGCGGCACCCTCGCCGCGGTCGGCGGCGGACGCGCTCCAGGGCTCGGCGGGCGCGCCGAAGAGGAGGCCGCGGCTCCAGCGCGGCGCGAGCCGGCCGACCCGCAGCCGGCCGCGCGCGAGCGGTGCCTCGAGCCGGCCCCCGGCAAGGGCGTCGGCGCCCTCGCGCAGCGAGCCCGACGTGCCGCCGCCGCGGAAGCGCAGCCGCTGGGAACGCTTCGGTGCGGTGCGCGACGTCCCGCTCGCCGACCAGCTCGTCTCGTACGCGCCCTCGGCGAGCGAGTCGGCGAGCTCCAGCTCGTAGTCGCCCTCGCCGGCCTCGGGCGGCGGCACGAGGTCCGTCGCGCGCGCCGCGCCGGCGAGCGCGAGCAGCGCGGCGGCGAGCCGCAGCGCGCGTGGCGCGGTCAACGTGCCGCCCGGACCGCGCCGCCCCGCAGCGCGATCGAGAGCCGCGTCGTCTCGCCGAGCACCGGGTGGCCCTCGATCCGGGCGGCGACCCGGACCGGTCCCGCCTCGGCGGCGACGCCCAGCGCGACCCGGACCGGCCCGTCGCGTCCCTCGGCCCACACCTCGAGCGGTCCTTCCGCGATCCGCAGCCCGGCGGTGCGCTCGCCGTCGTCGCCCGCGCGCGGGGCGCCGATCGCGAACCAGGCCGACAGCGCGCCCGCGCCGAGGGTCGCCCCCAGCTCGAGCGGCCGCTCGAGCGGCGGCGCCTCGCCCGAGCGCCAGAGCTGCGGGGCGGACGCCCAGAGCACGACGCCGGGCGCGGCGGCGAGCCAGCCCCCGGCGCCGCCCTCGGCGCCGAGACCGCGGCCGAGGGCGCCCGCGAGGAGCGGCCCGCCCTCGCGGTCGCGCCGCGCGGCGAGGCGCAGCCCGAAGCCGGCGGCGTCGGACGCCCCTCCCGCCGCGAGGGCCGCGGCGGTCCATCCCAGCTCGGGATCGCCCGTCTGCGAGAGCCCCAGCGCGACGCGCAGCGAGCGCACCGGGAGGAGCGCGGCGAGCGAGCGCGTCTCGAGCCCGGGCAACCCGAGCCAGCGGGTCGTCGTGGCCTCGGCCGAGAGGCGGTCCTCCGCGGCGGGTAGCGCGCGCTCGAGCAGCGCCGGCGCGCCGGGCGCGGGCCCCGCGGGCGCCGCGGGCGCGAAGTCCTGCGCGGCCGCCGCGCGCGCGAGCACGAGCGCCGCGGCCGCGGCGGCCCCGAGCGCCGCGCGGAGCCTCACGGCCGCGCCCCGCCGACGCGCAGCAGCGTCTCGTGCGTGACGGCGAGAGCGCCCTCGTGCGCGCGCAGCACGGCGACGTAGAGGCCGGGCGGAACGCCCGCGACGCTCGCGCGCCTCGTGTCCGAGGGTCCGCTCGCCACCTCGTCGAGCAGCCGGGCCGTCCGCCGCCCCGAGAGGTCGTAGAGCTCCACCGTGACGCGCCCGCGCGCCCACGGCAGCGTCCAGGCGAGCTGCACGTCGCTCTCACCGGGCCGCAGCCGGCGCGGCCGCAGCGCGAAGGCGGCCTCCCCCGCGCCGCGCTCGGCCGGGAACGCGAGCGGCGTGCCGCGCGTCGCCGAGCCCGCCGCCCACAGCCCGCCGCGCTTCTCGAGCGGCGTCCCCGCGGGCACGCCGGCGGCCGAGTAGGCGACGCGCTCGACGAGCAGGCCGTCCGCCTCGCGCAGCACGACCATGTCGGCGATCCCGTCGACGGCGTCGGAGTTGTTGAGGCTCGCCCACGGCGCGGCCGCCACGACGCGCGAGGGATCGAGCGCCGGGAACGCGGCGAGCAGCGCCGGGCGGTCCTGCGCGACCACGGCCAGGCTCTCGGGCGCGAGCGTCGGCGCGCCCGCAAGCGCGGCGCCGGCGCTCGCGCGGTCGCCGATCGTGACGCCCGAAAGCGGTAGCGGCGCGCCGGAGCGGTTGCGCACCTCGACCCATTCGCCCTCGCCCGAGCCCGGGTGGAACTGGATCTCCGTCACCTCGAGCGGGCCCTCGCCCACGCGGATCGCGAGCGTGTCGGCGTCGTTGCCGGCCGACTCGTCGCCGGCGCGCGTCACGCGCGCGACCAGGGCCCGCCGCCCGGGCGCGCCCGCCGGGCCGCCCCGCGAGACCGCCAGCGTCTCCCCCGCGCCCACCGAAGGCAGGACGAGCGACAGCGTCTCGGCCAGCGCGTCGCCCGCGAGCGTGAGCAGCGCCTCCCCGCCGAACGGCTCGCGCCCCGCGTTCGCGACGAGCACCGTCACGAGCGTGCCCTCGCCCGGCTCGGGGTTCTCGGGCGCGGCGCGCATCGAGCCGCGCACGATCGCGGCGTCGCGGATCCGCTGGTTCGGCGCGCCCGGCGAAGGGGGCGCCGCGCGGAAGTCGAGCGCGTTGCCGCCGAGGTCGGCGTCGTCGGGCACGCGGGCGAGCGACTGGCCGGAGGCCACGTCGGGCCCGGGTGCGCCGCAGGCGTACTCCGCGAACTCGTGCGAGCCCCACCCCACGACCTCGGTCGCGCCGTCGGGCCAGATGATGCGGAGCGCGTCGGGCCCGTTCTGCAGCACGAGCGGCGCGACGGCGTCCGGGGCGGGCGAGACGAGCGCGCCGCCCACGACGAAGCGGCCGAGCGCGGGCACGCTGTCCCCGGCGCCGCCCGTCCAGGCGAGCGTCCAGCGCCCGGGCGCCGAGCCGTCGCCCGCCTCGAGCTTCACGCCCGCGAGCGGGCAGGCGGAAGCGAAGGGGTTGTAGAGCTCGACGAACTCCCGGCCGGTGTCGTCACCGGGCGCGTCGTAGTACACCTCGGCGACGATCGCGCGCCCCGCCGGCGCGCAGGCCGCCAGCGCGAGCGCGGCGGCCAGGTGGTGGTGGGACATGGTGGTTCCGCGCGGGGGCGGAAGTGGGCGGGAGCCTCCGGGGACGATCGGTCGCCGGATCGCCCGGCAAGGCGCATGCCGCGCGGGCGGGACCCCGCGGCCGGCGGGCGGGGCCCGCGCCGGGTCAACGCGCCGCGATCGGGCCCGAGCCGGTGTTCGGCGAGGCCTGCCGGCCGCGCGCCGCTTCGCGAAGGCGCGCGCGCAGCAGCGCCCCGTACGCCCGCTGGTAGCGGTCGAACGCCTCGTCGTCCACGGGACGCGAGAGCCAGCGGCTGCGCTCGTGCGTGAAGAGGTCGTGGACGTCGAGAAACGCCTGCCACGGCCCGTCCGCCTGCTCGCCCGAGCGCGTCGCGCCGGTGAGCGCGAAGCGCGTCGCGTCCACCCAGCAGGCGCCGTCGTAGAAGCAGGGCGTGCCGCAGAAGTCCACCGTCCAGATCGTGTCGGCGGCGAAGTCCCTCAGCACCGGCGCCGAGTCGGGCTCGCGCCCGAAGTCGGGCGCGCCGTCGGTTTCGCCGTCCACGACGAGGTAGCGGTCGAAGTCCACCGAGCGCGCCGAATCGGGCGAGAGCACCTCGATGAGCGCACGCGTCCGCAGCGTCTCGACCCACTTCGCGCCGTTTCCGGGCCGCGGCGACTCGAAGCGGTAGGGCTCCCGCGTGACGCGCAGGAGCGACTCGGGCGCGAAGCCGGGCGCCGCCGCGCCCCAGGCCTGCAGCCAGCCGGCGAGCTGGGTCGCGAGCGGGCGCGGCAGCCCGTTCGCCAGCGTGTCGGCGGCCCCCACGGCGTGCCCGCCGCTCCGCCGCGCGCAGCCGGCCGGCGCCCCCGCCACCGCGAGCACGACGAGTCCTGCGAGGAACGCGCGGCGGGCGGGCCGCGGGAAGCGGGGCGGGAGGTGTCTCGGTTCCATGCGGGCACCTTCGCCCGCGGGTCGGGCCCGGCGCAAGCGCGCGGCGCCCGCGCTAGGGCAGCCCGCGCCGGCGGCGGAGCGTCCACTCGGTGGCCAGCGCGCCGACGACGAGTGCGAAGAGCCACGGCGACTCCCAGAGCCGCGTGCTCGTCGCGCGGCGTCGCGCGAGGACGCGCGTCTCGAGGCCGCGCGCCCAGGCGCCCGCGCGCGCCGCGTCGCCCACGCGGCCGTCCGCCGCGCGGGCGACCGCGGCGAGCGTCGCGCTGTCGGGATCGGCGCGAAGCGCCTCGAGGCTCCAGCGGTCCACCGCGAACGCGGTCGTCGCGCTCGCCAGCTCCCGCCCGTTCTTCACCGCCCGCGCCGAGACCTGCCAGCGGCCGGGCTCGAGCCCGTCGAGGGCCGCCGTGTAGCTGCCGGCTTCGCCCGGCTCGAACGACAGGGTGCGCGAGTGCCCCCGGCCGTCGTTCGCGACGCCCGTCACGCGCGCGCCGGCGACGGGGCGGAACGCGTCGTCCTGCAGCGAGGCGAAGAGCCGCGCGCGCTCGCCGTTCGCGAACAGCCAGCGTTCGGGGTGCACGCGCAGCGGCTCGCCCTGGACGGGCTCGGACAGCCAGCGCACGGCCTTCCGCCACAGCCGCCGCCCGCGCTCGCCGGCCAGCGCGTCGTTGCCCGCGAGCGACCAGCGCCAGAAGCCCGTGCCGTTCACGAGCAGCACCGGCCCGCGGCCGGCGCGGCGCGCGAAGACGAGCGGCGGCCCGCCGCCCTGCGAGGCGACGAGCACCCGGTCGCCCGCGCCGGGCGCGATCGGCTCGACGTCGTCGAGCGGCGCGGCGACCCGCCACGCGGCGTCGCCGCGCGCGGGGTCGTCGTCCCAGGCGAGCAGCTCGTCGGCCGCGGCCGTCGGCTGCGGCCGGGCCTCGAGCACGGCGTTGCCCGAGCGGGCGAAGCGCAGCTCCGCCGCCAGCGCGCCGCGCCCGTTCCGCAGCAGCCCCGGCGGCGGGCCGCCGAAGAGCAACAGGCCGCCACCGTCGCGCACGAAGCCCGCCAGCGCACGGTCGAAGGACTCGCTCACGTCGTCGGCCGCGATCGCGTCGAGCACGACGACCGCCTTGCCGCGCAGGTCGGACGGGACCGGCTCGCCCGCCGCGTGTTCGAGCGAGTGCCAGCCGGCGCGCTCGCGCACGCGCGTGTCGAGCGCGAGCGACGAATCGCCGAGCAGCGCCCGGCGGAAGAACGTGAGGTCCCAGTTGAGCCCGCCGCTCACGACGAGCACGCCGAGCCGGCCCGGCGCGACCTGCACCGCCACCTCGCGCGAGTCGTTGAGCGGGCTCGCGTCGCCGGGCAGCGAGTCCACGCGCGCGGTCCACACCGCGAGCCCGGGCTTCGCCGGCGTCACGTGCAACGTCGCGACCGCCTCGGCGCCGGGGCCGGGGGCGGCGACCGTCGCGCGCGCCAGCGTGCGGCCGTCCTCGAGCACGCGCACCGGAATCGCCGTGCCCCGCGGCTCGGTCGAGAGCACGCGTACGCGCACGGGGGTCGCCTCGCCCACGCGGGCGCTCGGCGAGGTCTCGACCTCGGCCACCGCGCGGTCGGGGCCCGGCGCGGTCCCCACGACGACGGCGTTCACCGGCGCGCCGAGCGCGCGCGCGGCCGCCACGGGATCCGCGCCCGCGTTGACGACGCCGTCGCTCACGACGATCACGCCGTCCGGCCGGCGCTCGACCGGGCGTGCGCCGAGCGCCCCGAGCGCGTCGCCGAGCGCCGTGGACTGCGGCTGCGGCGCGGTGGAGTCGCCCTCGAGCGTGGCCGCGAACGGCACCGTCTCGACCGTGGCCCGGCCGCGCAGGGCCGAGGCGATCTCGCGGGCGGCGCGCGCCGCCACCACGGACCGCGCCGGTCCGCCCGGGGCCGAGGGCAGGTCCATGCTGGCCGAGGTGTCGAGGAGCACCGTGACGCGCCGGCCCGAAGCCGGCAGCGCGCGGTCCAGCACCGGCCGCGCGAGCAGCCAGACGAGGGCGACGAGCACGACGGCGCGCAGGAAGGCGAGCAGGCGCCGCTGGACGCCCGGGACGGGCGGGAGCGCGAAGCGGTACGCCCACACCGCCAGCGCCGCCAGCGCGAGCGAGAGCAGGAGGAGCGCCGGCCAGGGCGCGTTGGGCGCGAGGTGGAGCGCGAAGTCGTTCACGGATCCGCGAGGCTATCGCGACCGGCGCACGCTCCGCCAGCCGAAGTCACGAGCGCGTGGAACCGGCCGTCAGGAGCGGCTCCCCGAATCCGCCTGCGCCCGCGTGGCGCGCTCCTGGTCGGCGAGGCGCAGGCCCTCGAGGATCAGGCGGTCCAGGTCGAGGTCGATCTGGATGTCCTCCGTGATCCCGCCTTCGCCCGGCACGAACCGGAACCGGCCGTCCCGCCAGAGCACGAGCCCGTAGACGATCCGGCGCAGCACCTCGTGCACGGCGTCTCGCACCTGTGCGGGGTCCGCCTCGCCGGCCTCGACGAGCAGCTCGCCGATGCGGCGGTGGCCGCCGGCGCGCTGGTGCTCGAGCGCGCGCGCGAGCGCCTCGGGGCGCACCTGCCCGCGGTGGAGCAGGACCTCGCCCGCGCGCACGGACAGGCCCGACGTGCGGGCGAAGACCGGGCGGCCCCGCTCGAGGAACAGGTCCACGCGCTCGTTCTCGCGCGACAGCTCGAGCCGGCCCGTGGCCTGCGCGAGCTGGAGCAGCTGCAGGACCTCCGTCGGGAAGAAGTGGGCCAGGTCGCCCTCGATCGCGGCCGGCAGCGTCACGCCTTCCATCGCACGTCCCCGACCACGCGGCCTTCCTTGTTGGCGGCTCCCGTCATCATGCGCAGGTTGTACCAGCCGACGAGGACGATCTGGACGGTCGTCGCCGCCAGCAGCACCCCGAGCGCGATCTCGGTGAGCGGGGTCAGCGTACGGGCGAGGCCGCCGCGCAGCGCCCAGAGCAGGGTGAAGAGCGCGATCAGCGAACCCATGACGACGCCGGTGAAGCGCCCGAAGAACGTGGGCCGGATCGTCACGGGCCCGATCCACACGTACAGGTAGGTGCCGCCCACGACCAGCACGGCGTAGCGCGTGAACCCGATCCAGAACACGACCGGCGAGAGCAGCCCGGAGGCGGCGAGGCCGCCGAGCATCGCGAGGTTGAAGACGATGTCCACGAGCGGGTCCATCACCGTGCCGAGCTGCGTCGTCTGGCGCCAGCGGCGCGCGATCCAGCCGTCGAGCACGTCCGAGAGCGAGGCGATCACGTACGTGACGAACGCCACCATGTAGTGGCGCTCCTCGAGGAACAGGATGATCCCGGGCACGAGGCAGATGCGCAGCAGCGTGAGCGTGAGCGGCACGTTGAGCGAGGAGAGCCGGTAGCCCCCGGGGTCGCGCAGCAGCCCGACGTAGAGGGTCACGAACGTGAACGCGGGCAGGATCCAGAGCGCGGTCGTGAGAAAGAACCGGTAGGCGAGGGCGCGGTCCCACGCAAGGCTCATCGCGAGCGAGCCGAGGAAGGCGAGCGCGAAGAACGCCAGCGCCACCGTCCAGATCGAGCGGACCGCGAACGGGTTGGCGAGCCAGTCGGCACGGGCCTGGGCGGCCAGGATGCGGACGTAGGTGACGATCGCGCGCGGGGCGAACCGCTGCTTCCGCAGCTCCCGCAGGTGTTCCTCGATGAACATGGGGCGACCTCCCGGAAGGCTCTGGTCGCACCATACGCGCTCGCCCGCCGCCGCGCACGCCGCCGCGCCCCCGGTGGCGCCCGGACGCGCGAAGGGCCGGGGTGTCGCCACCCCGGCCCTCGCGATGCGTTTCCCGAATCGGCCTACCGGCGGTCGCTCTCCGCCGCCTGGCCCCGGACCGCCGCCTGCGCCGCCGCGAGCCGCGCGATCGGCACGCGGAACGGGGAGCAGGACACGTAGTCGAGGTCGATGCGGTGGCAGAACTCGACCGAGGCCGGGTCGCCGCCGTGTTCGCCGCAGATGCCGACCTTGAGCTTGCCGCGGGTCTGGCGGCCGTTCTTCACCGCCCAGTCCATCAGCATGCCGACGCCTTCCTGGTCCACCGAGACGAACGGGTCGCCCGGGAGGATCTTGCGGTTGACGTACTCGGGCAGGAACTTGCCCGCGTCGTCGCGCGAGTAGCCGTAGGTCATCTGCGTGAGGTCATTCGTGCCGAACGAGAAGAACTCGGCGACCTCGGCGACGCGTCCGGCGGTGAGCGCCGCGCGCGGGATCTCGATCATCGTGCCGACGAGGTACTCGAGCTTCACGCCCTTCGCCCGGATCGTCTCCTCGGCGACGCGGCGGACGATGGCGCCCTGGTCCTGCAGCTCCTCGACCGTGCCGATGAGCGGGATCATCACCTCGGGCACCACGCTGCCACCTTCCTTCACGACCTGGCAGGCGGCCTCGAAGATGGCGCGCGCCTGCATCTCGGTCACCTCGGGATAGGTGATGCCGAGGCGGCAGCCGCGGTGGCCCATCATCGGGTTGAACTCGTGCAGCTCCTCGACGCGCTTGAGCATCTCGGGCATGCCCTTCTTCAGCTGCCCGACCGTGAGCCGGTACTTCTTCGCCATCTCCTTCTTCCGCGCCGCGCCCGCGCGAGGCAGCAGGGCGATGTCCACCATGAGCTCCTCGCGCTTCGGCAGGAACTCGTGGAGCGGCGGGTCCAGCGTGCGGATCGTGACCGGGTAGCCCTTCATGGCCTTGAACAGGCCGTAGAAGTCCTTGCGCTGGAACGGCAGGAGCTTCGCGAGCGCGCCCTTGTAGGACTTCAGCGGGGCCGCCAGCTGCTTCTTGAGCGCCGCGATCTCGGCCTTGAGCGCCCGGGCCTCGGGTCCCGGCAGCGTGCCGGCGAGCGTCTTCTGCTTCGCCTGGAGCTTCCCGGAGAGCGCCTTCACCGCCGGCGCCGCCATGATCATCTGGACGACGTGCGGCAGCCGGTCCTCGGCGAAGAACATGTGCTCGGTGCGGCACAGGCCGATGCCCTCGGCGCCGAACTCGCGCGCCTTGAGCGCGTCGCGCGGGATGTCGGCATTCGAGCGCACCTTCAGGCGGCGGTGCCGGTCGGCGATCTCCATGAACTCGCCGAATTCGCCGCTCACCTCGGCGTCGATCGTCGGCACCGCGCCCAGCACGACCCGGCCGGTCGAGCCGTCGACGGTGATCCACTCGCCTTCCCTGACCACCCGCCCGTCCACCGTCATCTGCCGCTTCTTCTCGTCCACGTGGATCGCGCTGACGCCGGAGACGCACGGCTTGCCCATGCCGCGCGCGACGACGGCCGCGTGGCTGGTCATGCCGCCGGTCGCCGTGAGGATGCCCTGCGACGCGTCCATGCCGTGGATGTCGTCCGGGGTCGTCTCCTTGCGCACGAGGATCACCTTCTCCTTCGCGTGCCCCTTCTCGGCGGCCGTGTCGGCGTCGAAGACGGCCTTGCCCACCGCCGCGCCCGGCGACGCCGCGAGGCCGGTCGCGATCACCTCCAGCTTCGCCTTCGGGTCGAGGCGCGGGTGCAGCAGCTGGTCGAGCGTCGCCGGCTCGACCCGGAGGATCGCCTCCTCCTCGGTGATGAGCCCTTCCTTCACCATGTCCACCGCGATCCGCACGGCGGCCTGCGCGGTGCGCTTGCCGTTGCGCGTCTGCAGGAGGAACAGGCGGCCCTCCTGGATCGTGAACTCGAAGTCCTGGACGTCGCGATAGTGCTTCTCGAGCCGGGTCGTGATCTCGCGCAGCTGCGCGTAGACCTCGGGCATCTCCTTCTCGAGATCGGCAATCGGGTGCGGGGTGCGCACGCCGGCGACGACGTCCTCGCCCTGCGCGTTCGTGAGGTACTCGCCGTAGAAGTGGTGCTCACCGGTGGACGGGTTGCGCGTGAAGCCGACGCCCGTGCCGGAGGTGTCGCCCATGTTGCCGAACACCATCGCCTGCACGTTCACCGCCGTGCCGATGTCGTCGGGGATGCCGTTCTGCTTGCGGTAGTAGATCGCCCGGTCGTTGTTCCACGAGCGGAACACGGCGTCGCGCGCCATCGCGAGCTGCTCGAGCGGGTCCTGCGGGAAGTCGCGGCCGGCGCGCTTGCGGACGTGGCGCTTGAAGTCGAGCGTGAGCTGCTCGAGGTCCTCGGCCGTGAGCTGGGTGTCGAGCTTCACCTTCCGCTTGTGCTTGAGCGCCTCGATGAGGTGCTCGAACTCGTTCTTCTCGAAGTCCATCACGACCGACGCGAACATCTGGATGAAGCGCCGGTAGCAATCCCACGCGAAGCGCGTGTTGCCCGTCTTGCGCGCGAGCCCCTCGACCGAGCGGTCGTTCAGGCCGAGGTTGAGGATCGTGTCCATCATGCCGGGCATCGAGAACTTGGCGCCCGAGCGCACCGACACGAGGAGCGGATCCTCCGCGTCGCCGAGACGGCGGCCGAGCGTGCCCTCGAGGCGCGAGAGCGCTTCGTCCTGCTGGCCCTGGAAGACGGACGGAAGCGTCCGGCCGTGCGCGTCGTACCAGCGGCAGACCGCGGTCGTGATCGTGAATCCCGGCGGCACCGGCACGCCGGCGTTCGTCATCTCGGCGAGGCCCGCGCCTTTGCCGCCGAGCACGTCCTTCATGGAGCCGTTGCCCTCGGCCGTCCCGTCGCCGAAGAAGTAGACGTACTTCTGGTCCGTATCCTGATCGAGGCCGTTGGTCACGGCCGCTTCGTTCTCGGTTGCGCTCATGAGGTGGAACCTCCGTGTCGAAAGGGAAAGTCCCGGCGAGAATAGCGAGCGGCCGGTGGCGGAACAACTCACCGGCCGCGGCCGTTTCCGGGCTGTTTCAGCAGCCCGGTTTCATCGCGCGGGCACGATCTGTCCCCGAATGACCGTCGGCCGGCGGAAGAAGCCTGTCGCGATCTGGGGGTTGACGGTGAGCGTCGTCGCCCGGAAATAGCTGACGCGGACGCCGTCGATGTAGCGCTCCTCGAACGCCGGCAGGACGAGGCCCGCCACGGTCTTCCACTCGGAGAAGAGCCTCCGCTCGTGCCATTTCCGGTCCACGCCGTAGCCGGCGTCCAGGGCCTGGACGCGGTGGGTCTTGCGGTCGATCGCGAGCCGCAGGCGCTGGCCGTCGGCGCCGTCGAAGTCCACGAGGTCGCAGTCGGCGTCGCGGATGGTCTCGCGACCCCGCAGGGCGGCCTCGCTGCCCCGCGCCGACGCGGCCCTCAGCAGGTGCACGAGGTCGCTCTCGAACGCGGACCGCATCGTGCGCAGGTCGTTCGAATCGGCCGTCGCGAGGGACGCCGTGTCGCCCTGCGAGAGCATCCAGCCCGCGTCGCCGTCGAGGACCTGGCGCACTTCGAACGTGAGCATCTTCGTGGACTGCGAGAAACGCGAAGGGTCCTGCCGGACGACGCTGTACTGACCCTCGATCTTCTGGCCGTTCGACTCGATGCCGAGCGTGCCCTCGCCCGCCGTGGTGCGGGCCGAGTCGAGCTTCGCGATGCCCCCGTGCGCGGCCACGGCCGCGGCGACCGCCGCCCGACCCGCGGCGAGCTCCGCGGCGGTCGGCGCCGGCAGCGTGTCGGGATGCGCGGCGCGCCACGCGCTGATCTCGAGGTCGCTCACGCGTCCGAGCGACGCGAGCAGCGGTCGCATCCGTCCCTCGGGTCCCGCGGCGAGGACCGCCGGCCGGGATCCCAGCGCCTTCGCCACAGGCGCGAGGTCCGGAGTGCCGCCGGTGAGCGAGGCGCGCAGCTTCGGCACGGCCTCCGAGGGCAGTCCGGCGAAGTCGTCGGCCTGCCAGCGCGTCATCCGCGCGCCGAGCGTCTCGAGCGAGAGGGGGAGCGCCTGGGCGACGCGCTTCGCGAGCCGCTTCGCCTCGGCGCCGGAAGGCGGCGTCGCCGCGAAGCCCTTGAGCGCCGCCAGCAGGTGACTCGCGAGGGCGCGCGCCGAGTCGGCCGGGCCCCCGCCGGAGAGCACGAGCAGGCTCGCGTCGCGCAACGGGGTGAGCGAGACCGTGGCGCCGGTGCCCGCGAGCCGCTCCTCCAGCGCCGCTTCCGCGACCATCCAGGCACCGATCGCGGGCGAGGCGCGCCCGGGTCCCCGCACGGCGACGCGGATCTCGGCGAGCCGGCTTCCCGGCAGGTCCACGAGCTGCAGTGCCGCCGGGCTCGCCGGCGCCGGGCGCGCCCGGTCCGGCGAGGTCGTACCGGCCCAGCGGCCGAACACGGCCGTCGCCGCCGCGAACGCGCTGTCGGGCTGCACGTCCCCCGCGATCGCCAGCACGGCGCGGTCCGGGCGCCAGCGGTCGCGGACGAAGGCGCGGACCTCGTCGAGGTTGCTCAGGGCCACCGCCTGCGGATCCCCGAGGTCGGGATGGCCGTAGGGATTCGGGTCGAACGCCACGCCCCAGATGCGGTCGTCGGCGTACGTGGTCTCGCTGGAGAGCTTGGCGCGCAGCCGATGCATGAGGGACTGCCGCGCCGCTTCGAACTCCTGCTCGTCGAGCCGGGGCCCGAGCACCGCGTCGGCCATGATCTCGAGCGCGGCCGGGAATTGCCGTGCGCGCGACCCGCAGGCCGCGAGGGCGTAGTCGCGCTGCGCGCTGGTCGTGAACGTCGCGTCGGCGGCGGCGAGGTCCTCGAGCATCTGGTCATGGGTGCGCGAGGCCGACCCGCGCTCCACGATCGTCGCGGCGAGTGCGGCGAGCCCCGGCAGCGAATCCGGCTCCTCGGCGGACCCGGCGGGCACGAGCAGCTGCGCCTGCACGATGGGCAGGTCGTGCGACGGGAAGACGACGATCCGCAGGCCGTTCGGCAGCGTCCGCGAAACAGGCGCCGGCAGCTCGAGCGGCGGGATCGCCGGGGGCGGAACGGTCGCGGCTGCGGCGGGAAGGGCGAGCGCGGCGGCGAAGGCGAGCGAAGCGGCGAACGAGCGCGTCATGTCAGCGACCCTCCCCTGTCGGCACGTACCAGGCGACGCTGCGGCCCGATTCGACGAGCCAGCGCTTCGCGACGCGCTGGATGTCGGCCGGCGTCACGCGTTCGTACGCGGCCGCGCGATTCCGAGCGCCGTCGAGGTGCCCGTCCTCGAAGACCGACTCGCCCAGCGAGGCCGCCCGGGCCCTCACGGGCTGCGCCCCGAACAGCGCGTCGACCCCGAGCTGCGACCGCACGCGCGCCACGAGCTCGGCGGGCAGCGGCTCCCGCACCAGCCGGTCCACTTCGTCGAGCATCACGCGCTCGGCCGTGCTCGAGTCGGCGCCGGCGGGCACCGCCGCGACCACCCAGAGCAGCGACGCGTCGCGGTAGGTCTGCAGTCCCGCCTGCGTGAGCGCGGCCGCGTGCCATTCGGTCGTGAGCGCCGTCGCGAGACGCGAATGTGCCGAGTTGAGCACCTGGGCCATGACCTGCAGGGCCGGCGTGTCCGGGTCGTTCGCGCCGGGGCCGCGCCAGCCGGCGAACGCGAGCCGGACCGGGGTCTGGCCGCGCGTCCACGAGCGGCGCTCCGCATCCTGCGGCGCGGGCGGCCTCGGCGCCGCCGGCGGCGTGCCGCGCGGCAGGGATTCGAACAGCGAGCGGATGTAGGCCATCGTGCCCTTCGGCTCGAAGCGGCCGACGACCGTGAGCAGCGCCCCGCCCGCGGCGTAGTGGGCACGCCGCCAGGCCTCGGTCTCGCGCACCGTCAACCGGCGGAGCGACGCGTCCTCGCCGTACGGGGACCGCCCGTAGGCGTCGTCGGGAAACGCGGTCGCGAGCAGCCGGGCGAGCCCGCGCGCCATCGGGCTGGGCTCGGCGCGCAGCCGGCGGTCGGTGCGCGCGTCGGACCGCGATTGCTCGAAGGCGGCCTCCGTCGGCGAGAGGTTCGCCATACGGTCCGCTTCGAGGCGCAGCGCGAGCGGCAGCGCCTCGGCCGGGAGCGTCTCCCAGTAGCAGGTGCCGTCGGGCGTGTTCGTCGAGTTGACCACGCCGCCTTCCTCCAGGAGCTGGCGGCGCAGCGACCCGTCGGGCACGCGCTTCGTTCCGCGGAACATCAGCCGCGAGACGAGGTGCGAGAGTCCGGCCCGGTCCGCCGGCTCCCAGCGGGTGCCGGCCGGGTACCAGACCGCGACGTCCACGGCCGTGGCGGCCGAGTCGGGCGCGAGCAGCACGCGCATCCCGTTGCGGAGGGTCACGACCTCGGGGGCGGGCGCGGCGTGTGCGAGCGCCGCCGCGCCGGTCAGCAGGGCCGCGCACGCGAGCGCGACGAGACGCAGGCGATTCATCCCGGTTCGGGTCCTTTCTCTCGGTGGCCTGGGTGGAAGGGTCAGCGGAGGGAGACGATGCGGCGGGTGACGCGGCGGCCGCCCGATTCGAGCGAGAGGAAGTAGATCCCCGAGCGCAGCGGGCCGCGCCCGGTGTCGCCGTTCCAGAGCACCGTTGCCGGGTTGCCCGGGGTGAGCGAGCCGGACCACGGCACGGCGACGACGCGCCCGCGGACGTCGTACACGACGATGCGGGCCGAGGACGGCGCCCGGGCGGCCGGGCCGAGAGCGAACTGAAGGGTGATCGGCCAGTCCCCGGGGCCGACGGGATTCGCGCCCCACCACGAGAACGCCAGGCGGGCGCTGCCGGGAGGAATGCCGACGGTATCCGGCACCCAGCCCAGCGCGGCGGCGCCGTCGGGGATCCCCCACCCCAGCAGGGTGTCGGGAGCCGTGGCCTGCGAAGCGGTCTCCTTCAGGGCGCGGATGATCCGGGGCATGGTCCAGGTCGGTCGCGCCTGGATCAGGCAGGCCGCGAGCCCCGCGACCAGCGGACAGGAGAAGGACGTGCCGCTCAGCGTCGTGTAGTCCGAGAGGGTGCCGTCGGCGCTCGCGACGTAGTCCGACACGCCCTGCGCGGCGAGGTCGGGCTTGATCCGGTGCGTGACCGGGTAGTCGTAGGTCGGCCCGATGGACGAGAAGCTCGCGCGCACGCCGCTGGAATTCACGGCCGCGATGGAGAGCACGCTGTCGCCGTCGGCGTCGCCGGGCGCGCTGATCTTCGCGGCCGTGCCCGGAGCGGCCCCGTCATTGCCCGCGGAGTTGACGACGAGGATGCCGCGGCTCGCGGCGATCTCGGCGGCGCGCGTGACGATGGAGGTGTGCCCGTCGAGCATCGGCCACGTGATGCTGTAGGCGCCCCCGGCGCTGTCGGGGAAGGTCGTGTAGCCGAGCGAGGAGCTGATGACGTCGGCGCCCAGGCTGTCGGCCCACTCCGCGCCCATCGCCCAGTTCACCATCTCGATGGGCTTCTCGCTCCGCGAGTCCTCGGTGCGGGCCAGCGCGTACCTCGCGCCGAACGCCGGGCCCATGAACGTGCCGGGCTTGTTGCCGCCGATCACGCTCAGCGTCCACTCGCCGTGCTGGTGGTAGCCCTGGCCGCCGGTGGTATCCACCACCGACAGGTCGCCGTCCACGAAGTCCCGCGTGCGGTGGCCGACGTCGATGTTCCTCGTCGCCTCGTGCCAGTAGTAGTAGTTGAAGCCCTCGTCGAGCACGCAGATCATCACGCCCGCGCCGGTGTAGCCCGAGTCGTGGAGCGCCGGTACGTTGAGGCGCGCCATCTCGGCGGCGGTCATGCCGTAGTCCACCAGCGCGCTCCCTGCGGAGAGCGGTCCCTCGCGCGACGGGGGAGCCTGGAACGCGGGCCCCGGCACGGGTCGCGGTCCGCGGGGGGCCGCCAGCTCGGCCGGCGTCACCGAGCGCACGAACGACATCGCGGCGAGCCTCGCCAGGTCGGCCCCGGACGTGCGGACGGCGCAGCCGTTGAACCAGCGCGACTGTCCGTAGGGCGCGAAGCCGGCGGCCTTCAGCGCCCCGACGTAGCGCGCGTCGATCGGCAGGTCGAGCCAGTCCACGAGCGGCCGCATCCCGGCCCGTTCCCGGCGGCGTCGCGCCTCCGGCGTCAGGTTCGCCTCCGCCGCGGCGAGCTTCGCGGCGAGATCGGCGGGGCCCTGCTCGCCCTTGTCGGCGAACGACACCCAGACGGGGGCCGGCCCGGCTCCGGCGGCGAGCAGGGGCTCGAGCCGCGGATCGAGCTTCGTCGTCACGGCGCTGCCGGAGGCGGGGCCGGCGCCGGCGAGCGCCGCCGCGACGACGAGGAGCACGGCCATGCCGGGGACGCCCCTCCTCATGCGGGGACCGTCTCGCGCAGCTCGGCTTCGATGAAACCGACCTCGAGGCCCACCACGTTCGTGACCCGCGGACGCCGCAGCGGAGCGAGCGCTGCGTCCTCACCCGCGGGCAGCGCGCCCAGGTGCTCGAGCACCGCGACCGAGGCCGGGGCGACGGCGCGCGACGTGCCGTCCTCGCACTTGATCGCGCAGCCGAGGCCGCGGTCGAGCAGCGCGAGGAGCAGCAGGCCCTCTGCGCCGCCCTTCGCGACAATGCGTCCACCGGTCGCCTGCATGATCACCGTGCTGGCGCGGCCGTCGCCCCCGACGGCGACCGGGTGAGCGCCCATCGCCCGGGCGATGCGCGCGAGGGCGCGCGTCCGGGCGTCCGGCGCGTCCGGTCGGGCCGAGGCGAGCACTGCGTAGGCGCGGGCCATCGCCGAGAGCGGCAGCGCGAAGACCGGCAGGCTGCAGCCGTCCACGCCCGCCTCGAGCGAGGCGGCGGGCACGCCGCAAGCGTCGGCAATGGTCTCGCGCACGAGCTTCTGTGCCGGGTGCGAGGGCAGGTGGTAGTCCCCGACCGGCCAGCCTTCGGCCACGCACAGGGCGAGCTGGCCCGCGTGCTTGCCGGAGCAGTTGTTGTAGAGGGCGGTGCGCGGCAGCCCGCCGCGCTGCAGGTCCTCCCGCGAGGCCGCGTCCTCGGGGTCGTGGAACCCGCACGCGAGGTGCTCGGGGCCCAGCCCGATGCGGGCCAGGATGCCGACCACGAGCTCGACGTGATGGCGGCTCCCGGTGTGCGAGGCCGCCATGACGGCCAGCTGCTCGTCGCTGAAGCCGAAACGGTCGGCGTGCCCGCGCTCGACCAGGGGCAGGAGCTGGAAGGGCTTCGCCGAGGACCGGAAGGTGGTGACGAGGTCCGGATGTTGCGTGCCGGCGACGAGCGCTCCCTGCGCGTCCACGGCGGCGCACTGCAGGCGGTGGCGGGACTCCACGATCGAGCCGCGCCGCACGACCACTTCGAGATCGAATCGCATGTGTCTCCGGCCGGTTGGTCGCCGGGCCCGGATCCGCTCCGGACCGGGCCATGGGTCGGGCTCCGGGGGCCGCGTCCGCCGGTCCACTGTCCCGGCCCGCCCCGCGCCCGTCCGCGCCGAAGGGAGGAACCCCCGGCGCGGCAATGACGGCCGCCATTGTGACACAGCCGAACCCCTGAAAGCGCGCCGCGAATCGCATGCGGGGCCGCACACGGGGCAAGGAAAGGCAAAGTCGCGCCCGCCGGGCGGGCACCGCCGGCTAGCGGCGCGAGCCGGCCCGGTCGGGTCCCGCAAGGAGGGCCCGCCGGGCCGCCGGCGGGGCCGGCGCACCGGGCGCACGGGCGGCGGGGATCGCGGGCCGCGGCGCCGCGCGGTTCATGCCCCAGACGTCGTGCAGCACGAAATCCACGAGGCCGACGACGTCCTGCCGCGACCACGACCACAGGTCGAAGCCCGTGAAGACGAAGCGCGGCGACTCGGTTCCGTAGTAGTAGGTCATGGCCACGGGGCGCCGCCCCGTCTGCAGCGTCACCAGGTTGCCGCCCTGCAGCTCGTAGAGCGAGTCGAGCGCCGAGTGCGACTCCACGACCAGCGGGTCGGGATCGAAATCCTCGACGATCCGGTTGTCCTCGGTCAGGTACTCGACCGGCAGGGGCAGCGCGGTCGTGTAGTACCGCGTCGTGTTCCCGAGGCACGTCGGCGGCAGGGAGTCACCCAGGGCGAGGGCACGGCGGCGCAGCGCCGGCGGCAGCGCGGAATAGCCGGGCGCCGACACGGGATGAGCGAAGTTCCATCCCGGGGAGCTCCAGCCGCCGAGGGCCGCGGCGGAACGTGTCGGGACCGTAAAGACGTGGCTGGCGGCCATCTCGCTCCTCCAGTGGGCCGCGTCCCACATGAGGCGGCCCGGCGCGAGCTCGCCGGCGTCGGCCGAGAAGACCAGGTGACCCGGCCCGTACCGGGTGTCGTTGTTCGCCGAGCCCGTGGCGTTCCAGGGCAGGAGCGTGCAGCTCGCCGCCGTGCCGCCGGCGAGCCAGACCTCGCCACCCATGGCGACGTAAGTCGCAAGCGTGCTCAGGCGATCGGGGCCGCTCATCCACCGGAGGTAGGAAATGGGATCGATCACCGATGCGGCGCCCATGGAAGTCGTCAGCCCCCTGAGGTCCGTCAGCCAGAGCACGTGCCGGTAGTGCGCGAGCAGCGCGAGCGGGACGCCCGCACTGGCGATTTCGTAGCCCAGGCGCGTCCCGAGCGTGTCGTAGCCGTACCCGGCGAACACGCCGGGCCGGGAGAGCGGCAGGTTCCCGGTCAGGCCCTGCGGGCCACGCCAGGGGAATCCGCCCTTCGCGTAGAAGAACGTGTCGAGCTCCGCGGCGGCGGGCCAGACGTCGCCGTAGGCCTGCGGAGCCGAGTTCATGCCATTCGGGTACTGGTCCACGGGCAAGCGCGTGTCGTCCACGACGAGCAACTCGTGCTCCATCGTGAGCGCGACGACCCGGAGGCGGACGGTCACGAGGGAGGAGACCCCGAGGTCGTCCGTGGCGAGCAGGTAGAGAAAGTGCTCCTCGGCGCCGGCGAAGGGGCCGAGTGTGCAGCGCGTCGTCGTGTCCGTCGCGGCCACGGGAGGCGTGCCGTCGAGCTGCCAGGCGTAGCCGGCGATCGTCCCTCCTCCGGTGGCCGTCGCGAACCAGTGGACGGTCACGGGGGTGCCTGCGGGGATCTCCGCTTCGAGGGGCCCGGGATCCGTTCCGGAGATGCGGAAGTAATCGCTCCAGATCGTGAAGCCGGGCACGGCGAGCCCGGAAGTCGTCGGCGTGAAGTCGAGCATGTTCGTCTCGAGCGAGAACTGGGGCGAGTAGGCCCCCGCCTCGTCGATCGCGACGACCACGAACAGGTACGGCTGGTCCGGTGCCAGGCTGGGGTAGCGGATCCACGTGGTGTCGGCCCCGACGGAGTCCCAACCCGCGAAGTTCCGGGCGGCGTAGAAGCTCCGCAGGGAATCCGGCAGCGAGTGCGCCAGCGCGAAGTCGAACTCGGTGTCGGCGGGCCGGAACAGCCGGTAGCGGTAGAGGACGGGTCGGTCCGACGCGACGCCGTCATCGTCGTGTCCCTCCCAGTGGACCGTGAGGTCCGTGGGCACGGGCCGGGAGATGAACTTGTTCGGCACCGGCTTCGTAACCTGCACCGTCGGCGCGATCGTGTACGAGTAGAACGCGCGCGACACGACCGACGAAGACGCGCCGGCGTCGTCCACGGCGCGGATCGCGAACGTGTGGTAGCCGCTCGATCGCCAGCCGTGCACGGGATCGTAGTAGGGCTCGGTGGAGCGGAAGAAGAACTGCTCGTGGCTCTTCGTCGTCGTCACCCACGCCGTGTCGGCGTTCGGCGTGGTCGGCGCGTCAATCGCGTAGTCGTACCGCACCACCCTCCCGTCCGCGTCGTACCCCGACCAGTGGATGTCGTACGAGTACCAGGCGGTGTCGGCCGTGTTCACGGGGGCGGCGGTGAGCGTCACGCTCGGGCGGGAGTTGTGGAAGAGCGGCTGGATGCCGAACGTCTTGCCGCAGCCCGCGACGACGGACGAGAGGATCCAGGCGGCCAGGGCGGCCGCCACGGCGACGGGGATCGATCGGGACTTCATCGGCGCGGCTCCTGTCGGGGCGAATGTCCTTCCCGGTCATTCGACACCCGGGCCGCATCGGGGGCGCGGTCCGGTCTTTCCCGATCTGGCGTTCCCGGTCGAAGGGAAACGGGGCCCGCGTCCGGGCCCCGTCGCGAATCAGCGGATGACGATCATCCGGCTCTGGAACTCGAAGCTGGCGGCTTCGATCCGGTAAATATAGATCCCGGAGGCGACGTCCCTTCCCGGCTCCGACTTGAGGTCCCAGCGCTCGAAGTCGCGCACGGTGTCGTTGTGGTGCAGTGTGCGCACGAGGTCGCCCGCGACCGTGTAGATCTTGATGGTCGCGTGCGCGGGCAGGTTGATGAAGTGCACCTCGCTCTGCCCCGGCTGGTCCCACGCCTCGCTGCCCCGGTAGGGATTCGGCACGACGCGCACGCTCTCGAGATCCGGCGCGGGT
Organism: uncultured bacterium; assembly: GCA_964589945.1. GTDB lineage: Bacteria > Eisenbacteria > RBG-16-71-46 > RBG-16-71-46 > RBG-16-71-46 > CAIXRL01. The sequence goes on from CAZPVG010000004.1 coordinate 67,270, forward strand.
CCGCCGGTCGGCTCGAACGGTCCGATGAGGTTTCGCGCCTTGTTGTTGAGGTTCGGGCAGCTCGCGCGGTTGCCGTAGATCCCGCAGCGCGCCCAATTGTCGAGCGTGTCGGGGATGAACATGTCCTCGTTGTCGGCGTCGGTGGTGTTCTTCTTCTCGTACGTGATCGAATACCAGGTCAGGAACCCGTCGTGTGGGCCCGGCGGCGCCACCAGCTTGAGGATGGAATCGCCGGGCGTGATGCAGACCCCCTGCGCGTTGTAGGCCCGGCAGACCTTTTCGAAGTTGCCGCTGGAGTCCGGGTCCACGTACGTGGCAAGGCTGTCGCTCGCCTCGTTCGGGCAGCCGGTGCAGCGGAAGGTGCCGCTCGCCGAGTCCACGCTCGAGAAATGCCACGTCACGAGCTTGTCGTTGAGCGAGTAGCGGCGCAGCAGCACGGCCTTGCTCGTGTCGGGCGCGTTCACCATGCGGTAGATGCGGTACCCGCCGAAGTCCGGACGCCGCTCGGCCTCACGGTCCCGCAGCCAGCGCAGCGTGAGCGTGCGGGCCCGGGGCACGAGGCTGTCCGCGAGCGGCGCCTGGAACAGCCCCACGGGGGCGAAGCTGTAGATGAGGGTGCTGTCCCGCCACGCGCCCTGCTCCACCCAGAGCTTGATCGAGGGAAACGCAGTGGCCTGCTGCGATTCCGCCCGGGCCTTGCCGGTCGCGAGGGCCAGGAAGGCGAGGACGGCGAACGCGGCAAGGCCACGATACGGCTTGCCAGGCGAGATCATCTATCGGCTCCCACTCTGGGCATTCCTCAGGGTGGCGGCGCGGCGCAACGTCGCGGGCTGCGGGCTCCCCGTGATGCCCGCCGGCCGTGCCACGGCCGGAGCGGCGGAGGGTTGGGTCGTTCGGTTGAGTCCCCAGATGTCGTGCAGGACGAAGTCCACGAGCGCGACGCAGTCCTGTCTGGTCCAGGTCCACAGGTCGAAGCCCGTGAAGACGAAGGGCGGCGACTCGGTCCCGTAGTAGTACGTCATGGCGACGGGAATCCGGCCCGTCTGGAGGGTCGTCAGCGTGCCGCCGGCGAGGTAGTACAGCGTGTCCAGCGCCGAGCGCTGGTTCTCGACGAGCGGGCTGGGGTCGAAGTCCTCGATGATGCGGTTGTCGTCGTCGAGGTACTCCACCGGGAACGGCGCGAAGGTCGAGTAATACCGCTGCTGGTTGCCCGTGCACGTGGGCGGCAGAGAGTCTCCCAGCGCCAGCGAACGGCGCCGGAGCACCGGGGGCAGGAGCGAGTAGTCCGGAGCCGTGACTGGGCTCGAGTAGCGCCAGCCGGGCGACGTCCAGCCCCCGACCGCCGCGGTGGATTTCCGCGGCGTCGTGATGACCTTGCTGACCGACATCTCGCTGCGCCAGTGGGCCGCGTCCCACATGATGCGGCCCGGCGCCAGCTCGCCGGCGGTGGCGCTGTAGACCGTGTGGCCGACGCCGAACTTGTGGTCGTTGTCCTTCGAGCCCACGGCGTTGTACGGATCGAGCGAGCAGGACGCCGCGGTGCCGCCGGCGAACCAGATGTCCCCGCCGGCGAACAGGTAGGTACTGAGCGTGTTCGCACGCCCCGGGGCGCTCATCCATCGCAGGTACGAGATGGGGTCGATGACCCGCTCCGGGCCCTGCGTCGTGGTGAGCCCCTTGATGTCCGTGTACCAGAGCACGTGCCTGTACTGGCCGAGCCTGCTCAGCGGGACGCCCGCGCTGGCGATCTCGTAGCCCAGGCGCGTCCCGAGCGTGTCGAAGGAGTAGCCGTTGAACACCCCCGGCTTGCTCAGCGGCAGGTCCCCGGTCACGCCCTGCGGGCCGCGCCAGGGGAATCCACCTTTCGCGTAGAGGAACGTGTCCAGCTCCGCGGCGGCGGGCCAGACGTCACCATAGGACTGCGGCGCGGTGTTGATGCCGTTCGGGAACTGGTCCGGGAGCAGGCGCGTGTCGTCCACGACGAGCAGGTCCTTCGCGAACGTGGGCTGGATGCACTTCAGGTGGACGATCGCGAGGCTCTGGAGGCCGTTGTTGTCCTGCGACGCGATGTAGACGAAGTGTTCCTCGGCGCCGCCGAAAGGACCGATGGTGCAGTTCGTCGTGAGGTTGCTCTTACGGCTCCAGTGATACCAGTCCGTGTCTTCGTTCGTCCGCGGCGTCTCGTCGGTGACGTCACCGTCGAGCTTCCACCGGTACCACTCGATCGTGGCGCCCGGTGGCGGCGCCGCGATCCAGTTGAACGTCAGGGCCTGGCCGGCGGGAACTTCGAGATTGATCCAGTTGAGCTGATCGGTCGTGTACCCGCCCGAGGTGTACTGGTAGAAGAAGAACTCGTTGAACACGGTGAACACCGGGCCCAGCGTGCCCGCGAAGCCGGGCGTGAACATGAGCATGTTCGACTCGAGCGAGAAGTCCGGCGAGTAGGCGCCGGCCTCGTCGATGCCGATCACGACGAACAGGTGGGGCACGTTCGGCGTGAGTCCCGTGTACTGGACGGACGTCGTGTCACCGCCCACCGAGTCCCAGCCCGCGAAGTTGCGCGCGGCGTAGAACAGGCGCAGCGAATCCGGGTACGTGATGGCGGTCTCGAAGGGAAACTCGGTGTCCCCGGGGCGGAACAGCCGGTACTTGTACTTGACCGGCTTCTGCGAGAAGACGCCGTCCTCGTCCCTCCCGGCCCAGCTGATGCGCACGGCCGGGGTCACGATGCGGGAGATGAACTTGTTCGGGAGAGGGTTCGTGACGAAGACGATCGGCGCGATCGTGTAGGAGTAGAAGGACCGGAACTTGGGTGCGGAGAAGGCCCCCGAGTTGTCCACCGCCCGAACCACGAACGTGTGCTTGTCGTTCGAGCGCCACCCTCGCTTGGGATCGTAGTAGGCGTGCGTGGACCGGAAGAAGAGCTGCTGCTCGTTCTTCTGCGTCGAGACCCACAGCGTGTCCTGCGTGACGCCCGAGACCTCGGGTGGCGGGTCGATGGCGTAGTCGAACCGCACGACACGCCCGTCCGGGTCGTTGCCGGACCAGTTGATCTTGTACGCGTACCACGCGGTGTCCGCCGTGCTGATCGGCGCGGCCGTCAGGTCGACCGTCGGCCGCTCGTTGGTGAAGCCGAAGACGTTGACCGTCTTCTTGCCACACCCGAGCGCCACCACGGCGAGGAGGAGCGTCGCGCCCAGAATGGCCAGCCGGCCGAAGGTAGGCTGCTTCATGACTACGGTCTCCCGTTTCCGGCTTGCGGTGACCCCGGTCGTTGGGTCGATTGCGAATCGCCCGCGCCGCCTGCGGGAACGGACCCGCCCGGCGCGGCAACACTGTAGGTGACGGGGATGTCCACCGTTACGCCCCGGCGGCCGTACTTGGTGCTCAGGGTGGCCCGCCCGTCCCAAAGCTGGACACGGACGGTCATCGGGCCGTTCACGAACCCGCTGAGCGGGGTGAAGTTCGGGTTCAGGCCCTCGAAGTCCTTGCAGACGACCTGGGTCAGCAGCGTATCGGGCTGCTGCTGCATGAGGGTCACGGTCTTCACGAGCACGGGCGCCGTGTTGGGCTGGGGGCCCCCGCGATCGGCCAGCTTCGCCTCGTCGATGTTGTCGATGTCGTGACAAAGCAGGTTGAAGGTCTGGTTGACCCCGTGGATCACCGTGCGCGGCCTCGGGATGAAGGTGGCTTTCGAGGTGTCCACCACCGGCGCGTGGTTGACGTAGAAGACCATCACCTGGGGCCGGAGTGCGATCTGCTCGGGCGTGGCCGTGCCGTTGGCGACGTCCTCGACCACGGCCTCGTGCCCGCCGTTCTGCTGGAGGCGCCGGTCCACGGTCCCGTCACCGTCCTCCGCGACCACATAAGCGTACGCCTTGCCGGTCGCGATCATCGCCGCCTTGAAGGTGATGAACGGCTGGTGGAAGGACGAGGTGAGGTCGAAGACCGGGTAGGTGCTCGTCTCGGTCGGCCGCAGGGTCGAGCCGTCGTTTCGACGGATCGTCGCGTTCGCCCGGAAGCCGATGGGCGAGCCGTTGGGCTCGGGGTCGGGGGTCGTGACGACGCCGACCGGCCGGTTCGGGTCGATGCCCACCTTCACGAGGTAGGGCGAATCCGGGTCGTAGCCGCCGGCCGGGAAGAGGACCCAGGAGTTCAGGCTGACCGTGTCGCCCTCGGAGTGCGCCCAGATGCTGTCGCCGTAGATCTCGTAGAACGTCCGGTGGGCCGGCCGGTCGGCCGGAAGCACGTTCACGGAGTCGGAGCTGAGCATCGTGCCCGGGATGCTGAACGCCGCCCAGCCCGTGGGCCTCACGTTCCTGTAGTAGTAAGACTTGCCGTTCCCGTCCTGGTACGTGCTCCACCCCTCCAGCGGGTTGGAGACGTCCGGGCCGTCGAACCAGCTGTCGGGGGCGAAGTTCATCTGGAAGTAGCGCGTCGCCTCGCCCCGCCAGCCGGACTGCCCGACGGCGCGCAGCGTGAACTTCTTCACCCCCGGCGACACGATGTCCGTGCCGATGCCGGTGTTGTAGGTGGCGCGCTTCACCGTCGAGTCCACGACGTTGAATTCGGGCTCGTCGAGCTTGTAGCGGTACCCGGTCACCACCGTGCTCGGGATCGTGGGCTCGCCGTGCCAGCGGAACTCGATCCGCGAGCCGGAGGGAATCGTGTCGGCCGGGAACGGCGGCGAGAGGTGGAACGAATCGCGGATGGCGTAGGTGCCGACCTGGGGTGCGACGCCGCCTCCGGGCAGGTGGCGGTAGATCAGGCCCTCGCCGTATGCGGAATCGATGACCGCGATGGGCGGGAAGCGGTCGTAGGCGCGGAACATGAAGCGCGCGGGCGTCGGGTCGGGCTTGCCCTTGTTGTCGATCGCGTAGATGTAGAACGTGTGCTCGCGGTCGGAGACGTCTTCGGACGCGTCGAAGATGAAGATGCTGTCGGTCTTCGTGGTGAAGCGATAGTCCTGCGGCTTCGGTCCCGGCAGCGTGGGCAACCCGAGCCCCTCCGCCGCGGGCACCGGGAGCGTCTCGACGACCGCCCAGTAGAAGCCGACCACGGTGCCGTCCACGTCCGAGCCTGCCCAGTACATGTGGTAGCGGACGGGAATGGAGCCCGGCTTGCCGCCGACGGGTGGACCCGATGTGGAACGAGTCGTGATCGTGTCCTGCGGCGCCGCGGTGATCCAGGTTTCCGGAGCGACGTTGGTGTCTACGTTGGGCGAAAGCGCCTTGCGGCATCCAGCACCCAGAAAGACCAGAAAAAGGCAAAGAACAGCCCCGACACGCAAGCGCATTCGCGCCCCCCAGCACGCCCAGTCAATTGGAAGGGAAGTGCCCGCAGGCTAGACCGGCGGGTTCCGAGCGTCAAGCGCAAATCGGTTGGGGCGGCGTGACTTCCATGGGCCTTTCGGCTCCCCTCGGGGCCCCGGCACCGCCGGTTCGGGAGCGGATCGAAATGCCGCTCCGATCGGAGCGTCTGAGACCCCGCCGCGTCGGAAGTCCCGCCCACGGAAGGGCCGGCCCGCCTCTCCCGCGGGGGCCGGGACCGTGCCTCCGGTGCCGGCCGCGGGGAAAGACGAAGCGGGCGGGGATTGCTCCCCGCCCGCCCGTTGTTGCGGCTGCTTGTGGACTTACCGCAGGACCACCACGCGGCCGTTGATCGGGGCGCCCTTCGTCGCGTACTCGATGCGAGCGAAGTAGACACCACGCGCCACCTGGTTGCCGCTGTCGTCCGCGCCGTCCCACGCCAGGTCGTACTCACCCGCGTTGAACGAACGGTCGGCCAGCGTGCGGACCAGACGGCCGGTCACGTCGTACATACGGATACGAACGTGGTCGGCGCTGGCGAGGCCGAAGTGGATCCGCGCATTGCCGGCACGCATGACGCTGTTGCCAACCTTCATGAAGTTGACGAACGGAGCGCCGTGCCCGCTCTGCGGGACGTCCAGGGTCTGGTCGGGCGCAGTGGTCGTCACCTGGCACTGCGACGCGAACAGGCTGTTGTACATGTTCCAGTAGTACGCGAGGCGGCCACCGGCCGTCTCACAGTACCGGCTCCACATGTGCTCGATGTCCCAGCCTTCCGTGTACGCCACCCAGTTGCGGGAAGCGCCCGCGTTCGCAGGCTTGTAGACGGAAGCGACGTACGGGCCATTCGAACCCACGTTCTCGTAGTAGACGGCCTCCTGCGCTTCCGAAACCGACGGGTTGCGCAGGAAGAGGTCGTTCGACCAGCCGCAGCTGTTGCCGACGCCGTACACGTCACCATTCGTCGTGATGAGATTGGTGGTGATGAGGTCGGCACAGTCGTTGGTGTTGTTCGACACCGACTGGTACGAGCCGTTGCGGAGCGTGAGGCCCAGCTTGGTCGTGACGAACAGACCGTGCGACGAGTTCTGGCCGTCCAGCAGCATCTCGTCCTGCACGAAGCCGTCGCCGCCGATGAACAGGCCGCGGGGCTGAGCCGTGCTGTTGGCCGAGGTGCCCGTGAGGAAGTCGTTGAGGATGCCGATGTCATCCTGCGACTTGTTGAAGAACGGTCCGGTGATACCGGAGTTCAGGTCGCCGGTCAGCAGCGTGATCACGCGGTAGAACCGACGCAGCATCTCGGGCGTGGGAGCCGTGACGGAGTACTTGCCGGCCGCGTAGCCCATCGCCGCGCGATTCGCGAGGCGAGCACCGAGGCTGGTGCCACCGGTGGATCCGGACTCCGAAGCCTTGACGCCGTACATATCCCACGTCGTGCCGGGCTGCTCGTTCTTGCCGACCACCGGGTAGCTGGCGAGGTCGGTCGACGTGCCACCCAGGATCGCGGGGGCATGCCAGCCGTTGTGAGCACCCCACTTCGCCGGCGACGTGCCGCCGAGCGAGTCCATGATGGACACGAACACGCGCTCGTTGCCACGACGGTCGTTCCAGTCCACGTACAGCATGCAGGCCATGCCCGCACCGCCGAACGCCGCATCCTTCCAGCGGTCCGGCAGGATGCCGAACTGCTGCCAGCGGTGGCCGTCGATGTTGCCTTCACCAACCGACTGATACACCGAGTTGGTGTCCGGCATCAGGATGTACGCGTTCACCGAGTCCGCACGCGCCGACTTCCGGAAGAAGTACTGGACGTGCGCGCCGGGCGTGAGCAGACCGTCCGGAATGATCTTGGTGAACTCCTTGGTGGTCGCCGAGCCGTCCCAGCCCGTACGGGACTGCGGAACGGTGGTCAGCCACGCGGGCACCGTGCCGTCGCAGACGATGTTGTTGTCCGCAGGCACGCCGGCCGTGTCCACCATGAAGCACTTGAACTTCGTGATGCCGAGCGTCGCGAAGTGCGGGTCTTCCTCGTGCAGCATGTTCGAGTAGTACCCGGCCGCGATGCCCGTGCCGATCACGCCCGACACCGGGAACACGTTGACCTCGGTCGTGTCGCAGCGCGCCGAGTTCCAGGTCAGGTAGTCCCACGTGCCACCGGGGTGTCCGCCGGGCGAGCCGAACACGCCGTTGTTCGCGATGTACTCACCCCAGAACGAGCCGTCGCCGGAGCTGACGAAGGTCGCCTGGTCGGTGGGCACGCGGAGCAGGTTCATCGACGCCGTCGGCGGGAACGAACGAGCCGAAGCGGTCGAGTAGTTGCCCGGACCCGGCAGGATGCGGAACACCATGTCGAGACGGGTCGTGTTGCCGATCACCGTGTCCGGCGAGCCAGCCACGTCCGGCGCGAAGAGCTGCAGCGTGTCGGGCTGGATGTCGAACCGGAGCTGGTCGCCCGTCGCCTGCGACATGTTCCGCGGGCCCTTGATGAGCGCCGTGGTCGTGTCGAAGTTCGCGAGCGAGAGCAGCGGCGTCTCGTTGGCCGGGAACGCGTCGTTCGTCAGCTCCCAGATCGAAGCGGAGAGCTGGCCGGGAGTGATCGCGTTCGCATTGCTCGCCTGGAGGGCGGGCGTGTCAACGAAGGCACCGGAGATGTTGTCGAAGTAGACGCCGTCGTTGGCGTTGCAGCCCAGCGTCACGCCCCAGCGGAAGCACGCCTGGTAGATGCCGACCCAGATGCGGATCGAGTCCGGCTGGTTGTAGGAGTTCGACACGGCCGGACGGCCGATGTCGGAGTCCATGTTGTACCAGTCGCCGTAGCACTGGGGATCAGGGTTGTACACGAGGAAGCCGCCCGACAGCGGGTCCGACCACACGGTCGCACCGTTGTTGGGCTGCGTCATCGGGTAGACCTGCCACTTCGGCCAGTAGCCCACGCCGGTGAACGGCAGGTTCAGCTGGCCCGCATAGATGTCGAACAGGACGTAGAAGCCGTCCGTCGCCGTCACGATGGACTCGGTCAGGCCGTTCGCGTTGACCGCGTTGCTGCCGTCGCGCGCGACGGTCGTGTTGATCGTCGGCGACCAGGCGCCCGGGTAGCCTTCGCGATAGACCGTGTACCGCGGGTCCATCATCGCCTCGAAGACGTCGGCGTTGCCCATGACCAGGATGTTGCCGCGGATGTCGCAGAAGCGAGCCGGCGAGTCCCAGGCACCGCAAAGCTCGGCGTAGTTGGGCGGATTGATCGTGAGATTGCGAAGGTGGGCATAGATCGAGGGCGGCTTGCCGGTCGACTTCCAGTTGTTCAGCGCGCTGGCGCCGGTCCGGTTGTCGATCGAGTTCGGGCCGCTCTGCTCGAGGCCTTCGAAATCACCGATGTTGTTCCCGTTCACCGTGACGTCGTCGATGATCGCCGCGCCGCGGCCGAACGAGGTGAAGCTGCCGATGTTGTCGTCGTCAGCCGAGCCGCGGTTCGTCTTGACGCGGAACACGAGACGCACGATGCCGCCCGTGTTGCCGGCCGCGTTGCGGATCGCGTCCACCTGCGAAGCCGGCACCGTCGTGCTGAACGTCGGCGTTGCGTCGGCGGTGTCCGCCGGCACGCTGCCCGCCGTCGAGAAGAGCTCGTAGTACGGCGCTCCGTCGAACAGGCGCAGCACTTCCGAGAACCACCGGCGCTGCGGGTCGTACACCGCACCCACCGAGCCGTCCGAGTACGTGCAGTTCGCATCGTCCACCGGCGCACCGATGTACACCATGAACGAGTCCTGCGGGGCGTTCGTACCCGCCGCGCTCGACGAGATGAAGTTGCCCGCCGTGACCGCCAGCGGGTCGCCATGGAACCAGCCGACGCGGGTCGAGGCCGTCGTGTTGATGACGGTCGACATGCGGGTCCGGTACATGAACGAGATGTTCAGCGGCTGGCCCGCCGCCGCCGCGATGTCGCGATACAGCATCTGGTCCCACTGGCTGGCGTAGCCGGGGAACTTACGGATGCCGCCCGAGCCGGCGCTGCCGCCGGCCGTGCGCTCGATCACGGACTGGTTGAACGGGTTATTCGTCACCTGGTCCATGTTGGAGTTGTCGTTCAGCTCGCGGAGGCCGCACCACGCCGAGCGGTTGCCCGACAGCGGCGACCACGTGACGCCCGCGCCTTCGTTGTTGCCACCGTCACTGTGCCAGACGCCGACGACGCCGTACGTGCGCTTGCCGCCGGGGCCCTGGTTGATGACGTAGTTGGCCATGTTGCCCATTTCCTGGGCCCACCACGGGCGCTGGTCGTCAGAGAACACGAAGCCGCCCGTCGTGGTGTACAGGGCAAGGTCGGGCCACCAGCCGGCGAGCGAGTCGCCGACGCCGTGGCTCGCGAGGATGCCCAGGTCGTCCCAACCCCAGATCGCGTTGTTCGGGTCGCTGATGCCCGGACGACGCGTGCCCGACCAGATGTTCCAGTAGTTGGTCGTGGCGCTCCAGTGATCCGTCGACGAGTAGCCGACGTACACGGTGTCGGGGTCGGGGCCGGCCGAGACGCGCAGGTTCTGCTGTGCGGCCTGGGCCAGCTCGCGCTGGATCTTCACGTTCTTCAGGATGGCTCCCGGGTCGTCGCTCGACTGGGCGAAAACCGTCGTGGCCATCATCGCGGCCGCTCCGAGAAGGAGCATGACCGCGACGAACGACTTCTTCATAGGACTACCTCCATCGTCGCAATGCATGGGCAATGCGAAGTCTTCCAGGTACGGATTGCGAGCGAGGTGTCGCAAAAACGAATCGCCGACGGCCATCGCGCCAGGCGCGAAGAGTCCCTCGGCTATCTCGTGGGTCCCATCCCCCCTTTCCGCTGTCGCGATTCGTCCCTTAGGCAGGTCGGGACGACCGTGACACATGGTGTGCGCGATCTCTCTTGTGAGTTGCGGGGACGCGCGAGGCCGCTGCCAGCTCAGGCGCATCCAGCAACTGCGGAACTCAGAGGTGCCAGTGAGGGGTAACTCGGTCAGTCAGCGCCCCCAACACGCAACAAAGGCTAGGAGCCCATCAGGGCTCTGTCAATCCGTTTTTTTGCTGCGACTTGGCAGGACTTGCGCGTTCCCCTGACGCCCCGTCCGGGCGGCCGGTCGTCCCGCCTCGCGCGACCGTCGGCGCCCCGGAGGCGCGAAGGCGTGAGCAGGAAAGCCGTTACCTGCCCGCGCGCCAGGCCGCCAGCGCGGCCTCTCCCAGCTCCCGGAGGGTCCGGCCGGTCTCCCGAGAGAGCCGACCCAGGGATTCGAACTCCGGGTGGGCGCGCTCGCCGCCGTCCGGCAGCGTCGCTACCTTGAGCTCGACTTCCCCCCATGGGGTGGCCACCCGCTCGATGCGCCGGGGCAGTTCCAGCCGGTGCTCGACGCGCTGCCGGACCCCCAGCGAGGTCGAGTGCTCCAGCACGATCCCGCCGAGCCGGTCGGCGTCGGCCGGCTCGGCGACGACGACGAGCCACTGCCCCGGCCGCCCCTTCTTCATCAGGACCGGGGCGAGCATGGCATCCAGCGCCCCGGCGTCGAGGAGCCGCGAGACGAGGTCGGCCAGGCGCTGGGGGGACTCGTCGTCCACCGCCGTCTCGAGCACGGCGACCGTCCGGCGGGCCGCGGCGGCCGCGGACGCCTCGCCCACGAGCACGCGAAGGACGTTCGGGTGCCCCGGAAAGTCCTTGGCCCCGGCGCCGATGCCGGACGCCACGAGGCGGTACGCGGGAGGGGCGGACCAGTCGGTGACCAGCTCCGCGAGCAGCGCCGCCCCGGTCGGGGTGACCAGCTCCGCCTCGACCGGGCCCGGCCGGACCGGCACGCCCTCGAGCAGGCGCACCGTGGCGGGCGCGGGCACCGGGATGACGCCGTGCTCGCTTTCCACCGTCCCGCCGCCGAGGGGCAGCGCGGAGGCGAAGACCGATCCGATCCCGAGGTCGGCCAGTCCCAGCAGGGCCCCGGCGATGTCCACGATCGCGTCCACGGCCCCGACTTCGTGGAAGTGCACCTTCTCGACGGTGGTCCCGTGCACCTGCGCCTCGGCCGCGGCCAGCCGGTGAAAGACCCGGAGCGCCCGCTCCCGGACCGGCCCGGGCAGGTCCGCGGCCCCGAGGACGGCCTCGATATGGTGCAGGTGGCGGTGCGGCTGGCGCCCCGGGGCGCGCACCTCGACGCGCACCGCGGCGAACGGCCCCCGGCGCTCCTCGCGCACCTCGATCCGCACCCCCTCGAGGCGCAGCCGCGCGGGCAGGCTTTCGAGCGCCGCCCGGGGCCAGCCCGCCGAGACCAGCGCCCCCAGCGTCATGTCGCCACTCACGCCGGAGAAGCAGTCGAAATAGGCGAGCTTCGGCACGGTCAGCTCCTTCCGCCGGCATTCACGAGGTGGGCCGCGTAGCCCGCCCCGAAGCCATTGTCCACGTTCACCACGGTAATCCCCGCCGCGCACGAGTTGAGCATCGCCAGCAGCGGCGCCAGCCCGTCGAAGTGGGCGCCGTAGCCCACGCTCGTCGGGACCGCGATGAGGGGCCGGTCCACGAGGCCACCCACCACGCTCGGCAGCGCCCCCTCGAGGCCGGCCACGACCACGACGACGCGAGCCCCGCGGAGCCGCTCGCGGTGCGCGAGCAGCCGGTGGAGTCCGGCGACGCCGACGTCCGCGACCAGCTCGGCGCGGCTGCCCATCGTGCGCGCGGTGACGAGCGCCTCCTCGGCCACGGGCAGGTCCGCGGTCCCCGCGCACACGACCAGCACGCGCCCGCGGCCGCCGCCGCGGCGGGTCCGGCGCCGCAGGACCACGCACCGCGCGCGGTCGTGCACCTCGGCGCGGGGGAACGCGGCCGCGAGCGCGGCGCGCGCGGCCTCGTCCACGCGGGTCGCGAGCACGAGCCCGTGGCGCGCGAACAGCCGGCGCGCGATCGCGACCACCTGCGCGGGCGTCTTGCCCTGTCCGAGGATCACCTCCGGGAAGCCGGTGCGCAGCGAGCGCTGGTGGTCGAGCGTGGCGAACTCCAGCCGTTCGATCGGCGCCGCCGCGATCCGTCGCGCCGCCTCGGCCTCCCCCACCCGGCCGCTGCGCACGCCGCGCAGCAGCGCGCGCAGTTCAGCCGGCCGCACGCGGCCCCTGCTCGGCCGGCGATGCCGTGGAGGGCGCGAACGCCTCGAGGCCGTGGGCGGCGAGATCCTCGAGGTAGGCGGCCAGCAGCTCGGACATCTCGGCCGCCGTGCGGGTGCGGTTGACCTGCTCGCGCATGCGGGCGCTGTGAGGCAGCCCCTTGATGTACCAGGCCACGTGCTTGCGCATCTCCTTCGCGGCGACGGCCTCGCCCGAGGTGCGCACGAGCATCGCGAGGTGCCGGCGGCCCGTCTCGAGCCGCTCCTGCGCGGTCGGCGGGGGCAGCGTCTCGCCGCGCTCCGCGAGCGCCCGGATGCGACGGAAGATCCACGGGTCGCCGAACGCCGCCCGCCCGAGCATCACGGCGTCGCAGCCCGTGGATTCGAGCATCCGCACGGCGTCCCCGGCGTCGCGCACGTCGCCGTTGCCGATGACCGGGATGTCCACGCTCCGGCGGGCCTCGGAGATCATCTCCCAGTGCGCGTCGCCCTCGAACTTCTCCGCGCGCGTGCGCGCGTGGATGGCGACGGCCTTCGCGCCCGAGGCCTCGAGCGCCTTCGCGACGTCCACGACGTTGCGCGACCCGCCGTCCCACCCCAGGCGGATCTTCGCCGTCACGGGCAGGTCGGTCGCCCCGCTCATCGCCCGCACGATGGCCTCGATGCGTGGCACGTCCTGCAGCAGCGCCGCGCCGGCCCGGCGGTTCACGACCTTGCGCACCGGGCAGCCCATGTTGATGTCGATGAGGTCGGGTCGCCGTTCCGGCGGCAGGTCCGACAGCACGCGGGCCGCGTCCGCCATCACGGCCGGATCGGACCCGAAGAGCTGGATCCCGATCGGCCGCTCGTGGGGCTCGAACGCGCAGTACTCCATCGTCGCCCGGCTGCCGCGCACGAGGCCGTCCGAGGAGACCATCTCCGTGTAGACGGCCGCGGCGCCCTGCTCGCGGGCGAGCTGGCGGAACGGCGAGTCGCTCACGCCCGCGAGCGGCGCGAGCACGAACGGCGACTCGAGCGCGACGCCGCCGATCCTGACCCCGTCCTTCCGCTCGGTGCGGGTCACGCGCGGCCTCCGCGCGCCGACGACCGCCGCGGCTCGCGGCTCGGGCGCGGCAGGGGGGCGGCGAGGTCGCGGCGGCGGGCGAACTCGGCGACGTCGCCGAAGTCCGTGAACGGGACGTGGGGCACGCCGGCCGCGCGGCACCATTCGAGCAGCGAGCCGCGCGCGAGCACGGTGTCGGCGGCGGCCGCGCCGTGCCGGTCGCTGATGCCGTCGCCGACCATCACCGTGTGGAAGCCGCGCCCCCGGTAACGCCGGACGTGCTGGGCCTTGCAGTTGCCGCACTCTTCGCAGGACGGGTCGGCGAACGGGAACTCGGCGCGCACGCCCCCGTCCGCGAAGACGGCGTGGTTCGCCGCCCACGGGAGTTCCGGGAACCCGGCACGCGCGAGGTGGTCACGCACGTAGAAGTCGAGCCCCTCGCTCACGACCATGACCGCGTCCCCGCGCGCGAGCGCCTCGCGGACGAACGGCGCGAACTGCGGATCGAGCCGGAAGGTGCGGGCGAACGCCAGCGCCTCCTCTTCCGTCACCGAGAGCAGGGCGCACTGCGCCCGGGTCAGCTCGCGGTGCCCCACGCGGCCCGCGAGCCAGTCGTCGAGCAGGCCGAGGCGGCCCGCGGCCCCCTCCGGCGAGAAGCGCTCGGCGAGGGCCGCTCCGATGTCGCGCGGCGACACCGTGCCGTCGAAGTCGCACAGGTACGCGAAAGGCATGTCAGCGCGATCCCGCCCCGTCCTTTGCGCGGGGCCCGCCTGCGGTCGCGAGCGCGAAGACGTCCGCGGGGCCCTTCGCCCGGCGCAGCACCGCCGCCGCGCGCTCGATCACGACGTCGCGCCGGAGCGCCGCCGGCGGGGCTCCGGGACGGCGAGGGGCCGCCAGCGAATCGGCCGCCACGACGAGGTCGGGCAGGATGCCGCCGCCGCCGCGGACGACGCGCCCGCTCTTCGTGTGGAACTCCGGCCGCGAGGCCGAGTCGGCCGCGGCGGTGTCGGCGGGGGCCCCGGCGTCCTCGGCGGCCTGCTCCTCGTCGTCGTCGGACGCCGTGCCCGGGCGGTGGATCGAGCGCCCCAGCGGGGTCAGGTAACGCGCGGTGGTCAGCTTCACCGCTCCCTGGCCGTTCCGCAGCGGGTAGAGGCTCTGCACCGAGCCCTTTCCGTAGGTCGCCTCGCCCACGACGAGCGCGCGGTCGAGATCCTGCAAGGCTCCCGCGAGGATCTCGGAGGCGGACGCCGAGCCGCCGTCCACGAGCACCGCCATCGGCCAGCCGATCGGCCGCACGTTCTTCGCGACCACGAGCCGGCGCGAATCGGACGCCTGCCGGCCGCGCGTATGGGTCACCAGCGCCCCGGGCGGCAGGAACGATCCCGCGACGTCCACGGCCTGGTCCACGAGGCCGCCGGGGTTGCCGCGCAGGTCGAGCACGAGGCTCCGCGCGCCGGCGCGGCGCAGCGTGTCGAGCGCCGCCCGCACCTGCCCGGTCGCGTGCTCGTTGAACGTCGCGAGGCGCAGGTAGCCCACGCCCCCGGGCAGGACCGCCACGTCCTGCACCGCCGGCACCTCGACGCGACTGCGCAGGAGCGTGATCTCGCGTTCGTGCGCGTCACCGCTGCGCAGCACCGAGAGCCGGACACTCGTGCCCGGCTCGCCCCGCAGGGAGTCCGCCATCTCGGGAGGGCCGAGGCCCCACGTCGAGCGGCCTTCCACGCGCGTCACGACGTCGCCCGGCTGGATCCCCGCGTCCCACGCGGGCGATCCCTCGACGGGCGCGATGACCACGGGCCATCCGTCGCGCGAGTCGAGCACCAGGCCGACGCCGTCGAACTCGCCCGCGAGGTCGTCCCGGAACCCCTTCCACTCCTTCTCGTCGAGGTACTCCGACCACGGGTCGAGACTGCGGAGCATGCCGTGGAGCCCGCCGTCCACGAGCGAGCCCGTCTCCACCGGGTCCACGTAGTTCGCCTGGACCGCGTGCATCACCTCGACGAACAGGTCGAGGTTCTCGTACAGGCCGCCCGAGGCACGACCGCGGCCCACCCACCAGCCGAGCCCGAAGAGCACGACGAAAAGGACGCCCAGCAGGATGCGACGTCGGATCAAGTCACCTCCGGAGGCGGCCCGCGGCGGCGGCGCGGAGCCGGAAAACGGCCGGGAAACTCGGGCACGGAATATAGCACGCAGCGCGCGGCCGGTCGGGCCGGATCGCGGCCCCGTCCGGAGGTGGTCAGGCGCGCGCGATCGGGAGGCGCGGCCCCACGGCTTCCCAGACGCGGGCCTCGAGCTCGTCGGCGCCGGCGGAGGCGTCGAGGACCCGCCAGCGGGCCGGCTCGGCGGCCGCGAGATCGCGGTAGCGGACGCGCACGCGCTCGTGGAACTCGCGCGGTTCCCGGTCGAGGCGGTTCGCGGGATCGGCGGCGGCGTGGCGACGCTCGAGACCCAGCCCGACGGGCAGGTCGAAGAGGAGCGTGAGGTCGGGCGCGAGCCCGCCGGTGGCCTCGCGGTTCCAGCGCGCGAGCATCGCGTGCTCGAGCCCGCGCCCACCTCCCTGGTAGGCGAGCGTGCTGTCGCCGTAGCGGTCGCAGAGCACGATGCGCCCGTCCCCGAGCGCGGGGCGCAGCACGGTTGCGGCGAGTTCCGCGCGCGCGGCGACCATCAGCAACGCCTCGGTGAGCGGCTCGGGCCGCCGGGCGGGGTCGAGCAGCAGCGCGCGGATGCCCTCGCCCACGGGCGTGCCGCCCGGCTCGCGGGTCTCGATCGGGTCGAAGCCGCCCGCGCGCAGGCGCGCGGCGAGCCGCGCGACCTGCGTGGACTTCCCGGAGCCCTCGCCGCCCTCGAACGTGACGAACAGCCCGGGCATCGCTCCTACTTCGCCCGCGCCTTCGCGCGTCCGCGCTTCTTCGGGGCCTTCCGGGCGGCCTTCGCCGCCGGCTTGCCGTTCGCGTGGCCGTTCGACGACGGCCCGCGGCGCGCCGGCTTCGTGGCCGGCCCGCCCTCGCGCACGAGCGTCGGGGCGTGGACACGCAGCCGCGCCTCCGTGCCCTTCGGGTCCTTGATGTAGCCCTCGACCAGCTCCCGCGCGGTGTCGTCCGGGATCTGCACGGGCGGCGACTTCTTGAAGTAGGACGATGGCGCGATGAGCGCGCCCTTGAGCCCGTGGTCGAGCCCCAGCTTCGCGCAGCGCACGGCGTCGATCACGATGCCGGCGGAGTTCGGCGAGTCCCACACCTCGAGCTTCATCTCGAGGTTGAGCGGCACGTCGCCGAAGGTCGTGCCCTCCATCCGGATGTGGCACCACTTGCGGTCCTTGAGCCACGGCACGTAGTCGGAGGGCCCGACGTGCACGTCGTCGGGCGGCAGGTCGTACGGGATGTTGCTCGTGACCGCCGAGGTCTTGCTGATCTTCTTCGACTCGAGCCGCTCGCGCTCGAGCATGTTCAGGAAGTCGGTGTTGCCGCCGAAGTTCAGCTGGTACGTGCGGTCGATGCGCACGCCGCGGTCCACGAACAGGTTCGCGAGCACGCGGTGGGTGATGGTCGCGCCGACCTGCGACTTGATGTCGTCGCCGATGACCGGCAGGCCGCGCTTCTCGAAGCGCTGCTGCCAGTACTTCTCGCGCGCGATGAAGACCGGGATGCAGTTCACGAGAGCGCAGCCGGCCTCGAGGATCTGCTCGACGTACCACTTCGTCGCCTCCTCCGAGCCCACGGGGAGGTAGTTCACGACGACGTCGGCCTTCGAGTCGCGCAGGAGCTTCACGATGTCCACGGTCGAGCCCGGCGCCTTCTGGATGATCTTCGAGAGGTACTTGCCGAGCCCGTCGTGCGTCATGCCGCGCTGCACGGTTACGCCCGTCCGGGGCACCTTCGCGAAGACGGCCGTGTTGTTCGGCCACGCGCCGATCGCCTCGGAGACGTCCTTGCCGACCTTGTTCCGGTCGATGTCGATGGCGGCGACGATCTCCACGTCGCGGATGTGGTAGCCGCCCAGGTTCACGTGCATGAGGCCGGGAATGCGGTCGGTCTCCTTCGCGTTCCGGTAGTAGTGGAGCCCCTGCACGAACGACGAGGCGCAGTTGCCCACGCCGATGATCGCGACACGCACCTTGTTGCCCATGGACCTCATGCCTCCGTGGTCTTCGAATCCGAACCCGCTTCGCGGGTGACTTTCCAGACGTGCGCCATCCGCTGGAAGGCGGTGTAGAACGACAACAGGACGAGCAGGATGAGCCCGATGGGAATGATGTTCCCCACTCCCGCGAAGCCCATGACGATGATCACGACGATGCGCTCGGGCCGCTCGAACCACCCGACCTTGCAGTCGATCCCGAGCCCTTCGGCCCTCGCCCGGGCGTAGGACACCATGAAGGAGCCGACCGTCGCGAGCATGGCCAGCAGCGCGAGGATCCCGAACGTGATCGGTTCCAGGCCCTGCTGGTAGTTCGCGAAGACGCGCTCGGGGTTCGTGGTCATGTCCACCAGGGCGATCATGTAGTAGGCGGCGAAGCCCAGCAGCAGTGCCGCGTCGGCCAGGCGGTCGAGCGTCGAGTCGAAGAACGCTCCGAAGGGCGTGATGGAACGCGTGCGGCGTGCGAGCTGGCCGTCGAGGATGTCGAACAGGCCCGCGAAGACCGCGAGGATCGCACCCGTCCGGAACCGTCCGATCGCGAACGCGTAGCCGGCGCCGGCACTGAGCACGAAGCCCAGCAGGGTCAGGTGGTTCGGGCGCACGCCGATCGCGGCCAGGCCGGCCACGACGGGCTCGAGCGCGGCGTTCGCCAGCGCCTTCACCCGGTCCTTGTAGCCCGACATCCTGCCCCCGCTCGCCGTCGTCGCGACGGGCGCGCTCACGCGTCCGTCGCGCGCTCGGCGCGCGTCCTGCCGCCCAGAACCAGCACCATCTCGCCCCGTTTCTGGTCCTCGCGGAGCGCCGCGCGCACCTCGCGCGCGCTGCCGCGCAGCACCTGCTCGTGCACCTTCGTCAGCTCCCGCACGAGCGCCAGGGGCCGGTCGCCCCACACGGCCTCGAGGTCCTCGAGGCAGCGCTCGATGCGGTGCGGTGATTCGAACGCGACGATCGTCTCCCGTCGCGCATGCCATTCCTCGAGGGCGCGCCGTCGCGCACCCGGCCTGACCGGCAGGAAGCCCACGAAAGCGAACGCGTCCGTCGGCAGCCCGCTCACCTGCAGCGCGGCGATCACCGCGCTCGGCCCCGGGACGCTCTCGACCCGGAACCCTTCCGCCACCGCGGCCCGCACGACCGGGTACCCCGGGTCGGCGATGCCCGGCGAGCCCGCGTCGGTGACGATCGCCACCGACTCCCCCTCCCGCAGCTTCCCGACGAGCATGCCGGCCCGCGCGCGCTCGTTGTGCTCGAACAGGCTGACGAGCCGCGCGGCGATCCCGAAATGCTCCAGCAGCCGGCGCGTGTGCCGGGTGTCCTCGGCGGCGACCAGGTCGACCTCGCGGAGAGTTCGCAGGGCCCTCGCCGTGACGTCTTCCAGGTTGCCGATCGGCGTCGCCACCAGGTACAGCGTGCCTCCGTGACCGGAGGAGCGGGTGTCGCTCAAGCCAGATCCTTCCGCCGGACGGGAGAGCCGTGCCGAAAAAGCGCGCCGGAACGTAGCACGCGGCCCGGCGGGGGTCCACCGCCGGACGCCGCAGATCGCGCGGCCGCCGCAATCGGCACGCGTTTCAGGCCTTCACCGATTCGGCGAACGCCTCGATGGCCCGCTCGACCCCGGCGTCGTCCACGTCGAGGTGGCAGATCGCGCGGACGCGTCCGGCGCCGAAGGCCACCATCCGGACGCCGCGGGACTCGAGCCGGCCCAGGACGGCGGGCACCTCGAGGGGCGCGGCCAGCTCGGCGACGACGATGTTCGTGTCCGGCTCGACGACCTTCACGCCCGGCGCCGCGCGCATCCCGGCGGCCAGCCGCCGCGCCCGCGCATGGTCCTCGGCGAGGCGCGCGACGTGGTGGTCGAGCGCGTGGAGGCACGCCGCGGCGAGGATGCCCGCCTGGCGCATGCCGCCGCCCCAGCGCTTGCGCGTGCGGCGCGCGCGCCGGACGGCGTCGGCGGACCCGGCGAGGATCGAGCCGACCGGGGCTCCGAGGCCCTTCGAGAAGCACATCATCACCGTGTCGGCGCAGGCCGCCCAGGTCGCGATCGGCACGCCGGTCGCGACGCTCGCGTTCCACAGCCGCGCGCCGTCGAGGTGCACCTTCAGCCCGCGCGAGCGCGCCGCCTCGTGGACCGCACGCAGGCGCTCGAGCGGCACGATCGCGCCCCCGGCCCGGTTGTGGGTGTTCTCGAGGCAGACGAGCGAGACGCGCGCCACGTGCTCGTCCTCGGCGCGCAGCGCCGCTAGCAGCGCCTCGGGTGCGAGCGCGCCGCGCTCGCCGCGTACGATGTGCGCGAGGCACCCCGAGTTCACCGCCAGGCCGCCCTGCTCGTAGAGGAACACGTGGGACTCGGTCTCGAGCAGCACCTCGTCGCCGGGCGAGGTCAGCGCGTTCACGGCGAGCTGGTTGCCCATCGTCCCGCTCGGCACGTAGAGGGACGCCTCCTTGCCGGCCAGCTCGGCGCAGCGGCGCTCGAGCTCGAGCACGGTGGGGTCGTCCCCGAACACGTCGTCGCCCACGACGGCCTCGGCGATCGCCCGGCGCATCGCCGGGGTGGGGCGGGTCACGGTGTCGCTGCGCAGGTCCACGGACATCTCGGGGCTCTTCATGACGTTCTCGTGCGGTGGCGGGTGGGTGCGGATCCCGGCTTCGCCGGCCGTGGGGACGCCCGTCCGGGAGAGAGGGGCCGCTGGCGCAGTCTAGAGGTGTTCGGCCCGATCGGCACGACGGTGGACACCCGGCGGGGCCCCGCCGCGGGGTCCCGCGGTTTCCGCGGGTCCGCGGCAGCCCGGTTTTGCAGGCGATTCGCGCCGGTCTGACAGCGGCGTGACGTTCCGCGGCGGCACCGTGCGATAACTGTGCAAGTCGTCGGGAGCACCCCCACCCGGCCCACGACCGCGGTATCCCCGTACGCGAGGTTGCGCCCCATGCCCTTCGGCTTCTTCGACCCCACGTTCCTGCTCCTGCTCCCGGCCATCGCGTTCGCGATGTGGGCGCAGCACAAGGTGCGCAGCACCTACGAGCGCTTCTCCTCCGTGCCCGCGGCGAACGGCCTGACCGGCCGCGAGATGGCCTCGGTCATCATGAACCGCAACGGTGTCGGGGACGTCCGCGTCGAGGCGGTTCCCGGCATGCTGAGCGATCACTACGACCCGGGCGCGAAGACCGTGCGGCTCTCCTCGGGCAACTACGGCGGCCGCTCGATCGCCGCGGTCGCGGTGGCCGCCCACGAGGTGGGTCACGTGCTGCAGCACCACCACGGGTGGTTCCCGCTCGCGCTGCGCGCCCAGCTCGCGCCGGCCGCGGGCTTCGGCTCGATGCTCGCGATGCCGCTGGTGTTCATCGGCTTCCTGTTCGGGCTGCGCTCGCCGTTCGGCGGCCTGCTGATGGACATCGGCATCGTGTTCTTCACCGCCGCCGTCCTGTTCCACCTCGTCACGCTGCCGGTCGAGTTCGACGCCTCGCGGCGCGCGCTGGTCCAGCTCAAGGAGTCGGGGGCGCTGATGCCGCAGGAGGTGTCGGGCGCGAAGAAGGTTCTGGACGCGGCCGCGCTGACGTACGTGGCCGCCGCCGCGGTGGCGGCCCTCCAGCTGATCCGGCTGCTGATCCTGCGCGACAGCCGCCGCTGACCGGCGTGGCCGGAAACGCCGCGAGGCGGGAACCCCGGGGTTCCCGCCTCGCGGCGTTTCGGTTCGGATGCTCGCCCTACTGCTGCGAGACCATGTCCTTGAGTTCCTTGGAGACCTTGAAGACGGGCACCCGGCGCGGGGGCACCGGCACGGCTTCGCCGGTACGCGGGTTGCGGGCGATACGGGATTTGCGGTCCTTCACGCGGAACGTCCCGAACCCGCGGATTTCGATGTGGTGGCCGTTCGAGAGCGCTTTCGCCACCGCGTTGAGGAAGCAATCGACCGTCTCCGCAACGTCCTTCTTCGTGAGGCCGGTGCGCTCGGAGATCTGGTCCACGATATCGGCCTTGGTCATTTCGTTCCTCCCTCACGCCATCCAGGGCGACCGGTCCAGCCGTTGCCACCGAAAGACAGTCGGACCGTAGGCCCGCCGCTTCCCGCTGTCAATCCGTTTTTGGGCAACGGGTTGGGGGTTCCGTGTCCCGACGGGCGCCTCAGCCGGCCCCCAGGGCGCGCCGGCGGGCGGCTTCCATGGGGTGCGCGGCGGCCGCCTGGACCTCGCGCCGGACGGTCGGCCGGCCGGCGGCGACCTCGGCGGTGAGCTCCCGGGCGAAGGCCCCGCTGCGGATCTCCTCCAGCAACGCCTGCATCTCCCGGCGCGACGGTTCCCCGATCACCCGGGGGCCCCGGGTGAGGTCGCCGAAGAGCGCCGTCCCGCTGATCCCCTCGCGCAGCCCGGCCACGCCCCGGTCGTGAAGCAGGTCCGCGAGGTACTTGAGCTGGTGGACGCACTCGAGATAGGCGATCTCCGGTGAATAGCCCGCGGCGACCAGCGTCTCGAAAGCCGCGCGCACGAGCGCGTTCATGCCGCCACAAAGAACCGCCTGCTCCCCGAACAGGTCCACCTCGGTCTCCTCGCGGACGGACGTGCGCCACAACCGGGCGCGCGCGCAGCCGAGCCAGCCCGCGTAGCGCTCGGCGAGCGCCCACGCGCCGCCGGTTCCGTCCCGGTGCACCGCGAGGTAGGCGGGCAGGCCCTCGCCGCGCTCGAACACCTGGCGGAGCACCCGCCCGGGGCCGGTCGGCGAGACGAGCACGACGTCGGCGCCCTCGGGGAACGCGAGGTCGCCGTAGAGCAGGTTGAACCCGTGCGCGAACACGACGCCGGAGCGAGGCCCCAGCGACGGGCCGATCCCGGCCCACGCCGCGGGCACGGCCTCGTCGGGCAGCAGCACGGCCACGACGTCCGCCCCCGCGGCCGCCTCGGCCGGGGGAGCCACCTCGAAGTCGGCGTCGCGGGCACGCCGCTCGGCGTCGTGCCCGGGGCGCGCCCCCACGCGCACGCGCACGCCGGAGTCGCGCAGGTTCAGCGCGTGCGCGGCGCCCTGGTTGCCGTATCCGAGGATCGCGACCGTCGTCCCCGCCGGATCGCCCATCGCGCGTCCCACCTTTCGGAAAGGCGCGACGGCCCCCGCCGTGACTCCGGCGAAGGGCCGTCGTGCGTCATGCGGACCGGTCGCGGAGGCACCCGGGGGCGCCCCCGGCGCTCACTTCTTCGCGGCGGTCCAGTCGGACTTCTGGACCAGCTGGCCGGCCGCGTTGAACGTGAAAGCCAGCTGCTTGTCTTCGTAAACCCACGTCTGCAGCTTGCCGCCCGTGTCGGTGTTCTCCCACTCGAGCACCTTCGCGGGGGTGCCCAGGGACGCCAGCGTGCTGGCGGCCGGAGTGCCGGCCTTGGCCGCCTTGGCCGCGGCCGCCGGGTCCGCCGCGGGCGTGCCCTTGCTCATCGCCATGTACAGGATGAGCATCTCGGTCGACTTCGGGTTGTTCCCGGCCTTGCTGTAGACCGCGCCGAGCTGGCGGTAGTAGATCTTCTCCTCGGGCTTGAGGGCGATCGCGCGCAGCAGCACGTTCGTCGCGTCGTCGTACTTCTTCTCGTCCGAGAGCACCGAGCCCAGCGACGACAGCGCGTCCGGGTCGTTCGGGGACTTCGCGAGGACGGCGCGCCACTGCGCCTCCGCCTTCGCGAGCTCGCCGGCGTACTGGTAGGCCAGCGCGGCGTTGAAGACGAGGTTCGGGTCCGTGGGCCGCAGCTCGTACGCCTTCGCGTAGGCGTCGGCGGAGGACTTGAACTCGATCTTCTTGAGGGAGTCCCCCTTCGTCTCGGCGCGCTTGAAGTACGCGTTGCCGAGGCCCATCCACAGGTCCGGGTCCTTCGGGTCCTGCTTCGTCAGGTCGTTGTAGTACGCGACGGCCTCGTCGTACTTCTTCTGGTCGAGCAGTTCGTTGGCCTTGTTGGCCCGCACCGTGCGCAGGGCGTCCTGCAGCGACGAGTCCTTCCCCGCCGCCACCAGGCCGTTCCGGAGCACGGTCTCGGCGTCGTCGAAGTTGCCGTCGAGGGCGTAGGCGGTCGCGAGGTTGCGAATCGTCTGCGGGTGCCCGGGACGGATGAGCTTCGCGTCCACGAGCGCGCCGATCGCCTTCCCGTAGGCCTCGTGCGCCTCGTCCTTGGCGTCGGCATCGGCGAACTGCTGGCCTTCCTGGATGTGCTGGATGCCCTTGTTGTAGGCCATCGACCAGTAGTGGTCGCGGTTCGACAGGATGATGTCGGCCTTCTTCTTGTCGCCCTTGGCCTCGGCACCCTCGAGCGCCTGCTGGAACGCCACGCCGGCGGGTCCGAAGCTGTCGAGTTCGGCGTAGGCCCAGCCCAGGTAGCCGCGAGCCTCGAAGTCGGCGGAATCCTCGTCGGCGCAGATCGTGAGCTGCTGGACCGCCTTGTTCATCTCGCGCTCGTAATCCTCGGTGTTGCCGCGTTCCTTGTCCCTCAGACCCTGCACGACGTACTGGATGCCGCCGGCGCAGTGCGGATTGCGGGCGAGGGCGGTTCCCGCCCACACGAGGCACGACGCGAGGGCCGCGAGCGTTGCGAGCGAGCGAAGTTTCAAGACGTCCTCCTTGGGATCCGGTCGGTCAGACGAGACGGTTGCCGTTCACCTGCAGGCCCAGCGTGGCCCCCAGGAACTTGGCCGCCTTACGTGACGCCAGCATGCGCGTCATGAAGATCTCGAAGTACTCCATGACGTGCGAAATATTCGGGTCGATCGTGAGTTCCAGTGTGATGTGCTTCCGGTCCTCGTCCACGTTCAGGAAGCTCTTCTCCACCGCGTAGTTGACGCGGTCGTGGATGTCGAAGCGGATCATGTCGGGATTGCGGACGCGCGTGCGGTGCACGTCGCTCTTGTCCGCCAGGATGAGCGCGGCGGCCACCGCGTTCACCGGGTCCCCGTCGTTCTCGTGGTGGTTGCCGATGGCGGCGATCACCGTGAGCACCTCGGCGTCCTCCATCCCGAACTCGTTCAGGATCTGCATGGCCATCACCGCGCCCGTCTGGGCGTGGTGGTCGCGGTTGACCGCGTTGCCGATGTCGTGGAGCACGCCGGCGATCGCCGCCAGCTCGCACTCGCGCTCGGGGTGACCCATGCGCTTGAGCACGTTGTAGGCGATCCGGCTGACCAGCCCCACGTGGCGCTCGCCGTGCTCCGTGTAGCCGATCTGCTCGAGCGAGGCGTCGGCCGTGCGGATGTAGCTGCGGACCCGCGGGTGGTCCCGGACGAACTCGAACGTGACCGGGTTCGGCGGGATCCGGGCGGCGTCGGCGGCGGTCTTCGTGGCGGGCGTGGTCATAGGAGGACCCCGGAGCGGGATTCGGGCCATCGCGGGCGGCGCGAGGGGCATCGGGAAGCGCGGCGAATCTAGGTCCGCAACTCCAAATGCGTCAAGGATGAGCGGCGGTTGACGCGATGCTGACGGAAGACCTTGCGGGCGCGTCCCTGCGGCGCCCGCGCCACACCCCGTCGTCCCCCTACAGCACCTCGATCGGGTCCACGTCGGCCACGACGCGGACGCGTCCCCGGCCGGGCTCGGCCGCCCACTCGAGGGCGGCGGCGGCGGCCGCGCGCAGGTCGGCGCCGGAGCCACCCTTGAGGAGCAGGTGCCAGCGGAAGCGCCCGCGCAGCCGCGAGAGCGCCTGCGGAGCAGGTCCCAGCACGGTGAGGCCCTTCGGCTCGGCGACGGCCTGCACGCGCCCGGCGAGCGAGAGCGAGGCGCCCTCGACCTCCGCCTCGTCGGGCCCGTCCACGAGCAGCGCGACGAGGCGCGTGAAGGGCGGGTAGCCCGCCTCGCGGCGCATCGCCAGCTCGTCCTTCACGAAGGGCCCGCTCTCGCCCTTGAGCATCGCGGCGATGGCGGGGTGTTCCGGCGTGCAGGTCTGCACGATCACCTCCCCGGGGGTGCGGCCGCGTCCGGCCCTGCCGGCGACCTGCATGAGCAGCTGCCAGGTCCGCTCCGCGGCGCGGAAGTCGGGCAGGTGCAGCGCGATGTCGGCGTCGAGCACGCCGACGAGCGTGACGCGCGGGAAGTCGAGGCCCTTCGCGATCATCTGGGTGCCGAGCAGCACGTCGGCCTCGCCGCGCGCGAAGCGCGCGAGGAGGTCGGCCGGCGCCTCGCGGTCACGGGCGACGTCGAGGTCGAGCCGGAGCACGCGCGCCTTCGGGAAGACGCGCGCCAGCTCGCGCTCCGCGCGCTGCGTGCCCGCGCCGCCGTAGCGCAGCAGCGGCAGCCGGCACTGCGGGCAGCTCGCGGGGGCGGGCTCGCGGTGGTCGCAGTAGTGGCAGCGCAGCGTGGGCGGGTCGAGGTGCAGCGTCAGCGTGATGTCGCAGCGCCCGCACCGGGGCGTCCAGCCGCAGCCGCGGCACTGCACGTGGTGCGAGTGTCCGCGGCGGTTGATCCAGAGGAGCGCCTGCTCGCCCCGCTCGAGGCGCGCCGCGAGCGCCGCGCGCAGCGGCGCCGACAGCAGCCCGCCCGAGGCGTCCTCGCGCCGCAGGTCGGCGAGCCGCACGACGGGCAGGGCGCGGCGGTCCACGCGGTTCGGCAGGACGAGCCGCCGGTACTTGCCGCGCGCCGCGTTCGCGAGCGTCTCGAGCGCCGGCGTCGCGGAGCCGAGGACCACCGGCACGCCGAGCATCTGCGCGCGGCGCACGGCGACGTCGCGGCCGTGGTAGCGCAGCTGCTCGCTCTGCTTGTACGAGGGCTCGTGCTCCTCGTCCACGACGACCAGGCGGACGGCAGGCAGCGGCGCGAAGACGGCCGAGCGCGCGCCCACGACGACGTCCACCGCCCCGCGCCGCGCCAGCTCCCAGTTGCGCCGCCGCTCGCCGGTGCCGAGGTAGGAGTGCAGCAGCGCCACGCGACCGCCGAAGCGCTTCTCGAACAGCGCAACGATCTGGGAGCCGAGCGCGACCTCGGGGACGAGCACGAGCGTCTGGCCGCCCGCCTCGCGCGCGGCCCGCGCGGCCCGCAGGTACACCTCGGTCTTGCCGCTCGCGGTGACGCCGTGCAGGAGGAAGGCCGCGAAGCCGCCGCGCGAGACCGCCTCCTCGACCGCGGCCACCGCCGCCCGCTGCTCCGGCGTGAGCGTGACGCGCTCGGGCAGGGGGATGCGCAGCGCCGCATCCTCGCGCGCGCCGCGGCGGGCCCGGCTCCCCGCCAGGCCCGCGTGCCCGCCCGGCAGCATCGCGGACACGACCTCGCCGGGCGGTGCGAGGTAGTACTCCGCGACCCACGCGGCCAGCTCGAGCAGGTGCGGTGAGAGGAGCGGGGGCCCCAGCACCTTCGCGAGCTCGGCGACCTTCGCGAGATCGGTCTCCGCGAGCCGCTCCGTCACGACGCCCCGCAGCCTCCGGCCGCGGAACGGCACCTCGACGGGCGCACCGGGCACGGCGGCGCGATCGAGCGCCTCGGGCACGCGGTAGGTGAACGCCTGCCGCGCGGGCACGGGCAGCGCGACCCGCGCGAACGGCCCGCTCACCGGCGCGCCGGCCGGCCCGCGCGCGCCCGCCGCGAGTCCGACGCCCGGGCCCGCCATGCCGCCCTCACCGCGCGGCCGCGCCCGGGCCGGCGAGCACCTCGGGCCCGCCGCCGTCGGGCGGCACGCGCAGCAGCTCGCCGACCTCAAGGTCGAAGTACCAGGCGTGCAGGTCGAGCCGGCCCTGATCGAGCGCCTCGCGGATCCAGGGGAAACCGCGGAGGTTGCGCAGCGAGAGTCGCATGGCGGCGAACTCCAGCGCCCGCTCGCGATGCGAAGGATCGTGGCCCGACGACTCGATCACCTCGGCGCGGGCTTCGGAGGCGATGGACATCCACCGCGTCACGAACTCGCCCTCGGTGCCCTCGAGCAGCGCCCGGATGCCGCCGCATTTCGCGTGCCCCATGACGACGATGTGCCGCACGCGGAGCACCCGCACGCCGAACTCGAGCGCGGCGCTCACGCCGTGATGCCCGCCGCCCGCCTCCCGGGGCGGCACCAGGTTCGCCACGTTGCGCACGGTGAACAGGTCGCCCGGGTCGGCGTCGAGCACGATCGCGGGGTCCACGCGCGAGTCCGAGCACGCCACGATCAGCGTCGAGGGCGACTGTCCCTCGCGCAGCGTCTCGTACACGTTCCGCTCGCCGGAGAAGTAGCGGCGGCGGAAGCGGTCGAAGCCTTCGATGAACTGCGCGATTTCGGGCATGGGGGTCGCCGGCTGCGTTCGCCGCCCGCGCCGCACCGCGCGGCGCCGGAGCGTCCCGGCCGGGGGCCGCAGGGTGCGACGCGGCGCGTGGTCCGCGCAAGCGGGCCTCCGCGCGGGCAAGCGCGAGGGCCCGGGGCGGTGGCCCCGGGTCCTTCACCGCGTTCGGCGGAAGGCGGTCAGGCCTGCATGCGCTGCTGGGACGTGCCCTGGCCCAGGATGGCGTTGATCCGCTCGACGAGCTTGCGGGGGCTGAACGGCTTCGTGATGTAGTCGTCGGCGCCCACCTCGAAGCCGACCTTCTGGTCCACGTTGCGTCCCTTGGCGGACAGCAGGATCACGGGGATGGCCTTCGTGTCGTCCTCGGCCTTCAGGCGCTTGCAGGTCTCGTAGCCGTCGAGCTTCGGCATCATGATGTCGAGCACGATCAGGTCCGGCTTCTCGGCGCGGGCCTTCTCGAGGGCCTGCTCGCCGTCGAGGGCGGTCAGAACCTCGTACCCCTCCATGCCGAGGCTGAAGTCCAGGATGTGGACGATGTAGATCTCGTCGTCCACGACCAGGATCTTGCCCTTCGCCATCCCCGTCACCTCCTCGTCCGGCTCTTCATGAGCTCGGCCTCCGAGTTCGCTTCGTCCCGACCGGCCAGGAAACCGCCCGGGAGGGCCAGCCGGGCTCGCGGTGCGTTTCGCCTCCGGTATCGGCCCGGCCCCGCGGCGGCTTGAGGCGGAAACCGGCCGCTCAGGCGGCGTTGTTCAGGCTCCCCTCCCGCTCGACCACCCGGACCAGCGCCTCGACGACCTCCCCGTCGAACTGGCCGCCCGCCTCCCGGCGCAGCTCGGCGACCGCCTCGGAGGGCTCCCGGGCGGTCCGGAACGGCCGGACGACGGTCATGCTCTCCCAGGCGTCCACGACGGCCAGGATCCGGGCCCCCAGCGGGATGGCGTCGCCGGCCAGCCCGCGCGGGTAGCCGGCGCCGTCCCACCGCTCGTGGTGGCTCAGGATCAGCTCGCGCACGACCCCGAGGTACTCGAGGGGCCTCAGGATGGCGACGCTCACCTCGGGGTGCTTCGAGACGACCGACCGCTCGGCCGGGTCGAGGAAGCCCGGGTGTCCGGTCTGCGCGGCCATCCGGACCATGCCGACGTCGTGGATGCTGGCCACGTAGCCGATCACGTCGATGTCGGCCGCGGACATGCCGAGCTCGCGCGCGACGGCGCGCACCAGCTTCACCTCGTGCCGCCCGCCCAGGGCGAGGTCCCGCTTCAGCTGCGTCATGCACCGCACGGCTTCGAGCGCGTCCTCGACGACCCGCCGGCTGTCCGGGTAGGCGCACGCGCGCTCGATCGCGCTCGAGACGCGCTCGGTGAGCGCGACGAGCAGCGCGAGGTCGTCCTCGTCGAAGGGCTCGCCGGTCGTCTTGTTGTTCGCGTTCACGACGCCGATGACCTCGCCTTCGACGCGCAGCGGCACGCAGAGGAGCGACTTCGTGAGGTACTGGGGATGGTTCAGGCGGCGGAACCGCCGGTCCGTCTCGATGTTCTCGACCAGCACCGGTCGGCCCCAGGCGGCCACCGAGCCGGCCACGCCCGAGCGCAGGGTCGTGCGCCGCCCGCCCACGCCCTTCGGGTTCAGCCCGACGGAGGCGGCCACGAAGAGGTCGCCGCGGTCGGGATCCACGAGCACGAGCGACACGATGCTGGTGTCGAGCGTCGCCGAGACCATCTCGACGATGGCCTGGAAGAGCTCGCGCAGGTCCTCGCGGCCCACCGTCTGGCGTGCGGTGCGGCGGGCGCGCGGCGACGCCATCTGGCGCACGGGCAGCGCGATGTTGAAGCGGGTGCCGCCGTCGGGAGGCAGCTCCGCCCACATGCGGCCGCCGTGCAGCTGGACGATGCTGCGGGCGATGGCGAGCCCGATGCGCGTGCCCTCGTGCGAAGGCTGGCCCGTCGGCAGCTGGCGGCGCGCGCGGTAGAAGCCCTCGAACACGAGCGCGAGGTCCTCGGCCGGGGGCGGCGGCCCGTCGTCGGTGACCGAGCACAACCACTCGTCGGAACGGGCCCCGAAGACGACGGTCACGCGCCCGGCCTCGGGCGAGAACTCGATGGCGTTCTCCACGAGGTTCGTCACCGCGCGGCGCACGAGGTCCGGGTCCAGCTGGATGCGCGCCTCGCCCCGCTGCTCGTGCACGAGCGTCACCTTGCGGCGCGACGCCTTCTCGGCGAGCGTCGCGCAGGTCTCGCGGCCGAACTCGGTGAGCGAGAGCGTCATGAGGCGCAGCATCGCCTCGCCGCCCTCGAGTCGCGACAGGTCATGGACGTCGGTGACGAGCGTTGCCAGCCGGTCGCACTCCTCGTCGATGATGCCGAGGAAGCGGTCGCGCGGCGCGCGGGAGTTGTCGAGGTTCGCCGCGAGCGTCTCGGCGTACGCCTTGATGGACGACAGCGGAGAGCGCAGCTCGTGCGCCATGATCGACATGAGCGCGGCCGCGGACTCCTGCGCGGCCGCGAGCCGCCGCCCGGCGTCCACGACGCGGGCGCGCTCCTCGGCGAGGGCGTGCACGAGGTCGGCCCGCTCGATCGCGAGCGCGAGCGCGTCGGCGAGCGCCTGGAGGAAGCGCCGCTCGGGACCGGCCATCTCGCGCGGCGCCGCGAAGGCGACGAGCAGGAATCCCCACAGGGCGTTGCCCGCGACGAGCGGCAGCGTGCTGAGCGCGGCGGGCGGGCTCTGCCACAGAAGCGTCTCGCGGGGCGATTCCCCTTCGCCGCAGCCGTCGTCGAAGAGCGGCCGGTCGTTGCGCATCACCCACTCGACCGGGCCGCCGTGCTCGGCGAGGTACGGCGTCTCGACGCCGGACTCCTCGTAGCGGAACAGGGCGCCGCTGCGGCGGTCGATGCGCAGCAGCCGCGCGTCGGAGGCCCCGAGCGCCCGGCTGGCATTCGCGTTCGCGATGCCCCAGGAGACGCCGAGATCGCTCGTCGTGCGCAGCGCCAGCACGGCCTCGGCGAGCAGCGCGAGCGCCTCGCCGGGAAGTTCCAGAAGCTTCGTCTCGTGTTCGCCGTGCGTCACCGCGGAGCCCTCCTTCAGGCCACGCTGCGGTCGGATTCCTCGTTCTCCCGGTGGCGGCGCTCCCCGACCAGCACGCTGCCACTGATTCCCTTCCCGTGCGCCTTGAGCTCCTGCACGATGTCGATCAGCTCCGCGAGGTGCGTGACGGGCACGCGGTCGGTGCTGACCAGCGCGATCGTCAGGCTCATGAGCGGGAACCGCTCGAGCGTGTGGCGGCGGCTCAGCACCTCGACGTGGCCGCGCTCGCGGTCCTCCTGGTCGTACAGCTCGCGCGAGGAGGCGTTGAACCACTCCAGGATCTGCTCGCCGAGCGCCTCGGCCTTCTCGGGCTCCGTCAGCACGACGAAGTCGTCGCCGCCGATGTGCCCCACGAAGCTGTCGGCGGTGCCGTAGCGCTGCACGGACTCGGTCAGGATGCGCGCGAGCATCTGGATCGCCTGGTCGCCGCGCGCGTAGCCGTAGTAGTCGTTGAACGCCTTGAAGTGATCGATGTCGATCTGCAGGAGCGCGAAGCGCATCCCGGCCGCCAGCCGGCGCCGGATCTCGTCGTTGATCGAGTGGTTGCCCGGAAGCCCGGTGAGCGGGCTCGCCGAGCGCTGCTGCTTGCTCCACTCGAGCACGTTGCGGATGCGCAGCATGAGTTCGTTGCGGTTCCAGGGCTTGGTGACGTAGTCGTTCGCGCCCCCCTCGAGCCCGTGCACCTTCGCGGGCATGTCGGTGCGGGCCGTCAGCATCACCACCGGGATGTGCCGCGTGCTGAACTGGGCGCGCAGGTGCCGGCACACGCCGTAGCCGTCCATGAACGGCATCATCACGTCGAGCAGGAGGATGTCGGGCAGCTCCTCGGTGGCCATCTGGAGCGCCTGTCGGCCGTCGTGAGCCTCGAGGACCTCGTAGTCCTCCAGCTCGAGCTGCATGCGGAGCACGTCCCGGAGCGCCGGCTCGTCTTCCGCGATGAGAATGCGCGCTTTGGCCACAAACGGCTCCCGTCCGCACGATGGACGATAGGGTCCCCTCGACTCCCTTCTTCAGGGTGGGGGCAGGCATGCCCGGTCACGACGGACCCCGGGAGGCGTGCCACCATGGCGGATATCGGCCGGGAAGCCCCGATCCTTGCGTGATTTGTGGCTGTCGAACGCGGCGGTTCGGGGGCGCCAATCGAGGGTGCGGCCGGGCTGCCTCGGACCCCGCGGGGCCCGCCGGCCGGAAGCTCAGCCGAGGGGCAGTCCCGAGGCCTCGAGCGAGGCCACCGCGTCCAGCTCGGGACCCGAGCACTCGCCTCGCGCGAGCCGCCAGGCGCCGACCTGCGCGATCATGGCCGCGTTGTCGGCGCACAGCCGCGGCGAGGGGATGCGCAGCGCGACGTCCCGGCGCCCGCACGCGTCGGCGAGCGCCGCGCGCAGGGCCCGGTTGCAGGCGACGCCGCCGCCCAGGTTCAGCGCCCTCGCCCCCGTGTGCTCGATCGCGCGCAGGCTCTTCGCGACGAGCGTCTCGACGACCGCGGCCTGGAACGAAGCCGCCACGTCGGCCACCAGCGCGTCGTCGTAGGGCGGCGGGCCCTTCTCCTTCAGGGCCACGGTGACCGCCGTCTTCAGGCCCGAAAAGGAGAAATCGAAGCCCGGCCGGTCGAGCATCGGGCGCGGGAACGAGAAGGCGTCCGCCCTCCCGGTCGGCGCGAGGCGGTCGAGGATCGGGCCGCCGGGAAAGCCCAGCCCGAGCCGCTTGGCCACCTTGTCGTAGGCCTCGCCCGCCGCGTCGTCGAGCGTCGCGCCGAGCCAGCGGTAGAGCCCGAGGCCCTTCACCTCGACCAGCTCGGTGTGCCCGCCCGAGACGATCAGCGCGACCGCGGGCAGCGGACTCTCGCCATGCTCGAGCGACGCCGAGTGCAGGTGGGCCTCGATGTGGTTGACGCCGATCACCGGCACGTGCAGCGCCGCGCCCCAGGCCTTCGCGAACGCCAGCCCGACGACGAGGGAGCCCACGAGCCCGGGCGCGTGCGTGACCGCGATCGCGGTGAGGTCCGCGGGCCGTACGTCCGCCTCCTCGAGAGCGCGGGCGACGAGCCGCGGCAGCAGCTCGAGGTGGGCACGCGACGCCAGCTCGGGCACGATCCCGCCGTAGAGCCGGTGCACGTCCTGCGCGGCGATGAGGTGCGAGCGCAGCGTGCGGCCGTTCTCGAGCACCGCGACGCTCGTGTCGTCGCACGAGGTCTCGATGCCGAGCACGAGGTCGGACACGCCCGCTCCGCCGCCCGCGCCGCTCACGCGCCCTCCGCCTCGAGCTGGGCCTCGAGCCATTGCATGTACTTCGGGGCGCCGGCCGCGATCCGGACGGCGATCAGCTCGGGCGTTTCGTACGGGTGCAGCTCATGGAGGCGCGAGAGCAGCGCGGTCCAGTCCTGCTTGCGCGTCTTGAGCAGCACGAGGGTCTCCTTCTCGTCCTGCACGGCGTCCTTCCAGCGGTAGAGCGACCGGGCACCGGGGAGCAGGTTGGCGCAGGCGACGAGGCGCTCCTCCACGAGCACGCGCGCGACCCGCGCGGCGTCTTCTTCGCTGGCAAAGCTCGTCAGGGCGATCAGGGCTTCGGTCATGCCTGGTTCTCCCCCGCCGGGGCGCCGGACGGGCGCCGCAGGGGGCTTCCGGGGACTGCCCGGGCGCGTGCGCGCCCGCGCGGAGCGAAGTGATCCCGCGCAGGGCCGTCCGCGTCCTGGTCATCGGGTCGCGAAGGCTAGGGGCGCGAACCGGCGGTGGCAAGCCGGGCGCGGTCAGCCGGAGGCCGGCCGGGCGCGGGACCCGCCGCACTCGCGACGCTGCTTCAGGAACCCCTTCCCGCACGCCCGCTCGGGTTCGTACGGGTTGCGCGCCCGGCAGCGCAGCCGCAGGTCCGCGGCGCACGTACGGCCGCCCGTCGCGACGGGTTTCGGGTGGTCGAACTCCAGGCCCCCGCGCGACCGCCTCACTTCCACGCCGCGCAGTACGCGATCCAGCAATCGTCGTTGTCCAGGTGCCTCCTGAGATGCAGCCGCCCCGTGTGGGTGTGGGCGGCCGCGTCCCAGCCCTCGCTCCAGACCTCGAAGTCCCGGAAGCCCGCCTCGAGCACCGCGTCCCGCAGCTCCGGCAGCGTGTACATGCGCCAGTCGTACGTGAACGCTCTCGAGAGCCTCGAGCCGTCCCGCAGCTCGAAGTGAATGTGCGCGAGAAGGCGGCGCTCGATCGGCTCGAAGCGCCGTTGTTCCCAGACGTACGTGAACGCGGGCACCGGCTCGCCGTCCGGCCCGTTGCCCGCGGACTTCCGCGTGCGTTCGACCAGCGGCCGCTCGGCCTTCGCGCCGCCGAACATGTTCAGGACCAGCACGCCGCCTCTCGAGAGCGAAGCCCGCGCCGCCTTCAGGTACGCCAGCAGGTCCGCGCGCCGGTGAAAGACCCACCAGGAGAAATTCAAAGCGCACGTGACGTCCGCGAGCGGCCGCCGCACGCGGCGCACGTCGCCGCGCACGAGCGTCACCCGGCCCTCGGTGCCGCGCGCGTACGGCAGCCGGTGTCGTCGCGCCCACGCGAGCGGCTCGGGGTCGATGTCCACTCCCCAGGCGAGATTCCCCGGATGGCGCTGCGCCCAGGCCGTCGCGAGCGCGGCCGTGCTGCAGAAGTCTTCGCGAAACACGCGGGCTTTCCGGCCGTTGCGCCCCCGGAAGAGCCTCTCCAGAAAGTCCAGGTCCCAGTCCACGCCCTGCACCGCGACTTCGTAGAAGGCGTGCCGGTCCCGGTAACGGCGGCTTCTCATGGCTCGATCCTGAAGTAATATGCGGCGGGTTCCGTTCGCTCCCGGCACGCGTGCCGGGCCGCGCATGTTCGCGAGGGCGGCGCGGAGCGTCAACCGGATCACGGAAGGGGCGGCGACCCGCCGCAACGGAGGGCCATGGCCGGCCGTCGGACGTCGCGGAGCACACCTGCAAACTGGGCCGCGCTGAGCGACCCCGAGCTGCTGGATCTTCGATTCTGCGACCTGGGCCTCGCGCTCGAGGGTTCATGGGCCGAGGAGCGCGTGCGGGAGGTCTGGGTCGAACTCGAGTCGCGCGGCCTGCGCCTGAAGCCGCACGCGTGGCTCTCGACCGAGTGGTTCTCGCCCGAGGGCATCCCCGGCATCGCGGTTCCGTTCTACCTCGCGCATCCCCGGCTCATGCGGCTCGAGCGGCGGATGATGCTCGAGGCAGAGGGTGGCACGCGCGAGGAGTGCCTGCAGGTCCTTCGCCACGAGAGCGGGCACTGCGCGCAGCACGCGTGGCGGCTGCAGCGCCGGAGGGGATACCGGAGGCTCTTCGGCAACACGAAGAAGCCCTATCCCGTCACCTACCGGCCCGACCCGTCGAGCCAGCGCCACGTGCAGCATCTGCGGCAGTACTACGCGCAGGCGCACCCGGACGAGGACTTCGCCGAGACCTTCGCCGTCTGGCTCACCCCGCGCCTGCCGTGGCGCCGCCGTTACGCGGGCTGGCCTGCGCTGCGCAAGCTCGAGTGGGTGGACGAGGTCATGCGCGAGCTGCGCGGCGTCGTGCCGGCCGTGCGCTCGCGCCGCGTCGTCGAGCCGCTCGCGAGCGTGAGGCGCACGCTGGGCGAGCACTACGCCGCCAAGCAGGAGGCCTACTCGCGCTGGCGTCCCCTCGTGCCCGACCGCGACCTCCAGCGGCTGTTCCCCGCCGAGCCCGGCCGCCGGGGGGAGCCCGCGGCCCGGTTCCTCTCGCGCAACCGCCGCGCGATCCGCCGGCTCGTGTCGCGCTTCACCGGCGAGGCCCCGTTCACGATCGAGCGCGTGCTCGACGACGTCATCGCGAGCTGCCGCGTGCTGGACCTTCACGCCACGGGCGCCCGGCGGCGCCTGCGCGTGGACGTGGCGCTCCTGCTCACCGTGCGCACGGTGCACTTCCACTACAGCCGCCGGAACTGGGTCGCGATGTGAAGCGACGGCTTCGAATCCTGGTCGTCATGCACCCGACCCTCGTGCCGCCCGACTCGCTCAAGGGGCGCACGCCCGAGGAGATCAATTCCTGGAAGACCGAGTACGACGTCGTCACGAACCTGCGCGCCCTCGGCCACGAGGTGCGCCCGCTCGGCGTGCAGGAGGAGCTGCATCCCATCCGCGCGGCCGCCGACGAATGGCGGCCCGACCTGGTCTTCAATCTGCTCGAAGAATTCCACGGTGTCTCCAAATTCGACCAGCACGTGGTGGCCTACCTGGAGCTGCTGAAGCTCGCCTACACGGGCTGCAACCCGCGCGGGCTCGTGCTCGCCCGCAGCAAGGCGATCACGAAGAAGATCGCGGCCTACCACCGCGTGCGCGCCCCCGCCTTCTTCGTCGTGCCGCACGGCGCGAAGGTCCGCCGCCCGAAGAGCCTGCGCTTCCCGCTGTTCGTGAAGAGCGTCAACGAGGAGGCGTCGCTCGGGATCTCCCAGGCGAGCATCGTCGAGACCGAGGAGAAGCTCTCCGAGCGCGTGCGCTTCATCCACGACTCGATCGGCTCCGACGCCATCATCGAGGAGTACATCACCGGGCGCGAGCTGTACGTGGGCGTGATTGGCAACGACCGGCTGCGCGTGCTGCCCACCTGGGAGCTCGACTTCGGACGTCTCGTCGAGTCCGGCGAGCCGATCGCGACCGCGCGCGTGAAGCACAGCCCGGAGTACCAGAAGAAGCACGGCATCGACATCCGCCGCGCGCAGGAGATCGACCCGGCGATCGAGCGCCAGCTCCGGCGCACGACGCGCCGCGTCTACCGGATGCTCGAGCTCGACGGCTACGCGCGCGTGGACTACCGGCTCACCGCCAACGGCGAGCTCTACCTGCTCGAGGCGAACCCGAACCCCGAGATCGCCGAGTCGGAGGAGTTCGCGAGCGCCGCCGCCGCGAGCGGCCTGAAGTACCGCGCGCTGCTCGCGCGCATCCTCAACCTCGCGCTGACCCGACCGGGACGGCTGGACTGACGCGCGTCGCGACCTGCGCGCGGGCAAAGGACCGGGCCCGGGTGCCCTCCGCGGGTCCCGCTGGTATGGTCGGCCTTTCCGGCTGCCCCGCGCTGGCACCGTTCCTCTTCCACCCTCGGGAGACCCCATGCAGCGACTCGACGACCTCATCGCGAAGGCATCCCTCGACCGCTCGAAGGCCGACTGGCGCACCCGCGTTCCGCGGCCGGATCCGCTCACGTTCGCCCCCGGCGAGACCTGGAAGGCCCGGATGGCCACGAACAAGGGCGAGGTGCTCATCCGCCTCATGCCCGAAGTCGCCCCGATGCACGTGACGAGCTTCGCGTACCTCGCGCGGCTCGGCTTCTTCGACGGCCTGACCTTCCATCGCGTGATCCCCGGCTTCATGGCGCAGGGCGGCTGCCCGCTCGGCACCGGAACCGGCGGGCCGGGCTACAAGTTCGACGGCGAGTTCTCGAAGAACGCGCGGCACGACCGGCCCGGGCTGCTGTCCATGGCCAACGCCGGGCCGGGCACCGACGGCAGCCAGTTCTTCCTGACCTTCGTGCCGACGCCCTGGCTCGACGACAAGCACAGCATCTTCGGCGCGGTCGAGGGCGGCGAGGAGACCCTGCGCGCGCTGGAGGCCTGCGGTTCCTCGAACGGCCGGACCAGCGAGAAGCTGGTCCTGGAGAAGGTCACGATCGAGGTCGGCTGAGCGCCGACGCACGCGGCGACGACGGCTCCGGCCGTGCGCCGCCGCGTGCGGCCCCCGACTCGCGGCGCACGCCGGGGTGGGGATAGGATGCCGCGAACCCGCATCCCGCACTGTCCTCGTCCGGAGGCCACGCATGAAGGCGCTCGCCGACCTGAAGCTCCGATTGTTCGAAGTCTTCGACCTCAACCACGCGGCGGCGCTGCTGCGCTGGGACCAGGCCACGTACATGCCGCCCGGCGGCGCGCCGGCCCGCGGCCGCCAGACCGCGCTGCTCAGCCGGATCGCGCACGAGCGGCTCACGGACCCCGAGGTCGGCCGGCTGCTCGAGGAGGCCGAGCGCGAGACCGCCTCGATGGCCGGCGACTCCGACGAGGCCTCGCTCGTGCGCGTCGCCCGACGCGAATTCGAGCAGGCCATCCGGATCCCCGGCGGGCTCGTGTCCGACTTCAACGAGCACACGGCGTCCATCTACCAGGCCTGGACGGCGGCGCGCCCCGCGAACGACTTCGCCGCGGTCCGTCCGATGCTCGAGCGCACGCTCGAGCTGAGCCGGCGCATGTCGCAGTGCTTCGGCCCGCGCGAGAGCATCGCCGACCCGCTCATCGACTTCTCCGACTACGGGATGAAGGCGAGCACGATCCGCGCGCTCTTCGCCCAGCTGCGCGCCCGGCTCGTGCCGATCGTGCGCGCGATCACGACGCGCCCGCCGGCGGATGACTCGTGCCTCAAGCAGGCGGCGCCGGAGGCGGACCAGCTCGCGTTCGGCCTCGAGGTCATCCGCGCCTACGGCTACGACTTCTCCCGCGGCCGGCAGGACAAGACCCACCATCCCTTCATGACCAAGTTCTCCCTCGGCGACATCCGCATCACGACGCGCGTGCGCGAGAACGACCTGACCGACGCGCTCTTCTCGACGCTGCACGAGTGCGGACACGCGCTCTACGAGCAGGGGATCCGCCCCGAGCTGGAGGGCACGCCGCTCGCGAACGGCACGTCCTCGGGCGTCCACGAGAGCCAGTCGCGGCTGTGGGAGAACCTCGTCGGGCGCAGCCTCGGGTTCTGGCGGCACTTCTATCCCGGGCTGCAGGCCGCCTTCCCGAAGCAGCTCGGCAACGTGCCGCTCGAGACGTTCCACCGCGCGATCAACAAGGTCGAGCGCTCGCTGATCCGCGTGGACGCCGACGAGGTCACCTACAACCTGCACGTCATGCTGCGTTTCGACCTCGAGCTCGACCTGCTCGAGGGCCGGGTCGCCATCGCCGACCTGCCCCGCGTCTGGCGCGAGCGCTTCGAGGCGGACTTCGGCATCGCGGTGCCCGACGACCGCGACGGCGTCCTCCAGGACGTCCACTGGTTCTCCGGCCCGATCGGCGGCGCGTTCCAGGGCTACACGCTCGGCAACATCCTGAGCGCCCAGTTCTACGACGCCGCGTGCGCCGCGCTCCCCTCGATCCCGTCCGAGGTCGAACAGGGCCGCTTCGACACGCTCCGCGGCTGGCTGCGCGAGCACGTCTACCAGCACGGGGCCAAGTTCACGGCCGACGAACTCGTCCGCCGCGCCACCGGCCGGCCGATGTCGCTCGATCCCTACATGGACTATCTCTGGAACAAGTTCCGGCCGCTCTACGACCTGCGCGACGGGGAGCGGGTCGCCGGAGCGACGAAGGCCTGAGCGGAGCCGGAGGCTACGCCTCCCGGTGGACCCGGTCCGGCGAGAAGGCGGGCAGGCAGATGGCCACATACTCGGCGCCGTCGGCACCCGGCGTCGAGTAGCGCACCCGCTCTCCCGCGCGGGCGAAGACGGCCTGCCCGGCGGCCACGTCGAGCGTGCCGCCGTCGTGCTCCACGCGCAGCATCCCGCGCAGGACGACCGTGTACTCGTCGAACTCGGGGGTCTGCGCCGGCTCGACCCAGCCCGACGGGCTGCGCATGCGCGCGATGCTCAGGCGTGGTTCGCCGTGGTTCACGAGCCCCACGAACTCGTCGATGAGCTTCGGCGGGGTGCCCGCCGCGGCGACGCGCGCCGGCGAGGGGATGAGCACGGGCATCGGGTCCTCCCGGTGACGGGACGGCCCGGCGTCAGTGCGAGAGCGGCATGACGGCGAGCTTGCCCCAGACCTTCCTCAGCCACCGGTCGCGGCCGCAGCCCTCGCGGTACATCCGGTAGCGCAACGGGTTCTTCTTCGCGAAGTCCTGGTGGTACGCCTCCGCGGGCCAGAATACCGAAGCCGGGCGGATCGCGGTGACGATCGGCTTCTCGAGCACGCCGGAACGCTCGATCGCGCGCTCCGTCTTCAGCGCCTCGCGGCGCTGCGCCTCGTCCCGGTAGAAGATCGCGCTGTGGTAGGACTCGCCGCGGTCGCAGAACTGGCCGTCGGCCTGCGTCGGGTCGATGCCGTGCCAGTAGCGGTCGAGCAGCGCGGCGTAGCTCACGACCGACGGGTCGTAGACGATCCGCACCGACTCGAGGTGGCCGGTGGTCTCCGTGCAGACCTGCTCGTAGCTCGGGTGCGCGACGTGACCGCCCGTGTAGCCCGAGACGACCGACAACACGCCCGGGACGCCCTCGAACTGGGACTCCATGGACCAGAAGCAGCCGCCGGCGAAGACGGCCGTGTCGGCCTTCCCGGCGGTCCGGGCGGCCGGCGCGGCGGCGTGCGTCGTCCCGCGCCCCGGGGCGGCGAGGACCGCGGACACGGAAGAGGCGGCAACGGCGAGGACGGCCAGGGCGGCGGCGCGACGGATGGACATCGGCGGGCTCCTGTCGGGAAATCGGGGGTCGGCGACTCGAGGGCTCCGGCCACTCTACGCGAGGGCGGCGGCGCTGTGACCCCTTTGGAGTCGTACGACCCTCCGGCGACCGTCCGGGAACGGTCAGGTCCTGCCGGCGCGCGCAGGACTCGGGGCATGCCGACGAACTCCGGATCGGGCAGACTCACGCGCATGCCCGAGCTGCCGGACGTCACCGTGTACGTCGAGCATGTCGAGCGCCGCGTGCGGGGCACGCACCTGCTCACCGCGCGCGCGGCGGGGCCGAACCTGCTGCGCACGTTCGACCCGCCGCTGGCCGCCGCCGAGGGGCTTGTCGCCACCGGGGCGCGGCGGGTGGGCAAGCGCGTCGCGATCGGCCTCGAGGGCGGGCTTCACCTCGTCTTCCACCTCATGATCGCCGGGCGCCTGCACTGGTTCGATGCGCCGCGGCCGCCGAAGGGCCGCCCGCTCGCCGCGCTCGCGTTCGAGCGCGGCACGCTCACGCTCACCGAGGCCGGCACGAAGCACCGCGCGTCGCTGCACGTCGTGCGCGGCGAGGAGGCGCTGCGCGCGCTGGACCCCGGCGGCCTCGAGGTGGAAGGCGCGACGCCGGAGGCGTTCGCCACGCGGCTGAAGGCGGAGGACCACACGCTCAAGCGCGCGCTCACCGACCCGCGCACGTTCAGCGGGATCGGCAACGCGTACTCGGACGAGATCCTGCACCGCGCTCGCCTCTCGCCCCTGCGGCGGACGCCGCAGCTCTCCGGAGAGGAGCTCGCGCGGCTCTTCGCCGCGACGCGCGACGTGCTGCGCGAGTGGACGGACCGGCTGCGCGCCGACGCCGGCGAAGCCTTTCCCGAGGGCGTCACGGCGTTCCGCGAGGGCATGGCCGTGCACGGCCGCTACGGCAAGCCGTGCCCCGAGTGCGGCGCGCCGGTCCAGCGCATCCGCTACGCCGAGCACGAGACGAACTACTGCGCGCGCTGCCAGACCGGGGGACGGCTTCTCGCCGACCGCGGGTTGTCGCGCCTCCTCAAGGGGGACTGGCCGCGCACGCTCGAGGAACTCGAAGAGCTCCGGTAGCCGCGTGGCGGCCTTCGCCCGGAAGGCGGCTCGGCTACACCTGCGGGCCGGCGCGGCGCTTCGGCCCGCGGGGGGCGGGCTCGCGCTCGGCCTCGACGCGCACGCCCTCGAGCGCCTCCGTGCCCGTGACCAGCCGCCGTCCGTCCACGTCGAGCTCGTGCACGCCCTCGGAGGGACGCACCTCGAGCACGCGCACCTTCGCGCCGGGGACGAGACCGAGCTGCTTCCAGCGCGAGAGCCGCCCGCGGTCGCGGTCGCGCGTCTCGCGCACGACGACGCTCGCGCCCGCGCCTGCGGCCGAGAGCGGCGCGAGCGCGCGGCGCGGCAGGCGGCCGCGCGCGTCGGGGATCGGGTGACCGTGCGGGTCCTCGGTCGGGTGTCCGAGCAGCCGGTCCATCGCGTCCAGGACGCGGTCGCTCACGTGGTGCTCGAGCACCTCGGCGTCGTCGTGCACCTCGGAGGAGTCGAGGCCGAGCACCTCGACGAGGAAGCACTCGAGGATCCGGTGCCGCCGCACGAGGCCGATCGCCTGGCGCCGGCCCTCGGCGCTCAGCTGCGCGCCGACGCGCGGCGTGTGCGTGACGAGCCGCTCCGAGGCCAGCCGCGCGAGCATGTTCGTGACGGACGGCGACGACACGCCGAGCACGCGCGCCAGCTCCGAGGTCGTCGCCGTCTCCCCCTCGGGCCCGAGCGTGAAGAGGGCCTTGAGGTAGTCCTGCTTCGAGCGCGAGAGCCCTGTCACGTGCGGACCCCCTGTGTGCCGGCCGGCGCGAACCACCCGGAGACGCGCCGCACGAGCTGCCCGAGGAAGCGGCCGAGGACCCAGAGCAGCGCGAGCATCGCCGCGACGGCGATCGCGAGGCCGCCGAAGAAGAGCCACGGGTGCGTCCAGGAGAGCCACAGCGCCAGCGGCACGAGCGCGTCGCCGAGCACCGAGAGGCCGACGTTCGAGAAGGGCTCCGGCGAAGTGTTCACCGCCGCGCGGGTCGTCGCCTTGGCGGCGTGGCTGGTCGCCGCGAGCGTTCCGCCGAGCAGCGCCGCCACCAGCGCCATCGTCGGCCGGTCGATGCCGAACACGGCCGCGGCGAGCATCGCGCCTCCCGGCACGCGCACGAGCGTGTGCACGACGTCCCACGCCGAGTCGACCGCGGGAACCTTGTCGGCGAAGAACTCGACGACCAGCATGACGCCGCTCGCCCCGAGCATCGCCGGGTGCTGGAGCACCCGCAGGCCTTCGGGCAGGTTCACCCAGCCGAGCGCGCCCGCGAGGCCGGTCAGGAAGACCACGGAGTACAGGCGCAGGCCGCTCGCCCAGCCGAGGGCGGCCGCCAGCGCGAGCAGGTGGGTCGTATCGAGGGGCGCGTTCATGGCGCGCGAGGGTAGCGCGCCCGGGGCGCCCCTGCCTACCACCTGACAGGCGCCTTGCCCCGCTCCGCGAACGCCCGCGGGCGCGCTCCGCGCGGCGCCGGGGGCCCGGCAGGCCGCGCCCGCGCCCGGGGGGCCGCGTCCGTGGCACCCCGACGAGCCCCCGGGCGGAACCGGCTAGACTGCGGGCGGGCTCCGGCCGCCGGCCGGGGCCCCGCCGGAGGCCGCCGCGGAACCCGGCAGGACCGAGACCCGTAGGCAGACCATGAACCTGCGCGAAAGCGCCGGCGTCGCGCTCGCGGCGCTGCGCGCCCACAAACTGCGCTCCTTCCTCACCCTGCTCGGCGTGATCATCGGCGTGTCGTCGGTGATCGCCGTCATGTCGCTCGTGCAGGGGCTCAACCAGTACGTCGCGAAGCAGCTGACCTCGTCCGGCTCGAACGTCTTCACGATCGACCGGGTGGGCATCGCGTTCAACGAGCTGACGGTCCAGGACCGCATGCGCCGCCGCCCGATCCGGCGCGAGGACGCGGCGCTCATTGCGCGCAACGCCCCGCACGTGGCCGCCGCCGTCGCGGAGCGCTACGCCTCGACCACGCTGCGCAGCGGCACGCGCTCGCTCGATCACGTCCGGGTCACGGCCGTCGAGCCCGGCTACATGGAGGTCAACGACCTGCCCGTCGGGCGGGGCCGGGCGCTGACCGAGGCCGACGAGCTCGCCCACGCGCCGGTCTGCGTGATCGGCTCCGAGGTCGCCGACGAGCTGTTCGCCGACCTCGACCCCGTGGGGCGGGACCTGCGCCTCGGGCCGAACCGGCTGACCGTGGTCGGCGTCGGCCAGAAGAAGGGCTCGGCGTTCGGCCAGAGCCGCGACCTCTACGTCCTCGTGCCGTTCGGACTCTTCGAGCGCATGTGGGGGCGCGTCGCGAGCGTGGACATCAAGGTCCGCAGCCTCGACCCGACCGACTTCGAGCAGGCCCAGGACGAGGCCCGCGCGATCCTCAGGGTCGCGCGCCACCTGCGGCCCGGGCAGGCGGACGACTTCGAAATCGTGACCCCGGAGATGCTGCTGACGCTGTGGCACAACCTTTCGGGCGCGCTGTTCGTCGTCATCGTCGGCGTCTCGCTCATCTCGCTCGTCGTGGGCGGTATCGTCATCATGAACATCATGCTCGTCTCGGTGACCGAGCGGACGAAGGAGATCGGCATCCGCAAGGCGCTCGGGGCGCGTCGCCGCGACATCCTGCTGCAGTTCCTGATCGAGGCGATCACGATCTCGATGGCGGGCGGGGCCATCGGCCTCGGGCTCGGCGTGCTGATCGCGCTGCTGATCGGCGTCGCGACGCCGCTGCCCGTCTACGTGAGCCCGCTGGCCGTGGTGCTCGGCATCGTCACCGCGACCCTCGTCGGCGTGTTCTTCGGCTCGTATCCCGCCGTGCGAGCGGCGCGACAGGACCCCATCGAAGCGCTGAGGTACGAATGAGCGACGGCGCTCCCTCCCCCTCGACCCGCCACCTGCTCGTCGAGGTCGTCCGCATGGCGGTGGACTCGCTGCGCGCGCACAGCCTGCGCTCGCTGCTCACGACGCTGGGCGTCGTCATCGGCGTCATGACGGTCGTCGCGATGGTCAGCATCATCCAGGGCTTCAACCGCAGCGTGGAGGCGTCCATCTCGGCGTTCGGGTCGAACACGATCTACGTGCGCATGTTCCGGCCCGGCGTGTTCGTGGGTCGCCTGCCGGACAGCCTGCGCCACCGTAGCGCCTTCACGGCGGAGGACGCCGAGGCCATCCGGACCCAGTGCCCTGACGTCTCCGCGGTCAGCATCATGGGCTTCGTCGAGGGCGCGACGATCACGTACCGGGGAAGGACCTCCCGCGGGCTCGAGATGCTCGGATCCGACCCGAACCTGCAGCGCGTCCTTTCGTTCGACCCGGCGGCGGGTCGGATGTTCACCGCCGAGGAGGTCCAGCGCCGCGCGCAGGTCGTCGTGATCGGCTGGGAGATCCAGAACGGCCTCTTCCCGGACGGCCGCGACCCGATCGGGCGGACGGTGCGCCTGAACAGCCAGCCGTTCGTCGTCATCGGCGTGCTCGAGCGCAAGGGGCGCAGCGTGTTCTCGAACCCGG
Organism: uncultured bacterium; assembly: GCA_964589945.1. Taxonomy (GTDB): domain Bacteria; phylum Eisenbacteria; class RBG-16-71-46; order RBG-16-71-46; family RBG-16-71-46; genus CAIXRL01. The sequence continues at coordinate 112,118 of CAZPVG010000004.1, forward strand.
ACGAGCTCATCGCGGTGCCGTACACGACGCTCGAGAAGTACTTTCCGCCGCCGCCGAATGCGCCCTTCTACGTGCCGAAGCGCGGCCACTACTACCTGAACGCGACCGCGGTGAGCCCGGAGCGCACCGCCGCGGCCGTGGACGAGATCCGGGAGGTGCTGCGCGTGCGCCGCGGGCTGCGCTCGAACCAGGCGGACGACTTCGCGGTGCTCACCGAGGATTCGCTCTCCGAGATCTACAAGCAGCTCACCGGGGCGACGTACGCGGTGATGCTCCTCATCTCCTCGATCGCCCTCGTGGTCGGCGGCATCGGCGTCATGAACATCATGCTCGTCGCGGTCACCGAGAGGACGCGCGAGATCGGCGTGCGCATGGCGCTCGGCGCGCGCCGCATCACGATCCTCGCGCAGTTCCTGGCCGAGGCCGCGATGCTGACCGGCCTCGGCGGCCTCATCGGCATCGGGCTCGGCGCGGGCCTCGGCCAGGTCGTGCGGTTGGCGAGCTCGCTGCCCGCCCACACCCCGCTCTGGGCCGTGCTGGTGGCGTTCTTCTTCTCGGTCGGGGTGGGCGTGTTCTTCGGCCTGCACCCCGCGATGCGCGCCGCCCGCCTCGACCCGGTCGAGGCAATGCGGTTCGAGTAGGTTGTGCGGTGGAGATTGTGGGCGAGTGTGAGCGCGGCGCCCCTGGAGGGGCGCCGCGCCGCGCTTTCAGGCAGCGCGCTTGAGCCGGTGCCGTGCGGGGC
>CAZPVG010000005.1:0-107834 GCA_964589945.1 uncultured bacterium
CGCGACGCGCTCTACGAGGCGCCGAAGCACCCGTACACGCAGGCGCTGCTCTCCGCCGTGCCGGTGCCCGACCCCGAGCGGCCCCGCGGGCGGATCGTGCTCGAGGGCGAGGTGCCGAGCCCGGCGAACCCGCCGCCGGGGTGCCCGTTCCACCCGCGGTGCCCGCTGGCGGCGCGGATGGGCGCGCCGGCCCGCTGCTCGACCGAGCCGCCGGAGCTGCGCGAGGTGGCCCCGGGCCACCTCGCGGCCTGCCACTTCGCCTGAGCGGCCGGCGCCGCGCGCTGGCTGACCCATCACCCACGCGTTTTGCCCCAGGTGGAACCCCTCCGGCGCGGGCGGGGCGCAATACCCGCAATGCCCGCGCGGGCGGCTCGCAACGTCTCGCGCACGAAAGGAGGCGTGTTCCGCCGCGTTTCGCCCACCCGCACGCCCATTGACAGCGAGATCCGCGTCGCGCCTGACGCGGACGGTTCGCGGCACCGCCTTTGCACAACCAGCACGTCGGAGCTTCGAACGCAACCCGCGCCGCGCGGACGAGGCGGCAGGGAAACGGGAGGGGCGAAAGCGAGATCCGATGTGTTCCCTGTGCGACTCGTGATTGGCGACTGGCGGGCTGATCCCCCTATCGCGAGCGAAGGAGTCTGCCGGACCGCACACGGCCGTTACGGGGAACCTTATTCCGGGCCCTGTTGCCTACGGCGCCATTGGCCTCCGTGCTCGACTCAAGCGACCGTGACCCAGGGCCCATGAAATCCCGGGCCGCGCTCCCGAAGGGAGCGCGGCCCTGACGCGTCCGGCGGTCCGCTTCACCGCCGTTGACCGCTGCGCCTCCGGGGTTTAGCTTCCGCCCTCCCGTGGTGGCGACCGCCGCCACGGGCATCCGTTCGGAGGCGCATGGACTTTCCTCGCTCCCGCCGGGCCCTGGGCCTGGTGGAAACGCGCGGTTTCACGGCGGCCGTTGAGGCCGCGGACGCCATGGCGAAGGCCGCCCGCGTCGAGATCGTCCGTTACGAGGTCGTGCGCGCCGCCCGGGTGACGGTGCTGGTCCGGGGACCCCTGGCCGAGGTCGAGGCCGCCGTGACGGCCGGCTCGGCGCACGCCGCGCGCGTCGGCGAGATGCTCACCGCGCACGTGATCCCCGCACCAGCTTCCGAGATCGAATTCATCCTGGGACGTTCGTCCTCCTGAACGCAGGGCGCGCGCTCCCGGAACCGCAGGACCACACGGAGGTCGTGATGCAGGAAGAGGCTCTTGGGCTCATCGAGACCCGCGGCTTCGTCGCGATGGTCGAGGCTTCGGACGCCATGGTGAAGGCGGCGCGCGTGACGCTCGTGCACTACGAGAAGATCGGCGGCGGCTACGTGACCACGGTCGTCCGGGGAGACGTCGCGGCCGTGCGTGCCGCGACCGAAGCCGGCGCCGCGGCCGCCGCGAAGGTCGGCGAGGTCGTGTCGGTTCACGTCATCCCGCGGCCGCACGAGCAGCTCGAGGACGCGTTGCCCATCCGTCGCCACGAAGCGCCGGCCAAGAAGTAGCGATGATCCTGGCGCAGGTGCTCGGCACGGTCGTGTCGACCCGCAAGGACGTCGGCCTGTCCGGCCTCAAGCTGCTGCTCGCGCGCGAGGTGGACGGCCAGTTCAAGCCTGCGGGGAACTTCGTGGTGGCCGTGGACGCCGTCGGGGCCGGGGCGGGCGAGCTCGTGCTCGTCGCCGCCGGTTCCTCGGCGCGCATGACGGAGCGGACGAAGGACCGGCCGGTGGACCACGTCATCTGCGGCATCGTGGACACCGTCGAAGTCGGCGGGCGCGACGTGTACCTGAAGCGCGCAGGGCTGCCGGGCTAGGCCATGTCCCTGGATCCCGCCCGCATCGAATCCATCGTCGCCGACGTGCTCGAGCGGCTCGAACGCAGCGGCCGGGGAACCGGCACCGACCGGCCCCTGGGCGCCCACCGCTCGCTCGACGACGCGGTGGCGGGCGCGCGCCGCGCGTTCGCCGCCTACCGGGACGTCCCGGTCGCGACCCGGGCGAGGATCATCGCCTCGATCCGCCAGACGATGCTCGCGAACCTCGAGCACATCTCGAAGGTGGCGGTGGACGAGACGGGGCTCGGCCGGGTCGAGGACAAGGTCCTCAAGAACCGGCTGGTGACCGAGAAGACGCCCGGCACGGAGGACCTCGAGCCCGGGGTGTGGACGGGCGACCACGGCCTCACCCTCTGGGAGCGGGCGCCCTACGGCCCGATCGCGGTGATCACCCCGGTCACGAACCCCAGCGAGACCATTATCTGCAACGGCATCGGCATGGTCGCGGGCGGCAACACGGCCGTCTTCTGCCCGCATCCGAGCGCGCGGCGGGTCTCCGTGCTCACGATCGACCTGTTCAACCGGGCCGCCCGGCGCGCGGGCGCCCCCGAGCCGCTCCTGCACACCGTCGAGGAGCCGACGATCGACGTCGCGAAGGCCCTGCTGCGTTACAAGGGCATCCGCCTCAACGTCGTGACGGGCGGCCCCGGGGTCGTGAAGGAGGCGATGGATTCCGGGACCAAGTCGATCTGCGCCGGCCCCGGCAACCCGCCCGCGGTGGTGGACGAGACCGCCGACCTCGAGCAGGCGGCGCGCGACCTCGTCATGGGCGCCTCGCTCGACAACAACATCATCTGCACGGACGAGAAGGAGATCATCTGCGTCTCGATCGTCGCCGACCGGCTCAAGGAGATCATGGGCCGCTCGGGGGCGATCGTGCTGCCGCCGCACCAGGTCGAGCAGGTGCGCAAGCTCGTGCTCGAGTACGAGAAGGGCCCCCGGAAGCACGCGGGCGTGAACAAGAAGTACGTCGGCAAGAACGTGGACGTGATCCTGCGGGACGCCGGGATCCCGTGCGACCCCTCCAAGCGCCTCGCGCTGTGCGAGGTGGACGCGGACCACCCGTTCCTGTGGACCGAGATGATGATGCCCGTGCTGCCCCTCGTGCGCGTGCGCGGCGTGGACGAGGGGATCGACTTCGCGGTCGAGGTGGAGCACGGCTACCGCCACACCGCGTCCATGCACTCGCGGAACATCGACAAGCTCTCGAAGATGGCGCGCGCGTGCGACTGCTCCATCTTCGTGAAGAACGGCCCGAACGCCGCCGGGCTCGGCTGGAACGGTGAAGGTCCGACCAGCTTCACCATCGCCAGCCCGACCGGCGAGGGCATGACGACGGCGCGCAGCTTCACGCGGCTGCGTCGCTGCACCCTCGTGGATCGGTTCCGGATCGTATGAACTTCGTCGCCATCGCCGCGGTCGAGACGTCGAGCATCGCCCAGGGCATCGTCGTGGCCGACGCCATGCTGAAGCAGGCCGAGGTCGCGCTGATCGAGTCGACCACGCTCTCGCCCGGCCGCTACTGGGTGCTCGTCGCCGGCGAGGTCGCCACCGTCCGCTCCTCGCACGGCCGGGGCGTCGAGGTCGCGGCCGACACGCTGCTCGACCAGCTGTTCATCCCGCAGCTCCACGAGGGCGTGCTGCCGGCCCTGCGGGGCACGGTCGCCGCGGGAGGGGACGACGCGCTCGGCGTGATCGAGACGCTCACCGCCGCCTCGGCCATCGTCGCGGCCGACGTGGCCGTGAAGGCGGCGCGGGTGACGCTGCACGACCTGCGGCTCGCGAACGGCATCGGCGGCAAGGGCATCGTGACGCTGCGCGGCGACGTGCACGACGTGCAGGCCGCCGTGGACGCCGGCCGGGCCGACGCGCAGAAGCGCGGCCTGCTCGCGCGCTCGGTCGTGATCCCGCGGCTCGACCCGCAGCTGCGGGGACGGATCGCCTAGATGAACTTCGCGCGCGTGATCGGCACGGTCGTCTGCACCGAGAAGGTGTCCTCGTGGCGGGGCTCGCGGCTGCTGCTCGTCGAGCCCTGCGACTCGGCCGGGAAGGCGACCGGCGGGCGACCGCTCGCGGCCGTGGACCTGGTCTCGGCGGCGCCCGGGCAATTCGTCTTCTACGTGCGCGGTCGCGAGGCCGCGATGGCCCTCGATCGGGAGAACCCGGCCGACGCGGCGATCATCGGCATCGTGGACGCCGTCCGGGAGTCGCCGGGAGCGACGGCCTGATGTTCCTCGCGCGCGTCGTGGGCGAGGTCGTGGCGACGATCAAGCACCCGCACCTGGCCGCGCAGCGGCTGCTCGTCGTGCGGCCGGAGCGCACGGCGGAGCGCCCGCAGCCGGCGTCCGTGATCGCGGTGGACACGGTGGATTCCGGAATCGGCGACCGGGTCGTCGTCGCCGACGAGGGCAACACGGCGTCGCAGGTGCTCGGAAAGCCCCGGGGCCCCGTCCGCACCGTGATCGTGGGCGTCGTGGACGAGACGGATCTCCCGGCCTGAACGGGCCCGGATCCGGCCTTTGCCACGAGCCCCGTTCCCGCTTATTTTGGTCGTGGTTACACGCGGAGGTGGAATGCCGCTCTACGAGTATCGGTGCACCACGTGCCGACGTAACTTCGAGTCGCTGCTCGACCGCTGGGACTCGCCGGCGCCGCCCTGTCCTCACTGCGGGGCCGCGTCCGCCCAGAGGCAGTGGAGTGTCTTCGCCGTCGGGGCCGCCCCCGAGGGCCGCCCCTCGCCGCACGCCACACCGGGTGCGGGAGCGTGCGGATCCCCCGGATGCGCTTGCCGGCCGGCATCGAACTGAGCTCGTCGGGGTTCTTCAGGGGGGAGCCAAAATGACGAAAGCAGACCTGGTCGAGGAGATCGCGCAGCAAAGCGGCATCTCGCGCAATCACGCTGCGATCATCGTCGATGGCCTGCTCGACGCGGTGTGTCGCGCGCTGAGCGAGGGCAAGCATCTCGAGATCCGTGGTTTCGGCACGTTCAAGGTCCGCGAGCGCCGGGCTCGCCGCGCCCGCAACCCCCGTAGCGGGACGGAAGTGCTGGTTCCGGCCAAGCTCGTGCCCGTTTTCAAGCCCAGCCGCGAACTCAAGTCGCTCGTGCTGGAGCGATCCAACCAGGAACAATCGGTCGCCGGCTGACGGCCGTCCGGAGAAGGAGCAGGAATGGGTTCTGGAAAGAAGCGGAAGCGCAAGAAGATCGCCACCCACAAGCGTAAGAAGCGCCTCCGGAAGAACCGCCATAAGAAGCGCATCCGCTGACCGGCCCGTTCGGGATCCGGAACCGGCCCGCCGCATCCTCGGCCGCGCGCACTTCGCGCGCGGCCGTTGGACGTTCGATCCGGCCCGCCGCTGGCCCGGGGGGCCGAGGGAGCTGAAGTGGAAGGGCCGCCACGGCCCCGAGGACGGCGACTGGGTCGTGGCCGAGGTTCCGCACGACGAGCCTGCCTTCCTCGTCGAGGTGCTCGGGGCGGACGACCGCCCCGAGCACGACCTGCGCTCCATCACCTCGCAGTTCCGGCTCCGGACACGCTTCCCGGCACGGGTCGAGGCCGAGGCCGCCGCGTGCGGCGAGCCGGGCGCCGCCGAGCGGCGTGGCCGCGAGGACCTGCGCGACCAGCTCGTCATCACGATCGATCCCGCGGACGCCCGCGACCACGACGACGCGCTCTCGCTCCGCGAGCTGGGGGACGGGCGGACCGAAGTGGGGATCCACATCGCCGACGTTTCGCACTACGTCCGGGTGGGCGGCGCCCTCGACTCCGAGGCGCTGGAGCGGGGGACGAGCTGCTACCTGCCCGACGGTGTCGTCCCGATGCTGCCCGAGCGGCTCTCGGCGGACCTGTGCTCGCTGCGCGAGGGCGTGGACCGACTCGCGCTGAGCGTCTTCGCGGTCCTCGACCCGCAGGGCGTGCTGCTCCAGTACCGCTTCGCCGAGACGGTCGTCCGCAGCCGGGCGAAGCTCTCCTACGAGCAGGTCGAGGCGGCGCTGCACGGCGAGGCGGACCTGCCGGGGGGGATCGGGGCCGTCTGCACGCGCCTCATGGATCTGGCCCGCGTCCAGCGCCGGCGCCGGCTCGCGGTCGGAGCGCTGGCCCTCGAGTCGCCCGAGACGCGCGCCGTGGTGGACGAGCACGGGGCGCCCGTCACGATCGAGCGCCGCCCGCACCTCGAGAGCCACGAGCTGATCGAGGAGTTCATGCTGCTCGCGAACCGCTGTGTCGGGGAAGCGGGCGCCGTGCGGGGCGCGGGCCTGCTGTGGCGCATCCACGAGCCGCCCCACGAGCGCAAGCTCGCCGAGCTGGACGCGGTGCTGCGGGCCCTGGGCCTGCCCCGCCTCGGCCGGCTCGACGAGCCGCACCGCGCCCTGCAGGCGCTGCTGGCGGTGCCGCTCGACGAGGTCCGGCGAAGGCTCGTCCACCGCCTGGCGCTGCGCTCGCTGACGCGGGCGCGGTACTCCGAGCGCGACTACGGCCACTTCGGACTCGCGACCCGGGAATACTGCCACTTCACCTCGCCCATCCGGCGCTATCCGGACCTCCACGTGCACCGCCGCGTGCGCGAGTGGCTCCACCGCCGTCGGGACGGGGCGCCGGACCCGGTGGAGAACGCCGCGCTGGCGGCCCGGTGCAGCGCCACCGAACAGAACGCGACCGAGGCCGAGCGCGAGGCGGTCCGCCTGAAAGGAATGCGCTACCTGGAGGGGAGACTCGGGGAGCGGGCATCGGGTAGTATCACCGGTCTCATCCCTCGCGGTTTCTTCGTAGAGCTCGACGACGCGCCGGTGGACGGATTCGTGCGCGTCGGGCTGGACCTCGACGATCGGTTCGATCTCGACGACGCGGGGGTTCGCCTGGTGGGCCGCCGCACGCGCCGGCGGTTCACGCTCGGGGATGCCGTCGAGATCGTGATTGCGCGCGTGGACGTGCCAGCGAGGGAGTGCGACTTCGCGCTCGTGACCCGGGTTTCGCGGCGGGGCCGCCGCGGTGAAGGGAGGCAAGGATGGCGGTGAAGAAGGCGACGCGACGCAGGGAACGCCGCGAGAGCTTGCGTGTGGACGCCCGGCTCAGCATGCGCGTCGAGGGCGTGCCCGACGGGGGAGCCTCGGCGCAGATCGTCACCGAGAGCCAGAACATCTCCGCGAGTGGCGTCTACTGCCTGAGCTCGCACTTCCTGCCGCCGCTGTCGAAGGTCCAGCTCACCATCGTGCTGCCCAAGCTCCCCGGCCACGCCCACTCGCAGGAGCTCGTCAAGTGCGAGGGCATCGTGGTGCGCTGCGAGTCGCTGCCCCAGAGGAAGTCCGAGGTGCACTACCAGCTCGCGTGCATGTTCACGGGGCTCGACCGCGCCAAGCACGGCCTGCTCGAGGAGTTCGTGACGTGGCGGAACCTGCAGGCGCTGCGCGCGGCGGTCTCGCCGGCGCGCCGTCCGCGCCCCGCGCGCCCGAAGGCGGCCGCGAAGCGGACCGCCACGCGCGGCGCCCGGACGACCGGCGCCCCGAAGCGCACCCGCGGAGCCAAGCGCGGCGCCCGATGACCCCCGGCGGACCGATCGTGCGCCGCGGCCGGGTCCCGGCCGGGCGCTTCCGGCCGCCCGGCGACAAGTCGATCACGCACCGCGCCTACCTCTTCGGCCTGCTCGCCGCCGGCGAGACGCGGGTCCGCGGCGCGAACCCGGGCGAGGACTGCGGACGGTCGCTCGCCGCCGCGGCGGCCCTGGGCGCCTCCGTCCGGCGCGAGGGCGACGACGTCGTCCTGCGCGGGGCCGAGCCCGGGCCCTCGGCCCCGCTGGCCGACGTGGACTGCGGCAACTCCGGCACGACGATGCGCCTGCTGGCCGGGATCGCCGCGCCGTGCCCCGGGACGACGGTGCTCGCGGGCGACGCCTCGCTCGTGCGCCGCCCCATGGCGCGCATTGTGGAGCCGCTCGCGCTCATGGGCGCGGAGATCGAGACCGCTCCGCAGGGCCGGCCCCCGCTGCGGGTGCGCGGTGCGCGGCTCCGGGGCATCGCCTACGACGTGCCGGTCGCGAGCGCGCAGGTCGCAACCTGCCTGCTGCTCGCGGGCCTTTCCGCGGAAGGGCCGACGCGGGTGACGCTGCCCGGCCCCGCGCGCGACCACACGGAGCGCCTGCTGCCCGCCTTCGGGGCCTCGCTCGAGGTCGAGCCGGGGCCGGGCGGGGGCCGCACGGTGGCGATCGCGCAGGCGCGGCTGAAGGGCGTCGCCGTGGACGTGCCCGGTGACTTCTCGGCGGCCGCGTTCCTGCTCGCGGCGGCCGCGGCCACCCCGGGCGCCGAGGTCACGGCCGTGGGCGTGAGCCTCAACCCGACGCGCACGGGGCTGCTCGACGTCATCGCCGCGATGGGAGCAGCGGTCTCGGTGGAGGGCCGCCGCGAGGCGGCCGGCGAGCCCGCGGGCGACGTCACGGTGCGCGGCCCCGCGGCCCTCGAGGCCTTCGACGTTCCGCCGGGCTGGGTCCCGAGGCTCGTGGACGAGGTCCCGGCCTGGGTCGTGCTCGCGAGCGCCGCACAGGGCGTCTCCCGCGTCACCGGCGCCTCGGAGCTGCGGGTGAAGGAGAGCGACCGGATCGTCGCGCTCGCCCGCAACCTCGCGCGGGCGGGCATCGCGGCGCGCGAGCTCCCGGACGGCCTCGAGGTCGAGGGCGGACGCCCCCGTGGCGCCATGATCGAGGCGCATCTCGACCACCGCGTCGTCATGGCGTTCGCCGCCCTCGCCGCCCTGGCGGACGAGCCCACGGAGTTCGACGACGTCTCGAGCGTGGCGACCTCGTACCCGGGCTTTTGGGACGACCTCGCGGCGCTGGGGGCCGTCGTGGAGAAGGGCGCGGCGTGAGCTTCGTGGTCACGATCGACGGACCCTCGGCCGCCGGCAAGAGCACGACCGCGCGTGCCGTCGCGGAGCGGCTGGGTTTCCTCTACCTCGACACGGGTGCCTTCTACCGGGCGCTGGCCCTGAAGGCGCTGCGCGAGGGCGTGCGACCGGAGGACGCCCCGGGGCTGGGCCGGATGGCCGCTTCGACGGCCATCGACTTCACGGGCTCGCCTTCCGCGGCCCACGTCTTCCTCGATGGGGAGGACGTCTCGGACGGGATCCGGACGCCGGAGGTGAGCGAGATGTCCTCGAGGATCGCCGCCGTGCCCCAGGTCCGTCGCCAGATGGTCGTCTGGCAGCGGGCCCTGCGCGCGAGAGGGCCGCTGGTGGGCGAGGGACGGGACCTCGGAACGGTCGTCTTCCCCGACGCCGAGGTGAAGCTCTACCTCGACGCCGACCTCGAGACGCGCGCGCGCCGGCGGCTGCGCGAGATGCACTCCCGGGGCATCGCGGTCACCCTGGACGCCGTCCGGGATGACCTCGCGCGACGGGACGAGCGCGACCGCACGCGCACCGACAGTCCGCTCATGCCGGCCGAAGGCGCCCGCGTTCTCGACACTTCCGGGCTCGAGTTCGAGGAGCAGGTGAGGGCCGTCCTCGACCTCGTGACGGCCTGCCCCGGCTGTCCCGGGGCCCCGGACAGGGGGTAGACTCGGCGGTCCGGCCGGCCGATGCCAAGGGTCCGGGTCTCCCGTCGGGGGAGCCCGGCCGGGTGGAGCCGGAACACGCCCCGGCTAGGAGATTCCTTGGGACTGCTTTATAGTGCGACGCGGTTTGTGGTGGACGCCCTCGTCGGGGTCGCCAGCGGCTGGGAGGTTCGGGGACGGGAGCACATCCCGAAGTCGGGTGGGCTCATCGTGGCCTCGAACCATGTCTCGTACTTCGACCCTCCGCTGGTCGGAACCGCCGCGGTGCGGGAGCTGCACTTCCTCGCCAAGGAGGAGTTGTTCCGCCCGCCCGTGTTCGGGTCGCTCATCCGCGCGTACAACGCCATCCCGATCCGGCGTGGCGTCGCGGACCTGAGCGGACTGGCGAAGGCCATCGAGGTGCTGCGCTCCGGGAAGGCGCTGATCGTGTTCCCGGAGGGCACCCGGAGTCGCGACGGGCAGCTCCGCTCGGCGCGTCCGGGAGTCGGCATGCTCGCGGTCGGCACGGACGCGCTGATCGTTCCCTGTTCCATCACGGGAAGTGACCGGCCGGGTGGATGGATCACCCGGCGGACGAAACTGCGCGTCTGGTTCGGCCCGGCGCGCAGCTGGAAGGACCTGGCGGGTTCGCAGTCGGACCTCCCGCCCGGCCGCGCCCTCTACCAGGGCGTCGGCGACGGGGTGATGAAGGAGATCGCGGCGCTGCGGGCGAGCCAGTTGAACCCGGCTTCACGCGGAGCGGCCTAGCGCCGCCCGCATATTCCATATCGCAGGAGGCTTCTGTCCCCATGCTGGAAACCACGGAACAAACCCCCACCCCCGCGCCGGTCCGGCGGGCACCCCCGCTGCCGCTCGTCCCGATCAACTACGAGGACGAGGAAGAGCTCACGCTCGAGCAGCGCCAGGAGATGTTCGGGCAGTACGAAGAGTCGATGCGCTCCATCGGCGAGGGCGAGATCGTGCGCGGCACGGTCCTGTCGATCGACGAGAAGGACGTGCTCGTGGACGTCGGCTTCAAGAGCGAGGGCATCATCTCGCTGTCCGAGTTCCCCGACCCGAGCAGCATCCACGTCGGGGACGTCCTCGAGGTCTTCCTCGAGAAGATGGAGAACCAGGACGGGCTCGTCGTGCTGTCCAAGCAGCGCGCGGACTTCGTGCGCGTCTGGGATCGCGTGAAGGAGGCCCACGACAACGGACAGGTCGTCGAGGGCAAGCTCATCCGCAAGATCAAGGGTGGCGTGGTGGTGGACCTCTACGGCGTCGAGGCGTTCCTGCCCGGCTCGCAGATCGCCCTGCGCCAGGTGCAGAACGTGGACGCCCTGCTGGGCCAGACGGTCTCCGTCAAGATCATCAAGCTGAACAAGCGTCGCCGGAACATCGTGGTGTCGCGCCGCGCCGTGCTCGAGGAGGAGCGGGACCGGATGAAGGCGACGATCCTCAAGGACCTGGCCAAGGACCAGATCCGCGAGGGCGTGGTCAAGAACATTACGGACTTCGGCGCGTTCGTGGACCTGGGCGGCATCGACGGCCTGCTCCACATCACGGACATGTCGTGGGGCCGCGTCGCGCATCCGAGCGAGCTGGTCAAGATCGGCGACAAGGTGCGCGTGAAGGTGCTGAACTTCGACCCCGAGAACGAGAAGATCTCGCTCGGCCTCAAGCAGGTGGAGCCCGATCCGTGGCTCACCCTGGACCTCAAGTACCCGCCCGGCATGCGCGTCAAGGGCAAGGTCCGCAACCTCACGAACTTCGGCGCCTTCGTCGAGCTCGAGGAGGGCATCGACGGGCTCGTGCACGTCTCCGACATGTCGTGGACGAAGCGGGTCGCGCACCCGAGCGAAGTACTCAAGAAGGGTGACGCGGTCGAGGTCGTGGTGCTCTCGATCGACAAGGAGCACCGCCGGATCAGCCTGGGCCTCAAGCAGGGCAGCGAGGACCCGTGGCCGATGCTGGCGGAACGCTTCCCGTCGGGCATGGAGCTGTCGGGCACGGTGAACCGCCTGTTCGACCGGGGCGCGATCGTGGACGTCGGCGACGGCATCGAGGGCTTCATCCCGCTCTCGCAGCTGGGCATCGACGACCTCAAGCGCCCGAACGACGCCTTCGAGGTGGGCGAGCCGCTCACGATGAAGGTGACGCGCGTGGACGTGCCGAACCACCGGCTCATCCTGAGCGTCAAGGCGTGGCTCACCGACCAGGACGACATCGCCCTGGCCGAGTGGACCTCGAAGCGGAACCAGGTTCGCGCCCGCATCGCGGCGAACCCGCCCGGCGAGGAGGCCGCTCCCGCCCCGCGCGGCCGTTCGGAGGACGTCGGAGACGACGAATAGCCGGAACGTCCGACTTCGTGTGCCGTACGAGAGCCGGCCCGCCTCGCGCGGGCCGGCTTTTCCTATTGTCGCGGGCGGGCCCCGGGAGTAGGGTCGCGGCACCGGGAGGAAAGAGAGGCATCCCATGCCACTGGCCCGTTCGGAACCGCGGTTCCGTTCCGCGCCCACCCTCCGCTCCATCTGCACGTTCGTCTGCCTGCTGGCCCTCGTCGCCTTCGCCGCGCCTTCTTCCGCCTCGGTGTGGGGCTACCCGATGTGCACGGTCGCGGGGGATCAGGCGCCCGTCGTGCTCGTCCCGGCGACCCTGCCGGGAGTTCCGCCGCAGGTCGGCGCGTTCGCCATCTGGGTGGACGCCCGCGACACGCAATCGTCCCCCTCGCACCTCTATTGGAAGTGGCTCGGGCCGGACGTCGTCGACGCCGTGGCTCCGACGGACGGCCAGCCCCTGGTGCAGCGTCCGGGCTCGCAGTCCGGCGTGAGCGCCGGCATGGTGACCCCCGGGAGCTGCGGGAACCCCTCGGGGTGCACGTCCCTCGTCGCGGCGTACCTCGACAGTCCGGACCCCTCCTCCACCGCCCTTCGGCTGGTGCGCATGGACGACTTCTCGACGGCGTGGGACGTGGAGATCGCAGGCAATGTGGATGCCTTCGGAAACGCGCACGGTGTCGTTGCGGCGGGTGACGGGGCCGGCGGGCCCGAAGGCGTCATCGTCGGGTGGGTCGCTGCGACGGCCCAAGGCCCGACGAGGCTGCGAGCGCAGCGGATCTCGGCCGACGGCGTGCCGCTCTGGGGGCCGGAGGGCGAATGGGTCGTTCCCGACAGCTCCGTCTACCAGAGCGAGGTCGCGATGGCGCCCTCCCCGGGTGGGGGCGCGTACCTCGCCTGGCAGGACAATCGCACCTCCCCGGACTGGTCCATCTACCTCGCGCGACTCGGCCTCGACGGGGCTCCCTCGCCCGGCTGGCCGGCCGGCGGCCTTCCCGTTCGCGTGGACGGCCACGCGCTCGACCACATCCACGTCGTCCCCGACGCCGGAGATGGCGTCTTCGTGCTCTGGACCGAGTTCCGCGAGGCCTCCGGCGGGACGCTGATCCCGCAGACGCGGGTCCTCCACCGTCTCGGCGACGGGTCGGTCGCGCCGGGCTGGCCCGCCGACGGGGCCTGGCTCTTCGACCGGCCGGGCGTGGAATTCTCCCTCGACGTGCTCGACGTGCGTCCGGACCGGATGGGCGGGATCGTTGCGCTGACCCGAACCGACGAGCCGCGAATGCTGGTCCAGCGCCTGCAGGCGGACGGGAGCTTCCCGGCGGGGTGGCCGGCGGCCGGGACCGAGGTCTCCAGCATCCCCGGCCTGCCGATGGGGGGCCATCTCTCGGTAGAAGCGGACGGCGAGGTGACCGCGGTCTGGAGCGATGCGAGCGAAGGGTGGGACTCGATGTACCTGCTCGGCGCCCGCTTCCTGCCCGACGCCTCGCGTCCCGAGGGCTGGCCGGAGATCGGCATCACCGTGGCGCGCACGGGCGGAACGGACGAGCCGCTCACGGTGCCCGGTGCCGACGGGAGCGTGCTCGTGGCGTGGCCGGACCTCCGGAACACGGCGACGAGCGGCACGGACCTGTTCGCGCAGGTCGTGGGCCCCGAGGGTCGGGGGAACGTCGGGGTCGGGGAGCCCGCGCCGCTCGTCGCGCTCGAGCTCGTCTTCGCGAACGCCCAGCCGGCGCGCGGTGACATCGCTTTCCGGCTCTCGCTGCCCCGCGCGGGGCACGTGACCGCGGAGGTCTTCGATCTCCTCGGTCGCCGTCTCGCGACCCTCGTGGATGGAACGCTGCCGGCGGGCGCGCACGAGCTGGCGTGGCGTGGCGCGGGCGACGGCGGGCCGGGCGTGCGCTTCCTGCGCGTCCGAACGCCGGCGGGGGAGCGCACGCTGCGTTTCGTGACGCTGCGCTGACGGACCCGCGCGCCGCTGGAATCCCGGGCACGGGCCGCCTATCCTCGGCGGCCCATGCGAATCCTCCCCGTCCTGTTCGCGCTCCTCGCCGCCGCCCCGGCCTTCGCCGGGGCGGACGCGGCCTGGCAGGCGCTGCCGGAGGGCATGCCCGTGGACAGCTGCCTGCTTCGGCTGCGCGCGTGGGAGGTGTCGCCGCCGCCCCGCCTCGCGGTGACCGACGTCGAGATGGCGCTCGGGGAGCTGCACTACGCGCGCGGCGAGTACCGGCAGGCGCGAGAGACGTTCGCGCGCGCGGCCTCGCGGCTGACGGGCGTGGCGAAGGGGGAGGCCCGCTACTGGGTCGGGCTCTCGTCGCTCGCGGTGGGCGAGGGGCCCGCCGCCCGCGAAGCGTTCACGGCGGCCGCGGCGGAATCGCCCGAACGGCGGTCGCTCGCGCTCCTCGGGCTCTCGCAGGCCTGGGATCTCGAGCGACGGCCCGAGAAGGCATTCGACACGTTGCACGACCTGCTCGGCGGCGATCCCGGCGAGGCCGGACCGGCGGCGCTCGAGCGCCTCGCGTCGCTGGCGGAGCAGTTCCATCGCACGGACGAGGCACGCCGGGCGCGCGAGCGGCTCGCGCGCGAGTACCCGAAGAGCCTCGAGGCTGCCCGGCTCGGCGCCGCGGGCCCCGCCCCGGCGGCGGGCGGCCCGGTGGGCGTCCAGATCGGCGTGTTCGCCGACCGCGGCCGCGCGACGTCGCTGGCGGCGCAGGCCCGGCGGGCGGGCTTCGGCGCGGCGCAGGTGATCGAGCGTCGCGGCGAGGGCGCGCGCCCGACGCTGTGGCTCGTCCGCCTCGGGACGTGGCCGAACCGCTCGGAGGCCGAGGCGGCCGGCGAGCGGGCGCAGCGCGCCCTCGGCGTCGGCTGGCAGGTGATGGCGCCATGACCCACGCCACGCGGACCCCGGCGGCCGCCGCGGCACGCACGCCGCTCATGAAGCAGTACCTCGCGACGAAGGATGAGCATCCGGACGCGTTCCTGTTCTTCCGGCTCGGCGACTTCTACGAGATGTTCTTCGAGGACGCCGTGCGCGGCTCGCAACTCCTCGGGCTGACCCTGACCTCGCGCAACAAGCAGGACCCCGAGCCCGTGCCGATGTGTGGCATTCCCTGGCACCAGCGCGACGGCTACGTCGCGCGGCTGCTGCGCCTCGGGCACAAGGTGGCGATCTGCGACCAGCTCGAGGATCCCGCGCAGGCGAAGGGACTCGTGCAGCGCGGCGTGACCGAGGTGCTCACGCCGGGCTCGGTGACGAGCGACACGTTCCTCGAGCCGGCGGCGCACAACTGGCTCGCGGGGCTCTGGCCGCGCCCCGAGGGCGTGGGCCTCTGCCTCGCCGACGCCTCCACGGGCGAGATGCGGCTCGCGCAGTGCGGTTGGCCCGAGGCCGGCGAAGCGCTGGCCCGCACGCCCGTCGCCGAGTTCCTCGTCCCGTCCGACCTGGACGGCGAGCTCGCGGCACGGCTCGAGCGGCTGCTCGCCGGGCTGCCGGGCGCCCGGAGCACGGCGCCGGCGGCGCGATTCCTCGATCCGGACCTGCCGTCGGTGCGCTGGGGCTCCGCCGCGGCCGGACGGCACGCAGACCAGCCGCTGGCACTCGCCGCCGCTTCGGGGACCCTCGACTACCTCGACCGCACGCAGGGCGGCGCGGCGCTCCAGATGACGAGGGTCGCCCGCTGGGACGGGCGGAGCGTGCTGCAGTACGACGCCGCGACCGCGCGCCACCTCGAGCTCTTCGCCCCGCAGCCCGGCGGCGAGATCCGCCACACGCTGTGGCACCACGTGAACCTGACCGTGACGGCGCTCGGCGCCCGGCGGCTGCGCGGCTGGCTCGAACGGCCGCTCGCGGAGATCCAGGCGATCGCGGAACGGCAGGAGTCGGTGGCCGCCTGGCTCGACGCGGGCTCCCCGCGGGCCTCGTTCCGCGAGGCGCTGCGCGGCCTGCCCGACCTCGAGCGGCTGGCGGCTCGGGTCGCCTGCGCGAAGGCGACGCCGCGCGAGCTCGGGGCTCTGCGCGACGTGCTCGCGCGGATCCCGGACCTCGCCGAGGGGCTCGCGGGCCTGCCGGGCGCGCCGGCGGCGGCGACACGGGAGTCGCTCGCGCTGCCACCGGAGCTGCGTGAGCGCCTCGCGCGCGCGCTCGTGGACGAGCCTCCGGTGACGAGCCGCGAAGGGGGCGTGTTC
Source organism: uncultured bacterium (assembly GCA_964589945.1). GTDB lineage: Bacteria > Eisenbacteria > RBG-16-71-46 > RBG-16-71-46 > RBG-16-71-46 > CAIXRL01. The sequence goes on from CAZPVG010000005.1 coordinate 15,905, forward strand.
CGCGCGGGCTGGGACGAGGTGCGCGACGGGCTCGACGACTTCGCCCACTCGGGCAAGCGCTGGGTCGCCGAGCTCGAGGCCGCCGAGCGCGCCCGCAGCGGCATCTCGAGCCTCAAGGTCGGGTTCAACCGCGTGTTCGGCTACTACCTCGAGGTGACGAACGCGCACCGGGACAAGGTCCCGGCCGAGTACGAGCGCCGGCAGACCCTGACGAACGCCGAGCGCTACGTGACGCCGGAGCTCAAGGCCCGCGAGGCCGAGATCCTCGGGGCGGAGGAGAAGCTCAAGGCCCGCGAGCACGAGCTGTTCGTGCAGCTGCGCGACGCGTGCTCGGCGTATGTGCCGGCGCTGCAGTCGGCGGCGGACGCGCTCGGCCGGCTCGACGCCGAGGCCGCGCTCGCCGAGGCCGCCTCGCGATTCGGCTGGGTCCGCCCGGCGCTCGAGGACTCCGACCGCCTGCACCTCGAGGACGCCCGCCACCCGGTCGTCGAGCGCCTGCTGCCGCGCGGGGAGTTCGTGGCGAACGCCGTGCGGCTCGACGGGGCGACGCGCCAGGTGCTGCTCCTCACGGGACCCAACATGGGCGGCAAGAGCACCTACCTCCGCCAGGCGGCGCTGATCGTCCTGCTCGCGCAGGCCGGCTCGTGGGTGCCGGCGGGGCGCGCGGAGATCGGGCTCGTGGACCGGCTCTTCACGCGCGTGGGGGCCGCCGACCGGCTGGGGGCCGGCCAGTCCACGTTCATGGTCGAGATGAGCGAGACGGCCGACATCCTGCGCGGCGCGACGCCGCGCTCGCTCGTGCTCCTCGACGAGATCGGCCGCGGGACCGCGACCTACGACGGCCTCGCGCTCGCCTGGGCGGTCACCGAGCACCTGCTCTCGGGCTCCGGCGCGCGGCCGCGCACGATCTTCGCGACCCACTACCACGAGCTGACGCAGCTCGCCGACACGCTGCCGCGGCTCGCGAACGTCCACGTGACAGTGGAGGAGCGGGGGGACGGCGTCGTGTTCCTCCACCGCATCGCCGAGGGCCCCGCGGACCGTTCGTACGGGATCCACGTCGCGAAGCTCGCGGGGTTGCCCGAGCCGGTGCTGGCCCGCGCACGCGAGGTGCTCGAGGAACTCGAGAGCGAGCGCACGGTCGAGCAGCTCGAGCGCCACGGCCGCCGGGGACGGCGGTCACGCGACCCCGGCCCGCTGCCGCTCTTCGAGAACGCGGTTCCGCCCGAGCACCCGGTCGCCGCGGAGCTCCGCGCGCTCGAGCCGGACGCGCTCACCCCGCTCGAGGCGTTGAAGAAGCTCGCGGAGTGGAAGGAGCGTTTCGGGCGGCAAGGCTGAGCGCCGGCCCGACTCAGCGCCGGGAGACCGGGGACCGCGGCGGCGCGGCGTGCGGCAGGTGGGTCGAGGGCTCGTGGGCCTTCGGCTCCGTGATCCGGACGAGCGCGGCGGCGATGGACGGCGCGCGGGGCGCCGCCGGGCGGCCGACCGGGTTCGCGGCGCGGTGGGCGAGCAGGCGCTTCCAGTGCGAGGGGCGGCGCTCCTGGAGCCAGCGCTCGAAGTCGGCCGCGCTGCGGAACCACGCGACCACGTCGGAGAGCGGGGCGCGCCGCTCGCACCCGCGCGGGTCGTATTCGCGGCAGAGCACGGGGTGCTCGCCGTAGATGCGGCAGCGGCCCTCGTCGTCGAGTTGCGTGCAGCGCGCGGCGATGTGGAGGTACCAGCGCTCCGGCCGCTCGACGTACAGCTCGAGGTTCTCGTGGTGGAGCACCCAGATCCACTGGTCGTACTCCCACGGCGTCCGCGGCGCGTCCACCTCGATGCAGACCGTCTCGCAGCAGCGCGTGCAGCCGGTGCAGAGATCGGCGTTCTCCTCGGCGGAGAGTTCGACCGCCTCGCGCGGGTCCTCGACGACCTCCGTGTCGCGCGGGGTCACTGCGAGCGCTCCACGACCCCCTCGAGCACGTCGAGGCAGTTCTCGTAGCGCCCGAACGACGGCATGAGGTAGACGCCATTCGCCGTGCCCCGGCACTTCGCAAGCAGCTCGCGCGCGAGCTCGACGCCCACCTTCTGTCCCTCGTTCCCGGCCTCGTGGAGCCGCTGGCGGATCCACTCGGGCACGAGGATGCCCGGCACCTCGTGGTGCAGGAACTCGGCGTGGCGGAACGACTGCAGCGGCAGGATGCCGACGAGGATGGGGATCTTCGGCGCGCCGCCGAGCTTCTCGAGGAAGCGCTCCCAGGCCGCCAGCTCGTAGACGGGCTGCGTCATCACGAACTGCGCCCCCGCGTCGAGCTTCTTGCGGAAGTGGTCGATCTCCCAGTCGAGCCGGTCGGCCGTCGGGTTCACCGCGCAGCCGATCGCAAAGCCCGTGCTCCCGCCGATCGCCGAGCCCGCCTCGTCGGTGCCCTGGTTCATCTTGCCGACGATCCCGATGAGGCCCACCGAGTTCGTGTCGTAGACGGCGGTGACGTTGGGGTAGTCGCCCAGGCTCGGCGGGTCGCCGGTCAGGCAGAGGATGTTGCGGATCCCGAGCGCGTGGGCGCCGAGGAGGTCGCTCTGCAGGCCCATGAGGTTCCGGTCGCGCGTCGTGTAGTGGAGGATCACCTCGATCTGCGGGAACAGCCCGCGGATCTGCCAGGCGAGCGACATCGCGCTCATGCGGATGCGCGCCATCGGCGAGTCGGCGATGTTGATGCAGTCCACCCCGCGCTCGGCCATGAGGCGGGCGCCGGCGATGACCTTCCGGGTGTTGATGCCGCGCGGCGGGTCGATCTCGACGCTGACGGTGAACTTGGATCGCAGCCTGCGCAGGAGAGGCGGCTCCTCGGCCGACGGCGCCGGGGGCTCCTCGGCCGGCGGAGGCTCGAGCACGTGCACCTCGGCGCCCGAGGGCAGGTGCTCGGCGGGCAGGTGCGAGGCGAGGCGCTCGCGCATGGCGCGGATGTGCGCGGGTGTCGTGCCGCAGCAGCCTCCCACGAGGCGGGCGCCGGCCTCGATCGCTCGGGCGGCGAAGTCGGCGAAGTACACCGGGTGCGAGCGGTAGACGTAGCGCCCGTCCACGAATTGCGGCAGGCCGGCATTCGGCATCACGGAGACCGGCGTGTCGCCCGCCGCGTCCACGATCTGCTGGAGCACCTCGAGCGCGGGCTGGGGGCCGACGCCGCAGTTGACGCCGATCACGTCGGCGCGCGCCAGCTTGAGCGCCTTCACGATCAATGACGGCGTGTGGCCGTAACGCGTCTTGCCGTCGGTGCCGAACGTCATCTGCGCGACGATGGGAACCGCGGTGGTGACCGCCCGCACGGCGCGCATGGCCGCCAGGATCTCGTTCAGGTCCTGGAAGGTTTCCAGCACGAAGACGTCGAGCCCGCCCTCGAGCAGCCCCTCGGCCTGCTCGCGGAACGCGCGCTCGGCCTCGGCGATGCTCACGCTGCCGAACGGCTCGAGGTGGCGGCCGAGCGGGCCCATCGAACCTCCGACGAACGCCCCGGTGCCGCGGATCTCGCGGGCGTTCCGCGCCACCTTGACGCCCTGGCGGGCGATGAGCCGGGACTTCGCGCCGAGACCGTGCGAATCAAGGCGGATCGGGCTCGCGCCGAACGTATTCGTCTCGATCAGCTCGGCGCCGGCCGCGAGGTAGTCGCGGTGGATCGCCTCGACGAGTCCGGGTTCGGTCAGGTTCAGCTCGTCGAAGCAGCGCTCGTAGGGGATGCCGCGCTCGAAGAGCAGGGTGCCCATGGCGCCGTCCGCGAGGAGCGGGCCCTGGGCGAGGCGTGCGAGGAACGGGGACGAAGCCATGGGCCGCGAATCTACGGGGCGGCCTCCGCGGGGGCAAGCGCCCGCCCGCGTCCGTCGGCCCTTCCCGCGCGCCCGTGCGCCGCGTTTCGAAGGGCTCGGCGCGTCTGGTAGAGTGCCGCGCCGTGAACCGACTCCCGTCCGTGCTCCTGCTGCTGTTCCTCCTCTCCGCCGGCGGCGCCTCGCGCGCCGCCGTTCCCGTGGTCCCCGTGATGCCCGTCTCCGAGGTGCGCCCCGGGCAGGCGGCCGTCGTGCGGACGGTGTTCGCCGGCGACTCGATCGAGACGTTCGACGCGGTCATCATGGGCGTGCTGCCGGGGGGGCGGGCCGACGGGGACGTGATCCTCGCGCGCGCGACCAGCCCACGGGTCGTCGCGAGCGGCGTTGCGCAGGGCATGAGCGGCTCGCCGGTCTACGTGGACGGCCGGCTGATCGGCGCGCTGTCGAGCGGATGGTCGTTCTCGAAGGAGCCGGTGTTCGGCATCACGCCCATCGGGGAGATGCTCGACGTGCTCGACCGTCCCGAGGTCCGGACCGACGACGGCACGAGCGGTCCGGCCGGCGTGAGTCCCGCGGGCGCCTCGCCGCGCTTCCGCGAATTCGCCTGGAACGACGACACGCTGGCCGCGCCCGTCGCCGTCCCGGCGGTGAAGCCGCCGCTGGCGCCGCTCCCGCTGCCGCTCGCGGCGGGCGGGCTGCACCCGGAGGCGCTGCCGCTCGTGCGGTCGATGTTCGCGGCCGACGGCTTCACCGTCACCCCCGGCGGCCGCGCCACGGTGGGCCCCGCGCGGGGGGACCTCGAGCCCGGCTCGGCCGTCGCCGTGGACGTGCTGCGCGGCGACCTCAACTTCTCGGCGATCGGAACGGTGACCTACCGCGCCGGCGACCGGGTCCTGATCTTCGGTCACCCGTTCTTCCAGAGCGGCGACGTGCGGCTGCCGCTCTCGACCGCGCACATCGTCGGCATCCTCCCGAGCCTCGCCTCCTCCTTCAAGCTCGGCGTCCCGGGGACGCCGGTCGGGGTCGCGACGCAGGACCGCCGCGCCGCCGTGGCCGGGCGCCTCGGGCCGCCTCCGGCGCTGATGCCGTTCGGCGTGGACGTCGACAACGCCGGCCACCGGCAGTCCTTTCACTTCGAGTGCATCGAGGACCGCACGCTGCTGCCGCAGCTCGTGGCCGCGGCGGCGATGAACAGCCTGCTGCAGTCGGGAGGCAGCGGGCTGCAGCAGACCGTGACGTGGACGCTGGAGGCGTGGCGCAGGGGCCGCGTGCTGCGGATCGGCAACGTGGCCGCCGGTGAGTCCCCGGTGGCGGAGGTGCTGAGCGGCGTGGCCGCGCCGCTGCGGTTCCTCGAGGCGAACCCGTTCGAGGCCTGCCGCTTCGACAGCATCCGGGTGAGCCTCGCCGCGCGGCCGGGCCGCTCCCAGTGGACGCTCCGGAGCGCGCGCCTCGGCGCCGCCGCCGTCCGTCCGGGCGGCGTGCTGCACGTGATCGCCGAGCTCGAGGCGTGGCGCGGGAGCCGCCGCGAGGAGCGGCTCGACGTGCCCGTGCCCGACGACTTCCCGCCGGGCCGCTACATCCTGTGGGTCGGCGGCGGGGCCGAGGACGACCGCTTCACCGCCAGCCGCCTGCCCTGGCGGTACCGCCCCGTCTCGCTCGAGGACGCCTGGGACCGGATCGCCTCCGTGCACCGTTCCGATGCGCTCTACTCGGCGCTGTGGGCGAGGGCCCCGGAGGTCTCGAGCGGGGGTGAGGACTACCCGGAGCTGCCCAACTCGGTGCTGGCCGTGCTCGCTTCGCCGGAGGCGGCGGGCGACGACTCGCGCCGTTCGAGCTGGGCGGTCTTCCCGGGTCCCGAAGTCAGGCTGGACGGGGCCCTGCGCGGCGAGCTGGTGCTCGACGTCGTGGTGGACCGGAACGCGCCGTGACGCGGCGCGAGGGAGAGCCCATGCGCAGGTGGTTGGTTCCCGTGGTGCTGGCCGCGCTGGCGGCCGCGAGTGCGGCCGGCGCGACCGAGACGCAGTGGTGGACCAGCAACACCCAGTCGGACTACGCGAAGGCGCAGAGCCGCGGCGTGGTCGTGGGGGCCGACGGCGTGCTGCGCCCGGGACCGGCGGCCGTCTCCTTCACGGACGACAGCCTGCGGACGATCTGGGCGATCGCGGTGCTCGCGGACGGCTCGGTCGCGCTCGCCGGCGACGGCGGCCGGATCGACCGCTGGACGTCCTCGGGGGGCGTGAAGCCGTGGGTGGACCTCGGGCACGGGCAGGTGCTGTGCCTCGTCCGTGACGGGGACGCGCTCCTCGCCGGCACGGCACCCGGCGGGCTCGTCTACCGCGTCTCGGCGAAGGGGGACACGACGCGGGTCGTCTCCACCGGGGAGCGCTACGTGTGGGCGCTCGCGCCGGCGGGCCGCGGGGCGTTCTGGGCCGCGACGGGAACGCACGGCCGGCTGATGAAGATCGAGAACGGGCGCGCGAAGACCGTCTTCGACTCCGACGAGAGCAACCTCGTGAGCCTCGCCGCCGACGGGAAGGGTGGGGCGGACTTCGGAGGCGACTCGCACGGGCGGGTCTACCACGTGGACGAGCGCGGGGTCGTTCGGACGCTCTTCGACGCGGCCGAGGACGAGGTGCGCGCGATCGCGCGCGGCGCCGACGGCACCGTGTGGGCGGCGGCGCTGAGCCTCTCGGCGGTCAACACCGACACGGGCAAGAACGACGACGAGAAGCCCTCGCCGGCGCGCGGTCCGATCAGCGGTGGCCGGGCCACGCTGTACCGCCTGGCGCCCGACAGCGCGACGATCGCGTGGTGGACCTCGCCGCAGCCGCTCGTGCACGCGCTCGTCCTCTCGGGGGGCCAGCCGATCGTCGCGACGGGCAACCGCGCGGGCGTCTTCCGGGTCGAGCGCCTCAACGGGGCGGCCCAGCTTCTCGCCCCGCCGCAGGCGCAGGTCACGGCGCTGGCGACGGCGAAGGACGGGACGATCTGGGCGGCGACGTCCAACCCGGCCGTGCTCTGGAGGCTCGGCCCCGGGTCGGCGAAGGACGGCGAGCTCGAGTCCGAGGCCCAGGACGCGCGACGGTTCGCCCGCTTCGGGCGCCTTCGCTGGTCCGGCGAGGGCTCCGTCCGCTTCCTCACCCGCAGCGGCAACAGCCAGCCGCCGGACACGACCTGGTCGCCGTGGGCGGCGGTTCCCGGCGGCGAGGACGGCGGCCGGATCGCATCGCCGCCGGGACGCTACCTGCAGTGGAAGGCCGTGCTCGGCGGCGCCGCGAGCCGCGTGAGCGAGGTCTCGATCGCCTGGCGCGAGCCCAACCTCGCGCCGCGCCTCGATGACGTCTCGGTGGCCCCGCAGGGACAGAACGTGCGCGAGGGCGAGATCAGCATGCGCAACGAGGCGATCACGCAGGTGCTTCCCGGGGGACAGAAGGTCGAGTACTCGGTGACGCGCTCGGCGAACAAGCCGGTCCGCGACCTGCCGCTCTGGGCGCGGGGCCTGCGCACGCTCCAGTGGCATGCGAGCGACCCGAACGGAGATCCGCTCACGTTCCGGGTCGAGGTGAAGCGCGAGAACGGCGGCGACTGGGTCGAGATCGGCAAGGACCTCGAGGCGTCGCTGTTCAGCTGGAACACGAACACGCTGCCGGACGGCCGCTACCGGCTGAGGGTCACGGCCAGCGACGCCGGCGCGAACCCGATCGGCGAGGAGCTCACCGGAGACATCACGAGCGAGCCGTTCGAGATCGACAACACGCCACCGGAGATCCCGGAGCTCACCGGCGACGGCGCCCGCCTCCGCGGCCGCGTGCGCGACGCGTCGAGCCCGGTGGTCCGGATCGAGGCCGCGGTGGACGACGGCGACTGGCGGGCCGTGGACCCCGAAGGAGGCATCGCCGACGCGAAGTCGCTCGCCTTCGCCGTGACGCTGCCGGACCTCGCGCCCGGCGAGCACCTCGTGAGTGTGCGTGCCGTGGACATGGCCGGCAACGCCGCCACCCGTGCGATCCACGTGAAGGTGGGCGCGAGGCGCTGACGGCGGGCGGGGCCTTTCCGGGGCCCTGCGGCGCCGAGGAAGGGGACGGGGATGTTCGAGCGCTGGCTCGAAGCGACGACGCCGCTCGTGGACGGTGCGCGGGCGCTCGAGGCGGTCCGTGCCGTGAGCCGCCACCACCGCATCCAGTCCACGGCCGGCTACGACGACGCGGCCGGATGGCTCTGCGGGGCACTGCGCGAGGCGGGGATCGAACCGGAGGTCGAGCGCGTGCGGGCCGACGGCTCGACGCGCCACCTGGGCTGCCCGATGCAGGAGGGCTGGCACTGCGACCGGGCCGTCGCGACGCTGCACGGGGCGAAGGGAAGCGAGCCGCTCGCCGACTTCACCGCGGCGCCGCTCTCGTTGATCCAGCGCAGCGACCCGGCGCGCGGGCGCTGGCCGCTGGTCGCCGCCGGGCGAGACGCCGACCCGGGCGGGAGCGTGGTGCTGACGTCGGAGCCCGTGCAGCGCACGCACGCCCGCGAGGTGATCGGACGCGGCGCCGCGGGCCTGCTCTCCGACGGACGGCGGCTGCTGCCCCCCGTGCGCACCGAGGAGCACGACAGGGACTCGCTCGCCTACACGTCGTTCTGGTGGCTCGGCGACGAGCCGCGCGGGTGGGGCTTCGTCGTGAGTCCCGCGCGCGGCGCGGAGCTGCGGGCGCGGCTGGTCGCGGGGGAGCCGCTCGAGCTCGAGGCCGAGATCGTCTCGCGCCGCTTCGCCACCGAGGTCCCGCTGGTCACCGCCACGCTCCCGGGGCAGCTTCCGGGCGAGGTGCTCGTGACGGCGCACCTCTGCCACCCGAAGCCGGGCGCGAACGACAACGGTTCCGGGGTGGCCGCGGCGCTCGAGGCCGCGCGGGTGCTGGCGGAGCTGGGGCGCGCCGGCACGCTTCCGCGCGCGCGGCGCACGATCCGTTTCCTGTGGATGCCGGAACTGACCGGCACGTACGCGTGGCTGGCGGGCGGGCGTGAACGCGCGACGCGGACCGTGGCGGCGCTCAACCTCGACATGGTGGGCGAGTCGCAGGACGAGTGCGGAAGCACGCAGCTCATCGAGCGCGCGCCGCACTACGCCGGCTCGTTCGCCGAGGAGCTGATCGTCCGCATCCGGCACGCGTCGCAGGAGCGGGTGGCGGGATTCGCCGACGGGGGACGCTACGCGATGGTCCGCACGGCCGAGATTCCCTACTCGGGCGGCAGCGACCACTCGTTGTGGGTGGACCCGGCGGTCGGCGTGCCGTGCCCGATGCTCATCCAGTGGCCCGACCGCTACTACCACTCGGACCTCGACACGGCCGACCGCTGCGACCCGGCCTCCCTGGCGCACGCGGGGCGCATCGCCGCAACGTACGCGGCGGCCGTGGCGTGCGCGGGCGCCGACGAGGCCCGCGCGCTCCTCACGGCGGTCGGTCGCGGGGCGCGGCGCCGGCTCCTGGGAGCCCTCGACGAGCGCGAGCCCGCCGCGGCGGCGAGGGCCGAGCTGCGGCGGGGGCAGGTCGCGCTCGCCAGCGTCGCGCGGCTGGTGGACGGGCCGGGTGGTCCGCTTGCCCGGGCGCTCGAGGCCGCGCTGCCGACGGCGGCCGACGAGCTGGAGGGTTTCTTCGAGGCGGAGATCCGGCCGCACCTGCCCTCGGGGGGCCGGCCCGCGGCGGCGCGGGACCGCCGCGTGCCCGTCCGGCGGCAGCCGTCGGCGCTCGTGGCCATGCGTGCCCTCCAGGCCGGGATGGACACGGCACCCGCGGAGGTCCGGGCGGCCTTCCTGGCGCTCGACGACGAGCTGCCCCTCGGCAGCACCGCCGTGGACCTCGCGTGGTTCGCCTGCGACGGCCGGCGCACGATCGGCGAGATCGCGGCCCTGCTCCACGACGAGGGTTGTCCGATCGGCGAGGAAGGGACGGGACGACTGTTCGAGACCACCGCGGCGCTCGGTGCGAGCGCCTGGCGGGAGGGAGGCGCGTGATGCAGCAGCAGAAGACGACCTACGGGTGGGCGCTCCGCATCGACTCGGGCGAGGACGTGTGGGAGTCGCTCCGGGCGTTCGGGGAGCGCGAGGGCGTTCGGGCCGGGCTCATCAGCGGCCTCGGCGCGGTGGGCGAGTGCGAGCTCGGGTTCTTCCGGCGCAGCGACGGCGTCTACGTCAGGCGCACGTTCACCGGCGAGCACGAGATCGGTGTGCTCACGGGCAACTTCAGCGAGCTGGACGGCCGGCCGTTTCCGCACTGCCACATCGTGATCGCGGGGGAGGACTTCGTCGCCCACACCGGGCACCTCTTCCGCGCTGTCGTCACCGTCACGTGCGAGGTGCAGGTCGTGACCGCGCCGGGCGTCCTGCGGCGCGCGACGCGCCCGGACCTGGGATTCAACCCGCTCGAGCTCGCCTGAGCGGCGCGGCTACGGCCGCTTCGTCCGCGACGCGGGCAGCGCCTTGGGCGCGCTCTCGAGGCGCGCGCGCCGGACCAGCGCGAGCTTTCCCGGGTCCGGTCCCGAGACGAGGCGAGCGATTCCGGGGGTGTCCGCGAGCGCGGCGATGCGGTCCACCGTGTCCATGCCGGAGACGACGCGGCCGAACACTGTGTACCCGCCGCGGTCGAGGTCCGGCCGGTCGGCGAGGCAGATGAAGAACTGGGAGCCGTTCGAGTCCTTCGCCGGGTTGACCGCGTCGGGCAGGCGGGCCATGGCGACCGCACCGCGCAGGTGCTTCAGGCCGATCTCGGCCGGCACGACGTAACCGGGTCCTCCCCGGCCGTCGTTGAACGGGTTGTCGTCGCGCGTGTTCGGGTCGCCGCCCTGGATCATGAAGCCCGGCACCACGCGGTGGAAGCAGGTGCTGTCGTAGAAGCCGGTGGCGACCAGCCGCCGGAAGTTGGCGCAGGTCCTCGGCGCCTCGCGCGAGGCGAGCCGGATGACGATGCGTCCGCGCGCGGTGTCGAGGACCACGAGCGAGTCCGGCGACGCGGCGGCCGTGCACGCCGGCGGCCCCGCGGCGGCGCCGAGGATCGCGGCGAGGACGAGCAAGACGGTGCGACGCATGAAGCCTCCGGGCGGGCGGGGGACGCGACGGCGCGCGACGCGGGCGGACGGCCGACGCGGGTGGGCATGAAAAGGACCCGTCAAGCCGCGGGGGCGATTCGGCCGCTGCGCGTGCGGTGTGATGAGGCTATACTCATCCGCCGCCGCGAGTCTTCGGGCGCGCCTCACTCGGAGGTGCCCGGGGGTCCGACGGCGGCGACGCCCCAGAGCCGGCCGGTCCGGCCCCGGTCGCGTCGGTGGGAGAAGTACCAGTACGGCTCGCACGCGGTGCAGGCGCCCGTGTCGTGGAGGGAGTCGGGCGGGATGCCGGCCGCTTCGAGCGCGAGACGTGCCGCGGTCGGCAGGTCGAGACGGGGCCGCCCGTCGGTTTCGCGCCGCGCTTCCGCGGGGAAGCGGTCCGCGACGTCGCGGCCGACTTCGTAGCAGCAGCCCCGGATGCAGGGGCCGATGTGGACGTGGACTTGCGCCGGCTCGCAGCCGGCGCTCGCGCAAAGGGCGGCCAGCGCGGCGCCCGGCATGCCGTCGGCGGTTCCCCGCCAGCCCGCATGGGCGGCGGCGACCGCACCGGGGGCGACATAGAGGAGCGACATGCAGTCGGCGGTGGTCACCGCGAGGGCGACGCCGGGAACGCGCGTCACGAGCGCGTCGCACCCCGGCTGATGGCCGGGCGAGGTGACCTCGACCACGCGGGCGCCATGGACCTGCCCGGCGGTCGCGAGAGCGGCCGGATCGAGCCCGAGGGCGGCGAGAAAGCGGGTGCGGTTCTCGACGACCGCGCCGGGACGGTCGGCGGTGGAGCGGCCGAGGTTGAGCGACTCGAAGGGCGGCGCGCTGACGCCGCCGCGGCGGGTCGAGAAGGCGAGACGGAAGGCGGCAGGGCCGTGCGAGGGCCGCCAGTGGGGTACGGGGGCGTGAGGATCGAGCGTCCACATGAGCCGGGCACGCTAGGCAGCGGCGGGCGCGGGGTCAAGGAACCGGGTTCGAACGGAAAGGAAGAATGGTGAACCGACGTCAGGCAGTCCTCCTCCTTGCGCTGGCCGTGATCGCAGTCCTGTCGGTGAAGGCCTTCGCGCAGGGGCGGGCCGCCACGCCGGGCGCCCGCGCCCCGGAGACGTCGGCCGTCGCGACCGTGGGCCCGCGGAGCATCACCCGGGCGGAGTGGGAGCGCCGCTGCGCGCTCGCGCTCGCCGAGTTCGAGAAGCGCAACTCGCAGAGCGGGCTCTCGACCGAGGTCCGCGACCTCGTCCGCCGGCAGGTGCTCGAGAGCGAGATCCGGATCGAGATGCTCGTGCTCGAGGCGAAGCGGCTCGGGATGACCGCCACGCCGGCGGAGGCCGAGTCGGCCCTCAAGGGCGACCCGTTCTTCAATCCGGGCGGCCGATTCGACGCGGCGCGCTTCGAGGCGGCCCGCACGACGCAGCCGGCGGCATTCCAGTCCGCGATCGCCACGGCCAGGGAGCAGATCGCCGCGCGCCGGCTCAACGACCGGATCATGGAACGTTACCGGCCTCCGGACGATCGCTTGAAGCGCCGGGCCGAGCGCGAGCTCCGGCATGCGACCGTGGACGTGCTCGGGCTGGCGGAGGGTGATTTCGACGGCAGCTACGCCGAGCCGCGCGAGCAGGACGTGATCCACTGGTACCACGCGCACACCGACGAGTACCGGCGGGAGGATCGCGCCTCGCTCACGGTGGCGTTCGTGAATTCTCCGGGCCTGTCGGATTCGATCCGCAACCTGCCGGGCGGCGCGCAGGCGTGGTCCCGCCGGATGAAGGCGATGGCGGACAGCATCCTCGTCGAGGTCGCCCACGGGAAGTCGCTCGAGCAGGCCGCCGGATTCCTCGGTCCGCGCTCGGGGACGATCGTGACGCCGGACAACTTCCCGGGCTACTGGCGCGCGGGCGCCGACGTGAACCGGCGCATCTTCCAGGTTTCGAGCCGGGGCAAGGTGATTCCCGAGGCGCTCCCGGCGACGGAGGGATGGCTGGTCGTTCGCGTGGACGACATCGTCCCCGCGCACGTAGCTCCGCTCCGCGAGGTCTCGAAGGAGATCCGCAGGCAGCTGCGCGCCGACCGCAAGCTCCACCACGAGGAGTACGAGGAGCGCGCGCTCTACGCGACGATCCGGGACTCGCTCGCGGCGCCGGCCTGGCAATTCCGGGTGGCGATGTTCGACACGGGCAACGTGAAGCTGCCCGAGCCAGGCCCGTCGGACCTCGACCGCTACTACCGGGGGCACCTCGCCGACTACTCGTCGTTCGACGCGAAGACCGGCGCGATCGTCTCGCGCCCGTTCGACGAGGTGCGCGACGAGATCCGCTCACGGTGGTTCGCCGACCGGCGGCGCATCGAGGTGCGGATCGCGGCCGACGAGCTCCTGCGCGCGTGGGCCTCGGGCAAGCAGGACGCGAAGGAGGAGGAGCGGCTCGGTGCGCGCGACCTCCCGCCGGCGATCCACGGCTCGGCGGTCGAGGTGGGAGACGCCACCGCGGCCCTGACGGACACCGTCTGGTCCTATGCCGACCCGAAGGGGCCGGGGATGGTGCCGACGGGGAGCGGGTGGATCGTGTGGAAGACCGTGGGCCGTATGGACCGGGCTGTGCCGACGTTCGAACAGGCCCGCCCCCTGCTCGCCCGCCGCGTGGCGGCCGCGAAGGCCGCCGCGGAGGTGGCCGGCGCGCGAGCGCTCTTCGCGCAGGACGCCGGGCGATTCTCCGGGGGCAAGGTCATCTACTACTCGCGCTTCGGCATCCCCGCGCAGAACCCGATGGACGTCCAGCTCACGCGGGCCGAGGTGGAGCGGTACCAGAAGGAGCACCTCGACCGGTATTCGGCGCCCGAGCTGGTCACGGCGCGCCACATCCTCATCGCCCCCGGGAACTCGAGTCCCGAGGCGGATCGCGCCGCCCGCAAGCGGGCCGAGGAGATCCTGCGCCGGGCGAAGGCCGGCGAGGACTTCGCGGCGCTCGCGAAGCAGTACTCCGACGACCCGGCCACGAAGGACAAGGGCGGGGACCTCGGCACGTTCGGCCGGGGCACGATGATGGCCCCGTTCGAGCAGGCCGTCTTCGCGCTGAAGCCCGGCGAGTTCGCTCCCGAGCCCGTGCGGACGACCCTCGGCTGGCACGTCGTCTACTGCGTCGATCACGTGCCGGCGGTGGTGCACAGGCTCGACTGGATCTACATGATCGTGGGGGGCGACGCGGCGCGCGACAAGGCCCGTCGCGAGGCCGGCGCGCGCGCCGACAGCTTCGTGCGCGTCCTGAGGAGCGTCGACGCGGCGAAGGCCGTGGCGAAGAAGTACGGCTACGTGCTCCAGTCGTTCCAGAAGCCCCTGGGCGAGAGCTCCGTCAACAGCCCGATCGCGGAATACTACAAGTCCATCGACGAGGCCCGGCCCGGGCAGTTCGTTCCGCGCGCCGATGGCATGCCCGGCAACACCTACTGGGTCACCTGGATCGACAGCATCGGCCCGCCCCGGGCGCCGGACTGGGACCAGGCGAAGAAGTCCGCGCTCGAGAGCTACCGGCGCGGGGCCGGGCGGCGCGCCCTGGAAGCGAAGCGGGCCGAACTGGACTCGCTCGCGGCGCAGGGCTGGTCCCTCGACAGCCTGGGAGCGCTCTGGGGTGGCCTCGAACGTCAGGACAACCTGGTCGCGGGCCGCGGCCTGCCGGGCCTGGGAGGCGCGTCCGTCCTCGACTCGCTGGTGTTCGGGACGGCGGACGCCGCGCCGGTCCTGTCGGTCGGACAGGAGAGCGGCTGGGTGGATCTGGCGCAGGGCATCGCCCGAATCCGCCTCGTGGATCGCCAGGAGCCGGCGCGCGAGCAGTTGCTCGCGCGGATGGCGGCCGACCGGAACGCGGCGATCGAACGGGGCCTCGTCGGGTACTTCGCCGGGCTCGAGCACCGTTGGCCGGTGCACATCCTCGACGCGAAGATGCGGGCGACCTCGCCCGTCGAACCGGCCCCCGCGCGCCGGCGCTGATCCGGCCGGAGGGCGACCACCGGGGCGGCGGGGCGTGCAATCTGCACGTTCCGCCGCCCCGCGCGCTTCCCCGGGACAGGTCCGTCTCAGGTCCGGCGCGGAATCGGCCGATGGTATGTTGCGTGTCGGCCTCCCGACGGGACGAAAGGACATGGCGACCCTTCCCTCCGAGAACGTGAACACGAACCCGAAGCGCGTCGTCCTGGTGGACTTCGACTGGGCCGACGCCGACCTGATGCCCGAGCTGCTGCGCCAGCCCGGGGTGGCCGTGCGGCTCGTCGCCGGCAGCCACGCGCAGGATCCCGGCCTGCGGGTCGCCGAGCTGTGCGGCCTGCCGCGGACGCTCGACCTCGCCGACCTGACCCGCGAGATCTTCGACCTCGCCCTCGTCGGCGAGAGCAGTTCGCGGCGGACGCAGCTCGAGAGCCTGCTCCTCGCCCTCGGAACGCCCTGCCAGACGCCGCAGGAGTTCCTGCGAGGCCAGCCCGAGGCGCCGTCCGAGACCACCGCCATCGAGGCACCGCTGGCCCTCCACGCCGCGGCGCTCGAGCACACGCTGGGCGGCGGCGACTTCGACGCGCTCGTCGAGCAGGCGCTGCCGGACCTCGGCGCGGACGCGCCGGTCACGCCGAAGGCAGTTCCGCTCGGCCACCACCCCCGGATCCTCATCACGAGCTTCGAGGACTTCCCGTCGCACGAGGCCCGGGCCCACCTCGAGGAGGCCCTGAAGGACCTGGTCCAGCGCTCCGGCGCCGGCACCGCGGAGCTCCACGCGGGCGACAGTGCGTCGCTGCAGCTGCTCGCCCAGGTGGGGCCGGAGGACAAGCTGCTCCGGGGTCTCATCGACCTCGCCAACGAGCTCGGCACGCCGCAGGTGGTCACGCGGCTCTCGGAGCCCGGGCGCGGCAAGGCCTGGGGTGCGTGGCCCTTCCGGACCACGCAGCGACGGGGCGTCCTCGCCGCGACCTCGCTCGATCCGCAGGCCGGCTGGAGCGAGTGGCAGAACATGGTGGAAGACCTGCGGAACTCCTGGGACGAGCAGGACCGCGAGCGCGCCGGGGCGTCGTTCCCGTTCACGCCGATGCGCGCGACGGGCTGGCTCGACGCGGAGGAGTTCGGCGCCCGCATCGAGCTGGCCCTCGAGCGGAACCGCCACGACCGGATGCGCTTCGAGCTCCATCGGCTCGACTTCCCGGACGCGCCGATGGCGGTCGAGGCGCTCTGCGGCTGGCTGCCCGGCCAGATCCGCGACACGGACTGCATCTGCCGCCCGTCGCCACACGGCGTGCTGCTGCTGAACGCCGGACCGGCGGAGACCTTCACCTACCTGCGCCGCCGCCTGCTCGCCCTGTGGGACACCGCCTGGCGCGACTCCGGCGCGGCGCCGCCGGCGCCGGCGCTCGTGGACCAGCACGTCGCGATGGCGGGGCCCGAGGACGCCGAGATGTTCCTCGCCGCCGCGGGAGCCTGGCTGAGCAAGCCCTGACGGTCGTCCGCGCCGGGCACCGCGGTGCCGGCGGCGCGGCGCTTGACCCTGCGGGGCCTGCGCGGCACTGTGCGCGCCTTCCACTGGAGGTCGCGTGCCACGCCCGATCCGCCGCCTGCCCGAGGAGACCGCTTCCCGCATCGCCGCGGGAGAGGTCGTCGAGCGGCCCCTCTCGGCCCTGAAGGAAGTGCTCGAGAACGCGCTCGACGCCGCCGCCC
This sequence comes from uncultured bacterium, assembly GCA_964589945.1. Classification (GTDB taxonomy): domain Bacteria; phylum Eisenbacteria; class RBG-16-71-46; order RBG-16-71-46; family RBG-16-71-46; genus CAIXRL01. The sequence goes on from CAZPVG010000005.1 coordinate 32,457, forward strand.
GGCGTGTCGAGATCCGCGTCGAGCGCTCGCTCGACCAGGGCTTCTCCGTGGGCGACGACGGCCTCGGCATCGCGGCGGGCGAGATCGAGCTCGCGCTCGAACGGCACGCGACGAGCAAGGTGCTGGCGCTCGAGGACCTCGACCGGCTGGAGACGCTCGGCTTCCGCGGCGAGGCCCTGCCGAGCATCGCCGCCGTCAGCCGGCTGCGCCTGACGTCGCGCCCGGCGGACGCGGAGGCGGCCGCCTTCGTCGAGGTCGAGGGCGGCCGCGTCACCGACCGCGGGTCCGCTCCCCGGTCCCCGGGGACGACGGTCGAGGTGCGGGACCTGTTCTTCAACACCCCCGCCCGCCGGAAGTTCCTCCACTCCGCCGGCGGCGAGCTGCGGGCGGCCATGCGCATGATCGAGGGTTATGCGCTCGCGCGGCCGGAGGTCGCCTTCCGGCTGCTCGTGGACGGCAAGGAGCGCTTCGAGTGGGGTGCGACCGACTCCCGTCGGGACCGCGCCGCGCAGATCTGGGGCGCCCGCCACGCGGGGCAGCTCGTGGAGGCCCGCGGCGAGCGCGGGGGGGCCCGCGTCGAGGCACTGCTCGGCCTGCCCGAGCACGCGCGTTCGACCCGTGAGGGCCAGGTCTTCCTCGTGAACGGCCGCTGGATCCAGAACGCGGCGCTCTCGCAGGCGCTGCGACACGCGTACGGCAACCTGCTCCCGGGCGGGCGGTTCCCCTCGGCCGTCCTCTGGGTCGAGGTGGCGCCGGAGCGGCTCGACGTCAACGTGCACCCGACCAAGCGCGAGGTGCGCTTTGCCGACGACGACGCGATCTTCTCGCTCGTGGCCTCCGCGTGCGCCCAGCCCCTCTCGAGCCTCTACCCGCCGTTCCGCGTCGTGGAAGGAGGAAGCACCGAGGCCCGGCAGCCCTCCTGGGCCGAGCGCGTGCGGGAGACGCCGCCGGGGGACGAGTCGCAGCTCGGCCTCGGCCTGCCGGGCGAGCCCGCGCGGGCGCCCGCGGCGGCGGGCGCCGCGCCGGCGGCCGCGCCGGCCGGCGCCGCGGCCGAGCCGGAGCTGTGGCAGCTCCACCGCACGTACATCCTCGCGCCGGTGCGCGGCGCGCTCGTCATCATCGACCAGCACGCGGCGCACGAACGCATCCTCTACGAGGAGGCCCGCGCACGGCTCGAGCGCGAGACCGGAGCCTCGCAGGGCCTGCTCTTCCCGGCGCTCGTGGACCTCACGCACGCCCAGTTCGAGATGCTGCTCGAGGCCGTCGCGCTTCTGAAGCGGCTGGGCTGGGACCTCTCGCCGCTCGGGCCGCCCACGGTGGTCATCCAGGGCGTTCCGGCGGGAATCAAGGTGGAACACCCGGGACTGCTGCTGCAGGACCTGCTCGACGGCATCGCCGACGGTGGCCTGCCGCACCAGCACCACGGCGGTCCGGCGCTCGCGCAGGACGACCTGCTCGAGCGCCTCGCGCGGTCGCACGCCTGCCACTCCGCGGTCCGGGCGGGCGACGCGCTCTCGGTGGACGACATGCGGTCGCTGGTGGACCGGCTCTTCGCCACCTCGCGTCCGCACGGCGACCCGCATGGGCGGCCGACGTTCGTGCGCATGGAACTCGACGAGCTGCACCGCCGCTTCGGCCGGACGTGACCGCCGCCTCCCGCACCCTGGTCGCCGTCGTCGGGGCCACGGCGACGGGAAAGTCCGACCTCGGCGAGGCGCTGGCGGCCGGGCTCGGCGGCGAGGTGGTCTGCGCCGACGCCCGGCAGGTCTTCCGCGAGCTCGAGATCGGGACCGGCAAGCCGACGCCGGCCGAGCGCGCCCGGCTCCCGCACCATCTCTTCGACGCCCTCTCGCTCGAGGAGCGTCCGAGCGCGGGCTGGTACGCGCGGCGCGCGCGCGAGGCGTGCGAGGAGATCTTCGCCCGCGGGGCCGCCGTGGTGCTCGTGGGCGGCTCCGGGCTGTACGTGCGGGCCCTGCTCGAGGGGCTCCACGAGGAACCTCCCGGGAACCCGGAGGTGCGCGAGCGCCTGCGCGGGGAGTTGGAGACGGAGGGACCGGAGGTCCTGCATGCCCGGCTGGCCGGCCTGGACCCGCCGACCGCGGCGCGCCTCGCGCCACGGGACCGCCAGCGGATCACGCGCGCGCTGGAGGTGTACGAGGCGAGCGGCCGTCCGCTCTCGTGGTGGCACGAGCACGCGCGGCGGACGCCGCTGGACGCCGACGTCCGATCGCTGGAGGTGACGTGCCCGGCCGCGAGCCTCCGGGAACGGATCGAGCGGCGCACCCGGGCCATGTTCGCGGGCGGCCTGGTCGAAGAGACGCGCGCCCTCGTCGAGGGCGGCCGCGGGCAGGCGCTGCGCTCGCTCAAGGCGATCGGCTACGACGCGGTGCTCGGCCTGCTCGCGGGCGTCCTGACCCGCGAGGCGGCGATGGCCGTGACCGACCTGCGCACCCGGCAGCTCGCGAAGCGCCAGCGCACGTGGTTCCGCCACCAGGGCGGGGGGGCCCGGCTCGACGCCCGCGACCGGTGGGAGGGGCCGCCGCTGGCCGAAGCGTTCGCCGCGCTGCGGTTGACACCCCCTCGGGCACTCTCGTAGCTTGCCGGGTTGCCAAGCACCCCGAGGGACACGCGGGCATAGCTCAGTTGGTAGAGCGCGAGCTTCCCAAGCTTGAGGTCGCGGGTTCGAACCCCGTTGCCCGCTCCAGTTTCGCCCCGGTTCCGGCCGGGGCCCGCGGCGCGCCGGCCCCGCAGGGCGGCGCGCCCTTTCCATGAACGGGCACGAACCCGCCATTCCATGTCCGCACCTGTCGTCGCCATCATCGGACGCCCCAACGTGGGCAAGTCGACGCTCTTCAACCGCATCATCGGGGAGCGCCGTGCTGTCGTTCACGACCGGCCGGGCGTGACGCGCGACCGCAACGCGGTCCGGGCCGAGTGGACCGGACGCCCGTTCGTGCTCGTGGACACGGGCGGCTTCCTGCCCTCGGCCTCCCAGGGCCGCGACGCCGACGTGCGGCGCCAGGCCGAGGCGGCGATCGGGCTCGCCCAAGCGGTCCTCTTCCTCGTGGACGCGCGCACGGGGGTGACCGACCTCGACCAGGCCATCGCGACCCAGTTGCGAAAGGCGGGAGCGCGCGCGCTGCTCGTCGTGAACAAGGTGGACAAGCCCGGCGACGCAATCGTGCACGACTTCCACCGGCTCGGGCTCGGGGAGCCGCTTCCCATCGCGGCCGAAGGTGGCCTCGGGATCGGCGACCTGCTGGACGCCGTACTCACGCTGCTTCCCGACGAGCGTCCGGACGCCGGGCGGCCGGACGCTCGCGTGGCGATCGTCGGCCGGCCGAACGTCGGCAAGTCCTCGCTCGTGAACGCGCTTCTGGACGAGGACCGCGTGCTCGTCGAGGAGACCGCCGGCACGACCGTGGACGCCATCGACACCGACTGGGTCACGCCGCACGGCCGCTTCACGCTCGTGGACACGGCGGGCATCCGGCGGCAGTCGATGTTCGAGGACCAGGCCGAGTTCTACGCGACGATGCGGGCGCTGAACGCCCTCGAGCGTTCCAACGTGGCCTGCCTCGTCGTGGACGCCCGCGAGGGGTTCCAGAAGCAGGAGGCCCGGCTCGCGCACCACGCCCTCGATGCGGGATGCTCGCTGCTCGTGCTCTACAACAAGTGGGACCTCGTCGAGGGCCGCGAGCAGGCGTGGAAGGACCTCGCCGCCGACCGTGCGCGTCGGTTCCCGACGCTCGCGGACCTGCCCGCCCACCCGGTGTCAGCGAAGGAAAAGATCCACCTCGCGCGGCTGCCGGAGTACATTGCGGCACGGGCCTCCGAGAACGTCCGCCGGATCCCGACGGGCGAGCTCAACGACTGGCTGGCGCTCGTCCAGAAGCGCCGGCAGGTCCCGAGCAACGCCGCCGGCCGGAGCCCGAAGATCTACTACATGACGCAGACGGGGATCCGCCCGCCGAGCTTCACGCTGTTCGTGAACGCCCCGTCGCGCCTTGGCGACAACTACCGCCGCTACCTCTGGGGGCAGTTCGTGGAGCACTTCGGGTTCCGGGGCACGCCGCTCCGCTTCAAGGTGAAGAAGAGCGAGTAGCATGGGACCGGTGCCGGCGCTGGCGGGAACCGTCGCGATCGCCTACGTCTCGGGCTCGCTGCCGTGGGGCCTGTGGCTGGGACGGTGGCTGCGCGGCGTTGACGTGCGGACGATGGGCTCCGGCAACCTCGGCGCCACGAACGTCTACCGCTCGCTGGGTCCCGCGATCGGCATCGCCACGCTGCTCCTCGACATCGGCAAGGGCGCGCTTCCCGTGGCACTGCTCCCCCGGTCGGCCTTCGGGGCGGGATTCCCCGGGGGGCCCGAATGGTGCGCGCTGGCGGCGGCGTTCGCGGCCGTTGCGGGGCACGTCTGGACGTTCTTCGCCGGATTCAAGGGCGGAAAGGGCGTCGCCACCTCGGCCGGCGTGCTGCTGGCGCTCTCGCCTCCGTCGTTCGGGGTCTTCGTGGGCGTCTTCCTCGTCGTGCTGCTCCTGACGCGCTACGTCTCGCTGGGCTCGATCCTCGGTGCCGTCGCGTTCTCGGTTGCGCTCGCTCGCTTCTCGCCCTCGGGTGTCGCCAGCCCGTCGTTCGCCGTCGGCGTCCTGCTCGCCGTGCTCGTCATCGCCCGTCACCGCGACAACATCCGCCGGCTCGTGCGGGGCGAGGAGCGGCGGTTCCGCTTCACGAGGGGGCGCCCGTGAGCCGCGTCGCCATGCTGGGCGCCGGGTCCTGGGGTACGACGCTGGCGGTGCACCTCGCGGCGGAAGGCCACGAGGTCCGCCTGTGGGGCAACGACCGCGCCGACCTGGCCGCGCTCGAGCGCGACCGGGAGAACCGCAAGTTTCTCTCTGGCATCCACCTGCCGGAGGGCGTTAAGGTGCAACCGGAACTGGAGGCTGCGCTCGACGGGGCCGGCTTCCACTTCTACGTGGTGCCCTCGCAGGCGGTGCGCGAGGTCGCGGCGGCCGTCCGCGCCACCGGCGCGGAGGGCGTGCCGGTCTGCGCGAGCAAGGGCCTCGAGCTCGGGACCCTCCGCCGGCTGTCGGTCGTGCTGGGCGAGACGCTCGGCGACCCGGCGCCGGTGGCGTTCACCGGGCCGAGCCACGCGGAGGAGGTCGCGGTCGGGATTCCGACCTCGATCGTGGCGGCGTGCACCGACGAGGCGCGCTCGCGCGCGGTCCAGGTGCTGTGCTCGACGCCGCGTCTGAGGGTGTACACGAACGACGACGTCACGGGCTGCGAGTACGGCGGGGCGCTGAAGAACATCATCGCGATCGCCGCGGGCCTGTGTGACGGGCTGGGCTACGGGGACAACACGAAGGGCGCGCTGCTCACGCGGGGACTCGCCGAAATCAGCCGGCTGGGTGTCGTGATGGGCGGGAGGCGCGAGACGTTCTTCGGGCTGGCGGGGATGGGCGACCTCATCGCGACGGCGATGAGCCGCCACAGCCGCAACCGCCATGTCGGCGAGCGGCTGGGTCGCGGGGAGACGCTCGAGCAGGTGCTCGGGGCGATGGTCATGGTGGCGGAGGGTGTGAACACGGCGAAGGCCGCGCGGGACCTGGGCCGGGAGCGCGGCGTGGAACTTCCGATCACCCAGCAGGTGTGCGCGATCCTGCTGGAGGGGCGGAGTCCGCTCGAGGCCCTGACGGCCCTGATGACGCGCGACCTGAAGAGCGAGAACTGACGGCGAGACGCGAGGAGGCACACTTGGCGATCCGGAAGCTGGACCCCGACGCGGACGGCAAGCTCTATCGCTCGATCAGCGAAGTCAGCGAGATGCTGGACGTGAAGCCGCACGTGCTCCGTTACTGGGAGACCCAGTTCAGCATGCTGCGGCCGAAGAAGAACCGGGCCGGGAACCGCATGTACCGGCCGGAGGAAGTCCGGCTGCTGCTGCGCATCCGCGAGCTGCTCTACGGCAAGCGCTTCACGATCGCCGGTGCACGGCGCACGCTGCTGGCCGAGCGCCGCGAGGATTCGCCGCAGGGCGAGCTGGAGTTCGCCGAGGCCGAGCGCCGAATGCTGATCTACGAGGTCAAGGAGGGCCTGCGCGACATCGTCAGCCGCCTGCGCGCCGGGCGGGAGGCGCGGGACCTCGAGCCCACGCGGGCCGGCTGAGCGCCGGCATTCTTGCGCGAATCCCGGCGGACCGGTACATTCCCCGCCGCTTTTCGCATGAGGCCTCCGGTCGGGGCGTAGCGCAGCCCGGTAGCGCACCTGCATGGGGTGCAGGGGGTCGCTGGTTCGAATCCAGTCGCCCCGACCATTCCCTTCCCACGGCCCGAAGCATGCCCGCCGACTCCCACCCCCGCGACGAATCGCCCCTGCGGGTGGCCGCGCTGGTGCCTGCCTACCAGGCCGCGGCCCACCTCGGCGAGGTGCTGCTCGGCCTGGGCGACCTCGACCCGGCGCCGCACGTCCTCGTGGTGGACGACGGCTCGCGCGACGCGACGGCCGCGGTGGCGCGACAGTTCGGGGCGGAGGTGCTGTCGTTCGCCGGCAACCGCGGTAAGGGGCACGCCCTGCTGGCGGGCTTCGAACGGCTCACGGACTTCGACGCCGTCGTGACCCTGGACGCCGACGGCCAGCACCCGCCGGAGTGCCTGCCGGCCTTCGTCGCCGCGGCCGAAGCGGGGGCCGACCTCGTGCTCGGGCGCCGCGAGATGGGGGCGGACATGCCGCCGCTCCGCCGGTTCGCGAACCGCTTCAGCAGCGGCTGGTGCAGCGCGATCGCGGGGCAGCGGATCGGCGACAGCCAGTGCGGTTATCGGCTGTACCGCCGGGAGGTGCTCCGGGGCACGCCGGTGCGCGCGAGCCGCTACGAGGTCGAGACCGAGATGGCCGTGCGCGCCGCGCGGCTCGGCTTCCGCGTCTCCGAGGTCGTCATCCCCACGGTGTACGGCGACGAGGCGAGCCACATCCGGATCACGCGCGACGTCCCCCGCATCGTCGCGATGATGGTCCGGCTGTCCTTCGAACGGCCCGTGAAACGAAAGGTGGACAATGCACATCCTGCTCACGAATGACGACGGCGTCTCCTCGCCGGCGCTCGAGCAGCTGAGGAAGCACCTGGGGGCCTTCGGCCACGTGACCACCATCGCGCCGGACCGCAACCAGAGCGCCACGTCGCAGTCGCTGACGCTGCACCGGCCCCTGCGCATCCATGCGCTCGAGCCGGACGTCTACAGCGTCGACGGCACGCCGACGGACTGCGTCCTGATCGGCTTCCACGGCCGGCTCGTCGAGCCCCCGGACTTCGTGGTCTCCGGGATCAACCACGGGCCGAACATGGGCGAGGACGTCTTCTACTCGGGCACCGTCGCCGCCGCGATCGAGGGCGTGCTGCAGGGCGTGCCCGCGATCGCCGCATCCCTGGTCACGCGAGAGCCGACCGACTTCGCCGAGCCGGCGGCCAGCGTGGGGCGGCTGCTCGGCCAGGTCCTGCGGCGGGGCGTTCCGGACCGCCTGCTGCTGAACGTGAACTTCCCGTTCCGTCCGATGTCGGAGACCCGCGGCGTCCAGCTGACGCGTCTCGGGACCCGCATCTACCAGGACACGCTGGTGAAGAAGGTGGATCCGCGTGGGCGCGACTACTACTGGATCGGCGGCGAGGATCCCGTCTGGCAGCCCGAGCCGGGCACGGACTTCCACGCCGTGAACCACGGCTGGATCTCCGTCACGCCGATGCGGCTCGACCTGACCGACCACGCGGGCATCGACGGGCTCGGGGAGTGGGAACTGCAGCCATGACCGGCCTGCACGGGACGGGCCCGGAAGCCTGGGCCGCCGCCCGGCGCCGGATGGTGGACGAGCAGCTCCGGGCGCGCGGGATCCTGGATCCGCGGGTCCTCGCGGCGATGGACGCCGTGCCCCGGCACCTGTTCGTATCGCCCGGGTTCGAGGACCGGGCCTACGGGGACTTCGCGCTGCCCGTGGCCGAAGGGCAGACGATCTCGCAGCCCTGGATCGTCGCGCGCATGCTGGAGCTGGCGCGCGTGCCCGATGGCGGCCGCGTCCTCGAGGTCGGGACGGGGACCGGCTACCAGACCGCGCTGCTCGCGGCGATCGCGGGGGAGGTGGCGAGCGTGGAACGGCTGGCCCCGCTGCTCGACGCCGCGCGGGAGAGGCTCGCGCTCCTGGGTGTGACGAACGTCCGGCTGCGCCTCGGAGACGGCACGCTGGGTTGGCAGGAGTTCGCACCCTATGCTAGCGTCCTCGCCGCCGCTGCGGCACCGCATGTCCCCGAAGCGCTCCTGCATCAGCTCGACGAAGGGGGCCTGCTGGTGATTCCCGTGGGCGGTGCCCGGTTGCAGCGCCTCGAAGTCTGGCGCCGCCACGGGCATCGCTTCCCGCACGAAAGGCACGACGAGTGCCGGTTCGTACCGCTCATCGGGCAGGACGCGTGGCGGGAGGATCCGCACCACAACTGAAGTCGTCGTCGCGTCGGGGCGTGGCTCAGCCTGGTAGAGCACCTGGTTCGGGACCAGGGGGTCGGAGGTTCAAATCCTCTCGCCCCGACCATTCGTCGCCGGACTCGTCCCCTCGGGGGCGGGTCCGGTTCGTCTTTCCCGGCCTTGCGGCCCGCGAACCGCGGAGCGCATCCTGAGCCATGCACCACTTGATCGCGATCGTCTACGGGAGGGTCCAGGGCGTGGGATTCCGCTGGTTCGTGGCGCGGAGGGCCGAGGAGCACGGGGTCGCCGGCGAGGTGCGCAACCTGCCGGACGGCGCCGTCGAGACGGTCGCCGAGGGGCCGCGCCCGGCGCTCGAGGCGTTCCTCGACGACCTGCGCTCCGGGCCCCCGCGGGCGCGGGTCGAGCGCGTGGACGAGCGATGGAGCGAAGGTCCGGGGCGCCACCGGGGCTTCCGGATCGCGGGATGAGCCGCCGCGGAGAGGCTTTCGTGCCGGTCACGTTCACCGACCGGCTCGCGGGCGCCGCCGAATCGGCGCGCGCCGTCGGCGAGCTGGACCGCCGCGAGTTCGAGTCACTGCTGCTCGCTCCCGGATTCGACGAGTCCGAGTTCGAGTCGTTCCGGGCGGCGCTGGTGGCGGCAGGCATCCGCCTGCCCGACGAGCCCGAGGACGCGGCCCCGGCCGGCGTCGAGCCAGGCCAGCTGCGCGGCGAGCCCGAACGCGACCTGCTGGACCTCTACCTCGACGAGATCGGCCGCTTCCCGCTGATGGCCCACGAGGAGCTCCTCGCGGAGGCCGCCCGTGCGCGCTCCGGGAGCGCGAGTGCGCGCAAGCGGATGATCCTCGCGAACCTCCGCCTCGTCGTGCACGTGGCCCGTGCCTACCGCAACCGCGGCCTGCCGTTCCTCGACCTCATCGAGGAGGGCAACCTGGGCCTCATCGGGGCGGTGGACGGGTTCGACCCGGGGCGCGGCGTGCGCTTCTCGACCTACGCGGCGCTCTGGATCCGGCAGGCCATCCTGCGCGGACTCGCCGAGCAGGCCCGCGCGGTGCGCATCCCGGTGCAGATGTTCCGGCAGATCCACCGGTTCGTCGCCACCCGGCGGGCGCTCTTCGCCCGGCTCGGGCGGGACCCCGCGCCCCAGGAGATCGCGGCGGAGATGGAGATCAGCGTCGCCCGGGTGGAGCGGCTGCGGGCGCTGCACGAGGGCATGCAGTCGCTCGACACGCACGAGGGCGTGGACGCCTTCGAGGCGCTGTCCGCCGAGGAGATCGGGTGGGCGCCGGCGTCGGTCGAGCGGCTCGTCGAGCTGCAGCTCGAGCACGAGAAGCTCGATCGGCTGCTCCGCGGGCTCTCGCAGCGCGAGGAGCAGATGATCCGGATCCGGTACGGTTTCTACGACGGGATCGCACGAACGCTTCAGGAGACCGGGGTGCACTTCGGGATCACCCGGGAGCGTGTGCGGCAGATCGAAGCGCGCGCGCTCGAGAAGCTGCGCAACGCGATCGAACTGGCCGACTCGGGGGGCGCCCCGCCCGGGGCGGAGCGCTGAGTGGACGGCTTTTGCGGGCGGGCGCGCCGCGCTACGATGCCGGCGCTCGAGCCCCTCGCCAACCGGAGCCCGCCATGGAACTGAAGGACTTCATTCGCGACGTCCCGGACTTCCCGAAGAAGGGGGTCCTGTTCAAGGACATCATGCCGCTCATCGCCTCGCCCGACGCGTTCGCGGAGGCGGTGCGCCAGCTCATGGCCCGGGCGGCGAAACCCGACGCGGTCGTGGCCATCGAGTCGCGCGGGTTCATCTTCGGCGCGCCGATGGCGCACAGCTGGCACGTGCCCTTCGTCACGGCGCGCAAGTTCGGCAAGCTCCCCGGCAAGACCGTCCGGCAGGTGTACTCGCTCGAGTACGGCGAGGACGCGCTCGAGCTGCACGCCGACGCCCTGCAGCGCGGCTGGAGCATCGTCGTCGTGGACGACCTGCTCGCCACCGGGGGCACCGCGCAGGCGACGGTCGGCCTCGCGGAACAGCTCGGGGCTCGCGTCTCCGCGGCGCTCTTCCCGGTCGAGCTCCGGGGCCTCGGCGGACGCGAGCGGCTGGCGCCGACGCGGGTCGAGTCCCTCATGTCGTTCGACGTGACGGGCTGACGCGGCGCCGGGCGCGGCGAAGGGCCCGCGGCGCGTGCGCCGCGGGCCCTTCGCGTTCCGGATCGGCCCCGGCCTAGTGCGGCGAGAGCGCGGCGAGCCTGCGCTCGAGCGGGGCCCGGCGGCCCGCCGTCCGCTGTTCCTCGGGAAGGGTCTCGAGGTACGCGAGCCCCTCGCGCAGGGTACGCCTTGCGGCTTCCACGTCGCCCCTGCCGGCGTAGATGTCGGCGCGGTTCCGGTAGAGCAGCAGCTTGCGCGGCCCGTAGGCCATGTGCATCGCGCGGTCGGAGGCCGCCAGCGCGTCGTCGTAGTCCTTCATCGCGAGGTAGGCGACCGCGAGCCGGGCCGGCGGGTTGTAGTCGTCGGGGGCGTCGCGCTCGGACTGCAGGAGCATGGGGACCGCGCGCTGCGGCTGGCCGAGCTCGAGGTAGGCGGACAGCCGGTGGGAGTCGAAGACCATGCGCTGCTCGGGCGTCTTCGCGGCAGCCGCCGCGGCGTCGAGGAAGTCGGACCACTCCTGGGCGACGGCGTGGGCCCCGGCGCTGTCCTCCAGCGCCTCGCGCGCGCTCAGCAGCTCGATCCATGCCCCCGAGCGGTCGTCGGCGGCGGCCGGGAAGGAGAGGTCGGTAACGAGCGAGCGGGTGCTGCGCTCGAAGTCGGTGATGGCGCCGGCGCGTCCCGGGAAGGTGTCGGGCAGGCTGTAGGCGCAGTCCAGCCCGCCGGCTGAGACGTTGAGCGCCGACGAGGTGCGGCGGAGGCGAGGCAGCGCCTCGCGCGCGAGGGCGAGCCCCTCGTCGTAGCGCTGTGTCTGCATCAGCGCGAAGAGCATGGACTCGACCGACCGGCCGTAGCCCATCCAGCCGGGTGCGGCGGACGCGAGCAGCGAGCGGTAGGCCGGTACGGCCGCTGCGTAGTTCGCCGCGCCGAAGAGGCTGTCGGCCCGGGCCAGCCGGGCGAGCATCGGCCGCGGCGAGTAGGCGCCGGTGTGCGCGTCGTCCAGCAGGGCGTGCAGCTGCGAGACGCCGAGGCTGCCGATCCAGCGCACCTTGACCGCGCGGTCGGCCGGGTCGATCACGAAGAAGCTCGGGATGGCCTCGATCGGGTACCGTTTGCGGAACTCCGAGTTGCGGGGGCTCTCGGTGTCGATCTCGAGGAATACGAAGTCCTTCGCGTGGCGCGCGAGGGACGGGTCGGTGAAGACGAAGGTGCGCATCGAGCGGCAGGTGTGGCACCAGGGCGCCCACGCCTCGACGAAGAGCGGCACCTTGCGTTCGCGGGCCGCCCGGAGGGCGCCCTCGAAGTCGTTTGCCATCCAGGGCAGCACCGCCTTGCCGGCGGGCTCATGGGCCGGCGCCGTGGCGCCTGCGGAAGGTCCCGCGGGGGCGGCCGCCAGCACCGCCACCGCGAGGACGAGAAGGGTCGATTTCATGCCCGCGAGGTTAGCACTCCGCGGCACCGGCCGCCGCCGACCGGCGACGGGCGACTCCGGCGGGGCGACGGGCGCGGCCCGCCGGCCGTCACTCGTTCAGCGCCGCCACCGCACGGTCGGCTTCTCCTGCGCGCAGGTAGATCACGTACCCGAACCAGCCGCGCCCGTCGGTCACGGCATTGGACGCGTACACCTCGACGCCGGACTTGTGGAGCTTCCCGTGGACACGGGCCACCGCGCCGATCTCGTCGTCGCCCTGGACCAGGAGCGCCTGGTGCGGACCCTCGAGGGAGATGCCCGCCGCCTTCGCCGTGTCCGCGAGTTTCGCGGAGTCCTCGGGGAAGAGGGTGAACTGCGTGCTGTCGGGCCCGATCGGCACCGAGTTGAGCGCGAGCAGGTTGACGCCCTGCGCCGCGAGCTGGGTCAACGCGTCGAACGCCTCGTCGGGCTCGCCGCGGACGTTCGCGTAGTAGTACTGGACCTTCCGGACCTTCGTCGCCATGTTCTCCTCGTGTGTGCGATGAGCGGGGAGGGGCCGCCGCCGGAATGTACGCCACGCGGGCCCGGAATGCCCGCGGCGGGGAGAACGGGGGCGGAGGGGCGGGACGGCTTGACGCTTCCGGAGTGCTGGCCGACCCTGCCTCCGTCGCGGCCGCGCCGCAAGCGGGGAGAGACGAGCCCATGGACCAGCACGAGCCCGGCGAGCCTTCGGGGAACGGCCCGGAGCGATTCCGGATCCGGATCTCGATCGAGCCGGCCGACATCGATGTCCACGGCCACGTGAACAACGTCGTGTACGTGCGATGGGTCCAGGAGGCGGCCGTGGCGCACTGGACCGCGCGCACGGGCGAGGCCGAGCGGCGGGCGGTGACGTGGGTCGTCCTCCGGCACGAGATCGACTACCGGCACCCGGCCCTCCCGGAGGACGGCGTCGAGGCGGTGACATGGGTGGGGCCCGCCTCGCGAAACGCGTACGAGCGCAACACGGAGCTCCGGCGGGAGCACGACGGCCAGGTGCTCGCTCGCGCGCGCACGATCTGGTGCCCGCTCGACCCGGTGACCGGCAGGCCGTGCCGACTCTCCGAGAGCCTCCTGCGGCGCTTCTCGGTGCCGGGCCCGCTCGACGCCCGTCGCGAGGGCTGAGCGGCCCGCGGTTCCCCGCCCGCGGGGCGGCCCCCCGCGACCGTCCGCACCCTCAAGTCGGGGACCGGGCGGGCCGAAGCCTGTGCGGTACGACGCACCCGACCCCCGGGCGCGCCTCCTCCGGACACAGGGGAATTCGCATGAACCTCCGTACGAGCCTCCGGCCGGCCCGGGTGGCCCTGGCCGCGGCCGTGGCGCTGGCCTGCGCGGCCGCTCCGGCCATGGCCGGCGCCCCCGCAGCGACCCCGCGGCCCGTCGCCATCCTCGCGCCGCTCGCCCCGGTTCCCGCCCCGATCGTCTGCGGCCTGGTGGCCTTCCTCGATCCCGACACGGGGCGGCTCACCGGCCCCATCGCATCGTTCGTACCACCGGTGGACCAACGCGACGCGGCCGACCCGGTGCTGCTGGTCGAGGAGCCCCTGCCCGGCGGCGGCTGGGTGATCGACCTCAAGGGCACGCTGATGGAGTCGTACGTGATGCATCTCGATCCGCTCGGCCACGCGACGGTCGAGTGCGTGCAGGACCACCGGGTCGCGCCGGTCGTGACCGCCGTCGCCGGAAGGGGGCGCTGACATGGCGCACTTCCGTACCGCGTCTGTCGCCGCGGCGCTGGCGCTGCTCCTGGCGGCCGCCCCGGCCCTCGCCGTCCCGGGCAAGGTCGTCATCCGGAACCTCGATTCGCCCGGTGAAGGTTTCAATCTCGCGACCCCCGCGGCCCCCGTCGGCGGGAACCCCGGGACGACCGTCGGGCAGCAGCGGCTCAACGTCTTCCAGCACGCCGCCGACATCTGGGGGTCCATCCTCGGCAACGCCGACACGATCTACGTCAACGCCAACTTCGACTCGCTCCTGTGCACCGCGAGCAGCGCCGTGCTCGGCAGCGCGGGCCCGAAGTACATCGTCCGCGACGACCCGGGCTTTCCCTACCCGGGCACGTGGTACCACGTCGCGCTCGGCAACCAGCTCGCCGGCACGCGCCTGATCCCCCGGACGACCTACCAGATGGGCGAGATCACCGCGCGCTTCAATTCCGAGCTGGACGGAAACCCGAACTGCCTCGGCGGTCGCACCTGGTACTACGGGTACGACGGGAACGAGGGCTCGCTGATCGAGCTGCTGCCCGTGGTCCTGCACGAGCTCGGGCACGGCCTGGGCTTCAGCACCACGACGAACGGCCAGACCGGGGCGTTCAACAACGGCTACCCCGGAGCGTTCGACCACTTTCTCTACGACTCGACGACCCACCGCACGTGGTCGGATCCGGCGGAGTCCGCGGCCCAGCGGGTGGCCTCCGCGGTGAGCGGCACGAGGCTGCTGTGGAACGGCCCGGCCGTGGCCTACGGGATCGTGGACCTGGGCTACAGCGCGGGCTTCGACGCGGCGCACCGACCGTTCATGTACGCGCCCGCGAGCTACGCCCCGGGCTCCTCGGTGTCGCACTGGGACACCAGCATGTTCCCGAACGCGCTCATGGAGCCGGCGCTCAGCACGAGCCTCAGCTCGGACGTGGACCTGACGAAGCACGCGTTCGTGGACCTCGGGTGGCTGTCCATGGCCACCGCCACGACGCTGGCGGAGTTCACGGTCGAGGACTTCGACACGGGCGTGCTCGTGCGGTGGCGCTTCGCCGATCCCTCCGGAGTCTCGGCGATCACGCTCGAACGCGCCCCGGGCACCGTCGGCCCGTGGTCCGCGGTGGACGCGGAGCTGTTCACGCGCGACGGCCTGACGGCCGCGATGGACGCGACCGTGGAGAGCGGAACGCGCTACTGGTACCGCCTCCGGGTGGTCCAGTCGGACGGATCGCAGGTCGTGCTCGGATCGGCCAGCGTGCTGCATTCCGGCGGGACGGGGCCGCTGGCGTTCGGGCCGCCGAGCCCGAACCCGACGCCCTCGGGCACGGCGCTCTCGTTCCGGCTGCCGCGTCCCGAGTGGGTGCGACTCGACATCGTGGACGCCGGCGGCCGCCGGGTGCGGACGCTCGAGCAGGGCATGCTGGCCCCGGGCGAGTACCAGCGCTGGTGGGACGGGCGCGGCGACGGGCGGGTGGCGCCTCCCGGCCTCTATTTCGCCCTGCTGCGCACCTCGGACGGCGTCCGCACGCAGCGGATCGCCGTCATCCGGTAGTCGCGGGCCGGGAACGCGGACGGGGCGGCGGGCCGACCGGCCCGCCGCCCCGCTTCGTCTGGCGCCGCCGGATCAGGCGCCCTTGCGCCTCTTCTCGATGCGGGCCCACGCGTCCTTGAGGGTCACGGTGCGGTTGAATACCGGCCTCCCGGGGAGCGAGTCGGGGTCGGGGTAGAAGTACCCGACGCGCTCGAACTGCAGCGGCGTGCCCGCCGGCGCCTCGGCGAGCGCGGGCTCGAGCCGGCAGCCGGTCAGGACCTCGAGGGATCGCGGGTTGATCCCGCTGACGAAGTCCTCGCCCTCGGGCACGTCCTCGGGATCCACCTGCGGGAAGAGCGTCTCGTAGAGGCGCACCTCCGCCGGCACCGCGTGGGACGCCGACACCCAGTGGATCGTGGCCTTGACCTTGCGGCCGTCCGGCGCGTTGCCGCTGCGGGTCTCGGGATCGTACGTGGCGCGGACGAGCGTGACCTCGCCGGTCGCGGGGTCCTTCTCGACCCCGGTGCAGCGGACGAGGTAGGCGGCGCGCAGCCGCACCTCGGTGCCGGGGGAGAGGCGGAAGTACTTCGGCGGCGGGACCTCGCGGAAATCCTCCTGGTCGATCCAGACCTCGCGCGCGAACGGGACCTTCCGCACGCCCGCGGCCGGGTCCTCGGGGTTGTTCGCGGCCTCGAACCACTCGACCTGCCCCTCGGGGTAGTTCTCGAGCACGACCTTGAGCGGTCTCAGGACGGCCATGCGGCGGAGCGCGCGACGGTTCAGCTCCTCGCGCACGCAGTGCTCGAGCAGGGCCAGCTCGACGCGGTTCTCGCGCCGGGCGACGCCGACGCGGTCCACGAAGTCGCGGAGCGCGACCGCGGGGTAGCCGCGGCGCCGCATGGCCGAGATCGTCGGCATGCGCGGGTCGTCCCAGCCGCGCACGATGCCCTCGCGCACGAGCCGCAGGAGCTTGCGCTTGCTCATCACCGTGTGCGTCACGTTGAGCCGCGCGAACTCGTACTGGTGCGGCAGCGGGCGCGGCAGGTCCAGTGCCTCGAGCAGCCAGTCGTAGAGCGGGCGGTGCGGCACGAACTCGAGCGTGCAGATGCTGTGCGTGACGCCTTCGATGTAGTCGGACAGCCCGTGGGCGTAGTCGTACATCGGGTACAGGCACCACGCGTCGCCGGTCTGGTGGTGCGAGGCGTGACGGATCCGGTAGAGGATCGGGTCGCGCAGCCAGACGTTCGGCGACGCCATGTCGATCCTCGCGCGCAGCGTCCGGGCCCCGTCCGGGAACTCGCCGGCGCGCATGCGCGCGAGCAGGTCGAGGCTCTCCTCCACCGGCCGGTTACGCCATCGGCTGGGCACGCCGACCTCGCCCGGAGCGCCGCGCATCGCGTCCACCTCGGCGGGGGTGTGGTCGCAGACGTAGGCGCGCCCCTTCCCGACGAGGCGGACCGCGAACGCGTACAGGGCCTCGAAGTAGTCCGAGGCGTAGAAGGGTTCCAGCGCCTCACCGCGGTGTTCCGCCGGCATCACGGGCGCCTGGTAGTAGTCCTCGCTCCCGGCGGCGCCGCGCGCCGGCGGCTTCGCGCCGGCCGGCTTGAGCCCGAGCCGGTCGTCCGCCCAGCCGGCCAGCAGCCAGCGGACGTCGGACAGGATCGACTCGACGTATTCCACCTCCTCCTTGGCGGGGTTCGTGTCGTCCATGCGCAGGTTGCACTGTCCGCCGAACTGCCGGGCGATGCCGAAGTTGAGGCAGATCGCCTTCGCGTGGCCGATGTGGAGGTACCCGTTCGGCTCGGGCGGGAAGCGCGTCACGATCTTCGCGTGCGCGCCGCGCGCGAGATCGGCCTTCACGATCTCGCGGATGAAGTCCTCCCGCTCCTCGGCGGGCGTATCCGGTTCGCGGGTGGTCGGGTCACTCATAGCGGTTAAGAAACGGCATGAAGGGCCCCCGTGTCCAGTGGGCTGCTCGCCGGCGAGCGGGCCGTCAGCCGCGAAAGACGGCGCGGCGCCCCCGGGAGGGCGCCGCGCGCATCGTCACCCCGGCCCGGGGGCCGGGTCATCGCCGCTCGATCTGGCGGAGCTTCAGCCACAGCAGGATCGCCAGGACGGTCACGATCAGCGTGGACACCGCGAGGCCCTGCCGGCGGAAGTGGTACTCGTGGATGGCCGAGTTCCCGGCCGCCCGCGCCTCCTCGATGATCTTGATGCCCGGACGGGCCACGGCGGCGAGAGCCGCGACCCGGAAGGAGTGGATGGCCACGCGCGACTGCACGAGGGCCTGGTGGGCCCCCTTGAGCGCGTACTGGGCGTCCGAGACGTCCATGCCGAGACGCGAGGCGCGGTCGAGGGCGGAGTCGGCCTCGGCCTTGCCGACGCTGAGACTGTCGAGCAGCGCCCGCAGGTGGACGATCTGGGCGGTGGTCGAGTCGGCCGGATTGTCCTGGTGGCACTTCACGCAGGGACCGTTCGGCGAGAACCCGACCAGGCTGTCGCTCGGGGGCAGGATGCGGTGGTTCCCATGGCAGCCGACGCACCCGGCGATGCCCTTCTTCTCGAAGGCCGCGCGATGCTCGCTCTTCTGGAACAGATCGGCGTTCGCACCGTGGCAGTTGCCGCAGACGGCGACCATCGAGGCCGCGCCGGGCGGGATCGCACCGTGGTTGCCGTGGCACGAGTTGCACGCGGGCGCGTTGAGGTCCGAACGCTCCATCAGTGCCTTCCCGTGGACGCTCTGGCGGTAGTTCTCGAACTGGTCCGTCGGGATGTGGTACTGCGCCATGTATTTCGCGTTCGAGTGACAGTGCGCGCAGGTGATCGGGATCTGCGTGGCGTAGACCGGCGAGCGCGGGTCCTTCACGCGCACGATCATGTGGTTCGAGTGACAGCTCACGCAGGTGGCGGGCTTCGGATCGCCCTTGGCGTTCAGCTGGCCGTGGACGCTCGTCACGTACTTCTCGTACTGGTCCACCGGCAGCGACGGGTTGAAGTCGCGCATGTACCTGGCGTTGCTGTGGCAGCTCGCGCAGGTCTTCACGACGTGCGTCGGGTGGACCGGTGAGGCCGGATCGTCCACCGGCACGATGTTGTGCACCCCGTGGCAGCTCACGCACTGCGGGCCGTTGGGATTGCTCGCGAGCGCCTCGCCGTGGACGCTGGCCTCGAGGCTGTCGGCCACGTCGGTGAGCTGGTAGCGGTGACGCCATGGCGTGTCGGCCTTGCCGTGGCACTGGCCGCACACCGCGATGATGTCGCTCTTCGCGATCTTCCCCCGGAAGCCGGCGGCCTTGCTCATGGCCTTGTCCATGTCGTCCGAGGTCGGGTCCCCGCCGTGGCACCCGGCGCAGGTCACCCCCCGGAGGTGATGGATGTCCTTCTTGAAGGCCACGCCCTGGGGCTCGTCCTCGTGGCACGAGAGGCACTGGTCCTGGGGCGCCGCGGCCCGTGAGGGCGCGGCCGCGCATGCCTGGAACGCCGTGAAGAGCACGGCGGCTGCGATCAGATTGCGGGTCGCGTTCATTTGAGCCCGATCACGGTGAGGACGATCATCGCCACGATCACGACGATGCCGATCCAGGTGAGGATCCGGTTGCGGGCGCCCTGGGGAAGCCGCGTGTCCCAGAAGGGCACGAGGGCCCAGAGGAATCCGGCGGCCCCGAAGAACAGGATGCCGACGACCTCGCCTTCGAACGGCCCGAGCTTCGCCGGGAAGTACTTGAGCGCCTGGTACATGAACAGGAAATACCACTCCGGCTTGATGCCGGCCGGCGCCGGCGCCGCCGGGTTGGCCTTCACGCCGAGCTCCCAGGGGAACATCACGGCCAGGATGGCGAGGAGGTTCAGCACGATCAGCCAGACCAGGAGGTCGCGCAGCACGAAGTTCGGGAAGAAGGGCATGTAGCGCTTCTTCGACTGGGGCAGCTGTTCCCACGAATGCGGCTCGTGCATGCCCTGGATCTGGACGAACAGGAGGTGCGCGCCGAGGATCAGCGTGAACGTCGCCGGCAGGATCGCGACGTGGAGACCGAAGAAGCGCACGAGCGTCTCGGCGCCGACTTCCTTCCCTCCGCGCAGCAGCTCGAGGATGCCCTTCCCGAAGAAGGGAACGACCGCCGGCATGGCGGTCCCGACCTTTGTGGCGAAGAACGCGAGCGTGTTCCAGGGCAGCAGGTAGCCGCTGAACCCGAACCCGAGGCAGAGCGCCAGCAGCACCATGCCGGTGAGCCAGGTCAGCTCACGCGGCTTGCGGAACGCGCCCGTGAAGAAGACCGAAAACATGTGGAGGAAGACGGTGAAGATCATCAGGTTCGCCGACCACTGGTGGATGGAGCGTACGAGCCATCCGAACTTCACATAGACGACGATGAACCTGACCGACTCGAAGGCGGTCTGGATGCCGGGCTGGTAGTACATCATCAGCAGGATCCCGGTCGTGAGCTGGATCACGAAGAGGAACAGGCTGATGCCGCCGAGGTAGTACCAGATCGAGCCTTCGTAGCTCGGGACCTTCTTGTGGGACGCGAACTCCATGACGGCGTCGATCGGAAGGCGCTCGCGCACCCAGCCGAGGACGCCTGAGAAGGGGGACCGGCTCATCGCGCCCTCCTAGGCCCGGTAGACGACGACGTCGTCGCCGGTGTGCACGGCCCGGTACTGCTTGAGGGGGCGCGGCGGAGGTCCGGAGATGTTCTGGCCGTTGAGGTCGTACATGCCGTTGTGGCACGCGCAGTGGATCTTGCGAATGCTCGGCTCGTACTGGACCGTACAATCGAGGTGCGTGCACACGGCGGAGAAGGCACGCAGCTCACCGGCCGGCGTCATGATCAGCAGCCCCGGCTCCGAGCCGAACTTGAAGATGATGCCCTCGTTCGGCTTCAGGTCGGAGAACTTCGCTGCAACGACGCTGTCGGGCTCGGCGTCCTTGCGGGGCGGGATGTGGAAGTACTCGACGATGGGGTAGAAGACCGATCCGGCCCACCCCACGACGCCGATGCCCAGCAAGACGTTGAGAAAGGAGCGGCGACTGAGTTCGCTCCCGGGCTCGTCAGCCATGGATCCCTCCAGACGGGCGGCTTGCATGCAGCACCATTGGGGCGGCACTGCTCGAACGACGCGACGGAATTCGGCGCCCGAAAGCCGGGCCGCTGCGGTTGCAGCGGAACAGGGGATCCCGCACGCGAGTCGTAGGATGGAGGGCGGTCGCTGGCCTGTCGGGACGAAAGCCCTGCTTTCGGACGCCTGGATGCACTGCCTGCAGCCCACATCGTCTGCGGCCGGCTGATCCCGCCGACCCAAACCCCAACGGTTCTGCAATCTAGCCAATGTGTCACGACGCTGCAAGCCCGTGTTCCAACCCGTGGCGACGGGAGGGGCGCCGCGTCGGCAGGCGCGGTACGGTGCGGTAGACTTGGACGCCGTCCACGCGACCCCAACCGCTCGATCTCGACCAAGCGCTGACCGGACGACGCCGCTGATGAGCCTACGACGCCCACTCCTGCCGCTCTTCCTGCTGCTCGCGGCTCTGCCCTCGCTGCGTGCATTCCCCGCCGCCGCGGACGGCCTGCCGGTATGCACGGCGCCCGAGGCGCAGTGGAGCCCGCGGGTCCTTTCCGATCCGGCGGGAGGCGCCTGGGTCCTGTGGCTGGACCGCCGCTCCACCTATTCGATCGACCTGTACGGCTGCACGCTCGACCCGTCCGGCGCGCCGTCGACGTCGGGAACCGACCAGGGCGAGACGCTGACCTGGATCACCTGCCTCAAGGCCGACCCCGTCCTCGTGCCCGACGGCGGCGCCGGGGCCCTGGCGATCTGGTCCGACCACCGGTGCGGCGCCACGAACGACTTCGAGGTCTACGCCATGCGGCTGGGCCCGGACGGCCTTCCGGACCCGGGATGGCCCACGAACGGGGCCCCGGTGCACACCGGACCGGGCTGGCAGGGGCACCCGGCCATCGCGACCGACGGCGCCGCGGGCGCGTTCGCCGTGTGGGTCGATCGCGAGGTCGCTCCGGCGCGGTTGTTCCTGCTCCACCTGCTCGCGAACGGGGTGCCGGATCCCGCCTGGCCGGCCGAAGGCCTCCTGCTGGACTCCGACGTTCCGTCGGACTGCTGGCCGCGGGCCGCGACCGACGACGCGGGCGGCGTCTACCTCGCGTGGGACACCGTGACCGACGGTGACGGCGACGTGCGGCTCGGGAGGTTCACGTCCGCCGGGCTGGCGGCGCCGGGCTGGCCCGCCTCGGGTCTCCTCGCCTGCGACGTCCCCGGGCCGCAGCACGGCGTCGTGCTCGCGAAGGGGGCGGCGGGCGTCGCCCTCGCATGGGAGGACGAACGGGGCCCGGTCGCGCAGGTCTACGCCTGCCGCTTCCTTCCGGACGGCTCGCGGGCGCCGGGCTGGCCGCTCGAAGGCGCGCTCGTGGCGCCCGGCGCGTTCGCGAAGTCCGGCCTCGTCGGGACAGGGGACGGGGCCGACGCGCTGCTGCTCGCGTGGAGCGAGGACCGCGGCACGGGGAGCGGGAGCGACCTCTACGTCGAGCGTCTCGATTCGACGGGCGTGGCGACGGCTTCGTGGCCCGCCTCGGGCGCGCCGGCGACCGCGGCGCCCGGGATCCAGCGGGACCCCGCGCTGCTCCCCGCCGGCGACGGCGGTGCCTACCTCGCGTGGACCGACGAGCGCGACAGCCTCGCGACGGGACTCGACGTCTACGTCCAGCGGCTGGATCCGGACGGGACGGTGCACGAGGGCTGGCCGGCGGACGGCGCATCCCTCTGCCAGGAGCCGGGCGACCAGCGCGAGGTCCAGCTGGCGTCCGACGGCAGCGCGGGGGCGTTCGCGGTGTGGACCGACGGCCGCGACTCCTCCACGACCGGGGACGACATCGCCGCCCGCCTCGTCCAGCCCACCGGACCGGCCGCCTCGCGGCCCGACGGGATCTCGGCGACGCATCACGACGGCCAGACGTTCCTGCGCTGGGCGGCGCCGCTCGGGCATGGGTTCACCTATCGCGTCTACGAGTCCGGCACCCCGATCCAGACGCAGGCCGACCTCGACGCCGCGTCGTACGTGGGCAGCGTCGGCGACTCCACGGCCTGCGACCTGCGGATGTCGCACCTGCTCGGCGAGACGCACGGCTACCGGACGACGGCCACGGGACCGGAATTGCCCCCCGGGGACGGCCTGTTCGTCCGGACGGTCGGCCGCACGGGCGCCTCGTACTACGCGGTCACGATCACGCCCGGCACGTTCGAGGAGGACCGCCGCGTCACGCCCGGCGAGAACTCGCTCGTTTCCGCCGTGGCCGAGACGACCGCGGTTCCGCGCCCGGTCTACCAGCGCTCCATCCCCGTCGAGAGCTGGATGGTGGAGATCTGGACCCTGTGGACGTGGAACGCGGACCTTCCCGGGTTCCCGGCCATGGCTTCGCGGGCGAGCATGGCGTTTGCGAACGGCCTCGTCCGGGGCCAGCCCGCGGACGCCCCGCTCGTCGTGCGTTTCCACCCGAAGGGGGGCAGCCTGCTCAGCGCCGTGGGCGGGGCCTTCATTCCCGGGGAGTGGGTGCTCGCGTTCGACGACTACCTGCCGAACGGCCAGAACACGTTCTGGTTCGGCTATCACCCCGACTACGACGTGATGAGCGCGGCGAGCCCGCCGCCGCTCACGGGCGCCGTCGTGGACTACACGGCGCGGCGCGTGGACTGGACACTGGACTGGGTCCGCCGCACGTTCCCGATCGACACCACCCGCGTGATCACGTACGGCTACTCGATGGGCGCGATGGGGGCGACGCAGCTCGCGCTGCGGTCGCCGGGGAAGATCGCGGGCGTCATGTCCGTGATCGGGCAGTTCGACTACTCGTTCGAGACCGACCCGTTCCCGAACTGCTGGTTCAATCCCGGGGGACCGTTCCGGGACCTCGCCGACCAGATCTGGGGACTGGTCGCGACGGACCTTCCCGACGAGGACGGCAAGCCGGTGTTCGACGTGCTGAACGGCACGCGTCTCGTCGCCGACGAACACCGGCCCGACGTGCCGCCCATGATGGTCTTCAACGGGCGGCGCGACCTGAACGTGGGCTGGGAGGAGAAGGTGCGCTTCTGGCAGGCGATGCGGGCGCACCACCGCGGCGGGTATTTCTTCTGGGACGACCGCAATCACGGGGTGGACGGGGCCGTCTGGATCCCGATGCAGGCGCCCGGCTACCTGGACCGCTTCCGCACCGACCGCAGCTTCGCCGCGCTCTCGAACGCGGACGTGGACGGCGATCCGGGCGACGGGTCGCCGGCGACCGGCGACACCGTCGGCACGTGGGGCGGCGCGTTCGAATGGACGACGCCGGTGGACACCCCGGGGGGCTGGAGCACGACGCTCACGCTGCGCGACCTCGTGGCCTCGACGGGCACGATCGCCGCGCCGGAATCCGCGCTCGTGGACGTGACGCCCCGGCGCGTCCAGAACTTCTCCGTCGCGCCGTTCGCCCCGGTCCCCTGGCGGGTCGTGCGCGTCGCGGACCAGGCGGAGATCGCGAGCGGACTCGTCACCGCGGACTCGCTGGGGGTCGTGACCGTCCCCGGCGTGCGCGTCCTGCGCGCGGGTTCGCGGCTCGACCTCGGAGGGCTCGCCGTGAGCGGGGCCCCGTCCCCGGCGGCGGGAGCCCGCTTCCGGCTTTCGTGCCCCTCGCCCGTCCGCTCGGGTGCCTTCGCGGCGGTCGTGGAGTGGGGCGGGTCCGGACCGGCGGAGCTGGACGTGCTCGACGTGGCCGGTCGCCGGGTCGCGCGGCTCTTCGCGGGATCGCCCGAGCGCGGCCCCGCCCGCTATACCCTGCGCCGCGGGCTCGCACCCGGCCTCTACTTCCTGCGGGCACGCAGCGGCGGCGAGGAGCGCGTCCGGCGCGTCGTCGTGCTGCGCTGACTCAGGGCTTCGCGTCGGGCTCGCGCGGCTGGACGAACTGCCAGCCGAAACGCCCCTTCACGCACAGGTTGCCCTGCGTGATGTCGTTCTCGAAGGGCGACGTCGCCTTGACGATCCGGCCGTCCTGCTCGTGCAGCCGGAGCGTGCACCCGACCCCGCAGTACGGGCAGATCGTGTCCGTGGCCGTCTGGCGATCGGGTCGCCAGTCACCGGCTGCGCGCAGGTCGTGCTCGGACTTCGCGACGAGCGCCCCCGTCGGGCAGACCGCGATGCAGTTGCCGCAGTAGACGCACGCGGAATCCGGCAGCCCGACGTTCAGCTCGGTCGAGATGCGCGCCCCGAAGCCGCGCCCCGCCACGGCGATGGCGAACGTGTTCTGGTGGTCCTCACCGCAGGCCTCGACACACTTGTAGCAGAGCACGCACTTCGCGTAGTCGCGCACGTAGAGGTCGTTGTCGACCTTGACGGGCTGCGACACCGTCGCGGCCGCGCCGTCGGCGGGCGCCTCGTGGTGCCCGGCGATCTCGTGGTCCCGGTCCGTGGGTGGGGCCGGGGGACCGAAGCGGGAGGGGGCGCAGCCGTATTCCCGCTGGAGCGCCTGGAGTTCCGGCGCGGCGGAGAGGTCCACGGAGGAGCCGAGCAGTTCGAGCACGAGGCGGCGCGAGTGGCGCACGCGCGGCGAGTCGGTGTGAACGACCATGCGCGGCTCGGCCGCCCGCGAGCAGCTCGGGGCGAGCGCCCGGGCGCCCTCGATCTCGACGACGCACAGCCGGCACGCGTTGGCCGGCGTGAGGGTCGAGAGATGGCAGAGCGTCGGGATCCCGATGCCGCGACCCCGGCACGCCTCGAGCAGCGTCGTGCCCCTCGGCACTTCGACCGAGTGGCCGTCGATCGTGAGGCGGACGAGGCCCTCGCGCGGCGGGGACACGGGCTCGGGCTCGGAGCGCGCGGGGGCCGGGGGCGCCCAGGCGGGCGACGCGCCGAAGACCGCGAACTTCCGCAACGCGGACTCCACCGCCGACGAAGCGGTCTGCCCGAGGCCGCAGATCGAGGCGTCGCGCATGTGCGCGCCGACCTCCTGGATCAGGACCAGCTCGTCCCGGGCGGAGCCCTTCGGGTTGCCGCCGGCGAGCCGGCGGAGCGCCTCCTCCTGGCGGACCGTCCCGACACGGCACGGCACGCACTGGCCGCACGACTCGTCCCGGAAGAACGCCGCGAGCCGCAGCACGATCTGGCGCAGGTCCACCGAGTCGTCGAACGCCATCACGACGCCCGAGCCGAGCGTCGTGCCGGCGGCGCGCGCGGCCTCGAGCGTGAGCGGCAGGTCCAGCTCGTCCGGGCGCAGGAAGGTGCCTGCGGCCCCGCCGAGCAGCACGGCCTGCAGCTCGCGCCCCTCGGGGACGCCGCCGGCCATCTCGATCAGGTCGCCGAGCGACGTGCCGAGGGGCGCCTCGTAGACCCCCGCGTGCCGGACGCTGCCGCTGAGGCAGAAGAGCCGCGTGCCGGTCGAGTCGCCGCTGCCCGTGGCGGCGAACGCGGCGCCGCCCTCGAGCACGATCTGCGGCACGTTCGCAAGCGTCTCGACGTTGTTCACGACGGTCGGCTGCCCGAACAGGCCCTGCTCGACCGGGAAGGGCGGCTTGCTTCGCGGCTCGCCCCGGCGGCCCTCGATGGACTCGAAGAGCGCGGTCTCCTCGCCGCAGATGTAGGCGCCGGATCCGCGCCGCACCTCGATGTCGAACGAGAAGTCCGTTCCGAGAATGCGCTCGCCGAGCAGCCCGGCCGCGCGGGCCTGCGCGAGCGCGTGGGACATGCGCTGGAAGGCGAACGGGTATTCCGCCCGCACGTAGAGCCAGCCGCGCGAACAGCCGGCCGCGAAGGCGGCGATCGTCATGGACTCCACGACGGCGAACGGATCCGCGCAGAGGAGCACGCTGTCCTTGAACGTCCCCGGCTCGGACTCGTCGGCGTTGCACACGAGGTGCCTCACGCCGGGCGGCTGGTCGCGGACCGCGCTCCACTTGCGGGCCGCGGGGAAGGCGGCGCCGCCGCGCCCGCTCAGCCTCGAAACCTCGACTTCGCGGATGACCGCCTCCGGCCCCATCTCGATCGCGCGCGCGAGGGCCGCGTAACCGCCCGAAGCGCGATAGGCCTCGAGGCTCTCGGGGTCCACGCGTCCGACGCGCCGGAGCAGGACGAGCGACGGATCGCCGCCCTGGGGTACGTCGGGGTGCGTCTCGCCGTCCGGCGGCGGCGTCGTGCCGGCAAGCATCGTGCGGATCGTGTGGACCGTCGCATGCCCCATCAGCGCCTCGACGGGGTCTTGCCCGGCCTCGGTGTACAGGGCCACGGGGCCGGCGTCGCAGAGTCCGAGGCACGGGGAACGGGACCATCCCGCGGCGGCCGTGCCGTCGCCGTGGGGCAGCGGGGGCCCGGCCTCGCGTTCGAGCCGCTCGCAGAGGCCGCCGGCGCCGCGCGCGCGGCACCCCACGTCGTCGCAGACGTGGATCACGCGCTTCGGCCGCGGCGAGGTGGCGAGCATGGCGTAGAAGGTCGCGACGGACCACGCCTCGGCGGGCGGGACGCCCAGCCGCTCGCAGACGTAGTTGAGCCCGCCCGGAGTCACCCATCCGGACCGCGACTGGAGCGCCTGCAGCGCCGGCAGGAGCAGCGTGCGTCGCTCGCGCTGGGCGCGGCCGCCGTGGGCGACGCGCAGGTCGCGCGGCGTGCGCGAGGACGCGCCGTCCCAGCTCGAGGACGGCGGTCCGAGCGCGGCGTCCACGGCCTCGCGCTCTTCGGTGGTCGGCTCGGCGTCCAGCAGGCGGATGTCCATCAGGCTTTCCTCGTGGCCTCCGCCGCCGCGAGTGCTTCGACCCGGACGGCGCTGGCCTTGAACTCGGCCGTCCCCGAGCGGGGATCGGCGGCATCGATCGTGAGTCGGTTGGTCGCGACCTGGTCGGGGAAATGGAGCGTCATGAACACGAGGCCGGGACGAAGGCCCGACTCGAGCCGGACCGGCGCCGTCACGCTGCCCCGGCGGGAGGTCACGCGCACGGTGTCGCCGTCCGCGACGCCGAGCCGCGCGGCGTCCTCGGGCGAGATCTCGAGCGCCTCGCCGAGATGGAGGGGGGAGAGGTACCCGCCGGACTGGACGCCCGTGTTGTAGGACTCGAGCCGGCGGCCCGTGGTGAGCAGGAAGGGATACTCGGCGTCCGGTTTCTCGACCGGTCCCTCCCAGTCGACGACCGAAAACGGCGCGTGCCGGCCCTGCACGGGATCGGCCCAGAGGCGCCCGTGCAGGAACGGCGTGCCGGGATGGTTCTCGTCCGGGCACGGCCACTGGATGCCGCCGAGGGCCTCGAGCCGCGCGTAGCTCATGCCGCCGGCGAACGCGGGCGCCACCCGGCGCAGCTCGTTCCACACCTCCTCGGCGCCCGGGCTTCCGAAGTCGGTTCCCAGGCGCCGGGCGATCTCGGCCACGATCCACAGCTCGTCCCGAGCGCCCCCGGGCGGCTCGACCGCCTTGCGGACCCTCTGGATACGTCGCTCGCTGTTCGTGACCGTGCCTTCGCTCTCGCACCAGCTCGCGGTCGCCGGCAGCACGACGTGGGCCAGCTCCGCCGTCCGGGTGAGGAAGATCTCCTGGACGACGAGGTGGTCGAGCCCGCCGAGCAGCTTCTCGACGTGGTGCGCGTCGGCATCCGACTGCGCGGGGTTCTCGCCGATCACGTAGAGGGACGTCATCTCGCCGCGCTCCATGGCGCGGAGCATCTCGGTCAGGTTCCAGCCGTAGCGCGGCTGGATCCGCGCTCCCCAGGCGCTCTCGAAACGCCCCCGGACCTCGTCGTCGAGGATGTCCTGGAAGCCCGGAAGGCGGTTGGGCAGCGCGCCCATGTCGCCGCCGCCCTGGACGTTGTTCTGCCCGCGGAGCGGATTGCAGCCCGAGCCCCAGCGCCCGACGTGGCCGGTGAGCAGGCTGAGGTTGATGAGCGCCAGCACGTTCTCGGTCGCGTCGTGGTGCTCGGTGATGCCGAGGGTCCAGCAGATCATGGCCCTGTCGGCCTTCGCGTAGGCGTGCGCCGTCTCGCGGATGGCCTCCGCCGGGACCCCGGTCGCCTGCTCGGCGAACTCGAGCGTGTAGCGCTCCACGTGGTCGCGGTACGCCTCGAATCCCGTGGTGGCGGTCTCGATGAACCGCCGGTGCTCGAGGCCGGCGTGGAGGATCTCGCGCCCCATCGCGTTCGCGAGCGCGATGTCGCTGCCCACGTCGAGCCCGAGCCAGACGTCGGCCCAGCGGGCGGAGGAAGTCCGCCGGGGGTCGATCACGTAGAGCCGCGTGCCCCGGTGGATGCCCTTGAGGAGGTGATGGAACCAGATGGGGTGCGCTTCACGCGCGTTGGAACCCCAGAGCAGCACGACGTCCGTCTCCTCCACCTCGCGGTAGGAGTTCGTGCCGCCCCCCGCACCGAAGACCGTCGCCAGACCGACGACGCTGGGCGCGTGTCAGGTCCGGTTGCAGCTGTCGATGTTGTTCGTCCCGAACGCGACCCGGGCCAGCTTCTGGGCCAGGAAGTTCATCTCGTTCGTGGACTTCGAACAGCTGAAGATGCCGAGCGAGTCCGGTCCGCGCGCTTCCCGGTTCCGCCGGAACCCGGCCGCGGCGCGATCGAGCGCCTCGTCCCAGGACGCCGGCCGCAGGCGACCCTCCTCGCGGACGAGGGGTTGGGTGAGGCGAGCGTACGGCTTGAACTCGTGACGGCTGGTCATCGGGAGCCTCCCTGGTCGTTCGGGGCCGATCGCTGCGGAGACGGCAGGATGGACGAGTCACGGCGCCCCGCGCAAGTGCGCGCGGGGCGCAGCGTTGCGAACCTGCGCTCAGGCCTGGCGGAAGAGCGGGCCCGCGGGGGACGTCCCGAAACGGTCCCGCTCGCCGGGCGACCGGCCGGCGGGCGGAATCCCGCGGCCGGCAACCGCATGGGCCTGCCGTTCGTGGCGGTCCGCGTGTCACGCTGGCAGGTCCGGGATCCCCCGACGTTGAACGGTGTTTCAAGAAACGGTCAGCCGAAACCGCCAACCGGCCGTCCCGCAGCGAGCGGGCCCGCGGGGTCTCCCGGGTCGCGGGATTGGCCTGCCCGATGCACGACTGGCCCTCAACGCATCGCACCCGTGCGAGTGTGCGTTCCGGCGTCGGCCCGCCGTGGAAGAGGCCGGGCGGCGGATCCGTCCGAACGGCTCGCGAAGGGGACGCTCGATGCGGGGGAGAATCCCTCATGCCCGCGCCGAGGAGACTCCGCACCCTGATCCTGGGTGCCGCCGGCCGCGACTTCCACGACTTCAACGTCTGGTGGAAGCGTCAGAAGGACGTCGAAGTCGTCGCGTTCACCGCTACGCAGATTCCCGACATCGCCGGTCGCGTCTACCCGCCCGAGCTCGCCGGGCCGGCGTACCCCAACGGCATCCCGATCCACTCCGAGGACGAGCTCGAGACGCTCGTTCGCGACCTCGCCGTGGACCAGGTCGCCTTCGCCTACTCCGACGTCTCGTACGACACCGTCATGCACCTTGCGGCCCGCGCCCAGGCGGCGGGCGCCGAGTTCACCCTGCTCGGCCCGCGGCAGACGATGCTGCACAGCGCCCGGCCCGTGATCGCCGTGGGCGCCGTGCGCACCGGCTGCGGCAAGAGCCAGACCTCCCGGCGCGTGGCCCGCATCCTGCGCGAGCTCGGCCTGAAGGTGGCGGTGATGCGCCACCCGATGCCCTACGGGGACCTGCGCCGCCAGGCGTGCCAGCGTTTCGCGACCCTGGCGGACATGGACGAACACCGGTGCACGATCGAGGAGCGCGAGGAGTACGAGCCGCACGTCGTCGCAGGGAGCCTCGTCTTCGCCGGCGTGGACTACGAAGCCATCCTGGCCGCCGCCGAGGCGGAGGCCGACGTCATCCTGTGGGACGGGGGCAACAACGACCTGCCGTTCGTGCGGCCGGACCTCGACATCGTCGTCGTGGACCCGCACCGTGCGGGACACGAGACGCGCTACTACCCGGGCGAGACGAACCTGCGCATGGCGGACCTCGTCGTGGTGAACAAGGTCGGCACCGCGGATTCCGCCGCGGTGGAGCAGGTCGAGGCGAACGTGCGGCGCGTGAACCCGCGCGCGACGGTCGTACGGGCGGCGTCGCCCGTGACCGTCCGGGAGCCGGCGCTCGTGAAGGGAAAGCGCGTGCTCGTGGTCGAGGACGGGCCGACGGTGACGCACGGCGAGATGCCCTACGGTGCGGGCTACGTCGCCGCGAAGCAGCTCGGGGCCGCCGAGGTGGTGGATCCGCGCCCGTGGGCCCAGGGCTCGCTGAAGGGCGTGTTCGAGAAATACGGACACCTCTCCGAGGTGCTGCCGGCGATGGGGTACGGCGACCGCCAGGTCGAGGAGCTGCGGGCGACGATCGCGGCCGTGCCGTGCGACACGGTGGTGATCGCCACGCCGATCGATCTCGGGCGCATCGTGAAGATCGAGAAGCCCGCGACACGTGCCCTGTACGAGCTGGACGAGCAGGATCCCGAAGTCCTGCCGAAGGCGATCCGCGAGACGCTCGACCGCCACGCCCGCGCCCAGGAGGCCACGAAGGAGGACCGCCATGCCCACCGCTGACCCGGCGCGCGCCGGGGCCGCGACCGGGAGCGAGACCGAGCGACACATCGCGCTGGCGGACCGTTTCAGCGCGCGCAACTACGCGCCGCTGGAGGTCGTGCTGTCGCACGGACACGGTGCCTGGGTGGAGGATGTCGAGGGGCACCGCTACCTCGACATGCTGAGCGCCTACTCGGCGCTCAACTTCGGCCACGGGCATCCGGAGCTGCTGGCGGCCTTCGCGAAGCAGGCGGAGCGGCTGACGCTGACCTCGCGGGCGTTCCACAACGACCAGTTCGGCCCGTTCTGCGAGGCGATCACGTCGCTCACCGGGCTGGACCTCGTCCTGCCCATGAACACGGGGGCGGAGGCGGTGGAAACCGCGCTCAAGGCGGCCCGCAAGTGGGGGTACGAGGTGAAGGGCGTGCCCGAGGGACGGGCGGAGATCCTCGTCTGCGAGGGCAACTTCCACGGGCGCACGATCAGCATCGTGAGCTTCTCGGACGACGCCCAGTACCGCGAGGGCTTCGGGCCCTTCACGCCCGGGTTCCGGCTCGTGCCCTACGGCGACCTCGAGGCGCTCGAGAAGGCGATCGGTCCCGACACGGTCGGATTCCTCGTCGAGCCCATCCAGGGCGAGGGCGGCATCGTCGTCCCGCCCGCGGGCTACCTCGCGGGTGCGTACGACCTCTGCCGGCGAAATCAGGTCCTGTTCATGGCGGACGAGATCCAGACCGGCCTCGGGCGAACGGGAAGGGTGCTCGCGTGCGAGCACGAAGGCGTCCGGCCGGACGTGCTCATGCTGGGCAAGGCGCTCGGCGGCGGGCTGCTGCCCGTGTCCGCCGTCCTCGCGAGCCGTGAAGTGCTGGGCGTGTTCCGCCCGGGCGACCACGGCAGCACGTTCGGGGGCAACCCGCTCGCGTGCGCCGTGGCGCGCGCGGCGATCCACGTGTTGCAGCGGGACCGGCTCGCGGAGCGCGCCGCCGCTCTCGGCGAACGCTTCACCGCGATGCTCCGCCGCCACACGATGCCCGTGGTGAAGGAGATCCGCGGCAAGGGGCTCCTGATCGGCATCGAGCTGAATCCGGACGCCGGACCGGCGAAGGCCTTCGCGAAGAAGCTCAAGGGCGAGGGACTGCTGTGCAAGGACACCGTCGAGAGCGTGCTGCGCCTGGCGCCGCCGCTCGTCGTCGAACCGAACGACCTGGAGTGGGCCAGCGAGCGCATCGCGCGCGTGCTGGGCTGATCGCGACCCGCGCCCCCCGCGCCGAGCGGGGACACCGGGCCGGGGGCCCGGACGGGGAGGGGACATGACGACGGAACTGAAGCCCGGGTCGCGCACGGGGCTTCGTCACTACACGTCCGTGAAGGACCTCACGGCCGAGGAAACGATCGCGGTGCTCGAGCTGGCCGAGTCCCTCAAGCGCGACCGGGCGGAGGGACGCGCCCACCCGCGGCTCGCGGGCAGGACGCTGGCCATGATCTTCCAGAAGCCGTCGCTGCGTACGCGGGTCTCGTTCGAGACCGGGATGACCCATCTGGGCGGGCACGCGATCTACCTCGGCCCGGACGACATCCGGCTCGGGGAGCGCGAGACCACCGAGGACATCGCGGTCGTGCTCTCGCGCATGGCGGACCTCGTGATGGCGCGTGTCTTTGCCCACGTGATCGTCGAGGAGCTGGCGCGCTTCTCGGCGGTCCCGGTGATCAACGGACTTTCGGACCACGAGCACCCCTGCCAGGTCCTCGGAGACCTGCTCACCATCCGCGAGCGGCGCCGGCGCCTGAAGGGGTTGCGCGCGGTGTTCGTCGGCGACGGCAACAACGTGGCGAACTCGCTGCTCTACGGGGCCGCGCTCACGGGCATGCACTGCACGGTGGCGGGGCCCGAGGAGTTCGCGCCGTCGGGCGAGGTGCTGGAGGAGGCCCGCCGGCTCGCCCGGGGCACCGGCTCGGAGATCTCGGCCACGACCGACCTCGCGGCCGCCGTGAAGGGTGCGGACGTCGTCTACACGGACGTCTGGACGAGCATGGGTCAGGAGGCCGAGGCGCGTCGCCGGCGGTCCGCCTTCAAGCCGTACCAGGTGAACGCGGAGGTGATGAACCTCGCCTCGAAGAGCGCGGTGCTGCTCCACTGCCTGCCCGCCCACTATGGCGAGGAGATCGACTACGCCACGTCGCGGGGCCCCGGGTCGGCGATCTTCGACCAGGCCGAGAACCGGCTGCACGCCCAGAAGGCGCTCATGGTGACGCTGGCCGGCTGACGCCCGGGAAGGCGGGAGGAGGGCGGCGGCTCCCCGGGGGCCGCCGCCCGCGCTTGTGGCGGAACCGCGTGGCTCGCTACATTGCCGCATTCCGTCCTCCCGTCGTGCGTCCCGGAAGCCTTCCGCATGTCCGCCTTCACCCAGGAGTGGTTGAACGTCCTGCTGCGCGGCGCCCACGTGGTCGCCGCCATCCTGTGGATCGGAGACTCCTTCCTGTTCATGTGGATGGACGCCGCGCTCGAACGCCCGCGCGGCGGCCGCGCGCCCGAGGTGACGGGCGAGATGTGGATGACCCACTCGGGGGGCTTCTACGAGGTCGTGAAGCACCGGACGCTCGCGAAGCTCCCGGACCGGCTTCACTGGTTCATGTGGCAGAGCTACTCGACGTGGATCACCGGCGTTCTCCTGCTCACGGTCGTCTACGCGTTCGGCAGCCGCGCGATGATCCTCGACGCGACGTCCACGCTG
This sequence comes from uncultured bacterium, assembly GCA_964589945.1. Lineage (GTDB taxonomy): Bacteria > Eisenbacteria > RBG-16-71-46 > RBG-16-71-46 > RBG-16-71-46 > CAIXRL01. The sequence continues at coordinate 66,014 of CAZPVG010000005.1, forward strand.
CCGCACGGGGTGGCGGTGGCCCTGCTCTACGCGGCGCTCGCCGCGGGGCTGCTCGTCTACGAGGGGCTCTGCCGCATACCGGGGCTGCGGGGGTGGCCGTTCGCCGCGGCGGGCCTGGGGCTGGCCGCCGCGGAGGCGTGGGGCCTGGGGCGGGTGCTCGCGCCGCACGCTGCGCTCCTCCTCACGGGCGCGACGATGGGCACGATCATGACCGCGAACGTCTTCTTCGTGATCATCCCGGGGCAGGGGAGGATGCTCGCGGCGACGCGCGAGGGCCGGCCGGCGGACACCGGCGACGGCGTGCGCGCCAAGCTCCGCTCCACGCACAACCACTACCTCACGTTCCCGGTGCTGCTCGCGATGCTGTCGGGGCATTTCCCTTCGCTCTGGTCGGGCCCGCACCCGTGGATCGTCGCCGGGCTGGTCTTCGCCTTCGGGGCGGGCCTCAAGCACGTCATGAACCTCGGGCGGCGCACGCCGTGGCCCGTGGCCGTCGGCACCCTCGCGTGCCTGGCGGGCGCCGTGGGCATGACGCTGCCACCGGGTCCGGGGGCCGCGACGCTCGCGCTCGCCTCGCACGCGCCCGTCACGGACGACGCCGCCCGCGCGATCGTCCTGGCGCGCTGTACGACCTGCCACTCGCCGCACCCGTCGAACGAGGCCTTCACGGCTCCGCCGGCGGGCGTCACCCTCGACGATCTCGAGCACATGCGGGCCTACGCCGACCGGATCGTCTACCGGGTGGTCGAGACGCGCACGATGCCGCTCGGCAACCTGACCGGGATCACGGACGAGGAGCGGCGAACGCTGGGGGCCTGGGCGTGGCAGCAGCGCCACCCCGGGGGCCGGCGGTGATCCGCTCCGACCTCGTCGTGCGCGGCCGCCGCGTGGTGCGCGCGGGGTCCGTCGGGCCGGCGGCGGTTCACGCCCGCGACGGTCGCATCGTGGCCGTCACGCCGTGGAACGAAGTCCCTTCGGGGGTCGCGGTGGTGGACGCCGGAGAGCGGTTCCTCACGGCCGGCTTCGTGGATGCGCACGTGCACGTGAACGAACCGGGTCGCACGGATTGGGAGGGCTACGCGAGCGCCACCGCTGCCGCGGCCGCCGGAGGCGTCACGACGATCGTGGACATGCCGCTCAACGGCCGGCCCCCGCTCACGGAACCGGGGGCCGGACGGGCGCGGGTTCGCGCCCTCGCGGGCGTCGCGCGCGTGGACGTCGCGCTCTGGGGCGGAGTCGTCTCCGCCGACCCATCGGCGCTTCCCGGCCTGGCGGCGTTCGGGGTGGCGGGCGTGAAGTGCTTTCTCTGCCCGTCGGGGGTGGAGGAGTTCCCGCACGTGGACGAGCCGGCGCTCGATGCCGCGCTGCCCGTGCTGCGCGCGCTCGGCTTGCCGCTGCTCGCGCACGCCGAGTCGCCGGCCGTGCTCGGACGCGCGGAGCAGGCGCTGCCCGCAGGCGCCGATCCCCGCGCGTATGCGACCTGGCTGGCCTCGCGGCCGGCGGCGGCGGAGGCCGAAGCCGTGGAGACGCTCGTGCGGCTCTGCCGTCGGCATCGCGCGCACGTCCACGTCGTGCACGTCTCGGGCCGCGAGACGCTCGCGCTCGTGGCCGCGGCGAAGGCCGAGGGGCTGCCGGTCACGGCGGAGACCTGCCCTCACTACCTCGCCTTCGCCGCGGAAGAGATCGCGGACGGCGCGACCGCGTTCAAGTGCGCCCCGCCGCTGCGCGAGCGCGCGCACCGGGAGGCGCTGCGGTCGGCGCTCGACGACGGCACGCTCGACCTCGTCGCGAGCGACCACTCGCCGTGCCCGCCCGCGATGAAGGACCTCGCGGGAGGCGACTTCCGGAAGGCCTGGGGCGGGATCGCCGGACTCCAGCTGCTGCTGCCCGCGACGCTGACCTTCGCGCGTCCTCCTGCGGCCGAGCCCTGTGATGTCGCCCGCTGGCTGGCGGAGGCCCCGGCCCGCCTCGCGGGGCTGGCGGGGCGGAAGGGGACGCTCGCGCCCGGGTGCGACGCCGATTTCGCGATCTGGTCGGAGGAGGGCCGGACGGTCTCGGCGGGAGGGCTGTTCCATCGCCATCCCGTCACGCCCTGGGCCGGCCGGCGGCTCGCGGGCACGATCCACCAGACGTGGCTGCGGGGCCGGCTCGTCTATGATGCGGAGCGCGGATTCCCCGACCACCCGCACGGGAGGTTCCTGGCCGTCTCGCGACGGCCGGCGGAGCCCGCGCCGAACTGAAGGAGCGCCGAGTGTCCCAGCCGTACGCCGTCCCCGAGCCCTTCGCCCGGCTCACGGAGCTCTCGCTCGACACGACGGGCACGTTCGTGCTCGCCGTGAGCGACGACTACTTCGCGCCCGCGGAAGCGCTGCTGCGCCCACACGCGCCCGAGTGGCGGGAGGGTGCCTACACGGCGCGCGGCAAGTGGATGGACGGCTGGGAGTCGGCCCGGCGCCGGGCGCCGGGACACGACTGGGTGCTCGTTCGCCTCGGCACCCCCGGCCGGATCGAGGGCGCCGTCGTGGACACGACCCACTTCAAGGGCAACGCGCCGCAGGAGGTTTCGCTCGAGGCGATCGAGGCCCCGCTCGCCACGACGGCCGCGGACCTTCTCGCGATGCCGATCGAGGCTACGAGCGGGGAGCACCGCGCCTCCGGGGGCCACGCGTGGGTCGAGATCGCCCCGCGCGCCGCCGTGCGGCCGGACGCGGTGAACCTCGTCACCCCTTCAGGGTCACCCGAGCGCGCGAGCCACGTTCGCCTGCGGATCCACCCGGACGGGGGCGTCGCCCGGCTGCGCCTGTTCGGGCACGTCCGTCCCGATCCGGACGTCTTCCGCGGGCCCGGCTCGATCGACCTCGCGGCGATCGAGCACGGTGGGACGATCGCCCTCGCGAGCGACTCCTTCTTCGGGCCGCCCTCGAACCTCCTGTTGCCCGGTCGGGGGGTGAACATGGGCGACGGATGGGAGACGAAGCGCCGCCGGACGCCCGGCTCCGACTGGTGCGTCGTGCGGCTCGGCCGCCGTGGGGTGGTCCAGGCACTCGACCTCGACACCCACTTCTTCAAGGGCAACGCCCCGGTCTCGACGCTGGTCGAGTCGCTCGACGACCAGGAGGCGACGCCGAAGCGCCTGGCCGCCCGCGAGGGGTGGAACATCCTCGTCGAGCGCACGGCGGTCGGGCCCCACCGCCGGCACCGGCTCGTGCCCGCGTTCGCGAGGGTGGCGACACACCTGCGCGTCCACATCGTCCCGCACGGCGGCGTCAACCGGCTGCGGGTCCACGGGGAGGCGCTCGACACGCCCGCGGAGTCGCGGGCGCTCGTCCGCCTCGGGTCGCTGAAGGGGGCCGCGCGCGACGAGGTGCTGCGGTCGTTCTGCGCGTCGCGGGCGTTCGCCGAATCGCTCGGCGCGAGGTTGCCGGTCGCGAGCACGCGCGAGCTGGTCGCGGCGGCGACCGCGGTGATCGAGGGACTCGACGAGGCGTCGCTGCTCGAGGCCCTCGCGGCGCATCCCCGCCTGGGCACGCCACCGCCGCCCGCCGACGCCTCCGCCCACGCGGCGTGGTCCCGGCGGGAGCAGGCGGCGCTCGAGTCCGGCGCGGCGGGGGACGTCGAACGGCTGCGAGCCGGTGACGAGGCCTACGAAAAGCGCTTCGGGTTCGGCTTCGTGGCCTTCGCATCGGGGCGCGACGCCGCGGAGCTCGCCGACCTCGTCGAGGAGAGGCTCGCGAACGAACGGCCGGCCGAGATGGCGGCGGCCGCCCGCGAGCAGGCGCGGATCACGCGGCTTCGCATCGGCCGCTGGCTCGAGGCCGAAGGCGCGGCCTGAGGACGGCAACGGGAGGGACCTTCGTGGGAATCAGCACGCACATCCTCGACACCGCGCTCGGGCGCCCGGCCGAGGGCGTCGCGGTCACGCTCGAGGCCCGTCGCGACGGCGAGTGGGTCGCCGTCGGCAACGCCGAGAGCGACGCCGACGGGCGGGTCCGCTCGCTCGTGCCTGCGGGAAGGGAGATCGCCGCGGGAATGCACCGGCTCCGCTTCGACGCCAGCGGCTACTTCGCGCGCTCGGGGCGGGAGACGTTCTACCCGTTCGTCGAGATCGCCTTCGTGGTGCGAGATCCCGAGGAGCATCACCACGTGCCCCTGCTGCTCGCCCCGTACGGCTTCTCGACCTACCGCGGCTCGTGAGCGCGCCCCCGGTCCGGACGCTGACCGCGAGGCCGCTCGCGCCGGAGGCGTTCGCGCCGTTCGGCCAGGTGCTGGGCGGGCGCGCGGAACCGGGCCGGCGCGTGAACCTGGGGTCGGCCACCCGTCACGACCGCGCCGCCTCGCTGGAGAGCGACCGGCCGGAGGCGCTCCCGAACGTCGCGATCTTCCGCTGCGACCCGCGGACGCTTCCGTTCCGGGGCACGCTGCTCGAGCGCCACCCCCACTCGACCCAGCTGTTCGCTTCCCTGCGCGGCGGGCGGTGGCTGCTGGTGGTCGCCCCGGCGCTCGCCGACGGGGCCCCCGACGAGGCCCGTGCGGTTGCGTTCGCCTGCGGGCCCGGCGAGGCCGTGAACATCGCCCGGGGCTGCTGGCACCACCCGGTGATCGCGCTCGGGGAGCCTGCCGAGCTGCTGATGCTCTCGTGGGAGGACGGGGGGGCCGGCGATTGCGAAAAGCGGCCGCTCGAGCGGCCGTTCGACGTCGTCGCTCCGATGGCATGACGACGCCCGCTCCCGCGAGGCGGGAGCGGGCGCGTCGTCCACGAAGGCTTCGGCTCAGCCGCGCTTTTCGATCGGCACGAAGGCGCGCTGCGTCGCCCCGGTGTAGACCTGCCGCGGACGGCTGATCTTGAACTCGGGGTCGTGGCGCATCTCGAGCCACTGCGCGATCCAGCCGGGCATGCGGCCCATCGCGAACATCACGGTGAACATGTTCACCGGGATGCCCAGGGCCTGGTAGATCACGCCCGAGTAGAAGTCCACGTTCGGGTAGAGCTTGTGCGACACGAAGTAGTCGTCCTTCAGGGCGATCTCCTCGAGCTTCATCGCGATCTCGAGCATGCGGCTCGACATTCCGACGCGCTCGAGAACCAGCCCGCAGTGCTTCTTCAGGATCGCGGCGCGCGGGTCGTAGTTCTTGTAGACGCGGTGGCCGAAGCCCATGAGACGCGTGGTGTCGTTCTTGTCCTTGGCCTTCGCGAGGAACTTCTCGGCGCTGCCCTCCTCGGCCGCGATGCGCTCGAGCATCTCGACGACCTTCTGGTTCGCGCCGCCGTGGAGCGGCCCCCAGAGAGCGCTGATGCCGGCGGAGACGCTGGCGTACAGGTTCGCGTGCGAGCTGCCGACCATGCGCACGGTGCTGGTCGAGCAGTTCTGCTCGTGGTCCGCGTGCAGGATGAGCAGCAGGTCGAGCGTGCGGGCGAGAACGGGATCGGGCTCGTAGGGCTCGCACGGCGTCCCGAACATCATGTGCAGGAAGTTCGAGGCGTAGTCGAGGTTGTTCTTCGGGTACATCGACGGCTGGCCGATCGAGTGCTTGTACGCGTAGCCGGCGATGGTCGGGATCTTGGCGATCAGCCGGACGATGGAGTCGTTCACGCTCTCGTCCGTCTCGGGCGCCTGGTAGAAGGTCGTCAGCGCGGCGATCGAAGAGGCGCAGACCGCCATCGGGTGGGCGTCCTTCGGGAACGCCTCGAAGAAGCGCCGGAAGTTCTCGTGCAGGAGCGTGTGGTGCGTCACCGAGGAGCGGAATTCTTCGAGCTGCGTCTTCGTCGGCAGCTCGCCGTAGATCACCAGCCATGCGACCTCGAGGAACGAGGCCTTTTCGGCGATCTCGTCGATCGGGTAACCCCGATAGCGCAGGATGCCCTTCTCGCCGTCGATGAAGGTGATGGTGCTGCGGCACGAACCGGTGTTGCCGTAACCGGTGTCGAGCGTGATGAGCCCGGTCTGGGCGCGCAGCTTCTGGATGTCGATGGCGGTCTCGCCCTCGCTACCCCTCACCAGGGGCAGGGAAATGGACTTGCCGTCGTACGAGATCGTGGCCTCGTTGTGCGGCACGGTCTGGGTCGGCATTGGAACCCCTCCACTGGAGCGGACCACGAAGACAAAGAGCCGCCGGACGATCCTCCGCTCCCGGACCGTCGGGACTTCTGGTTTGTCGAGCTGCGGACCCCGCCGCTCCGGCGGCGGAACCTCTCGCAGTGTAGCAGGGAAGCCGGGCGTCGGCCCGGGTATCCGCCGAGCACATCCTGAACCCGCCCCCGGTCGGACGCCCATGGTCCGATGGGCGTAGGCCGTGCGACGGTCACCGACCGGTGTACGGACCGGGCCCGGGAGCGCGCACTGCTACCGCCTCGCGCCCGAAGGCGGCTTCGGTGCGGGTGGTGGCGGCTCCTCCGCGCGCTCGGCGGGGGACGCCGGTGCGTCACGCGGAGGCGGCGCCACCACGTACGCGCGCAGCCCCCGCTCGTGCACGAGCCGGCCGCCCGCGTCCGCCGCGTGCGCGACGAAGCCCGTCGCGGCAACGAACAGGGCGAGAAACACCGCGTGCGTCGTGATCCGCAGCCAGTCGGGCAGCGGCCGGCGGAGCCACATCGGAAGCAGCAGGAGCGCTGCGAACAGCACCGTGAGCACGCTGAAGACGTTCCGGACCGCGAGGCCGAGCGCCTCGTGGCGCAGGATCGCGAGTTCGAGCGTCCTCGTCTTGTCCACCAGTTGTCCGGCCGCATGGCCGCTGGCCACCGCGAACCAGGCCGCCAGCGCGCCCAGCGCCATGGTCACGAGCGCCGCGCCGGCCCAGGTCCGCCAGGCCCCGCGGACGAACAGGCTCACGAGAAGCAGCACGGGCGTCACGAGCAACAGCGCGACCGGGAACATCACCATGGCGGGATGGATGCCGTCCCAGCCGGGGAGGGCGGGATACCAGTTCATGGTTCACCTCGCTTTCGAACGGTCCCTCAGACCGGTTTCAGGAACCGCCCCGCGGGGGTGTAGCAGCCGGGGCAGTGTTTCGTCTCGAGCGTGTCCACGACCCGCCCGCAGAACGGGCAGACGTAGAGCGACGCATAGAGCGGGCGCTCCGGCAGCTTCACCAGGGCGTCCTGCAGCAGAGCCAGGTGGGTCCGCTCAGCCCCGAGTGCGAGCGTGATCGCGCGGACCGCCATGCCCTGCCCGTCGGCGCTCGCCCTCTCGAGCAGCGCCGGGTACCAGGAGTCGATCTCGTACTGCTCGAGGCTGATCGCCGCGCGCAGGTTCTGCTCCGTGGTGCCGACCTTGAGGCGCTCGAGCAGCGCCCGCGCCGGCTGGCCCGTGTAGGCGATCGCCTGCACGAAACGCCGGGCGTGGACGGATTCGGCCTTCGCGCAGGCCCGGAAGAGCCGCGCGACGCCGGGCTGGGTGTCGGCTTCCGCCTGTTTCGCGAACGCGTTGTACCGCTCCCGCGCGTTCATCTCGTTCGTGAAGGCCGCCTGCAGGTTCGCCGGGGTGTCGCGAATCTCCGAAGTCCCGGGCACCGAGGTCGTGTCCGGCTCCGGCGGGGCGGGGGCGGCCCGGGACGTGCGCCCGGCTGGCGCGGCGGCCAGCACCATCAGGCCGAGGGCCACGAGAACCGCAATCGCGAGCATGCGCCGCGCCGACGTTCGACGATTCCGAACGTGTGACATGGGGCTCGCCTCCTTTCCGCGTGAGGCGGAAAGGCGCGGGGCGCGCGGAGGCTTTCGGGCGACCGGGCGCCGCGTACCGCCTCACCGCCACGACGCTAGCACCCGTTCCGGCGGCCCGCGAGGAAAGCCGTCGCGCGTTCCCCCGCGCGAGCACGGCCGCGGGCGGCCGACCGGAGCCGGGTCGGGCACGATGCACTCCGGCGACGGGCACTCCGCGCTGGCCGCACGGCGCGAGCGCCCCTATTCTGCGCGGCATGCTCAACTGGATCTGGGCCGCCTTCTTCTTCGTCGCCTTCGCGGCCGCGATCGCGCGCGTCTTCGTCACGCACGACCCGGAGGCGCTGCGCGCGGTCGTGGCTTCGCTCTTCGACTCGTCCAGGACGGGCTTCGAGATCGCCATCGGCCTGACCGGCGTGATGAGCCTGTGGCTCGGGCTCATGCGCATTGGCGAGCGGGGTGGCGTGGTGGAAGGCATCGCGCGCGCGGCGGGCCCGCTCTTCCGCCGGCTCTTCCCGGGCATCCCGGACCGCCACCCGGCCTCCGGCGCGATCGTGATGAACCTCTCGGCGAACGTGCTCGGGCTCGACAACGCGGCCACCCCGCTCGGCCTCAAGGCGATGCAGGAGCTGCAGACGCTGAACCCGGAGCCGGACCGCGCGACGAACGACATGATCATGTTCATGGTGCTCAACGCGTCGTCCGTGACGCTGCTGCCCGTCACGATCTTCACGTTCCGCGCCCAGCTCGGCGCCGCCGACCCGACCGACGTGTTCGTGCCGATCCTGATCGCCACCTGGTGCAGCACGATGGCCGGGCTGCTCGCGACGGCCGCGATCCAGAAGGTCAGCCTGTGGAACCGGGTCGTGATGGGCTGGCTGGTCCTGCTCACGGCGGTGGTGGGCGGTCTCGTGGCCTACTTCTCGCAGCTGCCCGCCGATGCCGTGGGGCCGCAGTCGGCCCTGGTCGCGAACGCGCTCCTGATGTCGGTCATCGTGCTCTTCCTGGCCGCGGGGGCACGCCGGCGGATTCCGCTCTACGAGACGTTCGTCGAGGGGGCGAAGGAGGGCTTCACCGTCGCGATCGGCATCGTCCCGTACCTCGTCGCCATTCTCGTCGCGATCGGTGTACTGAGGGCCAGCGGCGCGCTCGAGGCGATCCTCGGGGGAATCCGTCACGCGGCGGGCGCGCTGGCGCTCGACACGCGCTGGGTGGACGCCCTGCCCACGGCGCTCATCAAGCCGCTCTCGGGCAGCGGCGCCCGCGGGCTCATGGTCGAGGCCATGAAGACCTTCGGCCCGGACTCGTTCACGGGCCGGCTCGTCTGCGTGATCCAGGGCAGCACCGAGACCACGTTCAACGTCCTCGCGGTCTACTTCGGCTCGGTCGGCGTCAAGCGCACCCGCCACGCGCTCGGCTGCGGGCTCGCCGCCGACCTTGCGGGCGTGATCGGCGCCATCGCGACCTGCTACCTGTTCTTCGGGCACACGGGGCGATGACGGGCCTTCGGAGGGAGGCCGATGGCCGGCCGCGCCCGCGGGCCGAGGAGGAGGTCATCGCCACGGTGCGCGGGACCCTCCGCCGGGTCTTCGCGATCGCCCGCCGCCGGGGGACCGACCCCGAGGCCGCCCCCCGCGGGATCGCGCTCGAACGCCTGGAGCGCGCCGCCGCCCGCAGGGCGAAGGCCTAGGGCATCCGCACGAGCCGGGCCGTGCGCATCTCTCCGGCCGCGTTCAACCGCACGAAGTACAGGCCGGCGGGGGCCACCCGGCCCGCCGCGTCCCGGCCGTCCCAGCGCAGCACGTGCGGGCCCGCCCCGAACGGACCGCGCGCGAGGGACCGCACGAGCCGGCCCGAGACGTCGTACACCGCGAGCGAGGCCACTCCGGTGCCCGGGAGCGTGAAGCGCAGCGTCGCCGAACCGCGGGCCGGGTTCGGCCAGGGCGCGGCGAGCTCGAGCCCCGAACCCGGACCCGCGACCGGCGTGCCGTCCACGCCGACGTAGGACAGCGGCGCCAGCACGCTGAACGCCATCTTCGGCAGCGCCAGGGCCAGCGACTGCGTGAACCCGTCGTAGGGCGTCGCGTCGGTCGTGAGCAGGCCGGCGTTCACGGGGCCGGAGCCGCCGAACTTCGGGTCCTGGCTGTTCACGAGCTCGTTCCAGTTCCCGGCCTCGGGGACGCCGATCCGGTAGGAGGCGTAGTCCGCGTTCGAGAAGTTGGCCACCACGACCACGGGGTGTCCCGCGCCGTCGGTGCGGCGGAAGGCGATCACGTTGCCGCTCTCGTTCACGTGGAAGACGTGCGTCGCCGACGAGGCCCGGAGCGCGGAGAGCGAGGTGCGCAGGCCGATGAGCGTGCGGTAGTAGTCGAGCACGCCCGCGTAGGTCGTCTTCTTCGACCAGTCGATCCGGCCGCTGCCGTCGGGATTGAAGTCGATCGACTCCAGCCACTCGTCGCCCATGAGCATCGCCGGGATGCCGGGGGAGGTCAGCACGAGGCCCTCGGCCAGCATGGTCCGGCCGCGCGCCCAGATGTCGTCGTAGGGGGCGGTGGTGTCGATGGTCTTCACCATCCGCTGCCCGCCGCTCGAGGGCCACGCCTCGTCGTGGAGCTGGACGTAGTTCAGCGCGTGCGTGCCGCTCAGCCACGTGCCGCCGCCGAGGATCGCGCTGCGGACCGAGCTCATGTCGGGATCGCCCGAGGCGGCGGCGAAGATCGCGTTGCGGACGTTGTCGCGGAAGAGCATCTGGTACTGCGCGTCGAACCCGGCACCGCCCGAGGAGATGGGCATCGTGATCCAGTCGTTGTCCGGCAGCTGCTCGGCGATCGTGATCTTGTCGGCCCAGCGGTTCGCCTTCTCGGCGTTCAGGCGCTGCATGAGCGCCCAGCCGCTCGCCGAGTGGACGCCCGGGTTCATGTAGCTGGTCGCGTCCATGCGGAAGCCGTCCACGTGGTACTCCTCGAACCACTCGAGCGCGCTGTCGGCGAAGTAGTCGTCCACGGCCGACCGCCCGAACGCGGCCTGCGAGCCCCACGGCGTCTGCACGTCGGGAGTCTCGAACCACTGCTGGGTCCCGTCGTAGTACCAGAGGAAGTTGTCCGTGAAGGAGAAGTGGTTCCAGACGATGTCGAGGATCACCGCAATGCCGTTCGCGTGCAGCGCGTCCACCATCGCCTTGAAATCGTCCGGCGAGCCGTACTTCCACTCGGGGCTCCACTGCGTGATCGGGTTGTACCCGGCGGAGAAGTCGCCCGGGAACTCCGTGATCGGGTTGAGCATCACGGCGGTCACGCCGAGGCTCTTGAGGTACGGAGCCCGGGTCGCGACGTCCACGAATCGCGACGGGTTGGGCGCGGCGCCGTAAGGGTCGTTCAGTCCCGCGAACGAGCCCACGTGGAGCTGGTAGACCACGAGGTCGTCGAAGGAGGGCGTGGCCCAGTCCGAGTCGGCCCACGAGTAGGTGAACGGGTCGCGGACGTACGAGTTGTAGTTGCCGGTCGCGTTCATCCCCCGCGAGCGGGGGTCGGGGGCGTAGCCGCTGTCGGCGGCGCGGGTCGGGAACCAGTACTTGTACTGCATGCCGTTCGTGACCGAAGGGACCTTTGCGATGAAGTACTCGCCCACCTTCGTGAGCGCTGTCGTCCCCCAGCCGTTGAAGTCCCCCCGCACGTAGGCGGCGGCCACCGTGGGCGCCCAGACCTTGAAGACGGCCGCGCCGCCGCTCACAAGCGTCGCCCCGACGGGGGCGTGCCCGAGCGTCGTGAAGTCGAGGACGTAGCCGCCATCTGTCGGCGCCACATGGCTCAAGCCCGACACGCTCAGGTAGTCGGTGAGACCACCGTCGGTCAGCGCGATCCAGTAGCTCTCGCTCGTCTCGGCCGTCGCCGGCACCGTGGCGGCCCAGATGTCGTACGGCCCCCGCGTCGCGACCCGCGAGGCCGGCACGTCGGTGCTGGCCGCGCCGGCGACCACGTGGACCGACGCCGAGGTGAGGTCGTTCCGCCACGTCTGGAATCGGACCTGGAAGCTCTCGCCGTCCACGGGACACAGGGGCCGGCGGTCCTGCCAGGTGACGTGCGAGACGCCGTCCCACTCGACGTTGCCGTCGGCGGAGGCGGCCCGGGCGGGCTCCGGAAGGTGCAGGGCCGCGAGGAGGGCCGCGGCCAGGAGGAAGCGCAGTCGTGGATGCATGTCGGGGTGACCTCGTGTCGCGGTTCAGGAGACATCATGATGCGGCACGGTCCCGGCGCGCGTCCAGCCGGCCGCCGGCCGTCGCGTGCCGCCGGGGCGCCGTTGCCCTACGCTGCGCGTCCGTCCCCGCACGCACGGGGGGGAGACCCTCCACGAGAAACGCGAGGCCCGTGTGCCACGAATCCCATCCGTCGCCGTCCCGCTGCTCGCGGGGCTGCTCGTGACCGCGCCCGCGGCCCGTGCCGCGGTCACCTTCATCGTCCGCGCGCCCGCCTCGACGCCGGAGGGCTCCATCCTCTGGATCTCCGGCGACCGGCCGGAGCTGGGTGCCTGGAACGGCGCCGGCCTGCGCCTCGCGCCGGGGCCCGGCGGCGCGTGGACCGGAACCGTCGCGCTGCCGCCCGGCACGGCGTTCGAGTTCAAGGTGACGCGCGGAGGCTGGGAGACCGTCGAGAAGGACGAGCGGGGCGGCGAGATCGCGAACCGCGCGGGCGCCACCGGCGCCCGTGACGACACGATCCGGGTGCGGGTGGGGGCCTGGCGCGACCAGACCGAGACGCCCGCTCCCCGCGAGCACACGATCACCGGCGAGGTCCGCGACCACCGGGGGTTCCCGTCGAAGTACGTCCGCGCGCGCGACGTGGTCGTCTGGCTGCCGCCGGGCTACGACGTCCAGAGGGACCGCCGCTATCCGGTGGTCTATTTCCACGACGGGCAGAACGTCTTCGACGGGGCGACCAGCTTCCTCCCCGGCCAGGAGTGGCGGGCCGACGAGGCCGCGGACCGGCTCATCCGCTCGCGCAAGCTCCCGCCCTTCCTCATGGTCGCGGTCTCGAACACGCCGGACCGCGCCGAGGACTACACGAGCGAGCCGAGCCCGCCGCACGGGGGCGGGCGCTCGGAGGACTACTTCCGGTTCCTGGTCGAGGAGCTGCAGCCGTTCGTGGACGCGCACTACCGGACGCTGCCGGATCCCGGGAACACCGCGGTCATCGGCTCCTCCCTGGGCGGCCTCGCCGCGCTCGACCTCGGGCTCGCGCACCCGGAGCGCTTCGGCCTGGTCGGCTGCGTCTCGCCGGCCGTCTGGTGGGCCGACACGGCGATCGTCCGGCGCGTGCGGGCCGGCGGGAAGCGGCCCCTGCGGATCTGGCTCGACGTCGGCACGGCCGAGGAAGCCGGCTCCGCGACCGGCCGCCGCGTGTGGCTCGACCAGGCGCGCATGCTGAGGGACGCGCTCGTTCACGAGGGGTGGCGCGAAGGCGTGGACCTGCACTACGAGGAGGTCGAGGGTGCGCGCCACAACGAAGCCGCCTGGGCCGCGCGCATCGACCGCATCCTCAGCTTCCTGCTCGCGAAGCCCTGACCCCGCGTCGCGGAACGGTCGAGGCCCCGCCGCGGCGGACCCGGCGGGGCCTCGATCGTTTCCGCGCTCGCCCGCTCAGCGGGTGATCCGGTAGATCCGCCCGGAGCTCCCCGGCAGCTGGATCGAAGCCGTGCCGCTCCAGGCCTGCGGCGAGCCGCCTTCCAGCGCATCCGACGCGCTCACCTTGCCGCCCCAGCGCGCGCAGTCGAGCGGGACCGTGGCGGGGGAGCGGCCGGCGTTCAGGAGGACGACGAACGTCTCCTTCCCGTCCGTGCGCTCGAAGGCGTAGGCCTTCCCGTCGGTGGCCAGCGTGTGGAAGGTGCCCGTGCGCAGCGCCGGGTGGGCGAGGCGCAGGTTCGCGAGCTTCGTGTACCACGCGTGCATCGCGGAGCGCGTCGAGTCCTTCTGCCAGCTCCAGGGGAACGGCCGGCGGCAATCCGGGTCGCGGCCGCCCTCCATCGCGACCTCGTCGCCGTAGTAGATGGTCGGCGCGCCGACGTACGTCATCTGGAAGAGCGCGGCGAGGCGCAGGCGGGAGTCGTCGCCGTTCGCCTGCGTGAGGTAGCGGACCGTGTCGTGGCTGTCGATGAGGTTCATCTGCACCGCCACGGACTGGCTCGGGTAGGCGAGGCGCCCCGTCGCGAGCGAGGCGTCGAACTCCGCCGCGGTGCCCTGGCCGTTGCAGAGGAACTTCAGCACGGGGTCGCGGAAGAACGCGTAGTTCATGACCGCGTCGTACATGCCCGGCCGCACGTAGTCCGAGGCGTTTCCCCACAGCTCGCCGACGATGTAGGCGTCCGGCTTCACGGACTTGACCCGCTGGTTGAAGAGCTTCCAGAACCAGTACGGGACCTCGTTGGGCACGTCGAGGCGGACGCCGTCCACGTCTGCATCCTTGAGCCAGTACTCGGTCGAGTCGAGCAGGTATTTCACGAGCGCGACGTTCGGCTGGGCGTCCTTGACGTCGCGGATGGGGATCTCGGCCTTGTCGTCGCGCGAGAGGTCGAAGTTGAGGTCGGGGAGGTCCCCGAAGCCCCACCAGCAGTCGTAGTAGTCCGAGGGCTTCCACGGGTGGTTCACGCTCGGCCAGCCCTCGGGAAGCGGCCAGCGGTGGAACGTGAACCAGCTCCAGTACGGCGACTTCTCGCCCTTCTCGACGGCGTCGCGGAACGCGTAGTTCGAGTTGCCGCAGTGGTTGTAGACGATGTCGAGGATGACCCGGATGCCCTTCGCGTGCGCCTCCTTCACGAAGGCGATGAACTCGTCGTTCGTGCCGAAGTGCGGGTCGATCTTCCGGTAGTCGGCCGCGTCGTACTTGTGCGTCGACTTCGCCTCGAAGATCGGGTTGAAGTAGAGGATCGTGACGCCGAGCGACTTCAGGTAGTCGAGCTCCTGGCGGACGCCGGCGATGTCGCCGCCGTAGAACGCCATCCAGTCGCGGTGGTCCTTGGTCCAGGGGCACTGCGTGAGGGCGGCGTAGTCGTTCCAGTCCTTCACGAGGTGGTAGTACTCCTGGTAGTCGGTGTCGAGCTGCCCCGAGGGCGGCAGCTTCCGCTTGCCCTCGTAGTACCACTCGTGGAAGTCCTGATCGTTCCCCGGGTCGCCGTTCCGGAACCGGTCGGGAAAGATCTGGTAGATGATCCCGTTCTTCACCCAGTCCGGGGTCACGAAGGGCGGGAACTTCGCGGGATCGAAGGTGAAGCGCCCGCTTTCGGTGGCCGTGAGCCCCTTCGGCCCGAGCCACATCGACTTCGATCCGTCGCGGTAGCGGAACGCGTACTGGGTGGTCGTGGTGACGGGAAGCTCGGTGCGGAAGTACTCGTAGATCTTGTCCGTCATGAACGAGGGCATCGGCGTGACGGTCTCCTTGCCGCCGGCCCAGCGGACGAAGTCCACGCCCTCGACGTCGTCGAGGTGGGCCCGCGCGGTGAACTGGACCCGGCCGCCGCCGATGGGGTTGACCTCGCTCGCCGACTGCGTGTGCTCGATGCCGTCGGGGAAGACCTTCCCGTCGCCCTTCTTGACGTCGATCGAGGGATAGCGGTCGTCCACGTTGCGGATCGAGTTCTTGCCGCCGTAGCCGTCGTCGGTCTCGCCGTCCTGCCCCGCGGTGTCCTGCGTCCAGCCGTTGGTGCCCACGACGAACTTGTACTGGTAGGTGCCGGGCGCGAGCAGCATCGTGACCGCGTACTCGCCGTCCCCGTCCGGATCGGTCATGGGCGTCTTCCCGACGGTCCAGTCGTTGAAGGTGCCGCAGAGCCAGAGCTGGTCCGGCTTCTTCGCCGGACGGAACTTGAAGGTCACCTGCCGCAGCCCCATCGCCACGGGGGCGGCCTTCTTGACGGTGGTGCCGTAACCGGCGATCACCGGCTCGTCGCCGACGACGAGGACGCTGTTCTGGCCCCCGAACCCGTCGGACTCGAAGTCCGCGGCGCTCTCGTCGGTCATCCACTGGTCGCCGTTCACGACGAACTTGTAGGTGACCCGCCCGGGCGGCAGGTCGAGCACCGCGCTCCAGATCCCGTCCTTGTCCGGGTCCGCGAGCGGGTTGGCAGTCGCGCTCCACGCGTTGAAGCTGCCGGCCACGCTCACGGCGGTGACGCCGCCGATGACGGGCTGGTACTGGAAGGTGACCTTCGTCGCGAGCGCGGGCGCGGCCCAGAGGATCAGCGTCGCGGCGAGGGCGATCGCCGCGGGACGGGCCGCGGTCGGCAGGATGCGGATCATGTCGCTTCTCCAGCGCGGTCGGGTCGCGTGGGCGCCGGTCCCGCGAAAGGGGAGTCGGGGAAAGCATGCGCGCCGGGGCGTTCGCGCCCCGGCGCGCCGGTCACTTCACGACGAGCACGGAGTTCTTGCCGCCGAAGCCGTCGTCCTGGGTCTGGGAGTTGCCCTCGTCGGTCTTCCAGTTCGAGCCGTCCACGAGGAATTTGTAGGCGTAGGTGCCCGCGGCCAGCTTCTTCGTGATCGTCCACGTGCCGTCCGCGGCCTGCGTCATGGGGTCGGCGGTCGTGGCCCAGCCGTTGAAGTCCCCGCAGAGCGCCACGCCCTTCGTGGCGGGTCCGGCGTACGTGAAGACGACGCCGTCGGTGGTCGCCTTCGGAGCCTGCGGCTTCGCGCCGGGCACCAGCGGCTTCACCGCCGGAGCGGCGGCGGCCGCCGGCGCCGGGGCCGCGCCGGCCTTCGCGCCGGTCCCGCCGACCACCACGACGCTGTTCTTGCCGCCGTAGCCGTCGTCGGTGGACTCCGCCGCGTTGGGGTCCTCCTTCCAGTTCCCGCCGTCGACCACGAACTTGTACTGGTACCTCCCCGGCGGGAGCGTCTTGGTCAGCGTGAAGCTGCCGTCCGCGTTCTTCGTCATCGGGTCGGCCGTCGTGCTCCAGCTGTTGAACTCGCCGGCGAGGTTCACCGTGTTCGCGGGCCCGGCGTACCGGAAGACGACGCCGTCCGCGGTCACCTCGGGGCCGCCGCCCGGAGTCGCCGGGGGGCCCGGTGCCTGCGCCGCGGGCGCTGGCTCGGCCGCCGCGGTCCCGGTCCCGCCGACCGAGATCACGCTGTTCTTGCCGCCGAAGCCGTCGTCCACGGCGTCCGTCACGGTCGGGTCGGGCTTCCAGTTGCCGCCGTCGATCACGAACTTGTAGGCGTACTTGCCGGGAGCCAGCGTCTTGTCGAGGAGCCACGAGCCGTCCGCCTGCTTCTTCAGGGGATCCGCGGTGGTGCTCCAGGCGTTGAACTCGCCCGCGACGTTCACGGAGTTTCCCTCGCCCTTCCAGACGAAGGCCACGCCGTCCGCCGTCGCGTGGGTGCCGCGGCTCGGCTTCGACGTGGCGGCGATCGACGTGGGGGCGGAGGGCGTGGAGGTCGCGGCCTCGACGGCCCACTCGGCCGGCGGGGCGCCTCCGCGCCAGCCGCCGGCGCAGCCGGCCAGCATCGGGACGAGCGCCAGCGCGGCGAGCGCCCGGAGGGAACGGGACAGGCGGGGCAGGCGGATCATGGGAGTCTCCTGGAACGGGCGGCGGGCCCGGGGGGCAGCAGCGCGATCGAGAAGCGCTGCCGACGCTCGTCGAAGGTGAACGCGTACGTCCCCGAAGCGGGGAAGCGGGCGACGATGTCGGTGGAGGGGCCGGCGCCCCTCACGGCAGGTCGGTCGGAGAACGGGACGTCGAGCGTGTCCGAGGGGTTCCCGCCCCAGCCGATGAGATTGGTGTCGGTGGAGGACTCGTCGGTCACGAACTTGAACCGGTACGTGCCCGCGGGGATGTCCACCGCCGGCCAGAGCGAGTTCGGGTAGGTCCAGATGCCCAGCTGGTTCGCGTCGCAGATTCCGGTGCCGTAGATCAGCTGGTCCGCGCCCAGGCCCGGCATCGAGCCGGTCACGTAGACGTTGTTGGAGAGCGCGAGCGGATTCAGGGTCAGGGTGATGTTGCCGGCGTCGAGCGGGCCCTCGCGCACCGGCAGGCCCCCGCGCGAGTTGGCGTAGAACACGAGCGAGCGGACGACGATGCTGTAGCTCCCCGGTGCGAGGTTGTCGAAGAGGTAGGTGCGCGAGGAGCCGTCCAGGGAGTCCGTCGCGACGAGGTCGGCGCCGAGATAGAGCTCGACGCGCGTGGGAGGGAACGGGGGCACGGAGAGGTCCGGCGTGTTCACCGGGTCGTAGAAGACCTTGCCCGTCATCGAGCCCGGCCACGTCGCGGGCGCCGGCCGGATGCCGGTCGGCGTCAGGATCGTGGTCGCGTCGTTCCGGCCGCAGCCGGCGCCGGCCAGCGTCGCGGCGGCGAGCACGAGGACGAGCAGTTCAACGCGGGCTCTTCGGGTCATCGCACGTCGATCAGGGAGTTGAACCCGCCGTACCCGTCGTCGGTCCGGTTCGGGTTGTTGGGATCTTCCTTCCAGTTCACGCGGTCGATCACGAACTTGTACTGGTAGCGGCCCGGGGCGAGCTTCTCGGTGCGGGTCCAGATGCCGTCGCCGTCGTCGTCCTTCATTTCGCCGACCAGGAAGCTGCCGGTCTGCGCCTGCCCGCGAAGCCAGTCGTTCTCGGGCCAGTTGCCCGCCAGCTGGACCACCCGGGCGGACGGCGCCATGAAGCGGAAGACGACCCCGTCCGGGGTCTGCGTGGGCGGCGGCAGGCGGCGCTTGATGAAGTTCAGGCTGCTGCAGCCGAGCGTCGTGAGCCCGGCCGCCACGGCCACGAGGGCGAGGATTCGGATCGAACGTCGCATGGTGCCTCTCCGCGGCCCGGTCAGAAGTGGACGACAGCCTCGATCTGGAGCCGGCGCTCGTTCTGCAGCGCCCTCTCCGCCGCCGAGATCTGCGGCGCCAGGCTCAGCCAGTTCGTCTCGGCGATGTAGCCGTTCGCGTGCCGGTCGTACAGGTACTGCTCGCGGCCGATGTCGGCGAACTCGTTCGTGGCCGGGTTGAGCACGAGCGGGGCGACGCCCCAGCCCAGCCCGATGTGGATGCCGTCCGCGAAACGATACAGCAACTGGACGAAATTGCTCACGTAGGCGCGGTCAAGCTTCAGGGCCGGCGCGTCGTACTTGACCCAGCGCGTGTCGTTCGAGAAGCGCAGGGCCTCGCTCACGTCGAAGCCGAACAGGAACCGGTTCTCCGCGTACCGCGGCCGCAGCCCGAGCTTCACGCCGGTGAAGTCGCCCCGCCAGTGGAAGTCCACGTTGCGCCGGCGGCGGATCGGCACGTCCAGCGACGGGCGCAGCCGGAACGCCTTCGACTCGCCGAGCAGCGTCAGCCGGTCCACGGAGACCACCTGCCCGTCCTGCTGCAGCCACATGTTCCCGGTCGGGAACCACATCTGGTACTCCCACGTCGTGCGCGGGTCGTAGTCGAAGTGCGTCAGCTCGAGCGCCACGGACGTCCTCACCTCGCGCCCGAGGTAGTAGCGCCAGTTGCGGTCCCAGCGCAGCCGGAACTCCTTCATGGAGTTTCGAAGGTCGCCGTTGTCCGTGTAGGTCGCCCGCTGGAAATCCACGTTCTCGAACCGGGGGTGGTCCGTGTTCGCGAGCCCGGCGGGCGCCACCGGGGGCATCGCCCAGGCGGGATAGGTGTGCGACTGGTGCTCGAACTCGGCGGACACGACGACGTCGCCCTCGGCGAACGTGTACGACCCGCCCGCGAGGAAGCGCGCGCTCTCGTCGAGGTTGAAGTGCTGGCCGAGCGGGACCGAGGACGTGCTCGTGATGCTCCCGGGGCCGGTGCCGGAGATGTCGTGGGCGACGAAGTCCAGGCGTGTTCCGCGGTCCATCATGTCGAGCCGGCGGGCGCCCTGCAGGTACTCGGCCCAGACCGAGGATCCGTCCGCGAGAGGCAGGCGCGCCTCGGCGCCGCCCGAGAACGACTGCTGCTCGGTCTGGCCGTAGTAGAGGATGCCCGTCGAGTCGGAGGTCACCTGGGCCATCGCGAGCCGCCCGAGGTGGTAGCCACGGTCGGTGCGACCGAGGACTCCCAGCCGCAGCCCGTGCGGCAGGGTGCGGCGCAGGCTGGCCGCGAAGACGTCGGTCGCGCCGTCGCCGTAGCCGAAGCCGACGCCCCCGTCGCCCACGTCGGTGGTCGAGACCTTGGAGACCTGCCCGGGCACGAGCGCGAACGTCACGGAGTCGCGACGGACCGTCCGGAGCTGCTGCCAGGCCTTCGAGACGCCGTCGGACTCGAACACGAACTTGCGGTTCGTGCCCCGGTCGATGCTGAAGTCCTGGAAGTCCGAGCCGCCCGGGAACTCCGTGCCGCCGACCGTGCTGTTGTCCGCGTAGAGGATCTGCCCGTCGAAGCCGAGCTTCTGGCCCTGGAACTGGAAGCCGTCCCGCTGGTAGCCGAATGGGTTGGCGTAGATGCCGATGTCGCCGACGAGGTGGGCGGGATCGTCCCACGTCGGGATCGTCTCGCTGTTGAACGCGAACAGCCGCATGCCCGGCTGGGCGAACTCCATCGAGCCGCGCTTGAAGTTGAGGCGCGAGCGGTAGTCCTGGACGTCCTCCTTCTGCGGGTCGATGTTGGTCAGGACGTGCGCCTTGAGCAGGTCGGAGATCCGGATGTCGAAGCCGAGGTCCACGTCGAAGAGCGGGCGCTGGATCTCGTACCGGGACAGGACGGGGTCGAAGGCGACGTAGGTCAGGCTGTGGACCCGGCCGCCGATGAAGATCTTCGGGCTGTAGGCCGTGTTCGACGTCGCGGCCATCTGCACGATCGAGCCGTCGGCGGCGACCTTCACCACGCTGTTGCCGAACTCGCCCGCAGTGACGCTGTTCTCCGGATCGGCGAACCACTGCCCGTCCACGACGAACTTGTACTGCTGCTCGCCGGCCGGCAGCGGGATCACGACGGACCAGACGCCCTGGGCGTCCTTCGTCATCGGGTTGGCGCTCGCGTTCCAGCCGTTGAACTCACCGGCCCACGCGACCGTCCTGGCGTTCGGCGCCGTGTAGGTGAACTGGATGCCGCCCGGGACCGCCTTCGGGGCCGCCGAGGCCGCGGACGCGACGGCGACCGCCGCCGCGAGGAGCGCGCCGGCGAGCGCGCGAGCCGGAGGGAGTCGGAACGGGTTGGGCATCAGAAGTTCCCCTTCAGGATGAACTTGACCATGTCCCGCTGGTCGCCGCTGCCGTTGAGGTTGCCCTCGTCGACGGGCATCGAGCCACCACCGATGTAGTCGGGACCGTATTGCAGGAACATCTCCATGTTGCCGGTGGGCCGGTACTGGAGCTGGGTGAAGATCCCCTCGCGGAGGATGCTCGGGTCGTTTCCGAACGCGAAGCGGTTGTAGACCTTCGTGCGCTGCGAGAGGTTGATGGAGTTCTCGACGACGTAGAGCTCCTTGCGGTCGGGCGTGCCGATGTCGCGCACCTTGGTCTGAACGCGAAGCCAGGCCAGCCGGCTCTCGACCTGCAACTCGTTGAACCAGTCGAGGTGCGTCTCCCGCAGCGTCCCGGCGGGCGAGGGACGGTAGATGTCGCGTCGCTTGTAGGACGTCTTGCCGGTGAACCCGTTGATGAACTCGATGTAGAGCTCGTTGTACAGCTCGCGCGTCCGCACGTGGCTGTAGGCCTTCGGGGCGTACCAGAGCAGGTTGTTCGTGTACGTCATCGCGCGCTCGGGGAAGAGGTAGTAGCTGTTGAGGAAGAAGCCCGTCTCGTCGTAGCCCGGGCCCCCGAGCGAGTTCTGCCACTTGGGCCCGCGCGACCACCAGCCGGGCGTGGTGTTGAAATAGCCCGTGCGCTGGGTCCCGAGCCGGATCGAGCGCACTTCCGCCTGGATGACCGAGGCGTCCGGAAGCCGGAATCCGAGCGGCTGCTTGAACGCAGTGACGACCGGGGCCCGGACCGAGTCCGCCCGGGGGATGTCGTCGAAGCTCTGGCCGTACTCGACCGAGACGTCGGCGCCCGCGACGTGCCAGCGGACATCCGTGGCCACGATCGAGCTCCACGGGGAGGGCGACGAGATGCTGTCCTGCCCCGTCCAGCCTTCGTAGCGGTTCCAGGTCAGGCCCGCGCGCAGCGCGTCGTTCTTCAGGAACGCTCGGCGCATCCGCAGAACCCAGGCGTCGCCGGTCCGCAGCACCCGCTGGGCGGCGATCGAATCGGCCGGGAGGTGGGGCACGTCCGGGAAGTTGGCCGGGTTGTACTCCCCGCTGCGGTCGGACGCGATCAGCGTCACGGAAGTCTTGTTCCAGCCCCACGTGTCGAGACGCAGGCCCTGGGCGTCGCCGCGGCCGTAGACCCAGGGGATGAGGTGCCAGTCGATGTAGAAGCGGTCCTGACGGGAGAAGAGGTAGGCATCCACGCCGCGCTGGCCGAACTCGCGACGGAATCTCAGGTGGCCTTCGCGCCACTGGAACTCCGGCGAGGGGTTGTTGTTGTCGGTCGGGTTGTAGGCCGCCTCGAACTTGAGGAAGGACTCGACCCCCGGCGCCGGCTGCGAGAAGAGCCGGAACTGTACGTTGTCGAAGACGTCGTACGAGTTCGAGTCGAAGTCCCAGAGGAAGGGCCGGTCCCACTTCCGCAGGTCCATCATGAGCTGGTAGTCGCCCTCGAGCTTCGTCGCCGCCCGCGCGGCGGGGGCGAGGAGGGCGAGCGCGAGCAGCGCGACGGCGATCGGCCGGGAGGGGCTCATTTCGCCTTCCTCCCGCCCGGGTGGAACCGCAGCGTGACGCGGTAGGACGCGCCGAGGTCGTGGCTCGTGGCGGCGGCGGCGTCGATCATCACCCCGCGATGGAAGACGCCGAAGCCGCCGCTGAACTGCAGGTCGGTCGGCGCGCTGTCGGCCTGGTACGTGCTCGCGAGGTTCGTGAGCCCGGAGCGGATCGCGAACACGTCGAAGAACAGGATCTCCATGCCGGCGCTGAGCAGCGCCTTGCCGCGGGGCTGCTGGCGCCAGCCCGCGCTGATGGTGGACTCGCGGTTCCAGTGGAACGCCGCCGCGACCTCCTGCCTTGCCGACAGCCGGTCCCCCCCCGAGCCCGGCACGAACTCGTACCGGGGCTGCAGCAGGTCGTGCGTGACCCACGCCAGGTCCACGTTCCAGGGGGTGCGCCAGCGGGCGCCCACGTCGAACGAGCCTCTGGACACGGCGCCGTAGTCCTGGGTGCCGACGCCCGCGACGTCGAACGGCTGGAAAGCGGCCCGACCGAAGACGAACGTCGCTCCGAGGTCCACCTGGGAGCCGTCCGGCGTGCGGACGAACCGCCGCCCTGCCGCGAGGCAGAACTGGTCCTCGGCGTAGACGTCGGCGACCGAGGTGCGGTGCCAGGCCGCGGCCCACCCGGTTCCCCAGCGGCGGCCGCCGGCGGCGATCGCGTTCTCGGACAGGTTCTCGATGCCGTAGGGCTTGGAGTAGTCCGCCATGAGCTCGAGCCGGTCCAGCGAGGCCAGGGCGGCCGGGTTCCAGTGGTAGGCCGAGACGTCGTCCACCATGCCCATCGCGGAGGGGCCCAGCGCCACCACCCGTGCCCCGGCGCTCGTCAGCTCGAAGTAGGCGTGCGCGGGAGGGGCCAGGAGGACCGTCAGGCCCAGGGCGAGCGCGAGCCGCCTCATCTCACGACCACCACGGCCTTGGTGGCCCGGTCGAGGTTCGGCTCGATCACGACGCGCAGGATGTAGATGCCGGGCTCGACGGGGCGGCCCGCTCCGTCACGCCCGTCCCATCGGGAGAGACCGCGGGCCGTCAGCTCGTCGTCGGCGCCGAGGGCGGGGACGTTCTCGTTGAGGAACAGGTCGCGAACCCGCCGGCCCCCGGCGTCGTAGATGTTGGCCGAGAACGTGACCCTCCGGGCGAGGTCGATCGGCTCGTTCGGGTCGAGGGGCGGGTCGAGCCGCACGTGGAAGGTCACGCCCTCGCCGTAGTCGGGGCGGAAGGCCGGGCGGTCGAGCGTCAGCGCGCCGAGGGAGAAGCGGACGGCCGTGATCGGGGGCTCGTACCGGAACGTGATCCGCGACTTCGGCGAGACGTCCCAGTCCGGGATGCCGTCCGGTCCCCCGAAGCCCATCCCCGTGTCGTCGTTCTCGTCCAGATCCACGAGGGCGTAGTTGTCGAGGATGATGTTCGCGTTGCCGTCGTCCGTGTGCCCGCGCAGGTTGTCGGGCGCCGAATCCGGCCCGCCGCTGCCGTCCCAGTTGCCCGTCACGAAGGCGCAGACTTTGATGGAGTGGACGCCGAGGGGCATGCGGCGGAGCGTGTCGGTGATGCCGCCCACCGTGACCACGGTGTCGCGCGTCCCGCCCCCGCCGAGGCCGGCGAAGACGTTCCGCCACGGGATCGCGAACTCCATCGAGCGGCCGTCGTTCCCCTGGTCGAAGGAGGCCACCGCGCGGAACTCCGGCCCCACGAGGTGGTCGTCCACCTGGTTGCCCGAGAGTTGCGTGAGCAGGCGCGGGTTCGTGTTCGTGTCCCAGGTCGCGCCGAAGACGTCGGGCATGAACTCGTCGCCCGGGAAGCGGCCGAACGTGTCGAAGTTCACGTTGCGGCGCCACGAGTTGAGCGAGGTCATCGAGGCCAGGCCGCGGTTCGGCACCGTGTCGAACAGCAGCACCATGTTGTTGCCCCAGATCTTCCCGTCCACCGCGGCGTAGAGGTACTGGGCGTCCCAGGTGAGGTGGATCTGGTAGACCTCGTTGTTCTGCCACTTCGAGTCGTCACTCGGCTCCTCGAAGACTCCCTTCGAGTTGTAGCCGAAGACGTCCTCGTCGCCGGGGATGAACTCCCCGCTGTAGCCGTCGATCCGCATGCGCCCGCTGAGGTCGCGGGCGGTCCGGGCCTGGGCGGGGAAGGCCGGCAGCGCGAGGAAAAGGGCGATGCCGAGCAGGAGGGTCGGGCGCAAGGGAGGAATCCGGAGGGACGGGGGTTCGGTATCGGTCAAGAGACGCGCCGCGCATCATGCGAGGCACGTCCGGTCGAGGTCAAGCCGACCGGGCGGACGGACCAATTCCGGCAGCCCGTCGTGACCGGAAACCCCGTGCGGTGCCGGGGGAACGCCGATTGCTTTCGGCGGCCGCGCGCCACTAGAATTCCGCCGACTCCACGGGATGCCGCGCCGGTCGAGCCTCGCGACCGTTCCGCTGGCAGGTGGTTCGGGCCGAACCTGCAACGCGCGTCCTCCTTCTTACGCGGCCCGGGGGAGACCCCCTCAATGAAGAGGATTGCGACTTCGGTTCTTGCGGTGGTGCTGCTCGCGTTCGCGGTGCCGTCACTGGCCGCCATCCCGCAGACCATCGTCGTGGACGGCGTCAACGACTTCGACGCGTCCAACCTGCTCGGCGACGATTCGAACGACACGCAGCAGGGTTGCACCCCGGCCGCGCTCCCGATGGACCTGGGGCGGATCTGGGTTACGAACGACGCCAACTTTCTCTATCTGGGCATCGAGTTCGCGCGCACCTGCTACTGCGACATGAACCTCGGCATGGCGTTCGACGTGGGGACCCCCGGCGGCGGGACCACGGACCCGTTCGGCCGCCTGATCGGCTGGGCCAACGTGCCGAACAAGCCCGACTTCATCATCTACGACGTCACACCGACGGACTGCAACAGCTTCAACTACGAGGTCTTCTACAAGGACACCCTGGGCACGTGGCAGAACCGTTCGACGGTCATCAACCCGGCGTGGGGTTCCGGCGCGAACGGCCTCGGGATCGTGGACAGCCTGAACTTCAAGGAGATGAAGATCCCGCTCAGCGCGCTGGGCGTCTCCGCCGGCACCCAGATGAACCTGGAGTTCTGGGTCACCCAGGAAGGCTCGACGAAGGGCCCCCTGGACGCCTTCTGCAGCGACAACGTCCAGATGTCGCACGTGGGCACGACCACCTACGACACGACGGCCGTCGTGCAGATGACGTGCATGGTGCCCTACACGGTCCAGAACGCCGTGGACAACCAGCCGCCGACGCTGCAGACGGCGCAGGCGGTGGGCTTCCAGGTCCTCGCGAACGGCCAGTTCGGCCTGCTCACGAACAAGATCGACCTGCAGTTCAGCGAGCCGGTGGACCTCACGACGGCGCAGGTCGCGGGCAACTACGCCTTCTCGGGCCCGCTCACCCGCACTGTGACGAGCGCGATTCGCGACGCGGCGTCCCCGAGCGTCGTCCATCTCACGCTGAACTCCTCGATCAACGCCCAGCCGAGCGCGTACCTCATCACCGTCTCGAACGTCCAGGACGTGGCGGGCAACCCGATCAACACGGGCGACGGCTCGAACGTCGCGGGGTTCTTCCTGCAGAACGTCACGTTCAACGCGAACTTCAAGCTCCCGCTGTGCGCGGGCACGTTCGCGGCGAGCGACACGTTCACGGTGCTCGGCAGCGTCTCCCCGCTCACGTTCAGCCTGTGCGACAACGCGCTGATGACCGACACGAACGCCGATTCGATCTACAACGTGACCGTGCCGTTCTGCCTGCTCCGGGACAAGGTCAGCGGCAAGGGCAGCACGATTCTCGAGTGGAAGCTCGCGGCGAAGTGCAACACCTACGAGCCGTTCGCCGGCAACCGCGTGGACACGCTCAGCAGCGACAACGGGGCCGCGGTCGCGAAGAACGTGGCGTGGGGCAACGAGGACCCGGCGGACTACACGTCGCAGGCGGTGGACGTGATCTTCCAGGTGGACGCCAACCACTTCTCGCCGACCGGCGGCGACGTCATCACGCTGCTGGGTGACGGCCTCCCGCTGACCTTCAACCAGCCGGGCGTCCCGATGCTCGACAACGGTGTTGCGCCGGACGCGACCGCCGGGGACGGCATCTACGCGGCCCGGGTGACGTTCCCCTCCTGCACGAAGAAGAACGTCGGCTGGAAGGTGGACTTCAACGGCGTCATCGAGTGCCTGGGGCAGGGGAACCGCAATGTCTACCTGAACGACGCCGTGTACAGCACCTCGAACCCGATCGTCCTTCCGGCTCGCGGCATCGACCGCTGCACCGTGACCGACAAGGCGGTCACCGTGGTCTTCCGCGTGGACATGAGCCCGGTGGACCCGGTCCCCGGGCCGACGGACTCGCTTGCGGTCATGGGCGACCAGCTGCCGCTGCGATTCGACCATCCGAACCCCGAGGCGCTTCTCCTCAACGACGGCGTCTATCCGGATGCGGCCGATGGCGACGTCTTCTTCGGCCGCGCCATCACCTTCCCGGACTCCACGGGGCTGACCGTGAACTACAAGTACTGGCTGAACGGCACGTTCGAGTGCGAGGGGCTGGGCAACCGGGTCCTCATGCTGGACGACGTGAACCACTCGGTGGCCAACCCGCAGGTCAACGTGGGCACGCGGTGGAACTACTGCACCGACGCCACCGACGTTCCGTTCACGCCCGTGGGCCGGCCCGACGCCCCGTTCGCCGCGCTGCGGCCGGTGATGCCGAACCCGGTCGTGCAGGGCGCGCGGTTCTCGTTCGAGCTCTTCCGCGGCGGGCACGTCTCGCTCCGCATCTACGACGTGGCCGGCCGGCGCGTGGCCACGGTCGTGGACCGCTCGATGCAGCCGGGCATCCACTCGATCGCCTGGGACGGCACCGGCGTGGACGGGCAGCGCCTGAACAGCGGCGTCTACCTCTACGAGCTGTCGCTCGACGGCCAGAGGGCGGCCCGCCGGATGATCCTCACGAACTGATCCGGAAACCCGCACGCAGCAACGGGCGCCCGGCTCGGGCCGGGCGCCCGTTCGCGTCCGGTCCGGGGTGTCCGGTGGGGGCCCCGGCCCCGAGGGGCCGGTTCCGGGGGGGGAGGAGGGGCAACTTCCTGCCTTCGCGCGACCTTGGCGCTTTGCTAGACTTCTACCGGGTTTTCAGGGCTCCGACCCCCGGTGGCCCTGATCAGTACGCAGCTCGCTCGACAGGAGGCCCACCCACATGAAGAAGTTCGTTACGACGTTTCTCGTGCTGGCGCTCACGACCGCCAGCGTTGCGTTCGCGTCCGGACCCGGCCCCTTCTACGCGCGGGGCGGCTTCTACGACGCGGCATGGAGCGCCGACGCCGGCAACCTGCTGACCCTCTCCGGCGGTGTCTGGAGCGGGGACGTCGTGTCCCCGATGGCCGCCGGCTACTACGAGGGCAAGATCGCGGTCGAGGACTGGTCGGAGAGCTACCCGGGCAGCAACCAGCCCGTGTTCATCACCGGCCCCGGCGACGTCGTGCACTGGACGTTCGACACGAACGCCCACGGCGACGGCTGGATTCCCGACAGCGACATCGCGTTCAACGATCACGCGGTCGAGCCGGGCACGACCTTCGAGGTCATCGGCTCCGCGCCCGAGACGGGCGCCTGGAACACGGGCGTCGCCGCGACGCTGAACGGCGACGTCTGGCAGGTCGAAATCGTCATCGCCACCGCCGGCAGCTACGAGATGAAGTTCCGCAAGACCGGCGACTGGAGCATCAACGTTGGCGCCGACGGCTACGGCACGAACAGCGCCAACGCCGCGTACACGACCACGATGGACAACGAGCCGGTGCTCTTCGAGTTCAACCAGGCCACCGGCCGCATGCGCATCACGGTCGGCGGGTTCGCCACCCCGACGCACGACAGCACCTGGGGCCGGGTGAAGTCGCTGTTCCGCTAGTCCCTTCTTCGCACGAAGGCGGGCGGTCCGTCACGGACCGCCCGCCTTTCGCGTGCCCGCCTCCGGCCCGTCAGCCCTTGACTCCGCCCAGGCTCAGGCCGCTCACGATCCAGCGGTTGAGCAGTACGAACAGCACCATGACGGGCACGCACACCAGGAGGCTCCCGGCCGCGTAGTTCGCCCACTCCGTCTGGAACTGCCCCGCCAGGCTCTCGAGACCGAGCGGCAGGGTGAAGAGACTCTGCTGCGAGATGACGATCCGCGCGACGAGGAACTCCGACCAGGCGGCCATGAACGAGAAGAGCGCCGTGATCGCCAGCGCCGGCGCCGCCAGCGGCAACGTCACGCGCAGGAACGCCTGCCAGGGGTTGCAGCCGTCGATCATCGCCGCCTGCTCGAGCTCGACCGGGATCGTGTCGTAGTAGCCGCGCATGGTCCACACGCAGAACGGCAGCGCGGTCGCCGTGTAGGCGACGATCAGCCCCGCGAACGTGTCGAGCAGGTGCAGATTCTTCATGAGCACGTAGAGCGGCAGCATCGTCATCGTCGCGGGGAACATCTGCGTCATGAGGAAGAGGTAGAGGCCCTCGCGGCGTCCGGCGAAGCGGAACCGCGAGAACGCCCACGCCGCCGTCGAGGCCAGCGTGACCCCGAGCAGCGTGACGGCGGCCGAGACGATGAACGAGTTCCGCAGCCAGAGCAGGAAGGGCTTCTCGAAGAGCATCGCGCGATAGGCGCGCAGGGTCGCGCCCGGGGGCACCAGCGCGAGCGAGGTCGAGTAGAGCTGGTCGGAGGGCCGCAGGGAGATCGTGACGATCTGCAGGATCGGGTAGACGGTCGCCAGGGTGAAGAACACGAGGAACACGTGCACGAGCACGCGACCCGGGGTCCAGGCGTCGCGTCGCGGCCTCATGCGGCCTGCTCCTTCGGTGTGGTCCGGCGCATGACGTACACCACGAACCCGAGCAGGATGAGGAACACGATCACCGAGAAGGCCGCCGCGTAGGAGTATCGGGAGTAGGTGAACGCGACCTTGTAGATGTAGGTCACGAGGATGTGCGTCGAGTCCGCCGGCTGGCCGCCGTTCGAGACGAGCCAGACGATGAGCATGTTGTTGAAGGTCCAGATCGTGCCGAGGAGGATGGCGGGCACGAGCACCGGCATGAGCGACGGGAAGGTGATGCTCGTGAACTTCTGCCAGCCGTTCGCCCCGTCGAGTTCGGCCGCCTCGTAGAGCTCGTGAGGAATCGAGGTCAGCCCGCCCAGCGCGACGACCATCATGAACGGGAAGCCCAGCCAGATGTTCGTGAGGATCGGGGCGACGAACGCCCAGAACGGGTCCGAGAGCCAGGGCACGGCCGGCAGGTGCAGCCACTGCTTCAGGATCAGGTTCACCGCGCCATACTCGTAGTTGAACATGCCGCGCCAGGTCAGGGCCGAGATGTACTGGGGCATGGCCCATGGCAGGATGAGCAGCGTGCGGAACAGGGCCTTTCCGCGCACCGGGCCGCTCAGCAGGATCGCGAGCACTATCCCGAGCGAGACGTGGAAGAACACGTTCACCGCGGTCCAGATCACCGACTTCGCCAGCAGCGTGTAGAAGGCGGGCTCGGACAGGATGAGCTGGAACTGCTCGAGCCCGACGAACTCCGGGTGCCGGAAGTGGTAGAGGCTCATGTTCCGGAACGCGAGCCAGAAGCTGTAGCCGAGCGGGAACAGCACCACCGCGAGCATCACCACCGTCGCCGGCAGCAGCAGCGTGTAGGGGAACGATCGGCCCGCCCGGATCACGGCGACCTCAGCGCTTCATGCCGGCGATCTGCTGCTCGGCGGCGGCCTGCATCTCGCGCGCCGCGTCCGCGGGCGACTTCGAGCCGTTCATGACCGACTGCATCCCGGGTCGCATGACGTCCCAGAGCACGCGCATCTCGGGCACGACGGGCATGCGGCGACCGAGCTCGAAGCCCTTCTGCGACGCCTGCAGGATCGGGTCGCCCGTGATGCGCGGGTCGTTCCAGGCCGTCCGGTCGCTCGGCAGCACGCCGAGCGTGTCGGCCTCGAGCAGTTCGGCCTCGGGCGACGTGCAGAACGTGACGAAGTCGATGACCTTCGGGAGCTGGTCCTTCGGACAGTTCACGTTGATCGAGAAGCCCTTGCTCGCGATCATCGGGGTCGCCCGTCCGCCGCCGGGAAGCGTCCACAGCGGCGCGACGCCGATGTCGATGCCGGCCTTGCGGTAGTCGGCCCAGGACCACGGGCCGTTCACGATCATCGCCGCCTTGCCTTCCTGGAAGAGCGTGTGCGCGATCTGGTAGTTCGATTCGCGCGGCATGATCTTCTTCACGTTCTTGAGGTCGGCGAGGTACGCGAGCGCCTTCACCATCGCGGGCGTGTCGAGCGTGGGGTCGTGCTGGTCGTCCATGACCCAGCCGCCGAAGCCGATAAGGAACGGCGCGAGCCAGTAGGGCTCGGTGGTCTCCATCACGAGCCCGTAGCGCCCGCCGCCGGTCAGCCGCCTCGCCGTGGCCACGAGCTCCTCGCTCGTCGCCGGGGGCTTCGGGACCAGCTTGCGGTTGTAGACGAGCATGAGGTGGTTCCCGACCTGGTCGGGCGCCTGCCAGATGTGGCCGTCGAGCGTGTCGAGGGCCTGCGGCACGAATCGGTCGAAGTACCCCGCCGGCATGGTCTCGTCGAGCGGGCGGATGAGCTCGAGCAGCGAGAGCGGGCCGACCTGGTCGGAGGGCCCGAAGATGAGCTGCGGCCCGCCGCCGCCGGCCGCGGCGGTCTGGAACTGCTGCCGGAGGTTCTCGGTGTCGTAGGGAACGACCTGCACGCTGTCGCCGGGGTGCTCGGCGGTCCATCGCGCGACGTTGCGCTCGAATCGCCCGCGCTCCTGCGGGTCCATCTGGCACCAGACGACGATCGGGCCCGAGGCCTTCGGCGACGGGGCGCAGCCGGCGGTGAGCGCGGCCAGCGAGGCGATCAGGACCGCGAGACGCGGGCCGTGCGGGCGGAACATGCGATTCCTCCAGCCCCGCCGCGAAGGGCGGGTCGGACACCCGGGCGGCGCGCGGGCCATCCCGCGCCGCACCGGCAACGTGCCTGGGGATCGCCGGCCAGGGCCTCTCGACCCGCCGGCAGCTCGAGTGCGATGCGCCGAGCGAAGGTCGCACGAACTCCCGGTCGCGGGCAAGGCGGGGGCGCCGGCCCTTCGGGCCGCCGCGCCGGTCGCCCCGCAGGGCACGCGGGGAACCTCCGGCGTGCCGGACCCCGGGGATTCGGCTACGGTGCGCGGCGTTCATTGGGCCGCACCGACCCCGGGGAGAGTCCTCGTCATGAAACGCTGCGCCGTCCTCTTCGCCGCGTGGCTCGCGCTCTCGGCCGCCGGCCCCGCGGATCACGCCGCGGTCCCCGTGACCGCCGCGAACTACCTCGACCAGTTCATCGATCCGTCCGTTGACCCTCGGCAGGACTTCTTCCACTACGCCGTGGGGAAGTGGCTCGCGGCGAATCCCATCCCGCCCGACGAGCGCTCCTGGGGGATCGCGCACGTCGTGCAGGAAGAGACGTACCGGCGCGTGCTCTCCATCACCCGCGAGGCCGAGGCGTCCGGCGCCCCCGCGGGGAGCAACGCGCAGAAGATCGGCGACTTCTGGCACTCGGGCATGGATACCGTCGCCATCGCACGGGCCGGGATGGAGCCCCTCGAGGGCGAGTTCGCCCGGATCGACGGCGCTCAGGACCTGCCGTCGCTGCTCGCGGCCGCTTCGCATCTTCAGTACCTGGGCGTCGGCTGCCTGTTCGGCGGCTACATCTTCCAGGACGAGAAGAACAGCGACCGGGACGTCCTGCACCTCTATCAGGGCGGCCTGGGGCTCCCGAACCGCGACTACTACTCGGACACGGACGACCGCTCGATGCGGCTGCGCAGCGAGTACGTCGTCCACGTCACCCGCATGTTCGGCCTGATGGGCGAGGACACCGCGAGCGCCCGGCGGGACGCGGGGACGGTGATGGCCATCGAGACCGAACTCGCAGCCGCCTCGCGCAAGCTCGAGGCCCTGCGCGACCCGGAGGCGAACTACAACCCGATGGCCCTCGACGCGGTGCCGGCCCTCTCGCCGGGGCTCCGCTGGCGGGAGTTCCTCGACGAGCAGGACATCCGCGGCATCGACTCCGTCGTCGTCGGGCAGCCCGAATTCTACGAGCAGCTCTCCCGATCGCTCCAGGCCCACTCCCTGGCGGAGTGGAAGACCTACCTGCGCTGGCACCTCGCGCACGCGTTCGCGGCCGACGCGGGTGGCGCCTGGGACGCCGAGAACTTCCGCTTCTACGGCACGATCCTCAACGGCACGCCGCAGCAGCGTCCGCGGTGGAAGCGCATGCTCGACCGGACCGAGAACGACCTGGGCGACGCGGTGGGGCAGCTCTACGTGCAGCGCTACTTCTCGCCCCGAACGAAGGCGCGTTACGAGAAGCTCACCGGCGACATCTTCGCCGCCTTCCGCGAGCGCATCGGAAGACTCGACTGGATGAGCCCGCCCACGAAGGCCCGGGCGCTCGAGAAGCTGGCCGCGGTCACGCGCAAGGTCGGGTACCCGGACCACTGGCGCGACTACTCCACCTACGATGTCAAGCGTGACGACTGGCTCGGGAACGTCGTGCGGGGAAACGTCTGGCAGAGCGAGTACGCCATCGCCAAGCTCCACAAGCCGGTGGACCGCACCGAGTGGGACATGACGCCGCAGACGTACAACGCCTACTACAACCCCTCGAACAACGAGATCGTCCTGCCGGCCGCCGTCTTCATCCTGCCCGGCATCGCCGACTCGCTCGTGGACGACGCCCTCGTCTACGCGTACGCCGGCGGCTCGACCATCGGTCACGAGATCACCCACGGCTTCGACGACGAGGGTCGCCAGTTCGACGAGCACGGAAACCTCGTGGACTGGTGGACCCCGAAGGACGCGCAGGAGTTCAAGCGCCGGTCCGAGAAGATCGTCGAGCAGTTCGACGCCTACGTCGCGGTGGACAGCCTGCACGTCAACGGAGCGGCGACGGCGGGGGAGAACATCGCGGACCTCGGCGGCATCCTCCTCGGCTGGGACGCGTTCACGAAGACCGACGAGTACCGCCGCGGCGCGAAGATCGGCGGGCTCACGCCGGCCCAGCGTTTCTTCGTGGGCTGGGCGCTCGCGTGGATGAACGAGATCCGGCCCGAGAACCTCGCGATGCGCGTGAAAACCGACGTCCACTCGCCGAGCTTCCTTCGCGTCATCGGACCGGTCAGCAACCTGGCGCAGTTCGACCGGGCGTTCGGCGTGCGGCCCGGAGACCGCATGTACCGGGACGAGAAGGACCGCGTCCGCATCTGGTGACCGGCGCGCGCTCGTGCCGCCGCGCGCCCGCGCTCGTCCGACTCCGGCGGCCGCGCGGGCGCCCCGCGCGGCCGCGTGCGGTATAGCTCCCGCGTTCCGGAGCGCGGAGCCCCCGCGCCCGCCGACCGAATCCCGCAGTTCCCGGTCCCGCCCACGGGGCCCCCACCCGCGAAGGAGTAGGGATGTTCTCGTACCGACGCAGTCTCGGATGGGCGTTCGGCGCCGCGCTGGCCCTGTCCATCGCGACGGCCGGTCCGGCCGCCGCGGTCGAACGCGGCCTCTGGATGCGCTACCCGGCGATCTCGCCGGACGGCCACTGGATCGCCTTCAGCTACAAGGGCAACCTCTGGAAAGTCGCGGCCACGGGCGGCATCGCCACCGCGCTGACCGTCGGATCCTCGTACAACACGACGCCCGTCTGGTCCCCCGACGGCAAGCTCATCGCGTTCGCCTCCGACCGGAACGGCAACTTCGACGTCTACGTGATGCCCTCCGAGGGCGGCGAGGCCACCCGGCTCACGTACCATTCCTCGGACGAAGAGCCCACGAGCTTCACGCCCGACGGGAAGCACGTGCTCTTCTCGGCGTCGATCCTCGATGCGGCCTCGAGCGCGCAGTTCCCGCACCGGGTCCTGCCCGAGCTGTACGAGGTGGATCTCGAAGGGCACATGCCGACCCAGGTGTTGACGACCCCCGCGATGTACGCGGTCTGGGACAGGGCCGGCAGGAGGCTGGCCTATTCCGACGTGCGCGGATTCGAGATGGAGTGGCGCAAGCACGACCACTCCTCGTTCGCGCGGGACGTCTGGGTCTGGGACAGGGCCTCGAACAAGCACACCCGGCTGACCGAGTTCGGCGCCGACAACCGGCAGCCGGTTTGGACGCCCGATGAAAGTGGTCTCTTCTTCCTCTCGGAGCGCAGCGGCTCGTTCAACATCTGGAAGATGTCACTCACCGACCCGAAAGCGGCGGTGCAGGTCACGATGCACAAGGACCACCCCGTTCGCTTCCTCTCGGCCTCCAGCGCCGGCGACCTCTGCTACGCCTTCGACGGCGGGCTGTGGGTGCGCCCCGCCGCGACGGGGGAGAGCCACCGGCTCGAGGTGCTGATCGCCACCGACCGTCGCGACCCGCAGGTCGAGTCGGAGAACGTCGGAGAACAGATCAGCGAGTTCGAGGTCTCGCCCGACGGCAGCGAGATCGCGTTCATCGCCCGCGGCGAGGTGTTCGTGACCTCGACCGCGCACGGCGACACGCGCCGGATCACGAACACGCCGGAACAGGAACGCGACGTCAGCTTCTCGCCGGACGGCCGAAGCCTGATCTACGCGTCGGAGCGGGGTTCGAGCTGGAAGATCTACCGCACCGACCTGCTCGACAAGAACGAGCCGAATTTCTTCAACGCGACGGCGCTCAAGGAGACGCCGGTCCTCGAGACCGACCGGGAGACCTTCCAGCCGCGATTCTCGCCGGACGGGAAGGAGGTCGCCTACCTCGAAGAACGCACGACGCTGAAGGTGCTCGACCTGAAGAGCGGTGCCACGCGCACGATCCTTCCCGGTGACATGAACTACTCCTACCTCGACGGCGACCAGTGGTTCGAGTGGTCGCCGGACGGGAAGTGGCTCGCGGTGAACTTCCTGAGCCCCGGCCGCTGGTCGAACGAGGTCGGGCTGATCCCCTCCTCGGGAAAGGGCCAGCTGGTCAACGTCACCCACAGCGGGTACGAGGACGACCGGCCGCGGTTCGCCCTGAAGGGCGAGGTGCTCTTCTGGCTGACCGACCGCAACGGCCTCCGCAGCCAGGCGAACCGGGGCCGTGAAGTGGACGTCTACGCGGCGTTCCTCACGAAGAAGGCGTGGGACCGCTACCATCTCGACGAAGCGGCGTACGAGCAGCTGAGGGCGAAGGAGAAGAAGGACGGCAAGGACCAGTCCGGCGCCGGGGAGGCCGGGAAGGACGCGAAGGGCGGCAAGGACGTGAAGGCCGCCGACGCGGGTGGCCCGAAGCTGCCCGAGCCGGTCGAGATCCAGTTCGAGGGCCTCGACGACCGCATCGAGCGCCTGTCGCTCAGCTCGGCGGCGCTCGCCGGGGCGGAACTCACCCCGGACGGCGAGACGCTGGTCTACCTGGCGCGCTACGAGAAGGGCTTCGACCTCTGGAAGTACACGATGCGCAAGCACGAGGCGAGGCTCGTCACGAAGCTGGGCGCGGATCGGGCCTCGTTCGAGCTGGACAAGGACGGCAAGAAGGCGTTCGTCCTGGCGAACGGCCGGCTGTCCACGGTGGATCTCGACTCCGGGAAGTCCACGCCCGTCGCGCTCACGGCGCGCATGGACCTCGACGCGGCCGCCGAGCGTGCCTACCTCTTCGAGCACATCTGGCGCCAGACGCTGAAGAAGTTCCACGACCCGGGCATGCACGGCGTGGACTGGTTCGCCATGAAGACCTTCTACCAGCGCTTCCTGCCGGCCATCGACAACGACCGCGACTTCGCCGAGCTCATCTCCGAGATGCAGGGCGAGCTCAACGCCTCCCACTCCGGCGGGCGCTACCGCCCGACGAAGCGTGAGGGCGACGCGACGGCCGCGCTCGGCTTCTTCCCCGACCCGAAACACACGGGGGACGGCGTCGGCATCCTCGAGGTGATCGAGAGCGGGCCGCTCCAGCAGGACGGCACGAAGATCCGGGCGGGCACGGTGATCGAGTCCATCGACGGCGAGCGCATCGCCGCGGGGGCGAACTGGTACCGGATGCTGAACCACAAGGCCGACACCCGCGTGCGCCTCGGGCTGTTCGATCCGCAGGGCAAGACGCGCTGGGAGGAGACCGTGACGCCGATCAGCTGGGGTGAGCAGGGACGCCTGCTCTATCAGCGCTGGATCAAGTCCCGTCGGCAGCTCGTCGAGAAGCTCTCCGGCGGGCGGATCGGCTACGCCCACATCCGGGGCATGAACGACGGCGCCTACCGGGAGATGTACGACGAGGTCTTCGGCAGGGCGGTCGACAAGGAGGCGATCGTCCTCGACACGCGCTTCAATGGAGGCGGCAACCTCGTCGAGGCGCTCACCGTGTTCCTGACGGGCAAACAGTACGCGCGGAACGCCCCCCGCGGCCGGCAGATCGGCAGCGAACCGTCGAACCGCTGGACGAAGCCCTCCATCGTCGTGATGAGCGAGGGCAACTACTCCGACGCGCACTGCTTCCCGATGGCCTACACGCAGCTCGGCATCGGCAAGACCGTCGGCATGCCCGTACCCGGGACCTGCACGTCCGTCTGGTGGGAGCGCCTCCAGGACCGCAGCCTGGTCTTCGGCATCCCCGAGGTCTCGCTCATCGACATGCAGGGCGACGTCATGGAGAACAAGCAGCTCGACCCGGACTACATGGTCGAGCCCGACCCGGCGCTCGTGGCGGAGGGCCGCGACCAGCAGATCGAGAAGGCCGTCGAAGTCCTGCTCTCGCAGCTGCCGAAGAAGAAGTGACGCACCCCGCGCGGATCGGGCCGGCCTCCCGGGAGGCCGGCCCGTCGCGTTCAGCCGAGCGAGCTGCCGGTGATGTACTCGGTCAGGTGGCGGATCTCGACCTCGCGCTCCCTCGAGAGGTGCTTGACGATGTCCCCGATCGAGAGCACCCCGGCCAGTCGTCCGTCTTCCACCACGGGCAGGTGGCGGATGCGGTGCTTCGTCATGATCGCCATGCAGTCCACGAGGTCGCGGCCGGGCTGGACCACGAAGAGCTCCCGAGTCATCACCTCGCCGACCGGCGTCGCGTGACCGTCGAGGTCCCGCAGGAGCACCCGCCGGAGGTAGTCGCGCTCCGTGAAGATGCCGGTCACCTGCCCGCCCTCGGTGACGAGCAGCGAGCCGACTCCGTTGCCCACCATGACCGCGACGGCCGCGAAGGCCGACGTGCCCGGGGCCACCTGGTGAACCACGCTGCCCTTGCCCTGCAGGACATCCGAGACTCGTGCCATGGTCACCTCCCCGGAGGACGGACGAACGGGGCGCCGGATGGGTCCGGCGGTGGGGGACCGCGCCGGCGCCCATGTTGGCCCCGGGCGCGGGGCGGTTTCAACGTCCGAGTGAATCCTGGCGGAACCGGGGAAATCGTGGACGGAATCCTGCCAGCTCGCTGACGCTCCGCCACTCGGACGGCGCATCTCAAGCAGTGTCGCAACTGCCGCGGACGCATGAAGTCGCGGATCCGGAGGCGGACGGCAGGGACCCACGCGCCCCGGGCACGGCTACGGGCGCGCACGCGCCGAAAGGAGTGAGGCAGCAGGACGCGTCGCCGGTCGCACCGGCGCCAGCCGCGGTTCGATAGTCGCAGCACGAGATTCCGGTCAGGCCGCGGTCTCGGGCGGCTTCGGGGCCGTCAGCGAGGCGAGACGAGCGAGGATGACCATGAAACGCATTCTCATGGTCGCGGCGGCGGGACTGCTGATGTCCTGCCTGATTGCGCCGAGCGCCTGGGCGTTCGGCCTCAAGGACGTCATGACGATGAGCCGGGACGGCGTTCCGGACTCGCTCATCGTTGCGAGGGTCCAGCACAGCGGCACGACGTTCCACCTGGACGCGAAGGACTTCCAGAAGCTCCGCGCGGCGGGTGTGTCGAACAAGGTGATCATGGCAATGGTTCGAACCGAGGACGCGCACCGGGCGGTGGTGGTCCCCTACGACGCGTGGGCGGACCCCTGGCTCTTCTACCGTTCCCCGTGGTACGCGGGCTTCGATTTCGGCTGGTACGGGCCTCCGTACTGGTACGCACCCCACACGCACGTCTGGCGAAGGTTCG
Source organism: uncultured bacterium (assembly GCA_964589945.1). GTDB lineage: Bacteria > Eisenbacteria > RBG-16-71-46 > RBG-16-71-46 > RBG-16-71-46 > CAIXRL01. Next base: position 104,450 of record CAZPVG010000005.1, read on the forward strand.
ATCGCGACGACATGGCCCACGCGCACCGCGCCGGCCCCGGGCGGACGGGCCATGGTGGCCGACGTTGATGGGGCGCCGCCGCGGGCGCCCGCTCGCCGTACCGCTCCCGGGCGGATGCCGATTCCTTTCAGAGAACGACCGTCGAGCCGGCGGTACCGCCGCCGGCCCGGGAAGGAGAAGGTGACGCGATGAAGCGAACGAGTGGTGTGGCGCTGCTGGTGCTGACCCTCGGGCTGGCGCTCGCGGCGACGGGTGCGCGGGCGCAGTCCCCCGACGCCGAATCCCCGAAATCCCCCGAAGACCGTCCCCCGACCCACCAGTCGCGGATGCCGATCGACCTGAGGCCGGTGGGCGCTGACGAGACCGACGCGATCGTGGTCGGCGAGAAGGCCCCCGACACGAGCCTCGAGGACACGGACGGCAGGTGGGCGGACCTCGCGAAGCTGCGCGGAAGCTGGCGGGTCTTCGTGTTCGCCGAGAACCCGAAGGACCTCGTTCCCCTCGCGGGTCAGGCCGCCGCGCTCGGCCATCTCGGCGCGAAGCTCGTCGGTGTCTCCGCCGCCGGCTGGGACGAGCTGGCGGTGTTCGCCGAGCGGCATCACCTCGGATTCACCCTCTTCTCCGACCCGACACGCGAGGTGTCGCGCCTCTGGGGCATGTACAGTGAGGCGGATGACTCGATTCGGCCGGGGATCGTGATCCTCGACCCGGACGGGGTCATTCATTTCACGCACGCGGGCCGGCTCGCGAGCGCGAGCGAGCTTGCGGCGCTCGTCGGCCCCGTGATGGGGAAGAAGTGACATGAAGCCGATCCGCGACCTTCCGGCGACGATCCTCACGGGCCGGGCGCCGACCGTGCTCGCGCTGGCAGCGGTCCTCTCCCTCGCCTGCGCGGTCCCGGGAACGTGCGAGGCGGGGCCCGCGCAGACGGCGAGGCCGGCCGGGATCCTCGTCCGCACCGACTCGAGCGGTGCGATCCCGATGCCCGGGATCGAGACAGCGGCGCCACGGACCACCACCGGTCCGTCTCTCCGTCTGCGGCTCCACGTCGGCGACCTGACGGCGACGCTCGCAGGGGAGGGTGGCGTCGCGCCGTTCGGCGGCCCCGTCGTGGCCGAGACCGGCGCGCGGGCGCGGTCGCCCTGGTGGAACGAGTATGCGGGCGCGGCGCTCGACCTGGACTTCGGGGGGCCGGGAACCGTCGCGCTCGAGGGTGGGCGCGTGACGCTGCACGACCCGCTCGACGTCGTCGCGCGCGAGGCCGACGACTCGCGCCTCTGGACGACCTCCGCCGGCGTCGTCGTGAGATTCTGATCTCCGGCGCCCCGGCGCGGGCGGACCATGGCCGGCCCGCCTGCACCGCCACCTGCTCTTCCCGCGCCTACCACTTTTCGTCGGCGGTGGGCCCGTAGATCGAAGGGATGGGCACGTCCACCATCCGCAGGTAGACGGTCAGTTGCCCGCGGTGGTGGATGAGGTGGTTGATCGTCTGGCGCACCACGCCGACGCGCGGCATCGTGAAGAAGACGCGCTCGCCCGCGGCCAGCGACCACTCCACCAGGAAGTCCGCATCGGACGCCCCGGCCAGCGTTTCGCGCGCCGACTTCACGTTTCGGTCGAACTCCGCGAGCAGCGTCTCGGTCTTCTCGAGCGAATACTTGGGCGCCCCGGTGAGATCCAGGCGGGTTTCGCGCATCGCCTGAGTGATCCAGCCCGGCATCCAGGAGACGAGCTGGGCGAGGTGGCCGAGGCTGAAGGACTTCTCGTGCGGCTTCCAGTCGCCCTTCTCGCCGGGCACACGCTCGAGGAGCCGCCGGGTGACGGCCATCTCCTGGTCGAACTCGGGCAGGAACGTCGCGGACAGGCTCATGGTTTCCTCGCTGGGATGGAGTCGGCGGGGATGTCGCGCCGGCATTCTATTCACCGCCCCCGTCGCCGGCCAAACCCGTCGTCGCGGTCGCGGCCGTCCGGAAATCCTGTTCCGCGGCGGCCCCGGCGCCTACGATGCGCGCTCCGGCGGGCGATCCATCCCGCGTCGCCGGACCGGTGGGGGCCGCATCCGCCGGCCGGAACGCGAACCGCCCGCGAGGCGCTCGACGCCGTTCGATCCGTTTCCACGCACCCGGAGGTCCCTCATGCTGCTCGTCCGCGACATCATGTTCTGCAAGCCCGGCAAGGTCCGCGCCTTCACGGAGAAGGCCCTGGCGATGAAGAAGCTCATGGAGAAGTCGGGGATGGGTGGGATGCGCGTCCTGACGGACGTGTCCGCCGAGCGCTACTGGACGCTCGTGATGGAGATGGAGGCGCCGAGCCTGCAGGCCATGGACGACATGGTGAACGGCAAGGGGATGAACCCCGAGGACATGAAGGCGATGGAGGACATCATGAAGGGCTACCACGACCTCGTGGAGGGAGGCCGGCGGGAGATCTACAAGATCGAAGGGTAGGCCCGGGAAGTCGGCCCGAGCCCCGGGAAGCGGACGCCCGCCTGCGGCAATGCCGCGGGCGGGCGCAGCTTCGATCGGCTCGCTGCCTAGCGGCCGGCGGGCGCCGGCTGCTCGTGCGTCACGCGGGTTCCGAGGACCTCGAGGAACCGCGCGATCCAGGCCGGGTGCGCGGGCCACGCGGGCGCGGTGACCAGCCGGCCGTCCACCACGGCCTGGTCGATCGGGATGTCGGCGTACTCGCCGCCGGCGAGCGTCACCTCGGGTCCGACGGCCGGGTAGGCGGAGACGCGGCGGCCCTTCAGGACACCCGCCGCCGAGAGGACCTGCGGGCCGTGGCAGATGGCCGCGACCGGCTTGTCCGCCTTGAAGAAGTGCCGCACGACGTCGAGCACCTCGGCGTCGAGGCGCAGGTACTCGGGCGCGCGCCCGCCGGCGATCACGAGCGCGTCGTAGTCGGTCGCCTTCACGTCGGCGAAGGTCGCGTTGAGCGCGAAATCGTGCCCGCGCTTCTCGCTGTACGTCTGGTCGCCCTCGAAGTCGTGGATGGCGGTACGGATCTTCTCGCCCTGCTTCCGTCCCGGGCACACCGCGTGGACCATGTGGCCCACGGCCAGCAGCGCCTGGAAGGGAACCATGACCTCGTAGTCCTCGGCGTAGTCGCCGACCAGCATCAGGATCCTGCTGCCCATGGAACACCTCCTCGTGAAGATGGCCGCGTGCGTCCGGCTGCACGGAGCATGCTCCAGCGCGACCCGTGCGGGGTCAAGACTTCGGGAAGCCTGGCGTGCTGCTCGGATCCGGGATCGGAAATGCGCGTGGAGGAACCGGCGTCATGCCCGGCCCGGGCCACCCGGGATCGCCCGGCGTCGACAGGATCCCCGTGACCTCCGGTGGGACGGCGTCCCTCGACGGGAAGATTGTGCGGCGGAGAGTGTGGG